>NZ_JBBHJW010000012.1:0-219776 GCF_037482845.1 Paucibacter soli
TGCGAAGAAGTTGAATGGGGCGGCTGCGCCGGCCCATTCAATCAGTGGCTGCGCGTCGAGCCAGGCGGCAGGAAAGCCAGCTCAGCCGCCTTCTGTGGATCGTCGCTCTCCAGCACGCCAGGCAGCGCGGCGGCAAGGCGCCCAGCGTCGGCGCGCAAGACGCGCTGCTTGACCGACGGAATCTGCGAGGGATGCATGGAGAAGCTGCGCAGGCCCATACCAAGCAGCAAATCGGTAAAGGCCGGGTCGCCCGCCATCTCGCCGCAAACGCTCACCGACTTGCCTGCTGCGCGCGCCTGGGCGATTGAGGACGCAATCAAATGCACCACGGCCGGATGCCAGGGATCGTACAAATGCGCCACCGCTTCGTCGGCGCGATCGATGGCCAAGGTGTATTGAATCAGGTCATTGGTGCCGATTGAAACAAAGTCCACATAGCGCAGCAACAGCGGCAGCATGATGGCGGCGGCCGGAATCTCGATCATCACGCCCAACTCTACCGATGTGTAAGCCTGGCCGGCATCGGTCAGCTGCTGCTGGACACGCTTGATGGCTTCGTGGATCTGCCGCATCTCGCCCAGGTGCGCGACCATCGGGATCAGCAGGCGTATCTTGCCAAAGGCGCTGGCCCGGTAGATGGCGCGCAGCTGTTGGCGGAACATGCTGGGCTCTGCCAGGCTCCAACGAATCGCGCGCAGGCCCATGGCGGGGTTCAGCACATGCTCGTGTCTGAGTTCGCTGGCCGACATGCGATCGAGCGGCTTGTCAGCCCCCACATCCACTGTCCGTATCGTCACCGGCATGCCGCGCATCGCCTCGACCGCGGCGCGGTAAGCGGTGAATTGCTCCTCCTCGCTGGGCAGTTCACCATCCCGGTTCATGAACAGGAACTCGCTGCGAAACAGCCCCACGCCGGTGGCCCCCGCCTCTACGGCGGCGGTCGCATCGGCCGGAAGCTCAATATTGGCATGCAGCTCGACGCGTTCGCCATCCAGCGTCACGGCCGGGGTATGGCGCAAGCGCGCCAGACGCGCCCGTTCGAGCTCGCTCTGCCGCTGCCTGAAACGGTATTCCTCCAGCACGATGGGCGAAGGGTTCACGATCACTGCACCGGCATCGCCGTCGATGATCACCCAGTCGTCCTGGCGTATCAGGCGTGAGGCTTCGCGCGTGCCCACCACGGCGGGAATATCCATGCTGCGCGCCACGATGGCGGTGTGCGAGGTCTTGCCGCCAATGTCGGTGATGAAGCCATGGAACACGCTGCGCTTGAACTGCATCATGTCGGCCGGCGCGATGTCGGCCGCCACCAGCAGCAAGGGGTCCTCGCCCGCGAAGTCGCGGTTGACCACCGCGGCCGCGCCCACATGCGCGCCGCCCTGCTCTGCCGCCAGGGCGGACAGAATGCGCTCGACCACCTGCTCCAGATCGGCCTTGCGCTCGCGCAAGTAGTCGTCTTCCATCTCGTCGAACTGGCGCGCCAACACTTCTAGCTGGGCTGACAAGGCCCACTCGGCGTTGTAGTGGCGCTCGACGATCCACTGCCTCGTGGCGCCCAGCAAGGCATCGTCGTGCAACAGCATCAGATGCACGTCCAGCAGGGCCGCCAGCTCGTGCGGCGCGTCCGCAGGCAGGTCTAGTTTGAGCGTCTCCAGTTCACGCGCCACCTCGTCGCGCGCGCGCAGGGCGCGCTGGATTTCGGCGGCAACCGCGGCCTCTTCGATGAAGTAATGAGCCACGTCCACGCGGCTGGATGCGACCAGCACGGCGCGCCCTATGGCGACGCCGCGAGAAACAGGAATGCCAAAGACCTGAAAGCTCATGGCTTGAATGTAGCAGCGTGCCGGCGCCCCCAACCCCAGGAACACCCGGGCGCGTGAGCATGCGGGCCGGTCACGGTTTCGTCACCGCTTGGTCACGCCCGCGTCACCGCCGCAGCCGAGCATCACGTTCGTCCAACAACGACAAGGCCGATCATGAGGGATCTCCCTTTGCCGACATTGCCCTTCTCCGAACTGCATGCGCCCCAGGTGCCTCGGAGGTCACTTCCAGCGGGCTCCGCGCTGGAATCGCTGGCCCGCACTCGCCTGGACGTGGCCTGGGCGCGCACTGAAGAGGAAGTTCGCCAAGCCCAGCGTCTGAGATACCGGGTCTTCGCGGAGGAGATGGGCGCGCGTCTGAGCGTCCCGCACGGTGCGCCGGCGGGACACGACATCGACAGCTTCGACCCCTTCTGCGAACACCTGCTGGTACGCACCCTGGACGAGCATGGCCGCCCCGACGAGGTGATTGGCACCTACCGCGTACTGACCCCGGCCGCTGCGCTGCGCGCCGGCGGGCTCTACAGCGAAACCGAATTCGATCTCACGCGACTGCGCAGCCTGCGCCCACAGATGGTGGAACTGGGTCGCTCCTGCGTGCACCCCGAGCACCGCTCCGGCGGTGCCATCATGGCCCTGTGGGGGGCCTTGGCCGAATTCATGCTGCGCAACGGGCTGGACACCATGATCGGTTGCGCCAGCGTCAGCATGCGCGACGGCGGCCACTACGCCGCCAGTCTCTGGAAGCAGTTGGAGAAAACCCATCTGGCCGGCATCGAATGGCAGGTGCGGCCGCGCCTGCCCTTACCGGTGGATGAGTTGCGCCACGACATGAGCGTCGAGGCCCCGCCGCTGATCAAGGGTTATCTTCGCTGCGGCGCGCGCATCCTCGGCCGCCCGGCCTGGGACCCCGACTTCAACACCGCCGACCTGCCCATGATGATGCGCATCGCCGACCTGCCGGCACGCTATCGCCGGCACTTCCTCAACGGGGCCTAAGCCTACTGCCCCTCACCGAACTTGTCGTTAACAAGCGCGGTGATGGCGTCCTGGGCCGCCTGCTCGTCCGGACCCTCGGTCTCCAACTCCACCTGGGCACCCAGGCCGGCGGCCAGCATCATCACGCCCATGATGCTCTTGGCATTCACGCGGCGGCCGTTGCGGCTCATGAAGATCTCGCACTGGAAGGAACCGGCGAGCTTGGTGAGCTTGGCCGAGGCACGGGCATGCAGGCCCAGCTTGTTGCTGATGGTCAGATTGGACTTGATCATGGACAGGTCAGGAGGACACGTTGGAGACGGTTTGGGCTGACTCGCCCTGCACAATTCCCTGCCTGCCACCGTCGGCGGCACGCTGCAGCAAGGCATTCAGAGGCTCGTGCGCATAGCACAGCGAACGCCACAACATCGGCACATTCACCCCGCTGAGCACACTCACCTGCCCGCTGGCGTCGAGCAGGCGTTGGGCGCCGTTGCAAGGCGTGGCGCCAAACACGTCGGTGAGCACCAAGGTTTCGGCATGGCCTCCCGCCGCCAGCAGCGCGCGCGCGCGCGACTCCACCATCTCGGCCGTCATATCGGGCGTGACGTCGAGCACCAACAGCTGCGGCGCGCAGTTCGGGAAGGTGTGCTCGGCCACCGCCTTGAGGGCGGAGGCCAGCGGGGCATGGGCAATCACAAGCAGACCGGGCATGGCAGGATTATCGTTCCTGCAAGTTCACCGAGTTCAGGAAGCTCTCCCAGGCCGGCCCGCCGGCCTGCGGCCCCAGGCGCACCAGCTGGTACACGCGCAGGCCGCGCGCGAACACTGCCACCTCGGCCTGCACGTCCCGCCCCTCGGCCCGGCCGCCACGCAAGGCCTGCGCCATTGCCTCGGCGTTCGGCGTCATGCCTGCCAGTGCGAGCGCTTGCGCAGGCTCCGCCCGCGCATGCAGCTTGGTCGCGAGTGAGGCCCGCATCTGCGCCAGCGCCGGCGCCAACTTCGCGGGTTCGTCCACATCGGCCCATGCGAGCGAGAAGCGCGCACCCTCTGCCATGCAGACGGCCAGCCCCATCTCCAGCGCAGGCTGCCCGGTCGATGCGGCGCGCAAGGGGCGGCTCTCCACCTCGGGCTTGCAGGGGAACAGCAGGCTCAGGCCGGCATGCTCGGGGCGCACCTCGCGCCAGTTGAGTCCGGGGGAGCAGGCCAGCAGCGCGCCGGCCAATGCAAGCAGGGCGCAAGGGCCTGGCGTCTGGGTAAAGAATGACATGACCGCATTATCCCGGGGCAGGCCAGCAGCGGCCGTACCGCAAAATGCCCCCATGCAGACACCCGCATCCAACACCGCACTGGCCGGCGTACGCGTCCTCGATCTCTCACGTGTGCTAGCCGGCCCTTGGTGCACCCAGACGCTCGCCGACCTGGGTGCCGACGTCCTCAAGGTCGAGCGCCCCGGCACGGGCGACGACACACGCGCCTGGGGCCCACCCTATCTGAAAACCCGTGACGGGCAGGACAGCAGCGAGGCCGCCTATTTCCTGGGCACGAACCGCAACAAGCGCTCGATCGCGATCGACATCGCCAGCCCGCGTGGTCAGGCCCTGATTCGCGAAATGGCCGGCAAGGCCGACGTGCTGGTGGAAAACTTCAAGGTCGGCGATCTGGCCCGCTACGGTCTGGACGCCCAGAGCCTGTTGGAAGAGTTTCCCGGCCTGGTGATCTGCTCGGTGACTGGCTTCGGCCAGACCGGCCCCTACAGGGACCGCGCCGGCTACGACTATGCGGTGCAGGGCTTGGGCGGCCTGATGAGCGTGACCGGCGAACGCGACGACTTGGCCGGCGGCGGCCCGCAGAAGGTGGGCGTGGCGGTGGCCGACCTGTTCACCGGCATGTATGCCACCGTGGCAGTGTTGGCGGCCTTGCGCCACCGCGATGCCACGGGCCAGGGTCAGATCATCGACATGGCCCTGCTGGACACCCAGGTCGCGATGCTGGCCAACCTGGGCGCCAACTACCTGTGCACCGGCGTGCCGCCGCGCCGCATGGGCAACGCACACCAGAACATCGTGCCCTACCAGGTGTTCGAGGCCAGCGATGGCCATGTGATCGTGGCGGTGGGTAACGACAAGCAGTTCGCCAAGTTTGCCGAGCTGGCCGGCCACCCCGAATGGGTCGCCGACGTGCGCTTCGCCCGCAACGCCGAACGGGTGCGCCACCGCGAGCTGCTGGTGCCCATGATTGCCGCCGCGCTCAAGACGCGGCCGCGGCAGCATTGGCTGGATGCCATGGAAGCCGCCAAGGTGCCCTGCGGTGCCATCAACGACCTCGGTGAGGTGTTTGCCGATCCCCAGGTCCAGGCCCGCGAGATGACGGTGCCCATGCCCCACCCGCTCAGCGACGGGCTGACGCTGGTGGCCAGCCCGATGAAGCTCTCGGCAACGCCGGTCAGCTACCGGCTGGCCCCGCCGCTGCTGGGCCAGCACACCGAGGAGGTGCTGGCCGAATTCGGTTATGCGACCGCCGACATCGCGGCCCTGCGCGAACAGGGGGTGATCGCATGAGCAATATCGTGCTGGTGCATGGCGCCTGGCACGGTGCCTGGTGCTGGCGCCGCGTGCTGGCGCCGCTCTGGGCGGACGGGCATCGCGTCTTCCCGGTCACGCTGACGGGTGTTGGCGAACGCGCCCATCAACTCAGCCGCGAGATCACGCTGCACACCCATATCGAGGACGTGGCGCGGGTGATCGAGGCCGAAGAGCTCGATCAGGTGCTGCTGGTGGGCCACAGCTACGCCGGCATGGTGATCACCGGCGTGGCCGATCGCATGCCCGCATGCATCCGGCGCCTGGTCTATCTGGATGCCGTGGTGCCGCTGCCGGGCGAAAGCTGGTCCAGCCGCCACAGCGAGGCCACCCAGGCCGAGCGCCGCGCGGCGATTGCCGCCCATGGCCATATCCCGGCGGCAACCCCCTCGGCCTTCGGCCTGCAGGCCGAGGACGCGGACTGGGTGGCGCGCCGCCAGACCCCGCAGCCAGGCGGCGTGTACGACAGCCCGCTGGACTTCGACGCCCAGCGCTTGGCCGCCCTGCCCCGCAGCTTCATCGACTGCACGGCGCCGGCGCTGGCCACCATCGCCATCGCGCGCCAGCGTGCGCGCGAGCAGCCCGGCTGGGACCTGCACGAAATCGCCACCGGCCACGACGCGATGATCTCCGCGCCGGACGCGCTGCTGTCCATCCTGCTGAAGCTGGCGCGCGCGTGAGGGAGTTCACGAAAGCGCGGCCACGCCCCCTGCCCTGAGGAGTTTCCCCCGAGACGGGGGATGGACGCACCCAGGCCCCGCCCGGACCATGGCGACCGACCCCGCCGCTCGCGATCGCGGGCGGTCGCTCAACAAAAACAATCCATGCCCACCCCGCCCGCTACCCCGCTTGCTCCGCCCGCTGCCGCCGCCAATGACGTGGCGCAGGGGCCGAGCCAATCCCAATGGGCGGAGATCGTGCAGCAGCTGGGCGCCGAGATCGCCGGGCCGTTGAGCGCGGCGCTGGAGCGGGTGCACAACCTGGTCGTGACCGGTCAGATCGACCGGCAGAGCCTGCGCGCCCTGCGCGACAACGTCGCCCTGGCGCGCGAAACCGGCATGATGGGCCAGCAACTGGCACGCCTGGCCTCGGGCCGGCTGCGGCTCTCGCGCGAACGCGTGCACCTGACCCAGGTGCTGCGCGGCGTGCTGGCGCACCGAAGCCGCGAGACCCAGGCGCGCGGCATCCAGGTCCGACAGGTGCTCAAGCCGGTTGAGATCGTGGCGGATGGCTCGCTGCTGTTCTCGCTGCTGAATGCCCTGCTGGACTGGGCGCTGGCCAGCACGCACTCGTCGATCGACCTGCGCCTGGACCTGACGCCCTGGCCCGCCAAGGCACGCCTGATGTGCCGCTTTGCGCATCGCTCGCTGGACCTGATCGACGACCCGCGCAAGCAAGAGCTGCCGCCGGCCCTGAATTCGCTGGCCTGGCGCCTGGTGGAGCAGACCGCACTGACCATGGGCGTGCTGCCGCTGCGCGAGGACGAGGCCGGCATCACCGTGCTGACGCTGGAGTTCCCGCACACCATCAGCGACGAGCCTGGGGCCGCGCCGCCGGTGCTGGAGAAGGAGCCCGAGCACCAGCCGTCCACCAATTCCAAACCGCTGGCCGGCAGCCATCTGCTGATCGTCACGCCGCGGCGCGAGCTGCGCGCCCAGATCCAGGACTCGGTGCGGCATATGGGCCTGATCATCGACGTGGTCAACAATATGGACGAAGCCACCCAGTTCTGCCTGGAAGGCCTGCCGCATGGCATCGTGTTCGAATCGGCCCAACGCGGTGCGGCCTTCGAGCTGCTACGCGCCGACGTGCTGCGCGAGGTGCCGGAGTTCAGCTTCGTCGAGGTGCTGGACGAGGACCATGTGACTCAGCTCTCCACCGCCACCAGCGACGGCATGGCCCGCATCGCGCGCAAGCACCTTACCGACGCGCTGCCTTCCATCCTGCTGTTCGAACTCTCGAAGTCCCTGTAAGGCGGCCGCCAGCTGCACTGGCCTACACTGGCGCCGCTATGAAAACCTCTCGCATGCTTGCTTCCGTGGTGATGGTGGCCGCCCTGGGCGGCGCTGTCTGGCTGGGCTACCAGAGTCTGGCCAAGAAGGAGCAGGCGCCAGCGCTGAGTTATGTGCTGCTGGACGGCAACAAGGTCGACTCCAGCGCCTGGGCCGGCAAGGTCATGCTGGTGAACTTCTGGGCCACCAGCTGCACCACCTGCGTGCACGAAATGCCGCAAATCATCGCCACGCACGAGAAGTTCAAGGGCCGCGGCTTTGACACCTTGGCAGTGGCGATGAGTTACGACCCGCCCGCCTTTGTCGCCAACTTTGCCGAGAGTCGCAAGCTCCCCTTCGGCGTGGCGATCGACAACACCGGCGAGATTGCCAAGCAGTTCGGCCGCGTGCAGCTGACGCCCACCACGCTGCTGATCAACAAGCGCGGCGAGATCGTCAAGCGCTATGTGGGTGAGCCCGACTTTTCCACCCTGCATGGCCTGGTGGAAAAGCTATTGAACGAATCAGCCTGAGCAGGCACGATGGGCTCAGTACACGGGCTGAGTCGCATGGCACATACAGTCAACGGGATCGCATGCCTGCGCCGGATGGTGGCGGCCTTCTGCTGTGTGCTGGCCCTGAACCTACAGGCCCAAACCTTGGTGCTTGCCGGCGAGGATGATTGGCCGCCCTATAGCGCCGCCGAGAAGCCCGGGGCCGATGTGCAGACGGCGCCGGTAGGCTTCAGCGTTGATCTGATTCGCGCCGCCCTGTCCACCCAGGGCATCCAGGTGCAGATCATCACCGTGCCCTTTGCGCGTTGCATGCTTTACGCCAAGAGCGGACAGGTGGCAGGCTGCTTCAACGCCACCATCACCGATGACAACCGCGCCGACTACCTCTGGCACCCCACACCCATGTTCGAAGAGGAGCTGTCGATCTTTGGCCGGATCGAGGAACAGGGTCGCGAGATGCGTCTGGCCGACCTACGTGGCAAGCGAGTGGCCTACACGAATGGCTACACCTATCCCAGCGAATTCATGCATGACGGCCGCATCCACAAGTTCAGCGCCACCTCGGACGCTGCGCTGCTGCGCATGCTGGTCAACAAGCGGGTGGATTACATCCTGCTGAACCGCACACCTGGCTGGCTACGCATCGACGCCGCCCCAGAGTTCCGCGGCCGCGTCAAGCGCGTCGGCCTGCTGTCCATGGACGGCTTCTGGATCGCCTTTTCCAGACAGCATCCGCAGGCGGAGAAGCTGATGACAAGCTTCAGCCTCGGGCTGGCGCAGATGCGCCGCGACGGCAGCTATCAGCGCCTGCTGGACGACTTCAGGCAGCGGGTGCGTTACCGCTGAGCGCCGACTGCGCCTGCTTGTCGGCGTGGTAGCTGCTGCGCACCATGGCGCCCACGGCGGCATGGGTGAAGCCCATCTTGTAAGCCTCGGTCTCGAACATCTTGAAGGTGTCCGGGTGCACGTAGCGGCGCACCGGCAAGTGGTGCCCGGAGGGCGCCAGGTACTGGCCGATGGTAAGCATGTCGATGCTATGGGCACGCATGTCGCGCATCACCTGCAGAATCTCCTCGTCGGTTTCGCCCAGGCCCACCATGATGCCGCTCTTGGTCGGCACGCCGGGGACCTCCTCCTTGAAGCGCTTGAGCAGGTTCAGGCTGAACGCGTAGTCCGAACCCGGGCGCGCTTCCTTGTATAGGCGCGGCGCGGTCTCGAGGTTGTGGTTCATGACGTCGGGCGGCGCGGCCTTGAGGATCTCCAGCGCGCGGTCCAAGCGGCCGCGGAAATCGGGCACCAGGACCTCGATCTGCGTGCTGGGGCTATGCGCGCGCACCTGGCGGATGCAGTCGGAAAAGTGACCCGCACCGCCGTCGCGCAGGTCGTCGCGGTCCACGCTGGTGATCACCACGTACTTGAGCTTGAGCGCTGCAATCGTCTTGGCCAGGTTCTCGGGCTCGCTGGCATCCAGCGGGTCCGGGCGGCCATGGCCAACGTCGCAGAAGGGGCAGCGGCGCGTGCACTTGTCGCCCATGATCATGAAGGTGGCCGTGCCATGGCCGAAGCATTCACCGATGTTCGGGCAGGAGGCTTCCTCGCAGACCGTGTGCAGCTTGTGCTCGCGCAGGATCTGCTTGATCTCGTAGAAGCGCGTGCTCGGCGAACCGGCCTTGACGCGAATCCAGTCGGGCTTCTTCAGCGTTTCCGCCGGCACGATCTTGATCGGGATGCGCGCCGTCTTGGCCTGCGCCTTTTGCTTGGCGCTGGCGTCATAGGCCTCGCCGCTCTTCGCTTCGTGGGTGATGTTCTCGGTCGCCATGACGCTGTACTCGTTCCTTCAGCGCGGCAACTGGGCTGCAAGCCGCTCGCCAAAACGCTGGGCCACGGTGGGCCAATCGGTGAAAACGCCAAGTGTAGCGAGGTCCACCGTGCGCAGGCCGGCATAGCCACATGGGTTGATGCCGGTAAAGGGTTGCAGATCCATGGCCACGTTCAGCGCCACGCCGTGGTAGGTGCATTGCCGGCTGACCTTGATGCCCAGCGCCGCCACCTTGCCCAGGCCGCGGAAGGGATCGTCCGGACGGGCCGGTCCGGTGAGGGCGGCATGAGCGCCGGGATCGTCCAGGCGCACGTAGATGCCGGGGGCGCCGCTGACGCGATGACCGGTGATGCCGAAGCCCTCCAGGGTCTGGATCACGGCGGCCTCGAGCCGGAACACATACTCGCGCACGAAATAGCCCTGGCGCTGCAGATTGATGAGCGGGTAGGCCACCACCTGGCCGGGGCCGTGATAGGTCACCTGCCCACCACGGTTGGTCTGCACCACCGGAATCTGGCCGGGGTTGAGCAGGTGGGCGGCCTGGCCGGCCAGTCCCTGGGTGTAGACCGGGTCGAATTCGCACAGCCAGATCTCGTCGGGCGTGTCGGGGCCGCGCGTCTCGGTGAAGGCGCGCATCGCCTCCAGGGTGGCCACATAGTCCACGCGGCCCATGTTTTTCACAATCATGCTGCCATCCTAGCTTGTGCGTTGTAAGGCCCTGGGCCAGCCAGGCGACCGAGTTTGGGTTAGCGTTGACCCAGTCACCAAGGATGCCCCTGATGCGCGCTCTTTCTGCCCTGCTCACTCTGCTGCTCGCCGCCAGTTTGAGCTGGGCCGCACCCGACATCGATGCAGTCATTGCTGCCTACGCGCAGGGCGATCTGAAAGCGGCGGCGCGCGGCTTCGGCGAACTCTCCAGGCGCGCCGTGCCGCTGGCCGACTACAACCTGGCGATGATGCACATTCGCGGAGAGTTGCAGACGCCCAGCTTGCGCGCGGCGCGCCGGCTGCTGGAACGCGCCGCCGCCGCCGGACTGATCCGCGCCGAACTGAGCCTGGGCCAATTCCACGAGCAGGGCCTGCTGGGCAAGCCGGATCTGCGTCAGGCCAATAGCTGGTATGCGCGCGCCGCCGAGCATGGCAGCGTGGATGGTCAGGTCGCCATCGCCACCGCCCTCTACCTGGGCCGGGGCATTGCCAAGGACCTGGCGGGCGCCGCGCATTGGTATCGCGAGGCTGCCAAGGGTGGCGACGTCGGCGCGCAATACCTGCTCGCCTCAATGTACGAAACCGGGCTGGGCGTCGAGCAGGACCTGCGCCTGGCGCGCTACTGGTACGACATCGCCGCGCGCAATGGCGACGAAGCTGCCCCCTACAAACTCAGGGAAATGGATGCCAGATTGGCACCCACAACGGACGCTTGATCCTCGCTCAGAGCACCACCTTCACCATCGGATGGGTGGTGAGGGTTCGGTAGAGTTCATCGAGCTGCTCGCGGCTGGTGGCCGTGACGGTGATGGTCAGTCCCAGGTACTTGCCGCCCGAGCTGGGGCGCCGCTCCACCGTCGCGCCATCGAACTCGGGGTCGAACTGCTGCGCCACCATCACGATGGCCTCGACAAAACCCTCCACATGCGCGCCCATCACTTTGATGGGAAAGCGCGAGGGGTATTCGATCAGCGATTCCTCGGGGGGAATGGGTCGCTTGAAATCCATATTGACCTCAGATGGATTGCATCAGCTTGGCGCGCTGATAAGCCTCGTACAGGCGGCCGTACACGGGCCCCGGTTTGCCATGCAGGGCCCCATGCCCCACCGGCTCGCGATCCAGCGTGGTGACGGCCAGCACTTCCTTGGTGGCCGAGCTGAGCAGGATCTCGTCGGCGGCGAATACCTCGGCCTCGGAGATCGGGCGCAGGTTGTAGGCAATGCCCACCTCCTCGCACAGCTCGCGCAGCAAATCCATGCGAATGCCTTCCAGCACATGCTCACTCTTGGGCGGGCCCAGCAGGGCGCCTTCCTTGACGATCCAGACATTGGAGGCCGAGGCCTCGGTAAGGAAGCCGTCGCGAAACATGATGGTCTCCAGCGCGCCCTGGTCGGCCGAAATCTGCCGCGCCAGCACATTGCCCAGCAGCGAGATGCTCTTGATATCGCCGCGTTCCCAGCGGAAATCGCGCGCCGATATGCAGGCCACGCCATGGTGGCGCTGCTCGGCCGGCACCGGCTTTTGCGCGCTGCTGTACGAGAACACGGTGGGCGCGATGTCCTTGGGCATCACATGGTCGCGCGGCGCCACGCCGCGTGTTACCTGGATGTACCACCACTGATCGGGCACGTCCACCTCGGCCACCAGCCGGCGCCCGAGCGCCAGCCACTGCTCGCGGCTGAGCGGATTGGCGATGCGCAGCTTGGCCAGGCTGCGCTCCAGGCGCGCCAGATGCTCGTCGAAACGGAACAGCAGGCCGCCATAGACCGGCACCATCTCGTAGGCACCATCGCCAAAGATGAAGCCGCGATCCATCACCGAGATCTTGGCCTCGGCCAGCGGTGTGTATGCACCGTTCAGGTAGCAGGGGACGTCGGGCAATGCAGTCATGAACCACTCCTCTTCGATGCGCCTAGCTTACGCCCGGCACCCGCGGCCACGCATGCCAAATGCGGCATTACTTGATCCAGAGCCTGATCGCATCCCAGGCACGGCCGAAGATACCGGCCAGCGGCACGGCTTCCTGCACCACCAGGGGCAGCTCGGCCACCGCCACGCCGGCGGTGGTCGTGACCTTCAGGGTGCCGACGCGCTGGCCCTTGGCCAGCGGCGCCACCAGCGGGTCGGTGCGCTCGACCTGGGTCTGCAACTTGCCGCCCTCGCCACGCGGCACCGCCACGAACACCGGCCCTTCGGCGCCCAGCTTGGCCTCGGGCGCGGCACCCTTCCAGACCTTGGCGGTGGCGATCGCCTGATCCTTGTCGAACAGGCGCACCGCGTCAAAGGCGGAATAGCCCCAGTTCAGCAGCTTCTGGCTCTCGTTGGCGCGCGCCTCCTTGGAGGCCGTGCCCATCACCACACTGAGCAGGCGACGCTTGCCGTTCGGGAAGTCGCGCTGGGCGCTGGAGACCAGGCAGTAGCCGGCGGCCTCGGTGTAGCCGGTCTTCATGCCGTCGACGCTGGGGTCGCGCGTCAGCAGCAGATTGCGGTTGTGCTGGCGGATCTTGTTGAAGGTGTACTCGCGCTGCGAGTAATAGGGGTAGTACTCGGGGAAGTCCTTGATGATGTGGCCGGCGATCACCGCCAGATCACGCGCACTGCTCTTGTGGCCGGGCTCCGCGAGGCCGGTCACATTGGTGAAGCTGGTGTTCTTCAGACCCCAGGCCTGGGCCTGACGATTCATCATCGCGACGAACTGCTCCACCGTGCCGCCCACGCCCTCGGCCAGCGCCACCGAGGCGTCATTGCCCGACTGGATGATCATGCCGCGCAGCAGCTCATCGACCTTGGGGCGCATCGTGGTGTCGATGAACATCAGCGAGGGGTCGCCCTTGCGCTCGTCCCAGGCGCGCTTGGAGATGCTCAGCCCCTGTTCCAGCGTGAGGCGCTTCTCCTTCAGCGCGTTGAAGACGATGTAGGCCGTCATCAGCTTGGTCAGCGAGGCCGGGTCACTGGGCGTGTCGGCGTCGCGCTCGGCCAGCACCATACGGTTGGCGCTCAGGTCCACCAGCACATAGTTGCGTGCCGCGATCTCGGGCGGCTGCGGCGCCTGGGCATGAACAGCAAGGCTGCCGGCCGCGGCCAGCACAAAGGCGATCAGGGATTTCATCCGGTATCGGGACGACGGGGACGGCAGGGATGGATGGGGCGCTCAGGCAGGATGCCAGCTGCGCAGCACGATGTTCTTGAGCAGCGGCAGCTGCCCGTGGAAAAAATGCCCCACGCCGGGCACCACGGTGACGGGCAGGTTTTGCGGCCGCGCCCAGTCGAGCACCGCCTGCAGCGGCACCACATCGTCCGTCTCGCCGTGTATCACCAGGGTATCGGCGGGCACGGCGGCAGTGTCGAAGCGTGAGGTCGCGGGGCCGACCAGGGCCAGGCGCTCGGCGGGCGCGTCGGCGGGCAGGCGCAGCGCCGCTTGCGAGGCCACATAGCCGCCGAAGGAGAAACCGGCCAGCGCCAGCGGCAAGCCGGGTTCGCGCAGCGCGGCGATCACCGCCAGCGCATCGTCGACCTCGCCGCGGCCCTCGTCCCAGGCGCCCTGCGAGCGGCCGATGCCGCGGAAATTGAAGCGCACCGCCAGATAGCCCAGCTGCACAAAGGCGCGCGCCAGCGTCTGCACTACCTTGTTGTCCAGCGTGCCGCCCTGGGTGGGGTTGGGGTGGCAGATCACCGCCGTGCCGCGCAAGACCTGACCCTCGGCCGGCGCGTCGATGGCGCACTCGAGTTCGCCCGCGGGGCCGGCGATCTGCCGGCGTTGAGTGTGCAGATTCACGGCGGCCTCAGCGTCCGACGTTCTCGGGCAGCAGCAGGCGCTCCACCACCTTGCCGTCCTTCAGATGGCTGTCGACGATCTCGTCGATGTCGCTCTGGTCCACATAGCTGTACCAGACCGCCTCGGGATAGACCACCGCCACCGGGCCGCCCGCGCAGCGGTCCATACAGCCCGCCTTGTTGACGCGCACCCCGCCGGGGCCCGCCAGCCCGGCCGCCTTGACGCGTGCCTTGCAATGGTCGAAACCGGCCTGTGCACCATGCTGGGCGCAGGCGTTTTCGCCGTTGTCGCGCTGGTTGAGGCAGAAAAAGATGTGACGCTGGAAATAGCTCATCGCCCGGATTGTAGGCAGACCGGCGCTTCAGGCCTCGCGCTGCACCACGCACCACAACAGCCAGGCCAGCGCCGCGAAGGGCCAGACCCAGCCTATCCATTGCGCCAGGCCGTAGAGGTTGATGAAGCGGCCCTGCTCCCAGGTCTGCAGGCTTTGCAGCAGATAGGGGTCGGAGGGCGCCTCGCTGATGAGGGCGATCAGCGCCGTCAGCACCACCAGGGCGAAGGCCGCATTGGCGCGGCGCGGCGCCAGGCAGGCCAGCAGACTCAGCAGCACGCCGGTGGCAAGGCCTGGCACGGTGGGCGCCGTCAGCCAGGCCCAGGCATGCTGCGGGCCGAAGTTCAACGCGGTGGACCAGGCCGTCACCAGCACCCCCAGCGCCAGCGCCCCCAGGATCAGCAGGACGCGGCGTTTGCCTGGCCGCGCCACCGAGAGCGCCAGCAGGCAGGGGCCCAGCAGGCCCAGGGCAATCGCGATCGCTTCGAGCCCCGGCGGCAGGGGCAGCGGCTGCGCGGCTTGCTCCGCCGTGATGGCCCAGGGCGTGCCATCGAGCGCGCTCTCGCTCAATTCGCGCAGGCGCGGCAGCCATTGCCCCAGGCCCAGGGGCACCGGGGCGGGAAACAGCAGGCCCACCGGCCACAGCGCCAACAAGGCGAGCGCGCCGGCGCTGTGCGGCACGAACCAACGCTCGCGCCAGCCATGCCAGCGCTGCAGGCCGCCATGCCGGTGCAACAACCATCCGCCCAGGCCGCCGATGGTGCCGCCCAGGCTGTTGAGCAGCCAGTCGGCCCGCGAGGGTGCACGGCCAGGCAGCAAGAACTGCAGACTCTCCATCAGGTAGGACAGCGCCGACAGGCCCAGCACCGCTAGCAAGAGGCCCGCACGATGCCGCCCGCCGCTGCGCACCACCGCCGCAAAGCCGAGCAGGCCCAGCGGCATGTAGCCCATCACATTGACCCAGTTGTCGAAACTGCTCCAGTAGCGCGGCCAGGGCAGGCCGTTCAGCAGGCTCGGCGACCAGCGCCAGGGCCAGAAGGGGTAGAGGCTGGCATAGACGACCAGCAGGGCGTAGATCAGCGCCAGCCAGCTGGCCGAGCTGCGTCTGCCCATCTCAGAACGGCTTCACAACCACCAGGATCACCATGGCCATGAACAGCAGCACGGTGATCTCGTTGAAGACGCGGAACCAGCGGTGGCTGCGGCGATTCGCCATCTGCTCGAATTGCCGCAGGATGCGCCGGCACCACAGGTGATAGCCCAGCACCGCAAGCACCAGGGTCAGCTTGGCATGCAGCCAATAGGCACCGCCACCCCGGCCGATGCCGTAGTACAGCCATAACAGCAGGCCGAGCACCAGGGCCGGCACCATCAGCAAGGTCATGAAGCCGTAGAGCTTGCGCCCCATCAGCAGCAGGCGTTCGCGCTCGGCATGGCTGTCGGCGGGCACCATGGCCAGATTCACAAATATGCGCGGCATATAGAACAGGCCGGCAAACCAGGACGCGACGAAGACGATGTGAAAGGCTTTAATCCAGAGCATGGGCCCATTATGGGCTGCAGCTTCGCCCGCCAACTTGGGCCTTTTGGCGGGCGAAAAAAAGCCCCGGCTATGAAGCCGGGGCGGCAAAGCCTTATCGCTGTCATCACGCTAAGGCTCCTGCTCAGGGAGGAAAAGCAGGGAACGACGCCTTGCGGCTATCATTCGCTGGCAAGTTTAACAGAGCTGTCGCAAATCCGTCTCTACGGGAAGTCGCGTAGATCGACGCAGATTGCACGCTTGCCCGTCATAGCCCCCGTTTTTGAGGGGTCAGCCCGCTGCCCCCCGTCTGGAGACTCGCTTGTCCCGCCGCCTGTCTAGCCAACTCCCTGCCCCTTATCCTGCCTGCCGTCCGCGCCGCCTGCGTCGCGACGCCTACACGCGCGCCCTGGTGCGCGAGCACGCCTTGACGGCCAGCGACCTGATCCTGCCGGTGTTTGTGCATGAGGGCGAGAACCATGCCGAGCCGGTGGCCTCGATGCCTGGCGTGTCGCGCTTGACGTTGGACAAGCTGCTGGGCGTGGCCGAGGAATGTGTCAGCCTGGGCATCCCGGTGCTGGCGCTGTTCCCGGTGATCGATGCCAAGCTGAAGGATCCGGAAGGCCTGGAGGCCACCAACCCCGATGGATTGGTGCCGCGCGTGGTGCGCGCCCTCAAGGACAAGGTACCGGGCCTGGGCATCCTCACCGATGTGGCGCTGGACCCCTTCACCAGCCACGGCCAGGACGGCGTGCTGGACGAGCAGGGCTATATCATCAACGACCGCACCGTCGAGATCTTGACCCGGCAGGCGCTGGTGCAGGCCGCCGCTGGCGTGGACATCGTGGCGCCCAGCGACATGATGGACGGCCGCGTTGGCGCGATCCGCCAGGCGCTGGAAGCGCAGGGCCACGTCCACACGCGCATCATGGCCTACAGCGCCAAGTACGCGAGCGCCTTCTACGGCCCCTTCCGCGACGCCGTGGGCTCGAAGGGCAATCTGGGCAAAGCCGACAAGAAGACCTACCAGATGGACCCGGGCAACAGCAACGAGGCGCTGCGCGAGGTGGCGCTGGACCTGGCCGAGGGTGCCGACATGGTGATGGTGAAGCCCGGCATGCCCTATCTGGACATCGTGCGCCGTGTCAAGGACGAATTCGGCGTGCCCACCTTCGCCTACCAGGTGAGCGGCGAGTACGCCATGATCAAGGCCGCGGCGGCAAACGGCTGGCTGGACCACGACGCGGTGATGTTGGAAGCGCTGCTCGCCTTCAAGCGCGCCGGCGCCGATGGCATCCTGAGCTACTTCGCCCTTGAGGCCGCGCGCCTGCTGAAGGCCGGAGCCTGAAGGCCTTGCGGCGCTTCCACCTCAGCGGCGAGCATTTCACCGAGCTCGCCGAGCTGCCCGCCGAGCTGCCCGCCGAGGGATTTGTCTGGATAGGCATGGCGCGCGCTGAGTTCGAGCGCGAGGTCGGCTGCCTGCAACAGCAACTGCAGCACTGGACCGGCGCGCAGCTGCTTGACCTGCATGTCTCCGACCTGCTGAACGACCAACTGCCCTCGCATTTCGACTACACCTCCTGGTACGACCTGATGGTGTTCCGGCGCCTCGCGGCGGTGGCGGGCAGCGAGGCAGCGCTGCAGGCCATCGACACCAGCCCGGTCGGTTTCGCGGTGTTCGACCGCGTGCTGCTGACCGTGCATCCGGACGATTGCCAGGTGCGTGAATTCTTCGCCGAACGCCTGGGCAAGCTGCAGGAGGGGCGCGACTTCCGCGGCAGCGCTCGCCTGCCCACCAGCCCGGCCGAGTTGATGCTGCGCATGGTTAACCACATGGTGGACAGCTATCTGGAGCTGCGCCGCCTGCTGACGCGCCAGCTCGGCGCGCTGCAGCGGTCGCTGATGGACCGGCACGGCCACTTTGACGACTGGCCCAGCCTGCTGTCCTCGCGCGATGCCCTGCATCTGCTGGAGGACACCTGCGAGGACCAACGCAGCGCGGTGCAGGAGTGGATCGACGCGCTGGCCGACTGGCCTGTTAACGGCAGCCTGTTGGCCGAGCGCGAACGCGAGCTCTTGCGCGTGCGCTCGCGCGACGTGCTGGAGCATGTGGAACGCGTGCTCAGCCATGTGCGGCGGCTGGAGAGTTCAGCGGAGAGCGCGGTGCAGATGCACTTCTCGGCACTGGGGCACCGCACCAACAGCATCATGCGTACGCTCACCGTGCTGACCGCGATCTTCCTGCCACTGAACCTAATCACCGGCATCTTCGGCATGAACTTCGACACCCTGCCGCTGATCCACAGGGCCACCGGCTTCTGGATCGCGGTGGCGTTGATGGCGGCGCTGGGCCTGGCCCTGGGCGCCTTCTTCTGGCGCAAGCGCTACCTGGGCACGCAGCGCTGACGCTCAACCCTTCTGGTAGGGGTCGGCAAAGCCGAGTGCGAGCATGATCTCGGTTTCGCGCGCCTCCATGGCCTCGGCCTCGTCGTCCTCTTCATGGTCGTAACCCTGCGCATGCAGGGTGCCGTGCACCAGCATATGGGCGTAGTGGGCAAGCAGTTCTATGCCCAGCTCGCGCGCCTCGCGCTCCACCACCTCGGCGCAGATCACCAGGTCGGCGCCCACCACCGGCTCATGGCTGTAATCGAAGGTCAGCACATTGGTGGCGTAGTCCTTGGCGCGGTATTCATGGTTGAGGGCGCGGCCTTCCTCGGCGTCGACGATGCGCACCGCGATCTCGCCCGGCAGTTCCAACGCAGCGCGTATCCAGCGCATCACCTTGTGGCGCGCCAGCAGCGCGCGATGACGCGGATCGGCGAACTGCAGCGACAGGCTCAACTCCGGCCGGTTCGTCATCGCTGCCCTCCTCCTTGCGCGGCCTCATAGGCTTCAACGATGCGCGCAACGAGCGGATGGCGCACCACATCGGCAGAGGTAAAGCGCGTCATTGCAATGCCCTGCACGCGCGCAAGCACGCGCTCGGCATCAATCAGCCCGCTTTGCATGCCCTTGGGCAGGTCGACCTGGCTGGTATCACCGGTGACCACGCATTTGCTGCCGAAACCGATGCGCGTGAGGAACATCTTCATCTGTTCGGGCGTGGTGTTCTGTGCCTCGTCCAGTATCACGAAGGCATGGTTGAGCGTGCGGCCGCGCATAAAGGCCAGCGGCGCGATCTCCAGCTGGCCCTTCTCAAACGCCTTGGTGACGCGGTCGAACCCCATCAAGTCGTAGAGGGCGTCGTACAGCGGGCGCAGGTAGGGATCGACCTTCTGCGTCAGGTCGCCGGGCAGAAAGCCCAGGCGCTCGCCCGCCTCCACCGCCGGGCGCGTCAGGATGATGCGCTGCACCGAGGAGCGCTCCAGCGCATCGACGGCGCAGGCCACGGCCAGAAAGGTCTTGCCGGTGCCGGCCGGACCGATGCCGAAGCTGATGTCGTGCGCCATGATGTGGCGCAGGTATTGGTGCTGGTTGGGCGTGCGGCCCGCCAGATCGGCGCGCCGCGTGCGCAGCACGACGGCGTCGCCGGCCGGCTTGGCTTCCAGCACGCGCTTGCCGCGCAGCTTCTCGCCCAGCTCGCCTGCCGCCTCGGCGATTGCGAGCTGCAGGTGCTCCGCCGGGATGGCCTTGCGGGCGCGCTCGTAAAGCGACTCCAGCAAGACCAGGCTGCGCTCGGCCGCTGCTTTGGGCCCTTCGATGCGGAAGGCTTCGCCGCGCCGGCTGATGCGCACATCCATGGCAGGTTCGATCTGGCGCAAATGCTCGTCGAGCATGCCGCATAGATGGGACAGACGGCGGTTGTCTATCGGGGTAAAAACGTGACGGAGAATCAAGGCGGCACTTTCTGGGTGGGTCTGCTCGGTGCAAGCGCATATTGTCGCCCGAGCCCGCCCGCTCCTCCCGACGCGCTCCGTCCTGCACAATCGCCGCCCATGCACAGTCAGAGAATTCGACGATTTGCCGCCAGCCCGGGCGGCTGGCGCCTGCTCATCAGCGCGCTGCTGCTAGCGCTGCTCCTGCTGGGCCTGCGTCCGGCACATGCGCAGGAATTGGTGCTGAGGCAGGCCCTGGCCGTTGCCAGCGACGCCGCTGAATTTCCCGCCCATGCTGACGTTGCTGCGGTGCAGTTGCCCGACCATTGGGCCAGCAGCCGGCCCGGCTTCAGTGGCGCGGTCTGGTATCGGTTCAAACTGGAAGGCGGGGGCAGTCCGCTGGTGCGGCAGGCGCTCTATATCGAGCAGGTCTGCAGCAACTACCAGCTCTGGGTCAACGGCGTCAACCTGGTGGCGCGCGGGCGCATGCTCGACCCGATTTCCGAGCGCTGCTTCGAGCCGCAGCTGATCGAGTTGCCGCCGGGTCTGCTGCGCCCTGCCGGCAACGTCATCGACATCAAGGTCGCGGGCTATGCCAAGCAGGTGCTGGGCAGCAGCAGTCGAGCCGCCAGCCTCTCGGTCGTCGAAATCGGCGAACTGGAAACATTGGCCAGGCGGCAAACTTGGGCCTGGTTCTGGCAGCAGACCCTGCCGCTGCAGTTGTCGGCCATGCTGGTGCTGATGGCGCTGACGCTGGCACTGCTGGCGCTGCGTCATGCGCGCGACCAGCACCTGCTGTACCTGGCCGGGCTGATGGCCGGCTGGGTGCTGTTCTCCAACCGTCTATGGATCGGTAACATGCCCTGGCCGCGCGCTCTCGTCGAGGTGCTGATCGCCTCGCTGCTGCCGCTGCTGACGCTGTGCGCCGTGCAGTACCTGCTGCGCGCCCAGGGCCGCCAGGACAAGCGCATCGACCAGACCTTGCTGCTGCAGGCGCTCATTGCGCCGACCAGCCTCGCACTCACTCCGGCGAAGTACCAGTTCGTCGCGGTAAGCCTCTGGAGCCTGGTGCTGGCGGTCCAGGTCCTGAGCGCGCTGGGCTGGCATCTGCGCCAGCAATGGCTGCGCGCGCAGGGTCCGCACGGCCTGCCCAGGCAGGGCAAGCAACAGCGCCGGCAATGGTGGATCACCACCGCCTTGCTCGGCCTGGCGGCGCTCAGTGTGTTGCTGGAGCTGGCAACCCAGCAGTTCCGCACTCCCGCCAACGCCGGTCTGACGGCCGTCGCCATGCCGCTGGTGATGCTGGGCATGGGATTGCAGGCCCTGCTGGCACAGGCGCGTGCGCGCCAGGAGGCCGAGGCCATGCAGCATCAACTGGAGCAACATGTGCAGGAGCGCGTGGCCGATATCGAGCGGCACTACAACCAGATGGCCGAGCTCAAGCTGGAGCAGGTCACCGAGCGCGAGCGCAAGCGCATCGCCGCCGACCTGCATGACGACCTTGGCGCCAAGCTGCTGACCATCGTGCACACCAGCGAGTCGGACCGCATCTCTACGCTGGCGCGCGAGGCGCTGGAAGAAATGCGCCTGTCGGTGCGGGGCCTCACCGGCAAGCCGGTGCAACTGCTGGATGCGCTGGGCGACTGGCGTGCCGAGGTGGTGTCGCGGCTGGCGCAGGCCAACATCCTGGCGGAGTGGAAGGCCCCGGCCGAGGATATCGTCCACACCCTGCCGGCGCGAGCCTATGTGCAGACCACGCGCATCTTCCGTGAGGCAGTCAGCAACATCATCAAGCACAGCGGCGGCACGCATTGCGTGGTCAGCTGCAGCGTCGAGGACGGCTATTTCATCGTCGTCATCCAGGACAACGGGCAGGGCATACCGATGGAGCTGGACGGCCGCCTGGACCGCGGGCATGGCATGGCCAGCATGAAGGCGCGCGCCAAGCAGATGCATGGGCAATGCCTGGTGGAGTCCGGGCCGGGCTGGGGAACCGTGATCCGCCTCACGATTCCCCTCTGATCAGTACAGGCGTAAGCTTCATTGCCTAGGCGATGTTCCGATAAACGACTACCGTAGGCCTCCAGCGTGCTGATCGCGCGGCCTACCCATTGCCAGAGAAGAACGCCATGAACCACATCCTCCTGCTCGAAGACATCCCGGAAATCCGCGCCTGGCTGAAGGCCCTGGTCAAACAGGTGTTCGCCAATGCCGTGATCACCGAGTGCTCACGCGTGCAGGATGCGCTGGCCCAGGTCAACAGCCAGCGCTTCACCCTGGCACTGCTCGATCTGGGCCTGCCCGATGGCTCGGGCGTGGAGGTGATCGCGGCGCTGCGCGAAAAGCAGCCCGAGGTGCAGTCGGTGATCGTCACCATCCACGACGACGACGAGCACCTGTTCCCAGCCCTGCAGGCGGGCGCCTTCGGCTATCTGCTGAAGGAGCAGTCGCGCGAGTTGCTGGTCGAGCAGTTGCAGCGCATCAGCCAGGGCGAGCCGCCGCTGTCGCCCTCGATCGCGCGCAAGGTGATCGCCTATTTTGCGGCCCAGCGGCGGCCGCAGGCGGCGGCGCAATTGCACGAGGTCTCGCTCACCGATCGCGAAACCGAGGTGCTGCTGCGCGTGGCCAAGGGTTACACGCTGCCGGAGATCGGCGTGCAGCTGGGCCTGTCGCGCCACACCATTGCCGACTACGTGAAGCAGATCTACCGCAAGCTCAATGTCTCGTCGCGCGCCGAGGCCGCCCTGGAAGCGCAGCGCTTGGGATTGTTCGGCAGAAACTAGGCGCAGCCCTGCGGCCCCTGATAATGGGGCGATGATTGGCAGACTCAGCGGCGTCATCGCGGAAAAATCGCCCCCGCTCGTACTCGTGGATGTGCAAGGCGTCGGCTACGAGGTCGACGTGCCCATGAGCACCTACTACAACCTGCCAGGCATTGGCGAGCGCACCACCTTGCTGACGCATTTCGTGGTGCGCGAGGACGCGCAAGTGCTGTTCGGCTTTGCCAGCAGCGAGGAGCGCGCCACCTTCCGCCAGCTCATCAAGATCAGCGGCATCGGCCCGCGCATGGCGCTCTCGCTGCTGTCAGGTCTGAGCGTGGCCGAACTGGCCCAGGCGGTGGCGCAGCAGCAGGCCGGCCGGCTGGTGAAGGTGCCTGGCATCGGCAAGAAGACGGCCGAACGCCTGCTGCTGGAGCTCAAGGGCAAGCTGGCGCCAGATCTCCATGGCGCCGCCGCCGTGCACGCCGAGAACGACAACCAGGCCGACATCCTGCAAGCCCTGGTGGCCCTGGGTTACAGCGAGAAGGAAGCCGGCAGCGCCCTCAAGGCCCTGCCCAAGGACGTTGGCGTGAGCGAGGGCATCAAGCTTGCTCTCAAATCACTGTCGCGCTAAGCCATGAGTATCCAGACCGACGATTTCGGCAGCATCCCGGCGCAGCGCGTGGTGAGCGCCGCCCCGACCTCCCCCAACGAGGAAGCCATCGAACGCGCCCTGCGCCCCAAGTGGCTGGACGAGTATGTGGGCCAGGGCAAGGCACGCGAACAGCTGGAAATCTTCATCAGCGCGGCCAAGAAACGCAGCGAGGCGCTCGACCATGTGTTGCTGTTCGGGCCGCCCGGCCTGGGCAAGACCACGCTGAGCCACATCATTGCCGCCGAGCTGGGCGTGAACCTACGCCAGACCTCGGGTCCGGTGCTTGAAAAGCCCAAGGACCTGGCCGCCATCCTCACCAATCTCGAAAAGAACGATGTGCTCTTCATCGACGAGATCCACCGGCTTTCACCGGTGGTGGAGGAGATCCTGTATCCCGCGCTGGAGGACTACCAGATCGACATCATGATCGGCGAGGGCCCGGCGGCGCGCTCGATCAAGCTGGATCTGCAGCCCTTCACCCTGGTGGGCGCCACCACACGCGCCGGCATGCTCACCAACCCCCTGCGCGATCGCTTCGGCATCGTCGCGCGGCTGGAGTTCTACACCCCTGCCGAGTTGCAGCGCATCGTGACGCGCTCGGCCAGCCTGTTGAACGCCCCCATGGATCCGGACGGCGCGCTGGAAATCGCGCGCCGCTCGCGCGGCACGCCCCGTATCGCGAACCGGCTGCTGCGCCGCGTGCGCGACTACGCCGAGGTGAAGGGCAATGGGCAGATCAGCAAGGGCATTGCCGACAAGGCGTTGGCCATGCTTGACGTGGACCCGCAGGGCTTCGATCTGATGGACCGCAAGCTGCTGGAGGCGGTCATCCACCGCTTCGACGGCGGACCGGTCGGCCTGGACAATGTGGCCGCGGCCATCGGCGAAGAGCGCGACACCATCGAGGACGTCATCGAGCCCTATCTAATCCAGCAAGGCTACCTGCAACGCACGCCGCGCGGCCGCATCGCCACGCTGGCGGCCTTCCGCCACCTGGGCGTGGCACCGCCCAAATCCATGGGCGAGTTGTTCGACTGAGCGCCAAACAGGCACAAAAAAAAGGCGCCCCATGGGGCGCCTTTCTCATATCCGATCCTGAGATCAGAAGTTGTGGCGAACACCAGCAGCGAAGGAGCTGAAGTCACCCTTCTGGGCGGCCAGCTTCGTGTCGATGGCGGTGTAGAAGCCGTAAAGCTTGGTACGCTTGCTCAGATTGTAGTTGTAGCCCAGGGTCCACTGGTTGGTCTTGGCCTCGGTTGCGCGGCCGATATCCAGGTGGAAGGACGAAGCGCCGATCGCGTAAGCGGCAGCGAAGCGCAGGTTGTTTTCCTTGGTATTGCCGGCACCGGTCACGTGCTGGTAGTACGCGCCCAGGGTCACAGCACCCAGCTCATACAGGCCACGCACGGCGAACTGCTTGTCGGCGCTTTGCTTGCTGTAGCCAGCACCCAGGTGCAGAGGGCCCTGGTCGTAGTTGGCGGAAGCGTCAAAAGCGCGCGGCTGGCTGCCTTCGCCAGCGGCGACGGCCAACTCGGTCGAGAAGCCGCCGGTGCTGTAGAAGTAACCGACCTTGTTGGCGGTCGGGAACGGGCCGCCGTACAGCGCATCGCTGGACGTGCCAGTGTCGTGGTTGTGCATACCGATGTAGTCAGCGGTAGCGTAGTACGAGCCCGGGGTCCAACGGCCCAGGCGCACGGCACCGAAGGCACCAGCAATCTGGACGTGAGCGCCACGACCCCAGAATCCGGCAGTGCCGCCGGTGGCAGCGCCGGTGTCCGAATTGAAGCCATGCTCCAGCTCGAACGAGGCCTTCAGGCCGCCGCCCATATCTTCAACGCCACGGAAGCCAATGCGCGACGAGTTGTTCTGCACGACAACCTTGCGGCCTTGGTTCTCGACCTTCTGGCTTTCAACGGTGGTGTTGACGCGGCCATACAGGGTGACCGAGCTTTGTGCGAATGCGGGTGCGGCGATGGCTGCGAGTGCAGCGACGAGAGCAATCTTCTTCATCATTTGCCTTTAAGAGTTGAGAGGGTGGGCCGGGCTTGAAGTGCCCGGTCTTTGCGCGAAATGTGGCCGCAGTATAGGAGGGCCAGGGTTTCACCGGGTTTGTTCCGACGCGAAATTGCAACACTCCCCCGCTATAGCCAGGAATGTGCCGAATGACACTTGAAGAGCCATTCGGCGACAGGCTCCTAGGCCTGCGCCGGATCGTCCAAGCCGAGATCGTGCAGATGCTGGTCGTCGTTCCAGCCCACCAGGGCAAAGCCCTCGGGTGAATAGATCAGGCGGTTGATGCTGGCATTGCCGAGCGTCCAACTGCGTGAGGCATGGAGTTCCAGACGCGCCGCCAGGCGGTACAGGCAATCCATCACCCCACCATGGGCAACGATGGCAATGGTCTGGCCGGGGTGGGCCTGGGTCAGCTCCTGCACCGCCTGGGTACAGCGGGCATAGAAATATCGCAGGCTTTCTCCCCCCTCGGCGGCGAAGTCGGGGTCGCGGCGGCGCCAGCGCAGGCTCTGCTCAGGCCAGCGCCTGGCGATCTCGTCCCAGGTCTGGCCCTCAAAATGGCCGAATGAGCGCTCGCGCAGCCGCACGTCGGCATGGATCGGTGCGCCCAGACCCTGCAGGGCGGCGGCGGTCTCCCAGGCACGCGCCAGATCGCTTGCGTACACGGCGGCCAGCGGCTCGCCCGCCAGCGCCAACGCAAGGCGACGCGCCTGGGCGCGGCCGCGCTCATTCAGCGGAATGTCCAGCTGACCCTGGATGCGGCTGTCGCGGTTCCAGTCGGTTTCGCCGTGGCGTATCGCCAGGATCTGCGTGGCGCTTTCGAAGCTCATGCGTCCCAGACGATGTCGACCTCGGCGCGCTGGCTGTGCCGCATCAGTTCCAGCAGCGGCCAGACGCGTTGCCGCAGGCTCACGCCCTCGCGGCGCGGCGCCTCGTGTCCGGCAGCCTCGGCCTCGGCCTGCTGGCGTGCGAACTCGGCCTCGTCGTCTGCCACCGCGGCCTCCAGTGCCGCCATTGCGGGGCCCAGCTCGGCCAGCGCCAGCAGGCCCTGCCTGGCGGGTTCGTGGCCCAGCAGCCGCAGCACGCGCTCGCCCTGCGGGCCCAGCATCAGCACATCGGCCCCGGCCTTGGATTTGAATTTGTAGATCACCTGAAACTCCGCGTTGTTGCGGAGGATTGTCACCGCTCAGGCGGCGCCACGGATCAAATGCACGGGTGCGCGCGGCGTCGACGGACCGGGGCGCCAGACGCGCTCCTCGAAGGCGCGCGGGTCGAGTGCCGGGGCATAGAGGAAGCCCTGGAACTCATGGCAGCCGGCGCGGCTCAGGAACTCACGCTGGGCGTCGTTCTCCACGCCCTCGGCGATCACATGCAAATGCAGGGCGCGCCCCATCTGCACGATGGCATTCACGATGCCGGCGTCGCTGGCGTCGCCAGGCAGGCCGTTCACGAAACTCTTGTCGATCTTGAGGCGCTGGATCGGGAACCGCTTCAGATAGCCGAGCGAAGAATAGCCGGTGCCGAAGTCGTCGATCGACATGCACACGCCCAGCTCGGCCAGGGCCTCCAGGCGCAGCAAGGCCTCCTGCGCGTCGCGCAGCAGGATCGATTCGGTCAGCTCCAGCTCCAGCAGCGAGGGTGGCAGGTCGGCCGCCTTGAGTGCCTGCGCCACCGAATCGACGAACTGGGTCTGCTGGAATTGCAGCGCCGACACATTCACCGCCACCGGCATGCGCCAGCCCTGCTTCAGCCACTGCGCCGCCTGGCTGACCGCCTGCTGCAGCACCCAGTCGCCGATCGCGACGATAAAGCCGCTCTCCTCGGCCACCGGGATGAATTCGGCGGGCGAGACCTCGCCGCGCAAGGGGTCGCGCCAGCGTATCAAGGCCTCGGCACCGATCACCTGGCCGGTGCTGAGCGAAATCTGCGGCTGGTAATGCAGCCGGAATTCGCGCTCCTGCAGCGCCTGGCGCATCGCGTGGTCCAGGCGCATGCGCGAGAGCAGGTCCACATCCTTGCGCGGCTGGTGGAAGCGGAAGGTGGCACGGCCGCTTTCCTTCACCCAGTGCATGGCGCGCTCGGCGCTGGCCATCAGCTCTTCGGCATTCGCGCCATCGCCGGGGAACAACGCGATGCCGGTACTGGCCGTGACGGTGAAGCTCAGGGTGTCAAAGCAGAAGGGCCGCGACATCGCCTCCTGCACCCGCCGGGCCGCATGCTCGGCGCCGCGCGCATCGGCCTGATGGATCAGCAGGGCGAACTCGTCACCCCCCAGGCGCGCCACGGTATCCACCTCGCGCAGGCATTCCTTCAGGCGCAGCGCCACTTCCTTGAGCACGCGATCGCCATAGGAATGACCCAGGGTATCGTTGATCTGCTTGAAACGGTCCAGGTCGACGTTCAGCAGGCCGAAAGGCGTGGCCTCGCGGCGCGCCATCGCCTGCGCGTAGTCCACGCGCTCACACAGGGCGCGCCGGTTCGGCAGCCCGGTCAGCATGTCGGTATGCGAGAGCTCCTCGATACGCTGGCTGGCCGCCAGCTTCTCGCTCAGGTCGCGAAAAGAGTAGACCCGGCCGATCGGACGGCCACGGCTCCACTGCGGCAGCGAGACGCGCTCCAGCACACGGCCGTCGATGAGCTTGATGTTGTCGCTGGTCTGCAGCAGGGGTGCATCCTGGATCGAGGCCAGGCGCATGGCATAGGCCGGGCCATCGACCACACTGCGCCGCATCCAGGCTTGCACGGCCTCGTCGTTGCGCTCGTTCAGCAGGTCCTCGGGAATACCCCAGAGCGAGGCAAAGCGCTGATTGAAACTGCGCATACGGCCGGCCAGGTCGGCCACCAGGATGCCATCGGCGGTCGACTCCAGCGTGGCGCGCAGCTCGGCCAACAGGGCTTCGCGCTCGTCGTCATGCTGGCGCTGCGAGGTCTGGTCCCGCATCGAGATGAGCCAGAGCCCGCCGCCCTCCAGCTGTTCGACATAGCTGACGCGGCGCGCCACCCAGAGCATGCGCCCATCGGCATGGCGCATCATGGTGTCGGTGTGCAGCGGATCGAAGCTGCCGGCCGCCACGTCCATCCAGAACATCGCGTCCTCGGGCGTGGACGCCAGCGACTCCATCGCGCATCCAAGCAATTGCTCGGCCTCCATGCCCAGCAACTGGGTCGAGGCCTGGTTCACTGCGACGATACAGCGCGTTTCGGCCTCCACCAGCCACACCGCTTCCTGCAGCCCGTCGATCAGGGCCGTGTAGCGTTCGCTGAGCTGGAGGGCCGAAGGCGATGTCTTCGGTCGCAGAAGTCTCACGCGGCCATCTCCCCTGCTGGTGCGGTGGGCACGGATTCGAAGAAATAGGCCACCCGGGTGCGCGGGCTCAAATAGTCCAGCGAGGCACGCGGCAGTTGCTGGGGCTTGAGGCTGCGCCGGATGCCCAGGTCAGGCAACTCTTCCAGATTCATCACCAGTGCCTCATCCTTGGGCACCTTGGCGTCATGCACCATCACGCGCGGCTTGAGCGGGCGCGAGGAATTGACCGCCACCACCAGCGCATAGCGGTCGTCAGTGAGCTGCACCGTCGAGCCCGGCGGATAGACGCCCATCATGCGGATGAAGGCGTTCAACATGGTGGCGTCGAAGCGGTTGCGCCCCTGGGCAAACATCAGCGAGAGCGCCTCGTGCGGCGTCATCGCCTTGGACGCCAGCAGTGGATTGCACAGGCCGTCGAAGCGATTCACCAGCGCAACGATGCGCGCGCCGGCACTCATGCGGTCCACATTGATGCGCTGCGGAAAGCCGGAACCGTCGGCATTCTCGTGGTGCTGGGCCACGATCAGCAGCGGCCCGGGCTGCAGCCCCATCTGCTGCGCCAGGGCCACGCCCTTCACCACATGTTGCTGGTATAGATTGGTCTCGGCGGCGGTAAAGCTGTCGTCGCGGTTGCGCACGCGCGGCGGCAATTCGATCTTGCCGACATCGTGCAGCAGGGCGCCGACGCCCAGATCCAGCATTTCGTCGCGCCCCAGGCCGAAGGCACGGCCCAGCAACAGCGAGACGATGGAGACATTGAGCGCATGGGCGGTGCCGCGATCACCGGCGCCTTCGTTCAACAGGCGGATGTTCAGGTCGCCCTCGACCAGCATCTTGTCCAGCAGGGCGGTCGTCAGGGCCACCGACTGGTCGCGCGCATTGCGCGGCTCGCGCGGCACCAGATCAATCACCTGGCGGTAGGCGGCGGCCGCCTCACCATATTGCTTCTCGCACAGCTGCAGGGCCTCGCGCTGCGCGGCCAGCGCCTGCCGATGTCGCTCGCGGGCCAGTTCCTCCGCGGAGATCGTCGGCACGGCCTCGAGCACCGCCGCCGGCTGGGGTGCCGGAGTGGCGTCGGTCTGCAGATCGCTCTTGCCCGGGCTCCAGCGCACCTGCTTGAGACCCAGGCGGCGCAAGATCAGCAACTGTTCTTCCGAGCTCAGTTTGAAGCTGGAAAGCGGAAAAGGATGGGACATCCAGCCCAGGTCCAGGTGGATGAACATCCCCACCCGCAGCTGAGTCACATCTATCAAAGGATCTGCTGATCTGTCCTTCATTCGATTCTCTACGCCCATTTTTTGAGGCGCCCTCGTCAGGGGCATCGGCAATAGGGCGAGACTACTTAAGTGATTTACAAGCTCAAATGTATACGGCCTGCAGCCACAGCCGAACGCGTGCAAATTCTCACAACTTGCAACGATGACGCCGTATCATCGTCGGCGCGAGCGTTCATCAATTGAACGTAAGTTCTAATTACGAACCACTGCCGCAAGAGACCCCGCCGTGATCGACAAATTGCAGCCCTCGCCGGCCGCCGCCTTGGCCGACGTGCCGGACGGCGCCACCGTGATGATTGGCGGCTTTGGTGAAGCCGGCCTTCCGCAGGACCTGGTGAGCGCACTGCTGGACCAGGGCGCGCGCGAGTTGACGGTGGTGAACAACAATGCCGGCAACGGCGATCACGGCTTGGCGGCCCTGATCGCCGCAGGGCGGGTACGCAAGATCATCTGCTCCTTCCCGCGCCAGGCCGACTCGCATCACTTCGAGCGCGCCTACCGCGGCAGGCAGATCGAGCTCGAACTGGTACCGCAGGGCAGTCTGGCCGAGCGCATCCGTGCCGCCGGCGCCGGCATCGGCGCCTTCTACACGCCCACCAGCTATGGCACCGACCTCGCCCGCGGCAAGGAGCAGCGCCAGATTGGCGGGCGCGGCCATGTTCTGGAATACGCGCTGCACGCCGACTACGCCCTCATCCAGGCCGAGCATGGCGATCGCTGGGGCAATCTGGTCTATCGCAAGACCGCGCGCAACTTTGGTCCGGTGATGGCCACGGCGGCGCGCATCACCGTAGCCGCGGTGCGTGATGTGGTGGCGCTGGGCGCGCTGGACCCCGAGGCTGTGGTAACGCCTGGCATCTATGTGCAAAGGCTGGTGTGCTGCCCGCGCCCGGCAGCCACCACGGAGGCCCGCTCATGAGCTGGCAGGCCTGGACACGCAGCCAAATGGCCGCCCTGGTCGCCCGGGACATTCCCGAGGGCGCGGTGGTGAACCTGGGTATAGGCCTGCCGACCCTGGTGGCCAGCCAGTTGCCGCCGGAGCGGGAGATCATCCTGCACAGCGAGAACGGCGTGCTGGGCATGGGGCCGCCGCCCGGCCCCGAGGCCGCCGACCCCGATCTGATCAACGCCGGCAAGCAGGCCGTCACCCTGCTGCCCGGCGGCTGTTTCTTCCACCATGCCGACAGCTTCGCGATGATGCGCGGCGGGCATCTGGACATCTGTGTGCTGGGCGCCTTCCAGGTCTCGGCCCAGGGCGATCTGGCCAACTGGCATACCGGCGCCGCCGATGCCATACCGGCCGTGGGCGGAGCCATGGATCTGGCGATCGGAGCCAAGCAGGTCTTTGTGATGATGGAGCACCTCGGCAAGCGCGGACAGAGCAAGGTCGTCGCCGCATGCAGCTATCCGCTCACGGCGGCGGCCTGCGTCAGCCGCATCTACACCGATCTCGCGGTGCTGGCGGTCGAAGCCGCGGGCTTGCGCGTGCTGGCGCGCTGCCCGGGCCTGGAGCACCGCCAACTCGAATGCCTCACCGGCCTGCCCCTGCGGGCCTGATGCATCCCTTCCTCAGCCTTGGAGATATCCCATGACTCAAGCCTTTATTTGCGACGCGCAACGCACACCCTTCGGCCGCTATGGCGGCGCCCTTTCCTCGGTGCGTGCCGATGACCTGGGCGCCATCCCCATCAAGGCGCTGATGGCGCGCAACCCGCAGGTCGATTGGGCCGCGCTCGCCGATGTGCTCTATGGTTGCGCCAACCAGGCCGGTGAAGACAACCGCAATGTGGCGCGCATGTCTGCCTTGCTGGCCGGCCTGCCGCTGGAGGTGCCGGGCGCGACGCTGAACCGGTTGTGCGGCTCGGGCATGGACGCGGTGGGCTCGGCCGCTCGCGCCATCCGCGCCGGCGAGGCCGAGCTGATGCTGGCCGGCGGCGTCGAGAGCATGAGCCGCGCGCCCTTTGTGATGCCCAAGGCCGAAAGCGCCTTCTCACGCAGCAATGCGGTGTACGACACCACCATCGGCTGGCGCTTCGTCAACAAGCTGATGAAGGAACGCTACGGCGTCGATTCCATGCCCGAGACGGCCGAGAACGTCGCCACCGACTTCGGCATCGAGCGCGAGGCGCAGGACCGGATGGCGCTGGCCAGCCAGCTCAAGGCCGTGGCGGCCCAGCAGGCGGGCTTTTTCGACGCCGAGATCACCCCGGTCAGCATTGCGCAGAAGAAGGGCGATCCCATCGTCGTCGGCAAGGACGAGCATCCGCGCGAAACCAGCCTGGAGGCGCTTGCCAAGCTCAAGGGCGTGGTGCGGCCGGACGGCAGCGTCACCGCAGGCAACGCCTCGGGCGTGAACGACGGCGCCTGCGCCCTGCTGCTGGCCAGCGAGGCGGCCGCGGCCCGGCATGGCTTGACGCCGCGCGCCCGCGTGGTGGGCATGGCCACCGCCGGCGTGGCGCCGCGCATCATGGGCATAGGCCCGGCACCGGCCAGCCAGCGCGTGCTGGCGCTCACCGGTCTGAGTTTGGCGCAAATGGACGTGATCGAACTCAACGAGGCCTTTGCGGCCCAGGGCCTGGCGGTGCTGCGCGCACTCGGCCTGCGCGACGACGATCCGCGCGTCAATCCGAACGGCGGTGCGATCGCCCTGGGTCACCCGCTGGGCGCCAGCGGCGCCCGCCTGGTCACCACTGCGGTGAATCAGCTGCAGCGCAGCGGCGGTCGCTACGCTCTGTGCACCATGTGCATAGGCGTGGGTCAGGGCATCGCCCTCATCGTCGAGCGGGTCTGAGCACCTGATCGGGGGCAAGACCAGCGTCCTGCCCAACCGGCCATGAGAAAAGCGCAGGGGAGCTTGAACTTTTGTCATGACTTGGCGGGCCATGACCGGCGGTTTGCGGCGCAGGCCCATGGGATACTCGCCGCGGATTGAGGCGCATATCGCAGGTATACCAGCACCATGGCGCCACTTCACCCCTGGCACACCCGCCCTTTCAGGCCGTGGGATGGCGCGCACCCAAATTTCACCAAATTGGTGCGCACAGGTGCGCAGATCGCCCAAGGTGTCACCCGATGCCGGGACAAGCCAGGGGCCAATCCCTATAGTCGGCTCATCGCATGCTCGCGCCCAGCGGATTTGGGCGCTTTACGCTCAAAACTGGCACCTATGTCCGCTGAACGTGATTTCGAAGATTTGCCCTCGAACAACCAGCTGCACTACCCCGAGGCGCCCGCCGCCGAGGCTAGCGGTCCCCTCAAGCGCGATCTCGTCGCCGGCCTGGAAAAGGGCCTGGCGGTGATCGAGGCCTTCGACCAGGAGCGCCCGCGACTCACCATCAGCGAGGTGGCCGCACGCACGGGACTGACCCGCGCCGCCGCCCGCCGCTATCTGCTGACCCTCACCCATCTCGGTTTCGTCTCGCAGGACCGCAAGATGTTCGCGCTCACCCCCAAGGTACTACGCCTGGGCCAGAGCTATATGCATTCGGCCAGGTTGCCGCGCATCGTCGAGCCGGAGTTGCACAAGCTGGCCTATGCGCTCAAGGAGGCCAGCTCCGCCGGCGTGCTGGATGGCAGCGACGTGATCTGCATTGCCGCCACCAGCGCCGGCCGCGTGGTCTCGCCGACGCTGCAGCCCGGCACCCGCGTGCCCGCCTACTGCGCCGGCAACGGCCGCGTGCTGCTTGCCGCCCTGCCACAGCCCGAGGTGGACGCCTGGATTGCGCGGCAGGAGCTCGAGGCGCTCACGCCGCACACCGTCACCCATCCCGAGCGCTTGCGCATCGAGATCGCACGCGCGCGCTCGCTGGGCTATGCCTGCATCGACCAGGAGTTGGAGCTGGGCCTGCGCACCGTGGCCGTGCCTTTGAAGAATTACCGCGGCGACACCGTGGCGGCGATGAACATCAGCGTGCATGCCTCGCGCATGAGCATGGATCAGCTGCTTGAACATTGCTTGCCACCCCTATTGCAAGCCCAGGCGCATTTGCGCATGCTGCTGTAACCCAGCGCCGGCGCGCCTTGCGGCTGGGGCCTTCACAGGAGACCTCAGCATGCAGCGTACCCAGGTGGCCATCATCGGGGCGGGCCCGTCGGGACTGCTGCTTGGTGCCCTGCTGCATCGGGCCGGCATCGCCAATGTGATTCTGGAACAGCGCAGCGGCGACTACGTGCTTTCGCGCGTCCGCGCCGGCATCCTGGATCAAAGCCTGACCGAGCTGCTGGACGAAGCCGGTGTCGGCGCACGCATGCGCCGCGAGGGCCTTGTCCAGCATGGCATCTACCTCAGTACCCAGGGCCAGCGCCACCGCATCGACCTGAGCGCGCTCACCGGCGGAAGGTCCGTGCTGGTCTATGGCCAGACCGAGGTCACACGCGACCTGATGGAGGCACGCATGGCCGCCGGTCTGCAGACGCTTTACGAGGTGGCCCATGTGAGCGTGCACGGCACCGAGGCCAGCCCCAGCGTGCGCTACCAGCGCGGTGGCCAGAGCCACGAGCTGCAGTGCGACTTCATCGCCGGCTGCGACGGCTTCCACGGCATCTCGCGCACCAGCGTGCCGCGCGATGCGATCCGGACCTACGAGCGCATCTACCCCTTCGGCTGGCTGGGCGTGCTGGCCGATGCGCCGCCGCCGGCCGACGCGCCGGTCTATGCCCATCACCAACGCGGCTTTGCGCTATGCAGCATGAGCAGCCGCACGCGCCTGCGCTGCCACCTGCAGTGCAATCTGAGCGACAAAGTCGAGCAGTGGAGCGACGAGCGCTTCTGGACCGAGCTGCGTTGCCGCCTGGATGGCGAAACCGCGGCCGCCTTGCAAGCGGCGCCCGCGCGGGAGAAAAGCATTGCGCCCCTGCGCAGCTTCGTGGCCGAGCCGCTGCGCTTTGGCCGGCTCTTCCTGGCGGGCGATGCGGGCCATATCGTGCCGCCCACCGGCGCCAAGGGGCTCAACCTGGCCGCCTCCGATGTGCGCTACCTGGCGCGCGGCCTGATCGAGCATTACCGCGAGCACAGCGACGCCGGCCTCGACAGCTATTCCGAGAAGGCCTTGCGCCGCATCTGGCGCGCCGAGCGCTTCTCCTGGTCCATGACCAAGCTGATGCACTGCTTCCCCGACATCGCCGGCTTCGACCACAAGCTGCAGCAGGCCGAGCTTGAATACCTGCTCAGCTCACGCGCGGCGCAGGCGGTGCTGGCAGAGAACTATGTGGGCCTGCCCTTTGAGGACTGATTAAGTTTCGCCTCACTCAACAGCCGCATCATGGCGCTCTCAACGAGAGGAGATGCATATGCGCGGCTGGCTCAAGGACAACAAGGGCTTTCTGGTCTTCCTGATCTGCTTTGGCTTTTTCCGCACCGCCATCGCCGACTGGAACCCCATCCCCTCGGGCTCGATGCGGCCCAATCTGCTGGAGGGCGATGTGGTGTTCGTGAACCGCCTGGCCTACGACCTCAAGCTGCCGCTCACCGACCATGTGCTCGTGCACCTGGGCGAGCCGCAGCGCGGCGACGTGGTCACCTTCGCCTCGCCCAAGGACGGCACGCGGCTGATCAAGCGCCTGGTCGCCCTGCCCGGCGACCGGGTGGAGATGCGGCAGGGCCGGCTGCGCATCAATGGCGAAGAGGCGGCCTATGAGGAGATCGAGTCGCTGCCCGAGCCGGTCGAGCCCTGGGGCCTGGTGCCGGCGCTGCGCATGACCGAGAAGCTCGCCGATGGCCAGCGCCGCGTCCAGCATCTGCAGGGCGTGCTGGCACGCGACCTGCCAGCCACCGTGATCCCGCCCGGCCAGTACCTGATGCTGGGCGACAACCGCGACAACAGCGCCGACTCGCGCTTCATCGGCACCGTGCCGCGCGAGCTCTTGATCGGCCGCGCGGTGCGCATCCTGGCCTCGGCCGATATCAAGGGCAGCTGGCTGCCGCGCTTCGAGCGCTTCGGCCAGCGGCTGTAAAGAGCATCAAGCCCAGAGACGCTGGCGCAGCAGCGGGCTGACGCGGTAACGCTCGCTGCGGTAGGCGTGAAAGAGCTGATCCAGCAGATCGGCCACCGCGGCGGCGCCCACCAGGGCGAGCCACTCGAACGGCCCGGTCGGGTAGTTGACGCCCAGTTTCATCGCCAGATCGGCGGCCTGCTCATCGCAGACGCCCTGCCACACCGCATCGGCGCCCTCGTTGACCAGCATGGCCACACTGCGCGCCACCGCCAGGCCCGGCACATCGCGCAGCACCAGCGGCTCCCAGCCCAGCGCGCGCAGGAAGTTCTGCGCCTGCAGTTGCTGCAGCGCACCAGCATGCGGCGCAAAGGCCAGCGCCAGGGCATCGGCCTTGTCGGGCGCCACCGGCCAGTCCAGCACCGCCAGGCTGGCATGGCCGCGCTCATGCGCCAGCTGCGCGGCGCTGCGGCCGCTGCTGAGGTGCAGTTGCAGATCGCCGAGCTGCACGCCGCACCAGTCGGCCGATTCGCCGCGTGTGTAATCCAGCCCCTTGTGCGTGAGCCAGTCGGCCAGGCGCTCCACCAGTGCGCCGCGCCCCACCACGCTGATCGCGGGCAGCGCGCCCTCGGGCGCCGCCACCGCCGGCACGGTCGCCGGCAGGCCCTCGTAAAAGCCCTTGCCGACCTTGCGCCCCAGCCGCCCACCATCGACCAGCGCCTTCTGCACCAGCGAGGGCACATAGCGCTTGTCGCCGAAGTTGGCATCAAACACCGACTGGGTCACCAGGTAGTTGGTGTCATGCCCGATCAGATCCATCAGCTCGCAGGGCCCCATGCGGAAGCCCGCGCCGCGCAGCGCGCGATCCAGCTGCGCCGGCGTGCCCGCCTGCTCCTGCAGCAGCGCCAGGGTCTCGGCGTAATAGGGCCGGGCAATGCGGTTGACGATGAAGCCGGGCGTGCTCTTGGCATGCACCGGCGTCTTGCCCCATTGCCTGGCCAGCGCCTCGATCACCCGCGCCACGCCGGCATCGGTCTCGGCGCCCGACACCACCTCCACCAGCTTCATCAGCGGCACCGGGTTGAAGAAATGCATGCCCACCAGGCGGGCGGGATGCTGCATGCCATTGGCCAGCGCGGTGACGCTGATCGACGAGGTGTTGGAGGCGATGATGGCCCCGGCCGGCAGCAGCGCGTCCAGCTCGCGCAGCAGCGCCTGCTTGGGCTCCAGCTTCTCGATGATGACCTCCACCACCAGGGCGCAATCGGCCAGCTCGGCGAGCTGCGTCGCCGGGCTGATGCGCGCCATCGTCGCATCGCGCTCGCCCTGCACCATGCGGCCCTTGGCCACCAGGCCGTCGAGCGCCTTGGCGGTCTGTGCAATCGCATGCGCGCTGGCGCCCTCGCGCACATCCAGCAGGCGCACCGGATGGCCGGCCTGCGCCGCCACCTGGGCAATGCCGGCGCCCATCACGCCGGCGCCCACCACGCCGATCACCGCGCTCGCGGCCGGCTCGCTGGCGACGCGCCAGCCCTGCGTTTGATGCATCTCGTCGCTCATGTCTCAGACTTCCTTGTCGTTCGCCGCCGGCGGCACCCAGGCCGCCGGACGCTTGGCCAGAAAGGCCGCAAAACCCTCGCGCGCCTCGGCGCCCATGCGCACGCGCGCGATGGTCTGTGCCGTCAGCTCGCGCACCTCGGCCGTCACCGGCCCAACTGCCAGCTGCGCGAACAGCTGCTTGATCTCGCCCTGCGCCTGCGGCCCATTGGCCAGCAGCTCGGCCGTCCAGCGCGCCAGCGCGGCGTCCAGCTCGGCCGCCCCTTCCACCACCTCGTGCACCATGCCCATGGCCAGCGCCTCGGCGGCATTGATGCGGCTGGCGGTGAGGGCCAGGCGCCGCGCCTGGCGCGGCCCCACGGCATTCAGCACATAGGGGCCGATCACCGCGGGCAGGATGCCGAAGCGCGCCTCGCTGACGGCGAACTTGGCGTCGCTGCTGGCCACCGCGATATCGCAGGCCACGGTGAGGCCCACGCCGCCGCCCAGCGCCAGTCCCTGCACGCGAGCAAACGTGGGTTTGGGGCAGCTGGCGATCTTGTGCAGCATCGCGGCGAAGCGCCGCGCGTCCAGCAGATTGGCCTCCTGCGTGGCCTCGGAGGCGCGCTTCATCCACTGGATGTCGGCACCGGCGCTGAAGGCCTTGCCGGCCCCGGCCAGCACGATCAGGCGCACCCCAGGGTCGGCGCTCAGTTGGTCCATGGCCTGGTCAAGCTCGGCAATCATGGCCTCGTTGAAGGCATTGAATACCTCGGGCCGATTCATGGTCAGGTGCGCAACGCCGCGCGCATCCACCTCGATCTGCACTGTCTCCACGTCTTGTCACTCCTAGGTCAAGGCCAGCAGTATCGCCGCCAACGCACAATGCGGCGTTACCGCACCTAGCCCCGCGATGAATCTGCTTGTCTCGCTGAAATACCTGGTGGCCCTGGATGACCACAAGCACTTCGGCCGTGCCGCCCTGGCCTGCCATGTGACCCAGCCCGCCCTTTCAAACGCGCTGCGCGCCTTGGAGGCGCATTACGCCTGCGCCATCGTCAAACGCGGCCGCGCCTTCGCCGGATTCACCGCGGAAGGTGAACGCGTGCTGAGCAGCGCGCGCCAGTTGCTACGCGAGCAGGAATTGCTGCAGCAGGACTTGCAAGGCCGCGTCGAGGCGCCCTGCGGCCAGCTGCTGCTGGGCGCGGTGCCCACCGCCATGCCGGTGGCCGCACGCTTCGTGGCAATGCTGCAGGACCGCCACCCGGGCATCGTGCCGACGCTGCGCTCGATGAGCTCGGTGGAGTTGGAAACCGGGCTGGACAGCCTGGCCCTGGATCTGGGCCTGGGCTACAACGAGCGCATGGATCGCAGCCAGCTGCGCGTGTTGCCGCAATACGGCGAACAGTACTTTCTGCTGCGGCGCCGCCCAGAGGGCCCGGCCGGCCTGCACCGCGGTGCAGCGATTTCCTGGGCCGAGGCCGGCGGCCTGCCGCTATGCCTGTTGAGCGCCGAGATGCACAACCGCAGCATCATCGACCGCGCCTTTGCCAGCGCCGGCGTGCAGCCGCGCGCGGCGATCGAATCCAACTCCACCGTCACCCTGGTCAGCAGCGTGCTGGCGGGGCGGGTCTGCAGCATCCTGCCCGGCGCCTGGCTGGCCCTGCTGCCTGGCCAGGCGGCGCTGGAGGCCAGGCCGCTGTGCGCGCCCTTGGTCGAGGTGCCGATGGCCTTCATGCTGCACCCGGGCAACCGCCCCTCGCACACCCTGGCCGCGGCGCTGCAATTGGCGCAAGATCCTGTCTGGCAGGACACGCTGCGCCAGGCATCTTTCTTTCTTGATTGACTGAGCATCATCACGCGCGCGAATCGGGCCATCACCCGATTGAATTGGACAGCCTGGCCCGCGTGCGTGTCGAATGGCCCACCCGGACCGCAACCCTGAACCGCCGCAAGGCAGACCCGAGATGATCGACGACGCCCCACTGCTCGAAGTCCTGGCCGCCCATCCGGCGCAGGCCGGCGCCCTGCTGCCGCTGCTGCACGCGCTGCAGGAGCGGCTCGGCCATGTGCCGGAGGCCGCCGTGCCCCGCATCGCCGAGCATCTGAACCTGTCGCGCGCGGAGGTGCATGGCGTGGTCAGCTATTACCACTTCTTTCGCAGCACGCCGCCCGGCCGTCAGCTGTTGCAGATCTGCCGTGCCGAGGCCTGCCAGTCGCGTGGCGGCGAGGCCTTGCTGGCGCATGCTGAAGCGCGCCTCTCCTGCGCCTCGCACAGCACGCGCGCCGATGGCGCGGTGACGCTGGAGCCGGTCTACTGCCTGGGCCTGTGCGCGATGTCGCCGGCCCTGCAGCTGAACGATCAACTGCATGCGCGCATGACGCCGGCCAGGCTCGATGCCCTGCTCGCCAAGGAGGGCCTGTGATGAGCGCCGCCGTGACGAGGGTCTTCGTGCCATGCGACGCCGCCGCGCTCGCGGTGGGCGCCGACGAGGTGGCCGCCGCGCTGCAGCGCGAGGCCGCACAGCGCGGCCTCGCGATCGAGCTGGTGCGCAATGGTTCGCGCGGCCTGTTCTGGCTGGAACCGCTGGTGGAGGTGGCCACGCCCGCCGGCCGCATCGCCTATGGCCCGGTGGCGCCCGAGGACGTGCCGGCGCTGCTGGGCGCCGGCCTGCTGGCCGGTGGTGCGCATGCGCTCAGGCAGGGCGTTACCGACGAGATCCCCTATCTCGCCAGGCAGGAGCGCCTGACCTTCGCCCGCATGGGCATCACCGACCCGCTCTCGCTGGCCGACTACGAGGCCCATCAGGGCTGGGCCGGCCTGAGGCGCGCGCTCGCACTGGACGGCGCCGCCATCGTGCAGGAAGTGACGCAATCCGGCCTGCGCGGCCGCGGCGGCGCGGCCTTCCCGGCCGGCATCAAGTGGCGCACGGTGCAGCAGACCGCGGCGGCGCAGAAGTACGTGGTCTGCAATGCCGACGAGGGCGACTCCGGCACCTACTCCGACCGCATGACGCTGGAGGGCGACCCCTTCATGCTGATCGAGGGCATGACCATCGCGGCGCTGGCGGTGGGCGCCACGCGCGGCTATGTCTACGTCCGCTCCGAATACCCGCATGCCATCGCCACCATGCAGGAGGCGATCCGGCGCGCCACCGCGGCCGGCTTCCTGGGCGCCAGCATCTGCGGCTCGGGCCAGGCCTTCGAGCTGGAAGTGCGCAAGGGCGCGGGCTCCTATGTCTGCGGCGAGGAGACCGCGATGCTGGAGAGCATCGAGGGCAAGCGCGGCGTGGTGCGCGCCAAGCCGCCGCTGCCTGCCGTCGAGGGCCTGTTCGGCCGGCCCACCGTCATCAACAACGTCATCACCTTCGCCAGCGCCCCCCTCATCCTGGCGCGCGGCGCCCAGTTCTATCGAGATTATGGTGTAGGCCGCTCGCATGGAACGCTGCCCTTCCAGCTGGCCGGCAATATCAAGCATGGCGGCCTGGTGGAGAAGGCCTTCGGCCTGACGCTGCGCGAGCTGCTGATCGACTTCGGCGGCGGCACGGCCAGCGGCCGGCCCATCAAGGCGGTGCAGGTGGGCGGCCCGCTGGGCGCCTACATCCCGGAGTCGCAATGGGACGTGCCGCTGGACTACGAGGCCTATGCCGCGATGGGCGCGGTGCTGGGCCATGGCGGCATCGTCGTGCACGACGACACCGCCGATATGTCCAGGCTGGCCCGCTATGCGATGGAGTTCTGCGCCATCGAGTCCTGCGGCAAATGCACGCCCTGCCGCATCGGCTCGACGCGCGGCGTCGAGGTGATTGATCGCATCCGGGCCGACCAGAACCAGGAGAAGCGCGATCAGCATGTCATGCTGCTGCGCGACCTCTGCGACACCATGCTGCACGGCTCGCTCTGTGCCATGGGTGGCATGACGCCCTACCCGGTGCTCTCGGCACTGAACCATTACCCGCAGGACTTCGGTCTGAACGCAGGAGCATGACCATGCAAGCAGACCTGGACTACGGCACGCCGCGCCGCGAATCCACGCAGCAAGTAACGCTTGAGATCGACGGCTTCGCCGTCACCGTGCCGGCCGGCACCTCGCTGATGCGCGCCGCCGCCGAGGCCGGCGTCAATGTGCCCAAGCTCTGCGCCACCGACAGCCTGGAGCCCTTCGGCTCCTGCCGGCTCTGCCTGGTGGAGATAGCGGGCCGCAAGGGCTATCCCGCTTCTTGCACCACGCCGGCCGCGTCCGGCATGAAGGTCAAGACCCAGACACCCAAGCTGCAGGACCTGCGCCGCGGCGTGATGGAGCTCTACATCTCCGACCACCCGCTGGACTGCCTGACCTGCGCCGCCAACGGCGATTGCGAGCTGCAGACGCAGGCCGGCGTGACCGGCCTGCGCAATGTGCGCTATGGCGTGGGTGCGGCGGCCGGCGCGCACCATTGCGACGCCAAGAAGGACGAGTCCAACCCCTATTTCACTTACGACCCCGCCAAGTGCATCGTCTGCAACCGCTGCGTGCGCGCCTGCGAGGAAACCCAGGGGACCTTTGCGCTGACGATCACGGGCCGCGGCTTCGACGCGCGCGTGGCCGCCGGCCAGGACCAGCCCTTCATGGCCTCCGACTGTGTGTCATGCGGCGCCTGCGTGCAGGCCTGCCCGACCGCCACGCTGCAGGAAAAGAGCGTCATCGAGCTGGGCCAGCCCGAGCACAGCGTCATCACCACCTGCGCCTATTGCGGCGTGGGTTGCGGCTTCAAGGCCGAGATGAAGGGCACGCAGGTGGTGCGCATGACGCCCTGGAAGGACGGCAAGGCCAACGAGGGCCACAGCTGCGTGAAGGGCCGCTTCGCCTGGGGCTATGCCACCCATGCCGACCGCATCACCAAGCCCATGATCCGCGCCTCCATCCAGGATCCCTGGCAGGAGGTCAGCTGGGAGGCGGCGCTGTCGCATGCGGCCAGCGAGTTCCGCCGCATCCAGGCCAAGCATGGCCGCGATGCCATCGGCGGCATCACCTCCTCGCGCTGCACCAACGAGGAAACCTATCTGGTGCAGAAGCTGGTGCGCGCCGCCTTCGGCAACAACAATGTCGACACCTGTGCGCGCGTCTGCCACTCGCCCACCGGCTACGGCCTGGGCCAGACCCTGGGCACCTCGGCCGGCACCCAGACCTTCAAGTCGGTGGAGCATGCCGATGTGGTGATGGTGATTGGCGCCAACCCCAGCGATGCGCACCCGGTGTTCGCCTCGCGCCTGAAGAAGCGCCTGCGGGGTGATGGAAAAAGACCGGGAGCCAAGCTGATCGTGGTGGACCCGCGCCGCATCGACCTGGTGAAGTCGCCGCATATAGAGGCCGCCCACCACCTGCAGCTGCGCCCCGGCACCAATGTGGCGGTGATCAGCGCGCTGGCCCATGTGATCGTCACCGAGGGCCTGGTGAACGAGGCCTATGTGGCCGAGCGGTGCGACGCCAAGAGCTTCAAGGAATGGCGCGACTTCGTCGCGCGTGCCGAGAATTCGCCCGAGGCGCTGGAGGCCGCCAGCGGCGTGCCGGCCGCCGAGTTGCGCGCCGCGGCGCGCCTGTACGCCACCGGTGGCAATGCCGCCATCTACTACGGCCTGGGCGTGACCGAGCACAGCCAGGGCTCGACCATGGTGATGGGCATTGCCAACCTGGCCATGGCCACCGGCAATGTCGGCCGCGAGGGCGTGGGCGTGAACCCGCTGCGCGGCCAGAACAATGTGCAGGGCAGCTGCGATATGGGGTCCTTCCCGCATGAGCTGCCGGGCTACCGCCATGTCTCCGACAGCACGGTGCGCGCGCAGTTCGAGGCCGCCTGGGGCGTGGCGATCAACCCCGAACCGGGGCTGCGCATTCCGAATATGTTCGACGCCGCGCTCGCCGGCAGCTTCAAGGGCCTGTACTGCGAGGGCGAGGACATCGTGCAGTCCGATCCCAACACGAAACATGTGGCCGCCGCGCTGATGGCGATGGAATGCGTGGTGGTGCAGGACATCTTCCTCAACGAGACCGCCAAGTACGCCCATGTGTTCCTGCCGGGCTCCAGCTTCCTGGAAAAGGACGGCACCTTCACGAATGCCGAGCGCCGCATCTCGCGCGTGCGCCGCGTCATGCCACCGCTGGCCGGCTATGCCGACTGGGAGGTCACGGTCAAGCTCTCGGAGGCGCTGGGCTATCCCATGCCCTACCGCGATCCCGAGGAGATCATGGCCGAGATCGCCGCGCTCACGCCCACCTTTGCCGGCGTCAGCTACGCCAAGATCGAACGCCTGGGCAGCGTGCAATGGCCTTGCCATGAGGGCACCGACGAGGCCGGCACCGCCATCATGCATGTCGACAAATTCGTGCGCGGCAAGGGGCGCTTCATCATCACCCAGTACCTGCCTACCGACGAGAAGGTGACGCGCCGCTTCCCGCTGCTGCTCACCACCGGCCGCATCCTCAGCCAGTACAACGTCGGCGCGCAGACGCGCCGCACGCCCAACAACGAGTGGCATAGCGAAGACCGGCTGGAGATCCACCCGCACGACGCCGAGGAACGCGGCATCAAGCAGGACGACTGGGTCGGCATCCAGAGCCGCGCCGGCGAGACCGTGCTGCGCGCCACCCTCACCGAGCGGGTGCAGCCGGGCGTGGTCTACACCACCTTCCACTTCCCCGAGTCGGGCGCCAACGTCATCACCACCGACAACTCCGACTGGGCCACCAACTGCCCCGAGTACAAGGTCACGGCGGTGCAGGTGATGCCGGTACAGCAGCCTTCGCAATGGCAGCGCGACTACAGCCGCTTCAACCAGGTGCAGCAGCAGCTGCTGCAGCAGGCGCATGAGCTCGCGCATGGCAAATGAGAAGCTGGGTGCGCGCCGCCTGCCGGTGCAGCGGCTGCGCGCCGGCCAGGCCCCCGAGCACACCCACGACTGGGTGGCCGACGAGGTGCCGGTGGCGCTGGAGATCAATGGCATCAGCCACGCGGTGATGCTGGCCACGCCGCTGGACCTGGAGGACTTCGCGCTCGGCTTCGCGCTCAGCGAGGGCATTCTCGATGCCGCGCACGAGCTCTACGGCGTTGAGGAACTGGCCTCCGAGCTGGGCATCACCCTGCAGCTGCGCGTTGCCGGCGCGGCCTTTGCCCGCCTCAAGCAGCGCCGCCGCACCATGGCCGGCCGCACCGGCTGCGGCCTCTGCGGCACCGAAAGCCTGGGCCAGGTGGCGCGAAGCTTGCCGGTACTCCCCGGGGGTCAGGTCTTGCAGCGCGAGGCCATCAGCCACGCGATGGCGCAGTTCGTCGGTCTGCAGGACCTGCAGCAGGCCACCGGCGCGGTGCATGCCGCGGCCTGGTGTTCGGCCGACGGCGAGGTGCGCTGGCTGCGCGAGGATGTGGGCCGCCACAACGCGCTGGACAAGCTGATCGGCGCACTCGCCCGCCACGCGGTGGACGCCTCGCAGGGTTTCATCGCCGTCACCAGCCGCGCCAGCTTCGAGATGGTGCAGAAGACCGCCGCCGCCGGCGTGCCCCTGCTGGCCGCCGTCTCGGCGCCCACCTCCTTCGCGGTGGCCACCGCCACGCGTGCCAACATGACCCTGGTGGGCTTTGCGCGCCAGCAGGACCTGGTGATCTACTGCCACCCCGAGCGCCTGGCGCTTGTTGAACAGCAACAACCGTCCTCCCCCCATCATGCACATTGACAAGCTGGTCCACATGGCCAACCAGATTGGCGCCTTCTTCGAGGCCATGCCCGATCATCAGGAGGCGGTCGAAGGCATCGCCCAGCATCTCAAGAAGTTCTGGGAGCCGCGCATGCGGCGCGAACTCTTCGCCGCCATCGACGCCGGCACGGCGGGCAGCGCCCTGCTGCCGATTGTTCGCGAGGCGCTGGAAGCGCGGCGGCAAAGCCTGGTCTGAGCCCGGCGCCGACGTCGCTTCCGTTCAAGACTGGGGGGGCCGCCGCTGCCATACTGGCCGTCGCCTACAACAGCGACCCCACCCATGTCTCCCGTCCTCCTCACCCAGGTCCAGAAGACCTATCGGCTGGATGCCGTTGCCGTGCCCGCGCTGCGCGACATCAGCCTGGAAATTGCGCCGGCACGCTTCAGCGTCATCGCCGGCGCCTCCGGCAGCGGCAAGACCACCTTGCTGAACATCATCGGCGGCCTGGATCGCGCCGATGCCGGCGAGGTGCTGCTGCTGGGCGAGCAGGTGCGCCGTCTCAGCGACGACCAGTTGTCCGATCTGCGCGCCCGCCGCCTCGGCTTTGTGTTCCAGAACTTCAATCTGCTGCCAGTCTTCAGCGCCTACGAAAACGTCGAGTACCCGATGCTGCGCCTGGGCCTGGCGGCGCCGCAGCGGCGCGCGCGCGTTGGCGAGTTGCTCGATGCCGTGGGCCTGAGCGACTTCGCCCGCCACCGCCCGGGCCAACTCTCCGGCGGCCAGCGCCAGCGCGTGGCGATTGCGCGCGCCCTGGCCAACCAGCCCGAGCTGGTGCTGGCCGATGAGCCCACCGCCAACCTGGACAGTGCCACCGGCGCCACCATCATCGCGCTGATGCGGCGGCTGCAGCGCGAACGCGGCGTGAGCTTTGTGTTCTCCTCGCACGACCAGCAGCTGCTGGCCGAGGCTGACGAGGTGTTCCATATCCGCGACGGGCGCATCGCCCAGCCGGGCGCAAGCCCGCTGGCGCAAGGCCGGGCCGTCGTCGAGGAGCAATGCGCATGAACGCCGCCACCCTCAAGCTGGCGCTGCGCAATCTGCTGCGCAATCGCCGCCGCTCGCTGACGACCCTGCTGGCCATGGTGATAGGCCTGGGCGCCATCCTGACCTTTGGCGGCTACAGCCGCAACGCCGTCCTTGGCATGGAGACCGGTTTCATCCAGCTCCACGGCCATCTGCAGATTCAGCGCCAAGGCTATTTCCTCTATGGCAGCGGCAACCCGGCCAGCTATGGCATCCGCGACTACCAGGCCCTGATCGAGCGACTGAACAGCGATGCTGAGCTCGGCCCGATGCTGAGCGTCATCACGCCCAAGCTGGAACTGGGCGGTTTGGCCGGGCATTTCGCAGCCAACCAGTCCACCCCCGTGGCCGCCACCGGCATCGAGGCCGAGGGCCAGGCCGCGCTGCGCCGCTGGGACGACTATGGCGCCGCCATGTACGCGGCCCAGATGGACCTGTCCGGTAGCCCGGCCAATGCCGTCATCATCGGCCATGGCGTGGCCCGCAAGCTGCTGCTGTGCGGGCCGCTGCGCGTCAGCGACTGCCCGCCGGCGCCCGAGCAGGAGCCGGCCGGCAACGCCGCCGCGCTGCCGGCCGATATTGCGGCGCTTTCGCAAGCGCAGCCCCGTGCCGGCGACGCCGACCCGGTACAGATCGAGATGCTGGCCGCCAGCCTGCGCGGCGCCCCCAATGTCGTGGGCCTGACGGTGCTGCGGGCCGAGAATTTCGGGCTCAAGGAATTTGACGACCGCATCGCCGTGATGCACCTGAGCCAGGCGCAGAAGCTGGTCTACGGCGCCAGCCAGGCGCAGGTAACGGCGCTGCAGATCCAGCTCAAGCACAGCTGGCAACTGCCGGCCGCACGCGCCCGGCTGGCGGCGCTGCTGAAGCAGCAGCCCTTTGCGCTGCAGCCGCTGGAGGCGCTGGATTTCATGACGCTGGCGCCGATGTACCGCCAGAGCCTGGAGTTCTTCGATTCGATGTTCGGTTTCATCGCGGTCCTGATCGGGGTGATCGTGCTGTTCACCGTCGGCAACACCATGAGCACCGCGGTGATCGAGCGCACCGCCGAGATCGGCACGCTGCGCGCCATCGGTGAACGCCGCAGCGGCGTGCGCTGCCTGTTCCTGGGCGAGGGGCTGTTGCTGGGACTGATCGGCGTGACGCTGGGTCTGATCGCGGCGCTGATCGTCTCCGCCCTGGTCAACCGTGCGGGGCTGAGCTGGACGCCGCCGGGCTATGTCTACGCCTACCCGATCAAGGTGCGACTGCTGGGCGACTGGGGCCTGCTCGGCGGCAGTGCGCTGGGCCTGCTGGGCGTGGCCCTGCTCTCGGCCTGGTGGCCGGCGCAACGCGCGGCGCGCATGCAGATCGTTGACGCGCTGCGCCATGTCTAGGGGGCCGCGATGCATGTCGAACTGAAGCGCCGTGCCTGGCTTGCGCTGCTGGGCGCCCTCGCCCTGGGCGGGACGGCCAGGGCGGGCACCGACCCACAGGCCCTGCTGGCCGCCAGCGATGCGGTGCGCAACCCCGCGCATGGCTTCGGGCTCACCAACACCCTGATCGAGTACCGGCAGGGCAAGCAAACCGACAGCAATGCGCTGGCGGTCTATTCCAAGGCCGATGCCAGTGGCCAGTTCCGCAGCCTGGTGCGCTTTCTTGCCCCGGCCCGCGACGCCGGCAAGCTGATGCTCTACAGCGGTCGCGATCTGTGGTTCTATGACCCCGCCAATCGCGCCAGCATCCGGCTCTCGCCGCAGCAGCGCTTGCTGGGCCAGGCCTCCAACGGCGATGTCGTGACCGTCAACCTGGCGCGCGACTACCAGGCCGTGGAGGCCACGGAAGAAGAGGTCAGCGATGGCGATCGTCAACCGCGCCGCGCCTGGCGGCTCTCCCTCTCGGCGCGCAACAGCGATGCCAGCTACCACCGCATCCTGCTGTGGATCAGCGTCGAGGGCATGCGCCCGCTCAAGGCCCAGTTCCTGGCCGAAAGCGGCGCGCTCCTGAAGACCGCCTTCTATCGCCGCTACCAGAAGCAGCTCGGCGCAGAACGCCCGACCGAGACCGTGATCATCGACGGGCTCGATCCAAGCTGGGTCACCATCATGCGCCTGAGCGACTGGACGCGCCGCGAGGTCCCCGAGGCATGGCTTCAGCGCGACTATCTGCCGCGCTTCCAGCCCGAATGAGCGGCCTCAAGCACCTGACCCTGCTGATGCTGCTGCAGGGCCTGGCCCTGCCCGCCAGCCGGGCGCAGAGCAGCGCCGAGCAGGCGGCCCTGGGGCTGGCCGATCAACTGCCCGAAGTGGCCATGACGCCCACGCCCAAGGGCTGGCAAGGCCATGCCGAACTCGCCTGGGGGCAGGCGCGATCCAGCGCTGTTGGCGCAGCTTGGCGAAGCCAGCAGCGGCAGTCGCTGGCGCTGCAGGCCGATGTCAATCCGGCCCCGGCCTGGCGCTTGATCGGCGTCGCCAGGCTGGACCGCAGCGACCCGGCGCAGGCGCCCTATCCGCAGGCCCTGTTGAGTTTGCAGGAGGCCTATGCCTCCTGGCGCTCCGACACGAGCCTGCTGCTGGACCTTGGCCGTGTCAATGCGCGCCAGGGCCTGGGCACGGGATACAACCCCAGCGATTTCCTGCGCGCCGGGGCCCTGCGCTCGCAGATCTCGGTGGATCCGGCCAGCCTCAAGACGAATCGCCTGGGCACCGTGATGCTGCGCGCGCAAGGCCTGTGGGAGGGCGGTGCGCTGAGCGCCCTGCTGGCGCCCAAGCTCGCCGAGGCGCCCAGCCGCGCCGGCCTGAGCCTCGATCTGGGCGCCAGCAACGAGCGCAGCCGCTGGCTGCTGGCCTGGAGCCAGCGCTGGAGCGAGGACCTGCAGCCGCAATGGCTGCTGGCCGGCGCCGACGGGCAGACGCCCCAGCTTGGCCTGAACATCAGCAGCCTGGCTGGCCAGGCCGGCCTGCTGTATCTGGAATGGGCGGGTGGCCGCGCGCCCACACAACAGGCGCAGGCGCTGGGCGAGCGCGATGCGCCGCGCCACTGGCAGCAGCGCCTGGCGACCGGCCTGCGCTACACCGCGGCCAACAAGCTGACGCTCACGCTGGAATGGGCCTACGACAGCGCGGCCCCAGGGCGCGCGGACTGGCAGCGACTGCAGACCCAGGCGCAAGCCTATGCGGCCTACCGCGTCTGGGCACAGCGCGCACAGGAACTCAGCACGCGCAGCCAATGGGGCCTGTACGCCAACTGGCCCGACGCCCTGGGCCTGCAGCATCTGGACCTGGGCGCGCTGCTGCAACGCAATTCCGAGGACCACAGCCGCCTGGCCTGGTTGGAACTGCGCTACCGCTGGCCGGGTCTGGAGCTGGCGCTGCAATATCAGTCCAGCAGCGGCCATGCCGGCAGCGTCTACGCCGGCCTGCCACTGTCCAGCGCCTGGCAGCTGGGCCTGCGCGGCTACTTCTGAATCCACCCATGGCAGCCCGCCCTAGCCAAATGCCCCAGATGCGCAGCAAGCCCACATTCCTCCAGCCCCTTGCCCTGCGAGGTCGCGAGCTGCTGATCGAGACCCAATGGCTCAGCCCCGAGCGCAGCCATGCGCCGCTGACCGTGTTCCTGCACGAGGGCCTGGGCTCGCTGTCGCAATGGCGCGAATTCCCGCAGCGTCTGTGCGATGCCCTTGGCTGCCGCGGCCTGGTGTTCTCGCGCCCCGGCTATGGCAAGAGCACACCGCGCACCGACGCTTGGCCGCAGGACTATCTGCAACGCCAGTCGCGCGAGCTGCTGCCGGCCTATTTCGACGCGCTCGGCCTGCAGCACGATGAACGCCTGTTCCTGTTCGGCCACAGCGACGGCGCCAGCCTGGCCCTGCTGTTCGCGGCCGCCTTTCCGGCGCGCGTGCGCGGCCTGGTGGCGCTGGCGCCGCATCTGTTCGTCGAGCCGATGACGGTCGCGGGCCTGCGCAAGGCCAAAGAGGCGTTCGAGTCGGGCCGCTCGCTGCGCGCCGCCCTGGCCCGCCACCATGCCGACGTCGACTCGGCCTTCTATGGCTGGAACGATGCCTGGCTGCGCCCGGGCTTCGCCGAGCAATGGAATATCGAGGCCGAGCTGCGCGGCCTGGCCTGCCCGGTGCTGGCCCTGCAGGGCGAGGGCGATGAATACGGCAGCCTGGCGCAGATCGAGGCCGTGGGACGCATCCATCCCGCCGTCAGGGTGCTCGCCCTGGAACAATGTGGCCATGCGCCCCAACGCGATCAAACAGATCGCGTCATCGCCGAGACGCTGCGACTCTGGCAGGCATGCCAGTGAGACACCCTCGCAGCATCGAAGGCCGGGGTTGTGCGCGATTGTCTGGAGGTGCCCGACTTGCTCGCTAGAACGAAAACGACGCGGACCGAATATGCGCGCCTGCTGCTGCCCAGCAGGGCAGTGAGCGGCTGCCTCTTCGCCGGCATCCTGCGCGATACGCGCGGCTGCAATTTCGACCCTCAGGATCGCTTCAACTACTACCCGGCCACGCCCATGCCGGCCCTGCACTGGGTGTTCGAGGGCGACTTCCACCAGGTCCTGCCCGATGGCGACGGTGCCCAGTCGCGCCTGGGTCCGCGCCTGCACCGGCTGCTGGTGTCCGGGCCTCAGTCCCTGCCGCCGGCCAGCTGGTCGCAGGGCGACGCGCATGCCATGGCCCTGTCCTTCTACCCGGATGCGCTGAGCCAGTTGCTGGGCTTTCCCGTCGCCACGCTGAAGGACCGCGTGCTGGCTTTGCACGAGGTGGTGGCGGCCGACAATCCCTTGCTGCGGGCCTGCGAGACCCTGTTTGCCGAGATGCCGCTGCCGGATCCCTTTGAGCGCTTCGAGGCCCTGCTGGCGCCGCTATGGTCGGGCGCGCAGGCATGGCGGCCGCTGCCCATGCTTAGCGACTGGATCAACGGCCTGGCCAGCCGCATGGCCTTCTCCAGCGCCGGCCGCAGCCTGCGCCAGCTGCAGCGCCAGATCAAGCTGCGCACCGGGCAGAGCATGCGTGAGCTGCAGCTCTATGCACGGGTCGAGCAGGCTTGGGCCCATTACCACAGGGAAGCCGGGATGCAGCCCATGAACATGGCGCAGTTGGCCGCCGACTCCGGCTATGCGGATCAATCGCATATGACGCGCGAGGTGCGCCGCGTCACCGGCATGTCGCCCAGCCAGCTGATGGCGCGCATGCGCCGCGAAGAGCCCTTCTGGGCCTACCGCCTGCTGGGCGAGGTGATTGCCAGCACCGCCACGCCCGGCAAAGGCGCGGCGGTGGAAAGGGCATGGCCCCCCGGTTCGACCGCCCCGAAAGGGGAGTAGCCGAGCCAAGCAAATCAGGGCTGCTCGACTGCATTCAGCCCACCAAAGCACCTATGCCCGGCCCCACCACCAGATTGCGCCCGCCCTGCTTGGCGCGGTAGAGCGCGGCATCGGCCGCGGACACCAGGCGTTCGGCCACCGCCGGCAGGGTGGCATCGGCGGCCGAGCCGTCCACCTCTTCCAGCATCGCCAGCCCGATCGAGGCGGTGATGGCGAGCACCTGGCCGGCGGCCGCGGGCATTTGCTGGGCGGCGATGCGCTGGCGGATGCGCTCGGCGATCTCGCGCGCCGCCGCCGCCGGCGCGCGCGGCAGCAGCACCACGAATTCCTCGCCACCCCAGCGCGCCACCGTGTCGCCGGCGCGCAGCTGGGCCTGGATCAACAGCCCCACGGTGCGCAGCACCAGGTCGCCGCGCGCATGGCCATGGCTGTCGTTGATGCGCTTGAAGAAGTCCACATCCAGGAACAGGCAGGCCAGCGCATGGTGGTGGCGGCGCGCCTGCGCGATCTCGATCTGGCAGCGGTGCTCGAAATAACGCCGGTTGTGCACGCCGGTGAGCATGTCGGTGAGGCCGGCGAGCTTGAGCCGCTCCTGGTTCAGCACGCTCTCCAGGCACACCGCGACGATGGCCGCCAGGCGTTCGAGGAACTGGGTGCCGGCCTGCGCGTCGTAGCGCTGCGCATCCAGGCTGCCGAAGTGCAGGCTGCCGATCAGCTCGCCGCGGCGCAGCAGCGGCAGCAGCGCCACCGAGCGGGGCTGGACGGTGCCGAACAGGGCCGCGTGGCGGCGCGCATCGAAGGGTCCAAGCCAGGGTCGCGGCACCCTGCCGTAGAGGGCTTCGAGCTCGTCGGCCAGCGGCAGCAGGCGTAGCGCCTCCAGTTCCGGCTCGGCCTGGGTCTTCAGCAGGCGGCTCAGCTCCAGCTCGCGGTCCAGCAGGCTCAGGGTCACGCTGTCGATGCCGAAGGCCGGCTTGTAATCGCACAGCAGCAGCTTCACCAGCTCGACCACCGAGCCCGCGCCGATCAGGCGATGCTCCAGGCCTTCGAAGCGGCGCAGCTTGTCTTCGTTGGCACGCGCCTCGCGCAGCAGCGCATCCAGCTGGCCCCGCAAGGCCAGGTTCTCTGCCGCCAGTCCCTCGAGTTCTGTTCGCAATCCGCGCTCCTCCAGCCTCGGCCGTTTCGCCTCAGGCGAGAATGTAGCCGCAAGCTGGTGCCATGCCAGCAGGGGAGACACCATGATTCTGGAACTTGCCGATATCCGCATCCAGCCCGGCCAGCAGGCCGCCTTCGAGGAGGCCCTGCATCGCGGCGTGCAGACCGTGATCTCGCGGGCCCAGGGCTTTGTGGGCTACCGCCTGCGCAAGGGCCTGGAGTCGCCCGAGCGCTATCTGCTGCTGATCGAATGGGCCACGCTGGAAGACCACACGGTGCATTTCCGCGGCGGGCCGCTGTTCGCCGAATGGCGCGCCATCGTCAGGCCCTTCTTCGCCAGCCCGCCCCAAGTCGAACACTTCTGCCAGGTATGACCCACCCCCTACGCGCTGCGCGCGCCCCCTCCAGGGGGCAAGACCGGCGGCCCGGCAAAGCCGCTGCCGCGGGCTTTGCTGGATCGGCGCGGCTCGCGCTCGTGGGACTCTGCCTCGCCCTGCTCGGCTGCGCCGGCCCGCGCGGCCAGCAGCGCAGCCAGGCGCCGGCGCCGCAGGCGCAGCACCTGGCGAACGCCCAGGCGCTCGCGGCCAGCGGCTACCGCTCGCCGATCCAGCAGGGCACGAGCTTCAGCCCGCAGCATTGGCTGCTGCGCGGCGAAAGCCTGCCGCTGGCGCTGACCCTGCCGAGCGCAAACCAGCAGGGTCAGGTCTTGCCCCTGGTGGTCTACCTGCCCGGCCTGGGCGAGTCCGAGCAGGCCGGCGCGCTGTGGCGCCAGGCCTGGGCGCGCGCCGGCTACGCGGTGCTGTCGGTGCAGCCGCTGGACGAGGATGCGCTGGCCTGGGGTTCGGAGCTGGCGCGTGCCGCCGAGTTCAGGACCCTGGCGCGCGAGCGCCATGCCGCCAGCGCGGCGCGCCTGGCCAGGCTGGAGGCGCTGCTGCAGGAGGCGCGCCGCCGCGCCGCCGCCGGCGACCCCGATTGCGCGCGGCTGGACTTCGGCCGCATGGCCATCGCCGGCTACGACCTGGGCGCCCAAAGCGCCCTGCTGCTGGCGCCGCAGTTCCGCGCCGGTATCCTGCTCAGCCCCCTGGTGGCGCCGGGCGAGGAAGATGCGGCGCGCTATGCCGGCATCCAGGTGCCGGTGCTGAGCATCACCGCCAGGCAAGACCTGGACCCGAGCGGCTTCGTTGCCTCCGCCGAGGCGCGCCGCCTGCCCTTTCGCCTGATGCCCGCCGGCGCCAAATACCTCCTGCTGCTGGACGGCGCCAACCATGCGCGCCTGGCCGGCCACAGCGATGAGGAGCTGGACGCGCTGGCCCAGGATCGCATGCTCGGCCAGGGCGCCCGCGGCGCCGAGCGGCGTGGCCGTGGCGGCACGACGCGCGGCAACATGCAACTACAGCAACAGCAGCAGCCCAGCTTGCCAAGTGCACGCGGCCTGCCGCTGCGCGAGGCGCATGGCAAAAGCGAATTCGATGCCGTGATCGCCACCACCACCGTGGCCTTTCTGGACGCCCATCTGCGCGAGCGCCCGGCCGCGCGCCAATGGCTGCAGGCCGAGGCGCAGGCCTGGCTGGGCGAGCTGGGGCAGTGGCAGCAGCGTTGATGGATTGACTGGTGTAAGAAATATGGCGGCCGGACGACCAAGCACCGATATGACTATTGCCATGCGCGCCCTACTCGCCGTCGCCCTCGCCGGCGCCCTGCTGCTGGGCTGCGCCCAGCCCTCCCACCTGGCCCTGCCGCGTCAGCAGGCCTGGTTCGAGGATCAGCAGATCGACTACATCACCACCGACATTTCCGACGCTGCGATGGCGCGGGCGCTGGGCGTCAACTACGCGCCGCGCCTGGCCGATGCGCTGCCGCCCGAGGGCGCACAGGCTCCGGGCCCGGCGCGCACGGTGCTGGAGCGGGTCTACAAATTCATGGCCGACGAGCAGGCCAGCATCTTTGCCTCGGTGCCCAGGCCGGTCGGGCCCGCCAGCCTCGACACGAGCTACAGCCCCCTGTGGCTGCTGGTGGAGGTGCGTTGGCAGCCAGGCCTCAAGCCGCGGCTGCTGACCTCGGAAGAGGCCCTGCTGGCCGCCGAGGAGCGCGGCGAGCTGACGCTGCGGCGCAGCCGCATCGTCGTCAACTGCCCGGTGCTGCGCAGCGAGCGCGGCGGCGCGCTGCGGGACCTGCGCGAACTGCGCTGAGCCGCAGCGTCCGTCCGCCCGTCCTGTCCGGCCTGTCCGGCCTGTCCGGCGCCACTGTCCGCGGACAGCCGGAGCGCCCGCCAGGCGCGGCCAAGTGCCTGATTCATATCGGTCCAGCCAGGACGCCCTGGCTGGCACGCGGCTTGCGTTGACAGGGCTACTGCCCAAACCCATGGCCAAGCCCTAATGATCCGAGACACCTCCGCCCAAGACCAGCTCCTGCCCCAGGGCCCGCGCCGCGGCCGCCGTATCGCCATCGCGGCCGCCGCCATAAGCTGTGTGGGCCTGGTGGCCTGGGCCGCCCCCGGCCTGAAGCGCCAGTTCTCCGCCGATCAGTCGATCAGCGCCGCCCGCCTCTCGCTGGCCAGCGTGGAGCTGGGGCCGCTCACGCGCGATGTGGCCGGCGACGGCAAGGTGGTGGCGGCCGTCAGCCCCACGCTGTTTGCCGGCAATGCCGGCGCCGTGAGCCTGCTGGTGCAGGCCGGCGACGCCGTCAAACGCGAGCAGGTGCTGGCCCGCATTGCCAGCCCGGAGCTGACCGCGCGCCTGGCGCAGGAGCGCAGCAACGCCGACGCCCTCAAGAGCGAGCTGCTGCGCGCCGAGGCCGATGCGCGCCAGCAGATCGCCCAGGCGCAGAGCCTGCTGGAAACCAACCAGATCGCCTTCCAGACCGCGCAGAACGACTTGAAGCGCCAGACCCAGGCCTTCGAGGCCGGCGCCACCGCCGGCATGCAGGTGGACCTGGCGCGCGATGCGCTGGCGCGCGCCCAGGTTGCGCTCAAGCAGGCGCAGGGCCTGCTGGGCCTGAAGGACGACGCCCTCAAGTTCGAGCTGCAGGCCAAGCGCCAGGCGCATGAGCGCCAGCTGCTGCAGGTCAGGGAGCTGGAGCGTCAGGTGGAGGAGCTGCAGGTGCGCTCGCCGGTGGACGGCCAGGTAGGCCAGCTCTTCGTCACCGAGCGCAGCAGCGTGGCCAAGGACGCCAAGCTGCTGTCGGTCATTGACCTCAGCGCCCTGGAGGTGCAGATGCAGGTGGCCGAGAGCTTTGCGCGCGAACTCACGCCCGGCATGGGCGGCGAGATCAGCAGCGGCAGCCAGAAATGGAAGGGCGTGGTCAGTTCGATCTCGCCCGAGGTGGTGAATAACGAGGTGGCGGCGCGGCTGCGCTTCGAGGGCCCGCGCCCCGAACAACTGCGCCAGAACCAGCGCCTGTCGGTGCGCGTGCTGCTGGACCAGCGCGAGCGCGTGCTGAGCGTGGCGCGCGGCAGCTTCATCGAGGAGGGCGGCGGCCGCTTTGCCTACGTCGTGCAGGGCGGCCAGGCCGTCAAGCGCGCCATCCGCCTGGGCGCACAGAGCCTGGCCAAGGTCGAGGTGCTCGAAGGCCTGGTGGCCGGCGAACGCATCGTGATCTCCGGCGCCGAGGCCTTCAAGGGCGCCGAGCGCGTCAACATCAGTCAATGAACAGCGAGAGAAACAACGCCATGCTGAAGATGAAGAACCTCTCCAAGGTCTATCGCACCGAGATGGTCGAGACCTATGCCTTGCGCGACTTCAACCTGGAGGTGAACGAAGGCGAGTTCGTCGCCGTCACCGGCCCCTCGGGCTCGGGCAAGACCACCTTCCTGACCATCGCCGGCCTGCTGGAAGCCTTCAGCGGCGGCCGCTATGAGCTGGACGGCGTGGACGTCAGCGCGATGAACGACGACCAGCGCTCGCGCCTACGCAACCAGAAGATCGGCTTCATCTTCCAGGCCTACAACCTGATCCCCGACCTCAACGTGCTCGACAACATCGAGGTGCCGCTGCGCTATCGCGGCATGAAGGGCGAGGAACGCCGCCGCCGCGCCCGCGAGGCGCTGGCGCGCGTGGGCCTGTCGGCGCGCGAGAAGCATTACCCGGCCGAGCTCTCGGGCGGGCAGCAGCAGCGTGTGGCCATTGCCCGCGCCCTGGCCGGCGAGCCGCGTCTGCTGCTGGCCGACGAGCCCACCGGCAACCTCGACAGCTCGATGGCGCGCAGCGTGATGGACCTGCTGGAGGAGCTGCACCGCGACGGCGCTACCATCGTGATGGTCACGCACGACCCGCAGCTGGCCGCGCGCGCGCAGCGCAATGTGCATGTGATCGACGGCCAGGTGGTGGACATCGCCGCCGAGCTGGGCCTGGCGGCCGACTTTAGCGCCCCCAGGGCCACGGTGTTCGCGTGATGCCCCTCAAGCCAATCAAGCCCCTGCTGCTGGCGCTGCTGGCGGCCTGCGCGCTGCCAGGGCCGGCCGGCGCCGAAGACCTGCTGCAGGTCTATGCGCAGGCGCGCACCGCCGACCCGCTGCTGGCCGGCGCCGTGGCTCGGCGCGGCGTGCAGCGCGAGCTCGCCGCCCAGGCCGCTGCGGCGCTGCTGCCGCAATGGAGCCTCAGCCACAGCGAGATCCGCTACCAGGGCGATGGCGGGCGCGAGCAACGCAGCGCCAGCAGCCTCAAGCAGGTGCTGCTCGACCTCGGCAAGCTCGAGCAGTGGAGCGCCGAGCGCAGCCTGGTCTCGGCCGAGGAAGCGCGTGTGCAGGCGGCCGAGCAGGCCCTGTGCGCGCGCGTGGCCAGCGCCTATTTCGGCGTGCTGTCCGCGCAGGCCGCGCTCAGGAATGCCGAGGCCAACGAGGCCGCCTTGGCCCAGCAGGTGCAGCAGGCGCAGAAGCGCTTCAAGGCCGGACTCAGCGCCGCCGTCGATGTGGAGCAGGCGCGCACCTATCACCAGCTCTCGCGCGGCGCCAGCATCCAGGCCCAGGAAAGCCTCGCCGATGCGCGCCAGGCCCTGGCCGAAATCACCGGCCAGCAGCCCGGCACGCTGCAGGCGCTGGCCGCCGATCTGCAGGCGCAGGCGCCAGATCCACAGGCGCGCGAGGCCTGGGTGGCGCGCGCGCTGCAGGCCAACCCGGCGCTGCGCGCGCAAGACCTGACCCTGCAATCCAGCGAGCAGCGCATCAAGGCCGCCGGCGCGGCGCATCTGCCCACTATCAGCCTCGGCGTGGACAGCATGCGGCGCCAGGGCTCGGCGCTCGTGCCCGCGGACGCCGGGCGTCAGCTCACCCAGGTGGGCCTGCAGCTCAACATCCCGCTGTTCGCGGGGGGCGCGACCGAGTCGGCCAAGCGCCAGGCGGTCTATCAGCGCGACGCGGCACGCGAGCAGCTGGAGGCGGCGCGCCGCGCCCTGGTGCGCGAGACCGAAGGCCAGTACCAGGCGGTGCGCGCCAGCATGGCGCTGCTGCAAAGCACCGAGGCGGCGGTGCAGGCCGCCAACCAGGCGCTCGCCTCCACCCGCGCCGGCCAGGCCCTGGGCACGCGCGGCATGACCGATCTGCTGCTGGCGATCCAGAGCCAGACGGCCGCCCAGGGCGCGCATGAGCAGGCGCGCCACCGCTATGTGCTGGCCACCCTGCTGCTGCAGCAGGCGGCCGGCCAGCTCGGCGAAGCCACGCTCGCCACCGTCAACCAGCTGCTGCAATCCAAAGGGGAATCCTGATGCTCGGCCATTACTTCGAACTGGCGCTGCGCAGCTTCAAGAGCAGCCGCGGCCTCACCATCCTGATGCTGCTGACCATTGCCATCGGCGTGGCCGCATGCATGACCACCTTGACCGTGTACGTCGTGCTCTCGCGCGACCCCATCCCGAGCAAGAGCCAGCAGCTCTACAACATCCAGCTCGACGCGCAGCGCCTGGGCAACGGCTTCCAGCCCGGCGGCGAACCGACTTACCAGCTGACCCGCTTCGACGCCGAGGCGCTGCTGCGCGAGGCGCGCGCCGACAAGCAGGTGATGATGACCGGCGGCGGCGTGGCGCTGACCCCGGAGCAATCCGGCGAGCGCCCGTTCACGGCGAGGGCGCGCTACGCCAGCGCCGACTTCTTCGCGATGTTCGAGGTGCCGTTCCTGTACGGCAGCGGCTGGAGCAAGGCCGATGACGACAGCGAGGCGCGCGTGGTGGTGATCTCGCGCGAGCTCAACGAACGCCTGTTCGGCGGCGTCGACAGCCGCGGCAGGACACTGCGCCTGCGCGACAAGGACTTGCGCATCATCGGCGTGCTGGACCACTGGCGCCCGGTGCCGCATTACTTCGACATCAGCCTGGGCAGCTATGCCAGCACCGCCGAGGTGTTCGTGCCCTTCAGCACCGCCATCACGCTGAAGTTCAGCTCCTGGGGCAACTTCAACTGCTGGGCCAGCGTGGCCGCTCCCGAGGTGCGCGGTCTCGGCGCGCCCTGCGCCTGGGTGCAGTACTGGGCGCAGCTGGACACGCCCGCCAAGGCCAGCGCCTACCTGGACTATCTGAAGCAGTATTCCGACCAGCAGCGCAGCGCCGGCCGCTTTGAGCGCCCCACCAATGTGCGCATGCGCCCGGTGATGGAGTGGCTGAAGGTGCAGCAGGTGCTGCCCAGCGACGTCAGCCTGCAACTCTGGCTGGCCTTCGGCTTCCTGGCCGTCTGCCTCACCAACACGGTGGGCCTGCAGCTCGCCAAGGCGCTGCGGCGCTCGGGCGAAATCGGCGTGCGCCGCGCGCTGGGCGCCCCCAAACGCGCCATCTTCATGCAGTTCCTCGTCGAGGCGGGCAGCCTGGGCCTGGTGGGCGGCCTGCTGGGCCTGGCCTTGACCGGGCTGGGTATCTGGGCGGTGCGCCAGGGCAGCAGCGAATACGCCAAGCTGGTGCAGATGGATGTCGCGATGCTGGCCACCACCCTGGGGCTGGCCCTGCTGGCCAGCCTGCTCGCGGGCCTGCTGCCGGCCTGGCGGGCCGCCCAGGTCCAGCCCGCCCTGCAACTGAAGACCCAATGAGGAGCCTCACCATGGATTTGCTGCCCATACTCGCGACGCTCAAGCGTCACAAGACCGCCGCCGGCCTGATCGTGTTGCAGGTCGCGCTCACCTGCGCCATCGTCTGCAATGCGCTGTTCCTCATCATGCAGCGGCTGGAGCGCATCGACGAGCTCAGCGGCATGGCCGATCAGGAGCTGGTGGCGATTTCGACCACCGGCATCGGCCCCAGCCAGAACCCCGAGGCGCAGACGCGCGAGGACCTGCAGGCCCTGCGCGGCGTGCCCGGCGTCCAGCATGTCAGCGTCATCAACCAGGTGCCTTATGGCGGCCAGCTGTCGATGAGCTCGCTGCGCCTGGTGCAGGACGAGAACGCGCCGGGCGTGAGCGCGGCCGCCTACAACGGCAGCGAGCAATGGCTGCAGACGCTGGGGCTGAAGCTGGTCGCGGGGCGCGACTTCGAGGCCGGTGAATACCTTGACGACGGCGCCTTCAGCGCCGACCCGGACAGCAAGCTGGCGGCACTGGTGATCAACCGCGCGCTGGCCGAGCGCCTGTTCCCGGGGCTCGACCCGATCGGTCAGCAGGTCTACGGCCTGGGCAGCGGCCCGACCCGCATCGTCGGCGTGGTGGAGCGCCTGATCAGCCCGCATCCGGGCGGCAACGAGGAGATGAACCGCTACAGCATGGTGATGCCGGTGCGCCAGAGTTTCCGCGGCGGCGCCTATCTGCTGCGCTGCGCCGCGGCCGACCGCGATCGCGTGCTCAAGGCCGGCATCGCCGCGCTCGACAGGACCGGCCCGGGCCGCATCTTGCGCGAGCAAAAGACGCTCAGCGAGCTGCGCGCCGCCTATTACGCAAGCGACCGCAATATGGTGCTGCTGCTGGCGGCTGTGTGCCTGGCACTGATGGTGGTGACCGCCTTCGGCATCGTCGGCCTGGCCAGCTTCTGGGTGCAGCAGCGCACCCGCATGATTGGCACGCGGCGCGCCCTCGGCGCCACCCGGGGTCAGATCTTGCGCTATTTCCAGGCCGAGAACTTCCTGCTCTCCAGCGTCGGCATCGTGCTGGGCATGTCGGCCGCCTACGGCATCAGCCTCTTGCTGATGCACAGCTATGAGATGCCGCGCCTGCCCTGGAGCTATCTGCCGGTGGGCGCGCTGGTGCTGTGGGCGCTCGGCCAGCTGGCGGTGCTGGCGCCGGCGCGCCGCGCGGCGGCGCTGCCGCCGGTGGCGGCGCTGCGCGCCTGACGTATGCTGCCCCCGCCATGCGCACCGTACTCATCATCGACGACAACCCCGGCGTGGGCGAGGCGCTCTCGCTGCTGCTCTCGCTCAACGACATCCGCGCGCTGTACGCGAGCGAGCCCGAGCAAGGCCTGGCCCTGCTGGCCACCGAACCGGTGGACCTGGTGATACAGGACATGAACTTCAGCGCCGACACCACCTCGGGCGCCGAGGGCCGCGCGCTGTTCCAGCGCATCCGCGCCCTGCACCCCGACCTGCCGGTGATCCTGCTGACCGCCTGGACCCAGCTGGAGCAGGCGGTGGCGCTGGTGAAGGCAGGCGCGGCCGACTACCTGGCCAAGCCTTGGGACGATGTGAAGTTGCTGGCGACGCTGGAAAACCTGCTGGAGTTGGCGGAATCGACGCGCGAGCTGCAGCGCAGCCACCAGGCGCGCCGCCAGCGCCTGGCCGCGCTGCGACAGCGTTTTCGCCTGGACGATCTGGTGTTCGCCTCGGACGCCATGCTGGCCACGCTGGAGATGGCCTGCCAGGTGGCGCGCGCGCCGCTGCCGGTGCTGATCAGCGGGCCGAACGGCAGCGGCAAGGAACGCATCGCCGCCATCGTGCACGCCAACTCGGCGGTAGCCGGCGGCCCCTTTGTCGCGCTGAACTGCGGCGCGCTGCCGGGCGAGCTGATCGAGGCCGAGCTGTTCGGCGCCGAGAGTGGCGCCTATACCGGCGCCAACAAGGCGCGCGAGGGCCGCTTCGAGGCGGCCGACGGCGGCACCCTGTTCCTGGACGAGATCGGCAACCTGCCGCTGGCCGGCCAGGTCAAGCTCTTGCGGGTGCTGGAGACCGGCCGCTTCGAGCGCCTGGGCTCCAATCGCACGCGCGAGACCAAGGTGCGCGTGCTCTCTGCCACCAATGCCGACCTGAAGGCCATGGTGGCGGCGGGCAGCTTCCGCGAAGACCTCTACTACCGCCTCAATGTGATCGATCTGCGGCTGGCGCCGCTGTCCGAGCGGCGCGAGGATGTGCTGCCGCTGGCCGAGCACTTCCTAGCCGAGCATGGGCGCCAGAGCGGCGCGCAGCCGCGACTCAGCGAGGCCGCACGCGAGGCCCTGCTGGCGCATGCCTGGCCGGGCAATGTGCGCGAGCTCAAGAACGCGGTGGCACGCGCCGCCCTGCTGTGCCAGGGCGGGCAGATCCAGCCCGCCGACCTGGCGCTGGCACCGGCCCAGCCGGTGGCCGCGCGCAGCCTGGACGAACCCAGCCGCGAGGCCGTGGAGGCCGCACTGGCCGCGGCCGGCGGCGTGGTGGCGCGCGCGGCGCAGGGCCTGGGCCTGTCGCGCCAGGCGCTGTACCGCCGCATGGACCGCTACGGCCTGCCGGGCGACTGACGATGAGCCTGCACTGGCGCCTCGTCCTGCTGCTGTGGTTCAGCGCCCTGCTGGGCTGGCTCTTGCACGCCGCCCTGGTGAGCTGGCCGCTGCCGCAGCTGCTGGCCTGGGCGGGGGCCGAACCCTTGCCCACCGGCTGGCCCGCGCTGCTGCTGACCCTGGGCGTCATGCTGCCGCTCTGCCTGATCGCGGCTGCGGGCGCTCTGGCGCCGCTCAAGCGCCTCTTGCGCGCATTGGAAGGTGCGGTGCTGAGCTACCGCGACGGCGACTTCAGCGGCTCGCTCGCCGCCCAGGGGCGCGGCGAGCTGGCCCAGCTGACGCGCCTGCACAAGGAGCTGGGCCTGGCCCTGCGCGAACAGCGCCAGCAGCTGGCACAGCGCGAGCTGCTGCTCGACAGCGTGGTGCAGAACACCCCGGTGGCGCTGCTGCTGGTGGATGGCAAGGATCAGATCGCCTACGCCAATATCGCCGCGCGCCAAATGCTGGGCGAGGGCCGCAGCCTGCAGGGGCGCATCCTGGAGCTGCTGCTGGCCGAGGCCCCCGCCGGCCTGGCCGAAGCGCTGCACAGTGGCCGCGACCAGCTCTTCACCATCAATGAAAAGGACGGCGAGGAAAGCTTCCATGTCTCGCAGCGCCTGCTCAGCCTGCAGGGCCTGCCGCACCGGCTGATCCTGTTGCGGCGCATGACGCGCGAGCTCTCGCGCCAGGAGGTGGCGAGCTGGAAGCGCGTGATCCGCGTCATCAGCCATGAGCTCAACAACTCGCTGGCGCCGATCTCCTCGCTGGCGCACAGCGGCGCCGAGCTGGCGCGGCGCGGCGATCTGCAGCGCATTCCCGGCGTGTTCGCCAGCATCGGCGAGCGCGCGCGCCATCTGCACAGTTTTCTGGCCGGCTATGCCAGTTTTGCCAAGCTGCCCGCGCCACGCATCGAGGTGGTGGAATGGGCCGGCTTTGTCGAGTCGCTGGGCGCGCACTGCCGCTTTCGCGTCGAGGGCAGTCTGCCCGTCGCGGCGGCACGCTTTGACGCCGCGCAGATCGAGCAGGCCCTCATCAACCTGGTCAAGAACGCCCATGAGGCCGGCGGCGATGGCGATCAGGTGTGCCTGTCCATCCAGGCCCAGGGCGCCGCCTGGCGCCTTTGCGTGGCCGACCGCGGCCCCGGCATGAGCGAGGCGGTGCTGGCGCAGGCGCTCCTGCCCTTCTACTCCACCAAGCGCAGCGGCACCGGCCTGGGCCTGGCGCTGGCGCGCGAGATCGCCGAGGCCCATGGCGGGCGCATCGCGCTGGCAAACCGCGCGGGCGGCGGCCTGCAGGTGAGCCTATGCTTGCCGCGATGAACAAGTTCAAAGCACTCCAGGCCCACGCGGCCTCACTGCCCGGCGCCACCGTTGACATCAAATGGGGCAACAGCTGGGTGGCCAGCGTGGGTGGAAAAATGTTTCTGTGCGGTGGGCCCGAGCCGGGCCTCTGGACCGGCTGCTCGTTCAAGGTGGACGAGCACCGCTTCCTCGAACTCAGCGGCCTGCCCGGGCTGCGCCCCGCGCCCTATGCGGCACGCTACCGCTGGGTGCAGCTGCAAGACCCCAAGGCCCTGCCCTTGGCCGACCTGCTGGCGCTGGTGAGCCGCTCGCATGCGCTGGTGTTCAGCAAGCTGACGAAGAAGCTGCAACGAGAGTTGGGGGCGGGCCAGGGCTGAACGGGGCAGCCCCCTGTCACTCCGCGCTTGTCCTGCGCAACCTTGCACCGGACTTCCGGCTTAGGGAGATCGGGCGCTTTGGCAGGACAAGCAGGGTCAATCTTTACCCTTCAGTCAAGACCTGCCCCCATGTGGCAGCGCCCCAGTCGGGCAAGGCCGTCCGTTTACTTGCGCGCGCGCCGCACCACGCCCATGCCAGCCAGCGCCAGCCCCACCAGCAGGTAGCTGGCGGGCTCGGGCACCTTGTTACGCACATCATCACGGGTCAGTTCCTTGTCGAACAAGCGGATCTGGGCCACGCTGCCGCTGGCGAACTCGCCCTGGCCGCCACCCACCACGTTGTCGGCAAAGAAGTGGATCAGGCGCTCAGGATTGGCGCCGCCATAGGTGTTGAAGTCCAGCACATCGCTGACCAGATCGAACTGGAACACGCCGTCCATATAGGCCACCAGGTGGCCGGCGCCGTTGTTGGTCAGGGACACGCGGTGGTATTCACCAAAGGTGAAGGTGTTGGGGCCGCCACCCACCGGGTAGACCTGCAGGTGGTTGCCCGGCTCGATGTAGAGCGAGTTGTCGCTCGTGCGGTTGGAGACGCCGAAGATTTCCTTCCAGCTGCCGTTGTCGGCATTGAACTTGAAGGTCATGTCCACCGTATAGGCATTGCCGTGCGTCAGCAGGCCGGTGGTGTTGAGCGACAGCCCGGCCTGCTCGCTGGGCCTGCGGTTGCCATTGAACTGATAGACGATCTGGCTGTTGCCGAACACGGTGTCGGTCACGAAGGCATTCAGGCCCAGGGGGTCGATGGCCACCAGCGCGGGCGCCGCGCCGTCGGCGTTCAGGGTGTTGGCGAAATTCCAGGTCGCCACCGGAACGGGCAGGGCCAGGGCGGCGCCGGCGAGGCTCATGGCCAGGGAGGCCAGCGCAAACTTAAAACTCTTCATCAGATGCATTCAAGGGTTTGGTGATCGGAAAGAAAGCCGCGCAGCGGCGACAGCCAGGGGCTGAGTGCGAGCCGGCGATGATAGGTACTTGACGCCAGCCGGCCACCCCCGATCCGGGGGCCAAGGCGCCAGCACCGACCATCGGGGAAAGCCCCAGGCCCAAACTTTCAGCGTGTGGGCCCCTGGCCGCTAGCCTCCCGGCTTTGCACCCAACAAGCTGCACCATGATGAAGCATCAATCCCTCAAGCTCACGACCCTGGCCCTGCTGCTGCAGCTGGCCGGCGCGGCCTTTGCTGCCCCTTTGAGTTCCGGCCTCGACATGCCCGGTTTCGACCCCGCCATGCGCGCCCAGGACGATTTGTTCCGCGCCGCCAATGGCGGCTGGATGAAGGCCACCGAGATCCCGGCCGACAAGTCCGAGTATGGCGCCTTCATCCAGCTGCGCGACCTCAGCGACAAGCGCGTGCGCGCCATCGTCGACGAGCTGGCCACGCAGCAGCACCCGCGCGGCAGCGTGGCGCAGAAGGTCGGCGCCTTCTACGCCAGCTTCATGAATACCGAGGCGATCGACAAGGCCGGGCTGGCGCCGATCAAGCCGCTGCTGGCCGAGATCGATGCGATCAAGTCGCTCAAGGAGCTGGCCGCCTGGCAGGGCCGCATGCAGGGCCGGCTGGAAACGCCGGTGCAGCTGTGGGTGATGGGCGACTTCAAGGAGCCCACCGTGAATCGCGCCCTCACCTGGCAGGGCGGCCTGGGTCTGCCGGACCGCGACTACTACCTGAAGAAGGACGACGAGCGCATGGGCAAGGCGCGCGCCGCCTACGCGCAATACCTGACCCTGCTGGCCACGCAGGCTGGCGAGGCCAAGCCCGCCGAGGCCGCGGGCCGCGTGATGGCGCTGGAGCAGCGCATTGCCGAGGCGCATTGGGACAAGGTCGAGAACCGCAATATGGTGAAGATCTACAACCCGATGACGCCCGCCGAGCTGGCCAAGGCGGCGCCGGGCTTCGACTGGGCCGGCTTCATGGCCGCCGCCCGCCTGGCCGGGCAGGACCGCCTCTCGATCTCGCAGCCCAGCGCCGTCAGCGCGATCGCCAAGCTCTATGGCGAGCTGCCGCTGGCCGACTGGAAGCTCTACTTCAAGCTGCACCTGCTGGACACCACCGCCGACCTGCTGCCCAAGCCGCTGCGCGAGGCGCGCTTCGCCTTCCGCGGCACCGCGCTGACCGGCGCCACCGAGGAGAAGCCGCGCTGGCAGAAGGCCATCGCCGACCTCAATGGCGCGCTCGGCGAGGCGGTGGGCCAGCTCTATGTGGCCAAGCATTTTCCGCCCGCCTACAAGGCACGCATGCAGGAGCTGGTGGGCAATCTGCTGGCCTCCTACAAGGAGTCGATCGACGGCCTCGCCTGGATGACCCCCGCCACCAAGGCGCAGGCCCAGGACAAGCTGGGCAAGTACATGGTGAAGATCGGCTACCCGGACGCCTGGCGCGATTACAGCAAGCTCGATGTGCGCGCCGGCGACGCGCTGGGCAATGCGCTGCGCTCGGGCCGTTTCGAGTGGGAGCGCGTGGCCGCCAAGGCCGGCAAGAAGGTGGACCGCGCCGAATGGGGCATGACGCCGCAGACCGTGAACGCCTACTACAACCCCACGCTCAACGAGATCGTGTTCCCGGCCGCCATCCTGCAGCCGCCCTTCTTCGACATGGGCGCCGACGATGCGGTGAACTACGGCGCCATCGGTGCGGTGATAGGCCATGAGATCAGCCATGGTTTCGACGACCAGGGCAGCCAGTTCGACGGCGACGGCGTGCTGCGCAACTGGTGGACCGAGGCCGACCGCAAGGCCTTCGAGGCGGTGGGCGCCAGGCTGGTGGACCAATACGCGGCCTACGAGCCGATCGCCGGCAAGAAGCTCAACGGCAAGCTGACCCTGGGCGAGAACATCGCCGACCTCTCGGGCCTGCAGATCGCCTACAAGGCCTATCTGCGCTCGCTGGGCGGCAAGCCCGCCGCGACCATAGACGGCTACAGCGGCCAGCAGCGCTTCTTCATGGGCTGGTCGCAGGCCTGGCGCGAGAAGGTGCGCGAGGAGCGCTCGCTGCAGCTGCTCACCACCGATCCGCATTCGCCGCCCGAGTTCCGTGCCAATGGCGCCGCCGTCAACCACGACGGCTTCCATGAGGCCTTCGGCACCAAGGAGGGCGACAAGATGTTCAAGCCCGCAGGCGAGCGCATCCGCATCTGGTAAGCCCCGGGGCTTGCGCGCCCCGGGCGTGCCGAATCACGACATTCGGCACGCTCAGGCCGCGCGAAATGACCGGAAATGGCGCGCGGGGCGCCCAAGCTGGCTACAGTAGGTCGCCCGCAACAGCCGCCTACCATTGCCCAGGATGAGCCCCGCCCCCAAGCCGCAGCCGGACCTGGCCTCGCGCAGCACGCCCGCCGAGGCCGCGCTGCGCGAAGCCGACGAGATCTGGAAACTGGCGCTCGAAGCCACCGGCGATGGCGTCTGGGACTGGTGGGTGCAGGAGGGGCGCGAAACCTTCTCGCCTGGCTACCTGGCCATGTATGGCTTCACCCAAGCCGAGATCGAGGAAAGCCCCGAGGCCTTCGACGCGCGCACCCACCCCGACGACATCGCCCAGATGGAGCTGGACCGGCAGGCGCATTTCGAAGGCCTGACGCCCAGCTATGTGAACGAGCACCGGGTGCGCTGCAAGGACGGCAGCTGGAAATGGATTCTGACGCGCGGCATGGTGATTGCCCGCGACGAGGAGGGCCGGCCGCTGCGCATGGTGGGCACGCATACCGACATCACGCACCGCAAGGAAAGCGAGGCGCTGATCTGGCAGCAGGCGCACCTGGACGCCCTCACCGGCCTGCCGAATCGCCGCATGCTGCGCGAGCGCCTGGAACGCCAGCTTGAGCTGTGCGGCGGGGCGGGCCAGCAGCTGGCGGTGCTGTTCCTCGATCTGGACCATTTCAAGGAGGTCAACGACACGCTGGGCCATGGCAAGGGCGACGCGCTGCTGCTGCAGGCGGCGCAGCGCATCCGCGCCGTGCTGCGCCCCCAGGACACGGTGGCGCGCATGGGCGGCGACGAGTTCACCGTGCTGATGCCCGATGTGGCAGGGCGCGCGGAGGTCAACGCGGTGGTCGAGTCCCTGATCGCAGCCATGGCCACCGTCTACCTCCTGGATGATGAACGAGCCTTCGTTTCGGCCAGCGTGGGCATTGCACTCTTCCCCGAGCATGGCCGCGAGATCGAAGCGCTCTTCAAGCATGCCGACCAGGCGCTCTACGTGGCCAAGGACAGCGGTCGCAACCGCTATCACTACTTCACGCCCGAGCTGCAGGCGCAGGTACGCATGCGCGTGCGCCTCACCAACGACCTGCGCGGCGCGGTCGAACGCGGCGAGTTCAGGCTGGTTTACCAGCCCATCGTCGAGCTGGCCAGCGGCCGCATCGTCAAGGCCGAGGCCCTGCTGCGCTGGCAGCATCCGCAGCTGGGCCTGATCACACCCGGCGAATTCATTGCGCTGGCCGAGAACAGCGGCCAGATCGTCGAGATCGGCGAATGGGTGTTCCGCGAGGGCGCGGCGCAGGTACAGGCCTGGCGGCGTGCGCTGGCGCCGCAATTCCAGCTCAGCATCAACAAGTCGCCGCTGCAGTTCCGCGCCGAGACCGGCGTGCACTCGCTGTGGGTCGCGCAGCTGGAAGCGATGGGCCTGCCCGGCTCGGCGCTCGCCGTCGAGATCACCGAGGGCCTGCTGCTCGAGCGCCACAGCCCGGCGGGCGAGCAGTTGGCGCATCTGCGCCGCGCCGGCATCAGCATTGCGCTGGACGATTTCGGCACCGGCTATTCATCGCTTTCGTATCTGCAGCGCTACGAGCTCGACGAGCTCAAGATCGATCGCAGCTTCGTCAGCCATCTGCAGCCGGGCTCCAAGGATCTGGCCCTGTGCAAGGCCATCATCACCATGGCCCATGAGCTGGGCATGAGGGTGGTGGCCGAGGGCGTGGAGACGGCCGCGCAGCGCGATCTGCTGCTGGAGGCCGGCTGCGATCTGGGCCAGGGCTACTGGTTCGCGCGTCCGATGGCCGCGCCGGCGCTGGAGCGCCTGCTGGAAAACAGCATCGGCTAGGGCCAGGCGAACCATGGCTTGCACCGTCACCACCTTCGCCCGCCGGCTCGCGCTGCTGGCCTGCCTGCTGCTCGGCGCGCCGACGGCCCTGGCCGAGCCCGAACCCCAGACGGTCTGGGTGGGTGGCTATGCCTTCCCGCCCTTCGTCGACAAGGGTTCCGGCGTGACGTATGACCTGCTCGCGGCGATGAACCGCTTCCAGCAGGACTATCGCTTCCGCTTCATTCCCACCTCGTCCAAGCGCCGCTATGCCGACCTCGCGCGCGGCGCCTTCAGCATGATCCTGTTCGAGAACATCGAGTGGGGCTGGGACCGCCAGCAGGTGGAGGCCAGCAAGGTCTATCTGCAGGGCGATGGCGAGGTCTATGTGGCGCTGAACAAGCCCGGACGCGACCAGCGCTTCTTCGACGATCTGAGCCAGCGCAGCCTGATCGCCGTGACCGGCTATCACTATGGCTTCGCCAATTTCAACGCGGATGCCGCCGAACTCAGGAAGCGCTACCGCATCACCTTCAGCGACGACAACGAAGCCAGCCTGCGCATGCTGCAACTGGAGCGCGGCGAGGTCGCCATCATCACCCGCTCCTATCTGCAGCACTATCTGCAGGCCATGCCGGCGCTGAAGGGACACCTGCTGGTCTCGGACCGCATGGACCAGGCCTATGCGCACACCGCCCTGGTGAAGAAGGGCAGCCGCCCCAGCGCCGAGGAGATCGACGCCCTGCTCGGCCGCATGGCGGCCAGCGGCGCGCTGGCCGAGGTCTGGCGCAAATACGGGCTTGAGAACCGCTGAGCGGCGAAGCCCGGAAGAGGACTCGGTCAGGTCCTGCGACCCCGGCGCCGCAAGCATGCGGGCGCCTTTCGAGTCCTCACGCAAAGTCCGCAGGGACTTTGCTTCCTGGGCCGCAGAAATGACAAAGGCCAGCACTTGTGTGCTGGCCTTTTTCAATTTGGTGCCCAGGAGAGGACTCGAACCTCCACGGAGTTACCCGCTAGTACCTGAAACTAGTGCGTCTACCAATTCCGCCACCTGGGCTTTCAGTTTTCCTCGTCAAACTCGCTTGGCGCTTGTTGTTCAACGAAGAGGCCGGACTATAGCATGTAAATTTGCAATTTCAAGAAACTTTCTTCAAGGCCGCGAACACGCGGTCCACATCGTCCAGGCTGGTGCGCCAGTTGCTGAAGGCCGCGCGCACGGCCCAGCGGCCCTGGAACAGGGTGGGCGTGAGGAAGGCCTCGCCGGTATCGCGCAGGCGCTCCAGCAGGGCCTGCACGCTGGCGCGGTCCTCCAAGCCTTGCACGGCGAAGCAGACGATGTTGAGGCGCACCGGCGCCAGCAGCGTGAGGGTCAGGTCTTGCTCGACCAGCTCGCCCAGGCGGCGCGCACCGTCGATATTGCGCGACACGATCTCGGCATGGCCTTCGCGTCCATAGGCCTGCACCGCAAACCAGGCCGCGAGCGCGCGCCAGCGGCGCGAGTTCTCGGGCGTGAGGTGCACGAAGTCCGGCCGCTCACCGGGGTCGCCCAGATAGGCCGCCGCGTTCTGGAACACGCGCAGCTGCAATTCACGATGCCGGGTGAACTGCAGCGCGCTGTCGTAGGGCACGTTCATCCATTTGTGGCAGTCCACGCAGACCGAATCGGCGGCGTCCAGCCCCCCCACCTGGGCCGCCACCCGTGGGTCCAAGGTGGCGAAAGCGCCAAAAGCGGCGTCCACATGCAGCCAGAAGGGGTAGCGCTGGCGCAGCGCGGCGATCGCCTGCAGATCGTCGAAGTCCCCACTGTTGACGGTGCCGGCATTCGCCACCACGATCACCGGCCGCCCCTGCTGGGCCAGCAGCGCCCGCTCCAGCGCCGCCACGTCGACGGCATCGCGCCCCGCCTGCGTCGCCACCAATTGCAGCGCCTGGCGGCCCAGGCCCAGCATAGCGAGCGCCTTGTGGATGCTGGAATGCGGCGCGCCGGAGAGCAGCGTCACCGGCCCGAGTGCCGCCACGCCGGCCTCGCTGACGTGCAGGCCCTGCTGCTCGCCCAGCCATTCGCGCGCCAGCGCCAGGCCGACGAAGTTGGACATGGTGGCGCCCGAGACAAACGCGCCCTCATGCGCCGCCCCCAAGCCGAACCAGTCTGCCAGCTCGCGCACCGTCTGGCGCTCCAGCTCGGGCGCATCGGAATCCCAGCCGGCCGTTGGGTTCTGGTCCAGCGCCGCGGTGAGCCAATCGCCCACCAGGCTGGCCGGCGTGGCCCCGCCGGTCACAAAGCCCAGATAGCGTGGCCCGGCGCTGGCCGCCAGGCGCGGCAGCCAATGCCGCTCAAACAGGCGCAGCGCCGCCGCGGCGCCCGGCTCGGCGCTGCGCAGCAGCTGCGCCTGCGGCGGCCGCGGGCACACCGCGGCCGGCTGCGCGCCCAGGCCCAGCAGGCTGATCAGCGCGGTCTCGCGTGCCTGCGTCAGCAGCTCGGGTAGCGCCATCAAATCGCGTTTCAACAGTTCGTGCATGGGCACCTCCTGCCCCCATGCTAGAGTCGATTGGACCGATTCAAGCAATCCAATTCAAGCATCATGGACTGGCCACAGCACCCCGCCCTGCAAGCCGCGCTGCTGCAGTCGCCGCGCTACGCCGCACTCGCCACCGCGCTGCAAGGCCTGATCCTGCGCGGCGAGCTGCTGCCCGGCGACCGCCTGCCGCCCGAGCGCCGCCTGGCCGAATGCCTGGCCTTAAGCCGCAGCACCGTGGTGGCCGCCTACGCGCGCCTGGCCGAGGCCGGCTGGGTGAGCGCGCGCCAGGGCCAGGGCACCACCGTCAGCGCCGGCCCGCCCGGCCATGTGGCGGCGGGCAAGCGCCATGTGCGCCTGGGCAATCCGGCGCTGCGCCGTGCGGGCGGCGCGGACGGCGCGGCCTGGGTGGACTTCGGCCTCGCCACCGCCGTGCCCGAGCTGGCCTGGCTGCAGCCCAGCCCCGCCAGCGCCAGCCTGGTGCTGCGCGAAAGCGCCTACCAACCCGAGGGCATGCTGGCGCTGCGCGAACGCATCGCCGCGCGCTACACAAGCCAGGGCCTGGCCACCGCACCCGAACAGGTGCTGGTGTGCGCGGGCGCGCAGCAGGCCATCAGCCTGCTCGCACAGCAGTACCTGGCGCCCGGTGAGCGCGTGCTGCTGGAAGCGCCCAACTACTTCGGTGCCATCGATGTGTTCCGCAGCTGCGGCGCGGTGCTCGATGAGCTGCCGGTGCAGCCGCGCGCGGGCCATGCGGCGGCCTTCACCGCGGCGCTGGACAGCGGCCGCCACAAGCTCGCCTATGTGTGCCCGGCCCTGCACAACCCCAGCGGCATGAGCTGGAGCCGCAGCGCGGTGGAACGCCTGGCGCGCAGCGCCGCGCGCGGCAGCGGCCTGCTGCTGGTGGACGACTCGCTGGCCGAGCTGCATTTCGAGGCGGACGCCAGGCCCATGCCGGCGCCGCGCGGCGCCCCCATCGTGCACATCGGCAGCCTCTCGAAGACGCTCTGGGCCGGCCTGCGCATCGGCTGGCTGCGCGCCCCCGCGCCCATCATCGAGGTGCTGCGCCGCGCCAAGGCCAATGCCGACATCGCCTGCAGCGCGCTCAGCAGCGCGCTGGCCTGCGAGCTGCTGGACCGCTACGACAGCCTGCTGGCGCCACGCCGAGCGCAGCTGCAGACACAGGCCCGGCAGCTGATCGCCGCGCTGCGCGAACAGCTGCCGCACTGGCGCGTGCAGATGCCCGAGGGCGGCCTGTTCCTGTGGGTGCAGCTGCCCGCGCACGGGCGCGACGCCGAGGCCTGGGTGGAGGCCGCCGCGGCGGCCAGGGTCCGCTTGACCCCGGGCACGGCGATGACGACGGGCCCAGGCTACCAGCGTCATCTGCGCCTGGCCTTTACACAAGCCAGCATGCAGGCGCAGGAGGGCGTGCGGCGCCTGGCGGCGCTTGAGTCGCGATGAGCGCCTAAACGTCGAACTTCACGCCCTGCGCCAGCGGCAGCTCGCGCGAGTAGTTGACCGTGTTGGTGCTGCGGCGCATATAGGCCTTCCAGGCGTCGGAGCCCGACTCGCGGCCGCCGCCGGTTTCCTTCTCGCCACCGAAGGCGCCGCCGATCTCGGCGCCCGAGGTGCCGATATTGACGTTGGCAATGCCGCAGTCCGAGCCACTGGCCGACATGAAGGCCTCGGCCTCGCGCACATCGTTGGTGAAGATCGCCGAGGACAGGCCTTGCGGCACCTCGTTCTGCAGCGCAATCGCCTCGTCCAGGCCCCCCTCGTACCTCAGGGTGTAGAGGATGGGCGCAAAGGTCTCGTGCCTGACGATCTCGGTCTGCGCCGGCATGCGCACCAGGGCCGGCACGGCGTACCAGGCCTCGGGGTAGCGCTCGGCCAAGACACGCTCGCCACCGCTCACCGATCCGCCCTGCGCGCGTGCCGCGGCCAGGGCTTGTTGCATCGCGTCGAAGGCCGCCTGGTCGATCAGCGGGCCGATCAAGTTGCCGGCCTCCACGGGCGAGCCGATCTTGAGCTGGGCGCGCGCCTTGTCGAGCCGGCTCACCAACTCATCATGGATGCTGCTGTGCGCGATCACGCGGCGCGTGCTGGTGCAGCGCTGGCCGGCCGTGCCATAGGCGCCGAACAGGATGCCGCGCACCGCCAGGTCCAGGTCGGCGCTGGGGGTCACGATGATGGCGTTGTTGCCGCCCAGCTCGAGCAGGCAGCGGCCGAAGCGCGCGGCCACGCGCGGCCCCACGGCGCGGCCCATGCGGGTCGAGCCGGTGGCCGAGACCAGCGCCACTTGCGGGTGGTCCACCATCGCCTCGCCCAGCGCCGCCCCGCCGTTCAGCAGCTGCGAGAGGTGCGCGGGCGCGCCCTCGTACCTTGCGAGCGCGCGCTCGAACAGCGCCTGCGTCGCGAGCGCCGTCAGCGGCGTCTTCTCGGACGGCTTCCAGATGCAGGTATCGCCGCAAACCAGCGCCAGCGCCGCGTTCCAGGCCCACACCGCCACCGGGAAGTTGAAGGCCGAGATGATGCCCACCACGCCCAGCGGCAGGTACTGCTCCATCATGCGATGGCCGGGGCGCTCGCTGGCGATGGTCAGGCCATGCAGCTGGCGCGACAGGCCGACGGCGAAGTCGCAGATGTCAATCATCTCCTGCACCTCGCCCTCGCCTTCGCTGGTGACCTTGCCGGCCTCCAGCGAAACCAGCCGGGCCAGCTCGGCCTTGTGGGCGCGCAGCTCGGCGCCGAACAGGCGCAGCAGCTCGCCGCGCTTGGGTGCCGGCACATTGCGCCATTGCAGGAAGGCCGCATGCGCGCGCGCCACGGCGGCGCGCATGTCTTCCGCGCTGGCTTCGTGGACCGCGCCGAGCGCAGCACCGTCGATGGGCGAGCGCACCTTCAGCGTGCCGCCGCTATGGGCCGAGGAGGGAACGCCCAGGGCGTTGAGAAGATCGGTGGATGGCGTGTTCATGCCCTGATTGTCCATGTTCGGCCCCGCAAGCCCCGCCACGGACGCTTGCAACAAACTGTGCCGCTTGTCGGCCTGGCACGCCGCTTGCTCGTTGAGTGCATATCTCGCAAAGGAGTGCACCATGAGGCAACAGCAGCTGATGATGGGCCACGGCCACCGGTTCCTGACGGCGATGAAGGCCATGGTCCTGGTGGCCGCCGTCTGGGGCTTGGTGTACCCCGCCCTGCTCTGGATTCTTGAGCGTGCGCTCGCGCCGCTCTGAACTGGGCCGCATCTCATGAGCGCCATCACCGTCGCACCCCGCCCGGCCTTCTGGCGTGCCATCAAGGCGATGCTGTTGTGGGGGCTGCTGCTCCCGCTGCTGCTATGGCTGGGCTTTGCGCTGCTGAACGCGCTGGAGGGCGATGTGCGCGAGGCGCGGCTGGCACCCGCGCTCGGCACCACGGCTCAGGCCTGAGCCGGACCTAAGCCAAACCGAAGGGATCGTCCACCGAATGCGCCGGCTGGCTGAACCAGCGCGGTCCCTCGGCCGTCATATAGACATGGTCCTCGTGGCGCACGCCAAACTCGCCCGGGCAGACGATCATCGGCTCGTTGCTGAAGCACATGCCGGGCTCAAGCAGCGTCTGGTCGTTGTCCACCAGATAGGGCCACTCGTGGATGTCCAGGCCGCAGCCATGGCCGGTGCGGTGCGGCAGGCCGGGTAGGGCATAGCCGGGCCCCAGGCCGGCGGCCTGCAGCACGCGACGCGCGGCGCGGTCCACCTCGCCGCAGGGCGTGCCCAGCTGTGCCGCCGCGAAGGCCGCCGCCTGCGCCGCCTGCTCCAGATTCCAGATCTCGCGCTGGCGTGCGCTCGGCGCGCCGAACACATAGCTGCGCGTGATGTCGGACATATAGCCATGCACCAGGCAGCCGGTGTCGATCAGCACCATATCGCCGTCCTGCAGCTGCTGCGGCTCCTTCACGCCATGCGGGAAGGCGCTGGCCGCACCGAACAACACGATGCAGAAGTAGGAGCCGCTCGCGCCGACGCGACGGTGCGCCTGGGCGATGAAGGCCTCCACCTCCACGGTGCTGATGCCGGGGCGCAGCATGCTGGCGGCCGCGCGCTGCACCGCCATGGTCATGTCATGTGCGCGCTGCATCAGCGCCAGCTCGTTCGCGCTCTTGCGCATGCGGCCATGCGCCGTCACCGGCTTGGCGTTCAGCCATTGATGGCCCGAGCCCTGCTGCTGCAGACCGTCCACCACGAAGAAGGGGCAGTCCTCGCTCAGGCCGACCTTGGCCCCGGCGGGTATGCCGAGCGCCTGCAGGCGCTCGACCAGCAGCGCATAGGGGCTCTCATGCTCATGCCATAGATGCAGGCCGCCGGACACCTGCATGTACTCGCGCAGCGTACCTTCCTCGAAGGCCGGCGCCAGGTATTGCGGCTCGCCCTCGGCCGGGATGATGGCGCCCACCAGGCGCTCGCTGGGATACCAGATGGTGCCGGTGAAGTAGCGCAGATTGCTGCCGGCATGCACATAGATGGCCGCCCAGCCGAGTTCGCGCATGCGCGCCTGCGCCCTGGCCACACGCTCGCGGTATTCCGCCAGCGCAATCGGCTGGGCGCCGTTGAACATATTGCCCAGGCCCATCAAGGCCTCTTCGGCGCTCTTGCCGCCCACACCCAGGGTCATGTCTTGCTCCTCGATTAGATATATTTGCAGAATACATCATTCACGAAAGCCCGCAGGACGCAGGTCGCCGAGTTCGCGTACAAACGCCCCCTGCAAGGAGATTCAAACATGAGCTATCTGATCCTGGGCCTGCTGCTGTTCCTGGGCGTGCATTCGCTGCGCATCGTGGCCGAAGACTGGCGCAGCCGCACGCGCGCGCGCCTCGGCGAGCAACCTTACAAGGGCCTCTACAGCCTGGTCTCGATTGCCGGCTTCGCGCTGCTGATCTGGGGCTATGGCCAGGCCCGCCTGGCATCGCAGCCGCTGTGGGCCAAGCTCCCCGGCATGGCGCATCTGGCCGCCCTGCTGACCCTGCTCGCCTTCGTGCTGCTGGCGGCGGCCTATGTGCCGCGCAACCATCTGAAGGCCAGGCTGCGCCACCCCATGGTGCTGGGCGTCAAGACCTGGGCGCTGGCACATCTGCTGGCCAACAACAGCCTGGCCGATGTGCTGCTGTTCGGTAGCTTCCTGGTCTGGGCAGCCTTGAGCTTCCGCGCCGCGCGCCAGCGCGACCGCGCCAATCCGCCCGCGCCCATCGCGGCCTCGGCCGCGGGCACGGCACTGACCCTGCTGGTCGGCTGCGCCGCCTGGGCCGGCTTTGCCTTCTGGGCGCATGGCGCCTGGATTGGGGTGCGCCCCTTGGGCTGAACGCGCGGGCCTACAGCAGCCCGCGCGTCTGCGCCATCAGGCGCGTCAGGCCCAGCATCGCATCGGTAAACGGCGTGGCGATGCCGCAATGCTGGGCGATCTCGCGCACCGAGGCCACCAGGGCATTGAGCTCCAGCGTGCGGCCGGCCTCCACGTCCTGCAGCATCGAGGTCTTGAAGGCCCCCAGCTTGCGCGTCACCTCGTGGCGCTGCTCGGGCGTCTGGCCCACCGCGCAGCCGATGCGCTCGCCGATCGCGGCGGCTTCGCGCATCACCGCAGTGACGAAACCGCGCACCAGCTCATCGTCCAGGATGCGATCGCAGGTGGCGCCGGTCAGCGCCGAGATCGGGTTCATGGTCATATTGCCCCAGAGCTTGTACCAGATGTCCTGCTGGATGCGCTCGGAGACGGTGGCGTTGAAACCGGCGCGCGTGAGCAGCTCGGCCAGGGCCGTGATGTAGCCAGGCCGGCCACCGGCGGGGTCGCCGATGATCAGGCCCATGCCCATCACATGCCTCACCAGGCCGGGCTCGGGCACCGAACAACTGGCATGCACCACACTGCCTATCACCCGCTCGGCCGGAATCGCCTGAGCGATCAGGCCGCCCGGGTCCACCGACTCCAGCTGCAGGCCATGGCAGGGGCCGGCAAGGCCCTTGAAGAACCACCAGGGCACGCCGTTCATCGCCACCAACACGCGCGTCTCGGGCCCCATCAGGGCGCGCACCAGCGGCGCCACAGCGGCCAGCGCCGGGCCCTTCACGGCCACCACCACCAGATCCTGCGGGCCCAGGTCGGCGGGCAGATCGCTGGCGCGTATCGGCACCGTGATGAGCTGGCCACCGCTGTCCATGCGCAGGCCATGCGTGCGCAGGGCCGCCAGGGTGGCGCCGCGCGCCAGCGCGCTGAGCTCCACCTCCGCGCCCAGCCGGTATCCGAGATGGGCCGCAAACCAGCCCCCGATGGCGCCCGCGCCGACGATGCAAATCTTCATGTGCTGCTCTTGCTGCGTTCTGAACCTGGCGCACAGTCTAGGGCCGGCGGCTGTCTTGCTGCGGATCACCCGCCACGCTACCCTAGGCATGAGGCGCTGAACATCGCGGGGGTGCCATGATGAGCAAGCTGTGGATGTTGTTGGCGAGTTGCCTGAGCAGCCTCTGCCTGGCCGCGCCGCCGCTGCAGATCAACACCGAGGATTCGCCGCCCTTCAATATGCTGGTGGACGGCCAGATCACCGGCAGCGCCACTGCCAAGATCAGGGCGCTGATGCACATGGCCAAGCTGGCCTACAAGATCGAGCTGATGCCCTGGCGCCGCGCCTACGAGGATGCCTTGCGGCGCGATCACACCTGCGTGTACTCGACCACCCGCACGCCCGAGCGCGAATCGCTGTTTAAGTGGGTCGGCCCGATCGCGTTCAACGAGTGGGTGCTGTTCGGCCGCAGCGATAGCGGCATCCAGCTCGGCAAGCTCGAGGATGCCCGCCCGTACACCATTGGCGCCTACAACGGTGATGTGCGCGAGAGCTATCTGCGCGCGCGCGAATTCAAGGTCGAGACCGCGGTGGCCGATGCGATCAATCCGCGCAAGCTGATGCTCGGCCGCATCGACCTCTGGGTTTCGGGCCGCTACGACGGCCATGTGCTGATCAGCCAGGGCGGCTACCAGGGCAAGATCGTGCCCTTGCTGAACTTCTATCGCTCGGAGCTTTATCTGGCCTGCAATCCGCAGCTGGACGAACAGCTGATCGACCGCCTCAATGTGTTGCTGGCGGTGATGCACCGCGACGGCACGATCACGGCGATCGACGAGCAATACAGGAATTGGCCCGGCCCGCCCTAAGCTCGTCCGCTCGTCCGCTCGGCCGCTTGGCCGCACAATGGGCGCTCATTGCGCCCCGAGACGATATGAAATACCTCCACACCATGGTCCGCGTGGCCGATCTGGACCAGAGCCTGGCCTTCTACCGCGACGCGCTGGGCCTTGAAGAAGTGCGCCGCAGCGAACACGCGGCCGGCCGTTTCACCCTGGTCTACCTGGCCGCCCCCGGCGACCACGATGCGCAGGTCGAACTGACCTACAACTGGGACAGCGAAGACTACGGCGGCGCGCGCAACTTCGGCCATATCGCCTATGCGGTGGACGATATCTACGCCAGCTGCCGGCGCCTGATGGAGCATGGCGTGAGCATCGTGCGGCCGCCGCGCGATGGCCGCATGGCCTTTGTGCGCTCGCCCGACGGCATCTCCATCGAGCTGCTGCAGGCCGGCCCCGCGCTGGCGCCGGCCGAGCCCTGGACCAGCATGCCCAATATCGGCAGCTGGTGATCCAACACCGCGACTGCGGCGTACTGCCTTCATCTCGACCACTGCGGAGCCCCGCCTTGCCCAAGTCTGCCGCCACCCTCTGTGCCAGCGCCCTGCTGGCCCTGCCCCTGCTGTGCACCGCCCAGGGCAAGCTCTTGCTGACCGGCGGCGTCTCCAGCATCGAAGGCGCGGCCGGCGGCGGGCTCACGCCCTGGGCGGTGACCGGCAGCTATGCCGGCCCCGGCGAGCTGGGCGGCAGCGCCTACCTCACGCGCGTGCGCAGCCAGGACTACGGCCTCAGCAGCTTCGGCGTGCTGGTGAGCCTGCATGACCGCGCCGAGTTCTCGCTGGCGCGCCAGGATTTCAGCACCGGCCCCACCGGCACCGCGTTAGGCCTGCCGGGCCTGCATCTGCGGCAGACGATTGCCGGCGCCAAGCTGCGCCTGGCCGGCGATGCGGTGCTGGACAGCGACCGGCTGCTGCCGCAGATCGCCATCGGCCTGCAGGCCAAGCGCCTGGACGCCGGCGGCCTGGAAGCCACGCTCAAGGGCCTGGGCGCCCAGACCCATGGGCTGGACTTCTATGCCAGCGCCACCAAGCTCCTGCTGGCGCACAGCACGCTCGTCAACCTGACCCTGCGCGCCAGCAAGGCCAACCAGGGTGGCCTGCTGGGCTTTGGCGGTAGCGCCAGCAGCCGCTACAGCCTCTGCCCCGAGCTCTCGGTGGCCTACCTGCTCAGTCGGCAGCTGGCGCTGGGCGCCGAGGTCCGCGTCAAGCCCGACAAGCTCAACCCTTCCGCCCTGGGCGCGGCGCTGCGCGAGGACGATTGGTGGGACCTGTTCCTGGCCTGGGCGCCCAACAAGCAGCTCTCGGTCACCGCCGCCTATGTGGATCTGGGCCGCATCGTGCCCGGCATCGTGCCGCGCCGTCAGACCGGCGCCTACCTCTCGGCCCAACTCGCCTTCTGACCCCCATGAAGCAGCTCCTCAGCATCGCCGCCCTGGCCCTGGCCTGCCTGCAGGCCAGCGCCCAGGCCCCCAGGGACGAGCTCTACCGGGCCCTGGGCGGCCAGGCCGGCATCGCGCGACTGAACGCCGACTTCGTGCCGCGCCTGTTCAAGAACCCGCGCATCCAGCATTTCTTCGCAAATGCCAGCCCCGAGAATCTGCAAGAGCAGCTCAGCGCGCAGTTCTGCGCCCTCAGCGGCGGCCCCTGCAGCTACGAGGGCGGCGACATGCAGGCCGTGCACGCGGACATGGGCATCACGCGCGCGCACTTCAACACCCTGGTGGAGGAGCTGCAGGCGGCCATGGACGCCACCGGCATTCCCTTCGCCACGCAGAACCGCCTGCTGGCCCTGCTGGCGCCGCTGCACCGCGACATCGTCACGCGCTGAGCGCCGACCTCACTCGCGGCCAAGCTCGCGCGCCTTGAGCGCGCCCATCAGGCCCAGCAGAGTCGAGAAGGCATTCGCGTCGGCGCCACCACCCAGCTGGATCTGCGGCACCAGCGGTACCTTGGCGGTCTCGAAGGCCTCGGCCAGGCGCAGCATCACCGTCTGCATCAGCTGCTTGTCGGCGCCCTCGCCCTGCAAGGCATCCGACTTGGCCTGGATGGCCGCGCCTTCGGCCTCGCCCACGCTGCGGATCGCGGCCGCGCGGCCCTGGCCCTCGGCCTCCTGGCGGAAGCGATCGGCCTGCGCCAGCGCCTCGATCTCCTGACGCTTCTTTTCCGCGGCCTTGACATTGGCCGCGCCATGGTTCTCCTTGATCGAGATGTCCACCAGCGAGGCGGTCAGCTCGGCCTGCTTCTGGGCGCGCTGCTCGGCCTCGTTGAGCTCGCGCTGCTTGTTGGCGGCGATCTCCTTTTGCGCAAAGGTCTCGACCTGTTCGCGCGCGATCTGGCGGTCGCGCAGCTGCGCCATGATGCTCTCGATCTTGTGGTCGCCCGCCTGCGGCTTGGGCGTGCCGATCAAGACCTCCTGGAACTCCAGCGAATAGGCCAGGAAGCGCTCGCGCATGTCCTTGGAGGCATTCGCCTGCAGCTCGCTGCGCGACTGGATCAGCTCGATGAAGGTGCGCGTCTGCGACACGTTCTTGAAGTAGCTCGACACCATCGGGTCCAGGGTCTGCTCGACCAGCTGCTTCACATTGCCGAAGCGCTGCACCACCATGGGCGCCTTGCGGTAGTCGATATGCACCACCACAGAGAGCGGCAGCTGCGGCTCGAAGGCATCCTTGGTGATGAGCGTGATCTCGCGCAGGTTCGAGTCGAAGCTGGAGCCGCTTTCGCCCGATTGCCACATCAGCACGAAGTTGGTGGTGGGCACCAGCTCGATCTTGCCGGCATAGGTGTTGAAGGCGTATTTGCCGGGCATCAGCGGGTCGCGCCAGACGCCACGGCAGCCGCCCTCCACCAGCTCGCCATGGCTGTACTCGCTGCCCGACATGTCCTCGCCCTTGCGGCCGGTATAGGACACCACCACGCCCACGAAACCCACCGGGATGATGGTCTTGGCGATGAACTCTACCGTCGCGAACAGGCGGTTGATGTAGTAGGTGCCCTCCACCAGCACGCGCTCCTGGCGGCCGCGCCGGCCGCCGGCCAGCAAGAAGCGCTCGGGCTCCTGGAAGCTGTGGTGCGCGTCGCCCACATCGGGCGCGAGCAGCTCGTCGCGCGCCAGCGCCGGGCCGTCCTGCACGGTGACGATGGCGAGCTGGTCGCTCTCATGCGCGCCGCGGCTTTCCTTGATCACCACCGGGCTGAAGCCGTCGCGCTCGTCCAGCAGCTCTCGCATGCGCTCGTAATAGGCGCATTCCTGCGCGTCCATATTGAGCGCATAAGTGCCCTCCTCGGTCATCACCACGAACAGTGCCGGGTTGATGATGTGGGTGCCCTCGCGCAGGATCTTGCGCTGCGGGCCCTTCTGGCCGCCGCCGGCGAGAAAGCCGCGCACATCGAGAAAGTCGCTCACCTGCGCATTGCTGGCCAGGGTCTGGCCGGCCGGCAGGTCGATGCCGTCGCGCGCAAACACATAGCCCAGCTTCCCCTGGGTCACCGACACCATGGGGTGGATGTGCACCCGGTATTGCAGCGGCGGGAAGAAGTGGAAGCCGCCGCGGCGCAGCGCCGGCTGGAAGCCGGCCTCGCCCTGCATGGCCAAGAGGCCGGCCTGCACCGAGCCGCGCAGGCTCCAGAGTTTTTCCACCACGCCGATGCGTTGGTTGGGGATGTAGCGCACCATGCCCAGGGCATAGGCCAGCAGCGCCAGCGCGCCCAGGCCGGCCAGGCCAAGCAGGGCGTAGTAAAGCGGGCCGGAGCCCAGCCATTCGTTGATGAACATGTGAAATCCTCCTGATGCGTTGTTCACGTCGCCGGGCCTTGTGAACAAGCTGGCCCGGTACGCGTTTGTCGCGCCAAGCGCATCAGGAAGGCATAAGGATCACTTCGCTGCCGTTGCCACCGGCGGCAGCGTGCGCAGATAGGCGATCAGCGCCGCCAGGTCGGCGTCGTTGATGTTCTTGTAGAAGGGGAACGCCATCGGCGGCTTGTAGGGCTGGCCCTGGCGGTCCAGGCCCTCGCGTATCGCCCTGCCGATCTGCGCATCGCTCCAGCTCTTGAGGCCGCTCTCATGCGAGGTCAGGTTGCGCGCCACGCTGATGCCCCAGGGCCCCTTGAACTCCATGCCACCTGCGCCGACCCTGCCGGGCAGCGGCATGCCGCGCTCGTCGCGCGCGGTGTGGCAGTCCATGCAATGGCCGATATTGGCCAGGTATTCGCCGACCCTGAGCCTGTCGCTCGCCGGCGGCGCCTGCACGCTTTGCAGCGGCGGGCCGTAGCTGGGCGGCAGCGCCATCTTGTAGCTGGACTTGGGCACCGCATTGCGCACCGCCGGCTGCGCGCGCAGATAGGCAATCAGCGCGGCGAGGTCGGCATCCGAGAGATGGCGGTAGAACTCGATCGGCATCGGCGGGCCGATCAGGCGGCCGTCCGGGCGCACGCCCTCGCGTATCGCCTTGGCGAGCTGGGCGTCGGTCCAGCCGCCGATGCCGGTGGCCTTGTCGGGTGTGATGTTGGCGGCATAGGCCATGAACACCGGCTCGTCGAAGGGCATGCCGCCCGAGAGACCTTTGTCGAACAGCGGCTGACCCTGCGGCCCGCGCGCGAGGTGGCAGTTGCCACAGGCGACGATGCCCTCCATCAGGTATTTGCCGCGCTCCAGCGCGGGCTGGGCCTGGGCGGCCAGGGTCAAGAGTGCAAGCACGCTGAAGCTCATCATGGCTGGGCGCATGGAAGAACACCTCCTGAACCCGCGCGGCACCTGGACAGGGGCGCCTGACGTGGATCAAGCGCGCATTGTGCGAGCCGGCCGGCAGCAAGCAAGTGCCGCGCGTCGCTCTTGCAGGTGACGGCCGGGCGCCGGCGCCCATCCCTAAGGCGTAGGGCGTGCATGCTTGTCCGGGTCAGGTTTTGCCCCCATGCTGCCTTGGACGCCTAGAAGGAACCGTCCCGCCCGACAAGGACCACGCCATGGCCAGCATCCCCACCCCGGCCCCCGCCACCATCGCCCTGCGCGTGGCCAGCGAGGGCCTGACCCCCACCACCCTGCTCACCAGCCAGGTCCGCATCAGCGGCACGCCGCGCCGCGTGCGGCCGCTCAGCGCCTCGCGCGATGCCGGGCTGGCGGCCAGCACCCTGAACGTGCAGAGCGACGAGGTGGTGCGGGTCGAATACGAGAACGGCCTGGTGATGTGGCTGCGCGCCGACGACCTGCTGCGCGAGCGCGGCCGCAAGAGCGCCCAGCGTGGCGATGGCGGCGCGGCCTGGGAGCTTGACGCCAGCGCCCGCATCGGCGCCTGCCGCGACGACATCCAGCCCAGCGGCGAGCGCGGCCTGCTGAGCCTGGGCATCAAGGCGCTGGACTTCATCGGCATCGACCTGGCCGGCGCCAGCGCACGCAGCATCGGCCTGGCCTTCGAGCGCAGGCAGCTCGGCAACGAGCCCGGGCTCTACCGCGTCGCGCTGGCACCGCAGCTGGCCATGAGCGCGCTGGCCGATGGCAGCAGCAGCATCAGGAGCGACCAACCGGTGCTGCTGTTCCTGCACGGCACCATGTCCAGCTTTGCCGGCAGCTATGCGGCGCTGGCCGCCACCTCCACCACCGCCGCGGCCGACGAGAGCGGCCACGCCGCCGCGGCGCTGCGCCAGCAGATCGCGCAGCGCTACGGCCAGGAGGTCTATGCCTGGGAGCACCGCACCCTCAGCGAGAGCCCGATACGCAATGCGCTCGAGCTGGTCAAGCAGCTGCCGGTCGGGGCGCAGCTGCATCTGGTCTCGCATTCGCGCGGTGGCCTGGTGGGCGAGCTGCTGACCCTGGGCCAGCGCGCGCGCGCCGACGACCCGCTCAACAGCGCCCTGCTGGACCGCCTGTTCGCGCAGGACGGCACCGCCGCCGAGCAACTGGGGCTGGGCGCCCTGCTTGGCGAGGCCGCCCAGCTGCGCAGCGGCGGCTACCAGGAGGACAGCCGGCTGCTGGCCGAGCTGCTGGCGCTGCTGGACGAGCGCCGCATCCGCGTGCTGCGCTTTGCACGCGTGGCCTGCCCGGCGCGCGGCACCACGCTGGCCTCCGGGCGCCTGGACCGCTGGTTGAGCGTCCTCGACGCGGTGCTGGGCCGGGTCGTGCCCGGCGGCCTGTTCGGCGATGCGATGGACTTCCTTCTGGCGGTGGTGAAGGAACGCACCGACCCGCGTACCCTGCCCGGCCTGGAGGCGATGATGCCGGGCTCGGCGCTGACCCGCCTGCTGCACACACCCGGGCTCACGACCAGCGCCGACCTCAGCGTGATCGCCGGCGACATCGAGGGCCGGGGTCTGCTGGGCCAGCTCAAGCTGCTGGCGCTCGACTGGTTCTACGCCGCCGACCACGACCTGGTGGTCAACACCTCGTCGATGCTGGGCGGCATCGCGCGGCCCGCGGGCGGCGCACGCTATCGCCGCGACCAGGGCGAGCAGGTCTCGCATTTCAACTACTTCCGCAACAAGCTCTCGATCGACTGGCTGGCCGCCGCGCTGGCGCGCCAGGACGGCAGCGATGCCGGCTTCCTGCCCATCGCCGAGACTACGGAAAAGCCCGCGGCGCCGAGCTGGTGGAAGGCGGTCAGCGCCAGCCGTGCGGCCAGCACGCCGCGGCCCATCGCCATCGTCGTGCCCGGCACCATGGGCAGCGCGCTCAAGTCCCGCGGCGATCCGATCTGGCTCGAATACTGGCCGCTGCTGAAGGGCGGCCTGGGCGAGATCGGCATCGAGGCCGGCGATGTCGAGGCGGTGGACCTGCTGGGCGATTTCTACGGCCCCTTGCTGGAGCATCTGACGCGCAGCCACCGCGTCGAGATCCTGCCCTATGACTGGCGGCTCTCGGTGCGCGAGGCCGCGCAGCGCCTCGCCGCCAAGCTCGAGGCGGTGCTGCCCGATGCCGAGCGCAGCCATCAGCCGGTGCACATCGTCGCGCATTCGATGGGCGGCCTGGTGGCGCGCGCCATGATTGCCGATGGCGGCGCCGGCGCCGCGGCCTGGCGCCGCCTGTGCGCGCTGCCGGCCAGCCGCCTGCTGATGCTGGGCACGCCCAACCGCGGCTCGCACGAGGCGGTGCGCTGGCTCACCGGCCACAACCCCACCCAGGCCAAGCTGATCCTGCTGGACCTGACGCGCGGCGCCGACGGCGTGATCGACATCGTGCGGCGCTTCCCTGGCCTGGCCGAGCTGCTGCCCTGGGACCAGGAGCCCAACCCCTGGGCCCAGGCCGCCACCTGGAAGGCGCTCAGGAAGGAGCTCAACGCCAGCTGGACGCCGATCGAGGACGGCGTGCTGCGCCAGGCTGCCGCCACCTGGAAGCTGCTGCGCGACGCCGCCATCGACCCCGAGCACATGATTTATGTGGCGGGCTGCCAGAGCGCCACCGTGGTCGGCCATGAGATCGAGGACGAGGCCTGGGGCTTTGGCCGCAAGAAGCTGCGCTGGATTGCCAGCAGCGAGGGCGACGGCACCGTGCCCTGGGCCTCGGGGCGGCTCAAGGATGTGCGCACCTTCTACGCGCCCGACACCGGCCACGACCAGCTCTGCAGCAATGCCGACGATCGCAGCATCTTCCGCGGCTATGTGGACCTGCTGCTGAGCGGCACCACCGACCAGCTCCCCAGCACGCCGCCGGCGCGCGCGCGTGGCGCCGGCGCCGAGGCCGAACGCTTTTTCACACTGCCCGAGCTGCCGGTGTTCGACGAACTGCCCGATGCCGCGGCGCTGCGCGGCCTGGGCTTTGGCGGCACGCGCGCACGCCGGCGCGCCGCCGGGGCGCTGCCGCAGAGTGCGCGCCTGCGCGTCAGCCTGCGCCATGGCGACCTGCGCTATGCGCGTCATCCGGTGCTGGTGGGCCATTACCAGGACGACACCATCGTCAACGCCGAGGCCTCGCTGGACCAGCGCCTGCGCGGCCGCCAGGCGCTGGGCCCGCTCACGCGCAAGCGCGAGCTGGGCCTCTACCCGGGCGCCGCGGGCAGCCATGCGGTGTTCTTCAACGAGATCGCCGCACGCTCGCCCAGCGGTGCGCTGGTGGTCGGGCTGGGCCAGGTGGGCGAACTCTCGCCCGGCCGGCTGGAGGCCGGCGTGCGCGACCTGCTGCTGGACTATGCGCTGCAGCTGCTGCAACGCGATGCGCTGGCGCGCCAGGGTGCGCCACGCGATCGCGAGCGCGACGGCCGCCTCAGCGCCAGCCTCAGCAGCCTGCTGGTGGGCACCGGCGCCGCCAGCCTGAGCGCGCAGGAGTCGATGGAAGCGGTGTTGCGCGGCGCGCTCGCCGCCAACCGCAAGCTCGAGGACGCGCGCCTGGACCAGCAGGTGCTGATCGACGGGGTGGAGTTCGTCGAGCTCTATCAGGACCTCGCCATCGGTGCCGCCAGGGACCTGGCGCGGCTGTTGGCGAGCGCCGATCTGGGCCCCAAGCTGAACTGGCCCTGCGCGGTGGTCGAGCCGGGCGAAGGCGGGCTGCAGCGCAGCCGCTTCGACGCCGACCAGAGCTGGTGGCAGCGCATCGAGATCACCGAGGATCGCAAGGCCGACCGGCTGCGTTTCGTCGTCACCGGCGACCGCGCGCGCGCCGAGGCCATCCTGGCCTTCGGTCAGCTGCGCCTGGCCGACGGTTTCATCGCCCAGGCCTGCGGCAGCGCCGGCAACAACAGCGAGGTCTCCAAGACCCTGTTCGAGATGCTGCTGCCCAACCGTTTAAAGGAGAGCGCACCCGATCAGCGCGCCATGGTGCTGCTGCTGGACGAGGCCTCGGCGCGCTTCCCCTGGGAGCTGCTGGAAGACCGCTGGAGCCATCTGGGCCGGCCGCCGGCGGTGGTCAGCGGCATGGTGCGCCAGCTCAAGACCGAGCAGTTCCGCGCCCAGCCCAACCACGCCTTCCAGAACAGCGTGTTCGTGGTCGGCAACCCCGATCTGGAGGGCTGGGACGGCTTTGCAGATCTGCCCGGTGCGCGCCAGGAGGCCGAGCAGGTGCGCCTGCTGTTTGCGCAAAGCGGCTACGACGTCACGGCCAGCATCGACGCGCAGGCCGCCAGCATCCTCACCGGCCTGCACAGCAAGCCGCTGCGCGTGCTGCACCTGGCCGGCCATGGCGAGCATGAGTTCGAATTTCAGGGCAGGAAGTGCTCGGGCATGGTGATAGGCAAGGGGATATTTCTGACCCCTGGCGACGTGGAGCAGATGCGTTATGTGCCCGAGCTGGTGTTCGTCAACTGCTGCAAGCTGGGCAAGACCGGCGGCACGCTGGGCGGGCAGAACCTGCTGGCCGCCAACCTGGGCGTGGGCTTCATACGCATGGGGGTGCGCGCGGTGATCTGCGCCGGCTGGGCGGTGGACGATGCCGCCGCCCTCACCTTTGCCAAGACCTTTTACGGCGCCATGCTGGTGGGCAAGACCTTCGGCCAGGCGGTGCTGGAAGCGCGCCGCGCCGCCTGGGAACGCCACCCCGGCGCCAACACCTGGGGCGCCTACCAATGCTATGGCGACCCGGGCTACCGCCTGGTGCGCGAGGACGGCGAGGCCGAGCGCGCCGCCAAACCGCCCCTGTGCTCGGCCGCCGAGCTGGTGATCGAACTGCGCAACCGTGCCGAGGACACGCGCATGCAGTCCAAGGAAAAGGACTGCGACGAGACGGCCCTGCAGGCCCAGCTGCGCGCCCGCATCGACGCCCTGCTCAAGCGCATGCCCACGCGCGCGCAGCCCGAGTGCCAGGGCGAAGAAGACTGGCTGGCGCGCGCCGATGTCTGCGCCGCGCTGGGCTTTGCCTATGGCGAGGCCAAGCTGTTCGAGGAGGCGCTCGTCTGGCTGGACAAGGCGCTGGCCTCCGAGCAGGGCGAATGCCCGGTGCGCGCGGCCGAACAGGCAACAAACTACCGCGTTAGCCTGGCGGCACTCGAATGGGTGGCGTTGCGGCAGCGTGCGGGCACCGCACAGGCGCCAGAGCTGGCAGGGCAGCGCCACGCGCTGGCCGCACGCATCGAGCAGGCGCTGCGCGAGCTCGATGTCATCAATGCGCGCGCCTCGACTTCCGAGCGTCTCAGGCTGATGGGCAGCGCCTGCCAGCGCCTGGCCTGGGTGCAGAGCGAGCGCGCCCGCAGCGAGGCCCTGCTCAATATGGCCGCCTACTACCGCCAGGCCTTCGACGCCAAGCCCGACGCCTATGCCTTCTGCAACTGGGCCGTCGCCTGCCTGCTGCTGGAGAGCATTGATCCAGCCTATGCGCGCGGCGACTGGCATGCCGCACTCGACACCCAGTGCGAGCAGCAGGCCAGCGCGGCGCGGGCCCAGCAGGAGGCCTCGCCCAGCTTCTGGGGCGAATGCGCGCTGGGCCACCTGGCGGTGGTGCAGCTGCTGCTGGCGGCGCGCGACGCCGAGCGCTGCGCGGCGCTGGCGCGGGCCGCCACCGCGCACTACGAGGCCGCGCTGGCGCGCGGCGCCAGCCTGCGCGAGGCCGCCACGATCCAGGAGCATCTGGACTTTCTGATCGAACTCACCGGCGAGCGGCGCGCGCCCTGGGACCTGGCCGTGCACGAAGCGCTGCAGACGATGCGGCGCGCCGTTTGACCGCAGGGAGGCCTACTCATCATGGCAGGACAAGATCTCAGCAAGACGGCGCTGGCCCAGCTTCGCTGCGCCACGGTGCATCCCGAGGACCTGATCGCGCCCAACTTCCGGCTCTACGAACTCAGCGTCTCCGAGCTGGCGGCGCGCCGCGGCATCGACAACGCCATCCACGACGACGCGACCCTGCGCAGCGCCGTGCACCTGGCGCGTGAGGTGCTGCAGCCGATACGCGACCGCTTCGGCCGCTTCACGCCCAACAGCGTCTACCGCAGCCAGGCGCTCGAGCGCCTGCTGAAGGACCGCCCGGCCAGCTGGATCTCGACCAGCCAGCACTGCGAGGGCCGCGCCTGCGATGTCGAGATCGCCGGCATGGCCACGCTGGAGCTGGCGCGCTGGGCGAGCACCCAGCTGCCCGACTACGACCAGATCATCTGCGAGTGCTACGACCCGCGCCAAGGGCCCAACTCGGGCTGGGTGCATATCTCGCTGCTGCCGTCCGGCACGGGCAGCAAGAACCGGCGCCAGCTGCTCAGCTATGTGGTCGATGCGGCGAGCGACCGGCTGGTCTATGTGCAAGGCCTGCAAGCGCAGGCCTGAGTCATGTTGCGCCTGCTCAAACAGCCGCGTTTGAGGCCTTGATGCCGGGCGCCCCGGCGCCAAAAATTCTCATGTAGCCATCCGGCTGCCACGCATATTCAGCGTTCGTTGAAGGAGGACATCATGAGCTCCCTGATCACCCGCAGCCATCTGTTCGATGACCTGCTCCGCGACATCAACACTGGCTTCTACGTCCGACCCCTGCACGGCGACCCGCTGCCCTCGCCCGACAAGATCAAGATCGACGTCAAGGAGTCGCCCGAACTCTTCACCGTGCATGCCGAACTGCCCGGCGTGAACAAGAACGACATCAAGGTGGCCGTGGACGGCAATATGGTGACCGTCAGCGCCGAGGTGAAGCAGTTCGACGCGCGCAGCCGCGACGAGAAGTCGCTGCGCGAAGAGCGCTATTTCGGCACCGTATCGCGCAGCTTCCAGCTCGGCACCGAGGTCGACGAAGGCCATGCCAGCGCCAGGTACGAGAACGGCATCCTGACGCTCAGCCTGCCGAAGAAGCAGGGCACGGGCAGCCGCCAGCTGAAGATCGATTGAGCCGGTAAGCGCGCTCAGCCCAGCGCTGCGGCCAGTTGCTCGGCCACGTCGTTGTCATAGCTCATCAGCAGCTCGGGATCCTGCGCGCTGGCGGCGGCGTGCAGCACCTCGGCAATGCAGCGCTGCTGCGCGGCGCTGGCCGGCTGCCGGAGCCTGTGCTCCAGCCTGGCCACGGTGGCCTCGCGCAGGCGCGCCGAACCGAGCACATGCCAGGCGTAATCGATCTCGTAGCGCTCTACCGCCTGTTGCAGGCTCTCGCCGTCCAGCCGCGCCTCGGCGGCGAAATGGTGCACGCTGCGCGTGCTGAGCGCGCCGATCACGGTGGCAAGCAAGGCGGCGTGGTCCTGCGGGGCGAAGGTTTCGGCTGGCATGGGTGGGTTCATTCGACGGATCTTCCTGAGCCCACGAAGAGAAGGGGATGAAAGCAGGCGGGTCCATGGGCGGACCGGCCGGGGCAAGGGGCGGATTGTGCCTGCTTGGGGCACAGGGACCATCCTCGCGGTCCAGCCTCAGTCGTGCCGACCGCGTTTGTCGCGCAGGACGCGCCAAGCCCTTCGGCTGGCGTCGGAGGGTCCGCAGGGACCCTCCTCGGTCCAGCCTCAGCGCCTTCCAAACATCATTTGCCGGGCGAGGGCGCGCTTCAGTGGTGGGGCGGCCTGCAGGGCGGCCAGGGCGAGGCCCCGGGCGGCGGGCAGGCCGGGCCAGCGCCAGGCGAAGCTGCGCGCGAGGAAATCGGTGGCGGCAATCATGCTCCAGCGGTCCGGGGCACGCTGCCATTCCACGCGGCGCAGGGCCGCGTCGATGTCGCCGTCGGCATTGCGCAGTGCCTGCACCAGCGCAAAGGCATCGCGCAGGCCCAGGTTGAGCCCCTGGCCGGCCACCGGGTGCAGGGTCTGGGCGGCATTGCCGATGCGGATCAGGCGCCCATCCACCAGGCTGCGCTCGGCGTTCAGGCCGAGCGGAAAGCACTTCAGCGCGCCGATGATGCCGCGCAGCGGCGGCAGGCCGGGCGGCAGCAGGGTGTTGAGCACGGCCAGGCGCTGCGCGTCGTTGAGCGCGCCGATCTCGTCCTCGGCCTGCGGCAGGCACCACACCAGCGCGGCGCGGCGCTGGCCCTCAAACTCGGGCAGCGGCAGCAGGGCCAAGGGACCGTTGCGGGTGAAGCGCTCGTAGGCCACGCCGAGCGGCGCGCTCGGGTCCAGCGCCACCGTGCCGACCCAGGCGTTCTGTTCGTAATCGCGCGCCACCGCCTTGCGCGCCTGTTCGGCAAACACGCCGCCCTCGGCCACCACGGCGAGGTTGAAACGCTCGGCCAGATGGGCATCGCCGGCATCGAGCTCCACGCCAGACGCCACCGGCTTGAGCGCGCTCACGCCCTGGCCGAAGCGCGCAAACAGGCGCTGCGGTGCGTGCTCGCAGGCGCGCAACCAGGCCGTTTGCAGCGGTGCCACCAGTTGGCCATAGCCGAGCACCGCGCCGAGCTGTTCCACGCCCTGCTCGCGCGCGCTGATCCTGACCTCGGGCTGGCCGCCGGCGCCGAACAGCCAGGGGTGGCTGAGCGTGGGCGGGGCCTGGCTCACCTGCACCTGCAGGATGGGCTGGGCGTGGGACGCCTGCCCTGCCTGCCAACAGCCCAGGCGCTGCAGCAGCTGCAGGCTGCCCAGCGAGAGCGCCAGGGTGCGCGGGTCGCCCGAGATGTCGCGCTCCAGCGGCCTGGCGTCGAACAGGCTGATGGCCGCCTCGGGCAGCAGCTGGGCCGCCAGCAGGGCCAGGGCAAGGCCGGCCGGCCCGGCGCCCACCACGGCAATGCTGATGCGGGTGGGCGTGGTGCTGCTGGGGGTGGGCATGGTGCGCATAGCGTATGAATGCTGGGTACGGCGGCGGGCTTTGCCGTGCGCCGCTCACTATAGCGGCCGGAGTCCGCTACGCTCGGGCCCTTCCCGATAGGAGTCCATCACATGCAATACCGTCGCCTGGGCCGCAGCGGCCTGAAAGTCTCCGAGCTCTCGCTGGGCTCCTGGGTCACCTACCACAACCAGGTCGATACCAAGGCTGCCACCGAGATGCTGGCCGCCGCCTTCGATGCCGGCGTGAACTTCTTCGACAACGCCGAGGTCTATGCCATGGGCAGGAGCGAGGTGGTGATGGGCGAGGCCTTCAAGGCGCTGAAATGGCCGCGCCTGTCCTACATCGTCTCGACCAAGTTCTTCTGGGGCATCAGCCGCGAGGCCAATACCGTCAATGCCAAGGACACGCTCAACCGCAAATACCTGATGCAGGCGATCGACGGCTCGCTGGCGCGCCTGGGCCTGGACTTCATCGACCTGGTCTACTGCCACCGCCCCGATCCGCACACGCCGATCGAGGAGACGGTGCGCGCCATGAGCGACATGATCACCCAGGGCAAGGCGCTCTACTGGGGCACCAGCGAATGGTCGGCCGCCGAGATCCGCGCCGCCTGGGAGATTGCCGAGCGCCACCATCTGCACAAGCCGGTGATGGAGCAGCCGCAGTACCACCTGTTCCACCGCCAGCGCGTCGAACAGGAGTACGCGCGCCTTTACGAGGACCTGGGCCTGGGCCTGACCACCTGGAGCCCGCTGGCCTCGGGCCTTTTGACCGGCAAGTACAAGGCCGGCATTCCCGAGGGCAGCCGCGGCGCGCTCGAGAACATGGCCTGGATGCGCGAGCAGCTGCAGGACGCCGCCCGCAACGCCGCGGTGGCTGAGCTGGAGAAGCTGGCGGCCGAGCTGGGCGGCAATGTGGCGCAGCTGGCGATCGCCTGGGCCAATCACAACCCACATGTCTCCACCGTGATCCTGGGCGCCAGCAAGCTGGCCCAGCTGCAGGACAATCTGGGCGCGCTGGCGCTGGCGCCCAAGCTGACGCCCGAGGTGCTGGCGCGCATCGACGCCGTTACCAAGCCGCTGGCCAAGTAGATACCATGTGGCGGCCTCGGGCCGGCGCTGGCTAGCATGCCGGCATGCATTTGATACGCAGTGTGTTGCTGTGGGCGGCGCTGTTGCTGGGCCTGCAGTTGTCGGGTCAGGCCATGGCGCGCAGCTGGCCGGCTCCCGAGCTGGAGCCGCGCTTCGAGACAGTGGGCGCCGCGGCGATACCGCGCGGCGTGGTGGCCTCGATGGCGCAAGACCGCGACGGCTTTCTGTGGATAGGTACCGGCGACGGCCTGGTTCGCTACGACGGCTATCGCTTTCGCAAGCAGGAGCGCGCGGGGCCGGACCCGGCGTCGCGCAACCTGGGCTGGATTCGCGCCATGCTGCCGGCGCGCGATGGCCGCTTGTGGCTGGGCACCGAATCCGATGGCCTGGCCGAGCTGGACCCCCAGCAGGAGCGCGTTGAGCTCCATCGCATGGATGGGCGGCGCGCGCCGGCGGGTGCCAAGCTGCCGGCTCTGCCCAGCATCCATGCGCTGGCGCAGGACCCGAGCGGCGAGCTCTGGGTCGGCAGCCTGGGCGGGCTCTACCGTTTCGATCCGGCGACCGGGCGCTTCTTCATCGCGCAGGCACTGGCCGAGCCGCGCATATCGTCCCTGCTGGTGGACCGGCAGGGCACGCTCTGGGTGGGCAGTTGGTCGGGCTTGAGCCGCCGGCGGCCCGGGCAGGACGCCTTCGAGCCCGTGCTGGCCGGCGGGCCGGGCGGTCTGCGGGGCCGGCAGGTGACGGCCCTGATGCAGGCCAGGGATGGCCGCATCTGGGTCGGCACCCAGGAGGGCGAGCTGGCCCTGGTCGACGCCGAGTCCGGCCAGGGCAGCATGCTCGCCCATGCCGGGGCGGGCGCGATCTCCGGTCTGGTGCAGCTGCCGGATGGCACGGTCTGGGTCGGGCATGGCACCGGGGTGGACAGGCGCGAGCCGCAGTACGGCGCCATGCTGCAGCGCCTGCGGCACGATGCGCGCAAGCCCCTGGGTCTGGCCGGTCAGGAAGTGACCAGCCTGCTGCTCGATCAGGCGGGTGCCGTGTGGGTGGGAGGCTTCGGGATCGGGCTGCAGCGCCACCAGCCCGGCAATCACAGCCTGTGGTTGCGCGCCGCCGATGCCGAGGCCGACAGCCCGCTGGCCGAGGCCGATCTGCGCAGCCTTTTGCCGCTGCGCGATGGCAGCTTGCTGGCGGCCACGCACGCAGGGCCGGTGGCGGTGCTGGACGAGCGCTGGGCCGCCGTCGATGTGCTGCCGCTGCGCGGCGCCACGGCCATGGCGCAGGCGCCCGACGGCACGATCTGGTTGGGCCGCCAGGGCGAGCTGTGTCAGCTGGACGAGGCGCGCCGGCTGCGCCGCTGCCTGCCCCATGCGGGCGGCCCAACGCGGCGCCTGAGCGTCACCCGCGAGGGGGTGTTGTGGGCGGGCACCACCGACGGCGCCTACCGGCTGGCGCCCGCCGCCCGGGACTTGCAGCGCGTCACCGATACCCAGGGGCAGCCGCTGCCGGGCGAGATCCACGCCATCGCCCAGGGCCCGGACGGGGCGGTCTGGCTGGGCAGCATGTTCGGGTTGTTTCGCGCGCCGCATGCGCATGCCGAGCTCTCGGCGGTGCCGGCCGAGCCGGGCGCCGAGCTGGGCAACGCGACGGTGCTGGGCCTGTTGTTCGATCATCAGCAGCGCCTGTGGGTGGACACCGCCGTCAGCGGCCTGCATCGCATGAGCCAATGGGATGGGCAGCGCGCCCGCTTCGAGCCCATCAGCGCACGCCATGGCGCGACCGGCAGACCTTTTGGCGCCAATCTGCTGGAAGACACGCGCGGGCGCATCTGGTCGCATATGCATGTGTACGACCCCGCGCAGGATCGCCTGGTCGAGCTCAGCGCGGCCGACGGCATGGCCCTGGGCACGGGCTGGTTCTTCTCCTACGCCAAGCTCGCCGACGGACGGCTGCTGTTTGGCGGCAGCAAGGGCCTGCAGGTGGTGCGGGCCGAGAGCTTTGACAGCTCCAGCTATGCGCCGCCCTTGCGGGTGACCGAGCTGCGCGTGAATGGCGAGGTCACGCATGCCGGCCCGCTGGCCCGGCAAGGGCTGACGCTCGGCACCGGTCAGCGCAGCTTCAGCCTGGAATTCGCGGCACTCGACTATGAAGCGCCCGAGCGCCTGCGCTACGCCTACCAGCTGCAGGGTTTCGATCCGGCATGGATACAGACCGGCGCCGAGATGCGTAGCGCCAGCTACAGCAATCTCGGCCCTGGCAAATACTTGCTGCGGGTGCGCGCCACCAACCGCAGCGGCGTGTGGAGCCCGCACGAACTCGCCATCGAGCTGCGTGTGGAACCCGCCTGGTGGCAGGGCTGGTGGTTTCGGGGCCTGGCCCTGGTACTGCTGCTGGTGCTGATCTGGGCGCTGGTGCAATGGCGCACCCACCGTTTGCGCCTGACCCAGCAGCGCCTGGAACTCAAGGTCAGCGAGCGCACCGCCAGCCTGCAGGCGCTGAGTCGCGAGCTCGAAGAATCCAGCCTGACCGATCCCTTGACCGGTTTGCGCAACCGGCGTTTTCTGGCCCAGCACATCGAGCCGGAACTGGCCATGGTGCTGCGCCAGTACCAGACGCCGGCGGCACAGGCCGAGCTGCCCTGCCTGGTCTTCTTTCTGATCGACCTGGATCATTTCAAGCGGGTCAACGACCAGCACGGGCATGATGCCGGTGATCGGGTGCTGCAGCAGATGCGCGCGCGCCTGCAGCAGGTGTTTCGCGAAAGCGACTACATCGTGCGCTGGGGCGGCGAGGAGTTTCTGGTGCTGGCGCGCGGCACGACGCGCGAGCATGCGGCGGAGCTGGCCCGGCGTGCCTGGAGCGCGGTGGGCGAGCAGCCCTTTGTGCTGGACAACGGCGCCTTGCTGACCATGAGCTGCTCGCTCGGCTTCGCCTGCTTCCCCTTGGCGCCCGAGTTGCCGGCGGCGCTGGACTGGAACAGCACCGTCAAGATCGCCGATGCGGCGCTCTATATGGTGAAACGCGGCGGGCGCGATGGCTGGCTGGGCGCGGTGAGCGCGCAGGCGGCTTCGGCGCAGGCCCTGCGCGAACAGGCCGCCCTGCCACTGCCGGATTGGGTGGCGACCGGCGGCCTGCATGTGGCTGGTTCGGACCCGCGCGCGGGCAAGCACTGACCCCGCAGGATTCACCGGTTTTTTCACACGCGGCGCGGCTAATATCGGCCCATGCTTGGGCGACTGTTGTTCCTGTGGTGGCTGCTGTGCTGCGCGCAGGCCTGCGCACAGCAGGCCCAGCTGGCCGAGCCACGTTTCGAGCCGGTCGTCGATGCGGGTGCGATTGCGGACGGTGTGGTGTCCACGCTCAGCCAGGATGGCAGCGGCTTTATCTGGGTGGGCACCAGCGTGGGCTTGCTGCGCTACGACGGTTACCAGTTCAAACGCGTCGCGATTCAGGGCGACGCCGAGCGCCTCCTCGGCACCAGCTTCGTGCGCGCCATCCTGGCGGCGCACGATGGCCGGCTTTGGGTGGGCACCGAGAGCGACGGCCTCGGCCTCTACGACCCCGCGACCGAGCGCTGGGTTTTCTACCGCAGCGATGCCGCCAACCCCGGCTCCCTGGCCCCCGGCACCGTGCGTGCGCTGGCACAGGACCGCGACGGCAGCATCTGGGTCGGCACCATAGGCGGCGGACTGGATCGCCTCGATCCCGCCCGGGCGGCGTTCCAGCATTTCAGACGCAGCAGCGGCGCCATCCCCGATGATCGCGTCCAGAGCCTGCTGCTGGACCGGCGCGGCCAGCTCTGGGTCGGCACCTGGAACGGGCTGGCGCGCTTGCGTCCGGGGGGCGCGCGTTTCGAGCCGGTGTTCTCGGATGCGGCGCAGCCGCAGCAGCTGGCGGGCAAGGTCGTCTCGATGCTGGCCGAGGCGCCCGACGGTCGCCTCTGGGTCGGCACCCAGCAGGGCGATCTGGTCATCGTCGATCCGGTCAGCGGCGCCGGCCGCTGGCTGGCGCGCGCGCCCGCGGGCCCCGCCAAGTTTGGTTCGATCCATGCGCTGACGGCAGTCAACGACGCCGAGGTCTGGGTCGCCAGCGCCGCCGGCCTGGAGCTGCGCGCGGTACAGGACGGCGCCCTGCTCAAACGGCTGCGCCACGACGATGCGCGCCCCTGGGGCCTGGCAGCCAACGATGTGCGCGCGCTGCTGCGCGACGCTGCCGGCTGGATCTGGGTGGGCAGCTATGGCGGCGGCTTGCAGCGCCACAACCCGGCGGCGAGCGGGCTCTGGGTGCGGCGCGCCGATGCCGACCCGGCGAGCGCCTTTGGCGACGCCGATGTGCGCAGCCTGCTGCAGACCCGCGAGGGCGAGATCTGGGTCGGCAGCAACGAGCGTGGCGTGGCGGTGCTGGATGAGCAGCTGCGTGTGATTGCCGCGATCCGGCCGCAGCCCGGCCTGTCCGGGCATATTCAGGACGGGCGCGTGGGCGGCCTGGCACAGGCGCCGGACGGCACGATCTGGGCGGGTGTGGATAGCACCGTCTACGAGTTCAGTCCACGCCGCGCCATGCTGGCGGTGTACAGCGTTGGCAAGGGCCTGGTGCGCTGCTTGCGTGCCGGCCGTGATGGCGCGATCTGGGTGGGCACGCAAGACGGCCTGTACCGGCTCGATCCGCGTTCACGCCGGCTCGATCGCATTACCCTGGCCGGCGGCCTGGCGCTCAACGGCAATGTCAACGCGCTGGTGGAAATGCCCGATGCCGGCCTCTGGGTGGGCATGGAAAGCGGGCTCTATCGGGTGGCGGCGGGGGCACGCGAATTGCAGCCAATCGCCGCCAGGCCCGAAGCGGGGCTGGCCAGCCGGGCGGTGCTGGGCCTGCTGCTCGACGCGCAGCAGCGGCTCTGGGTCGACAGCGCCGCGGGCCTGCACCGCATGCAGGCCTGGGACGGCCGGCTCGCCAGCTTCGAGCGCGTGGCCGAGCGCCATGGCTTTGGCGGGCGCGCCTTCGGTGCCAATCTGCTGGCCGACGCCCAGGGCCGCATCTGGACCCATCGCGCCGTCTTCGATCCGGCCGACGGCAGCTATTACGAGCTCAGCCCCGCCGATGGCGCGGATTTCGGCACCGGCTGGTTCCGCGCCTACACCCAGCTTGCCGATGGGCGGCTGCTCTTTGGCGGCAGCAAGGGCCTGCTGGTGGTAGAGCCCGGGCGCTTCAAACGCTGGGCCTATGCGCCGCCCTTGGTGGCCACCGACTTGCGCGTGGACGGCGAACGCCGCCCGCTGGCCACGCTGGCGCAAGGCCTGACCCTGGCGCCCGGCGAGCGCGGCTTCAGCCTGGAGTTTGCGGCGCTGGACTACAGCAACCCGGCGCGCAACCGCTACCGCTACCAGCTGCAGGGCCTGGACGACGGTTGGGTCGACACCGACGCCAGCTTCCGCGTCGCCAGCTATGGCAATTTGAGCCCCGGCGACTACCTGCTCAGGGTGCGCGGCAGCAATCGCGTGGGCGCCTGGAGCGCGCAGGAGCTGAGCCTGCGCGTGCATGTACGGCCCGCCTGGTGGCAGACCTGGTGGGCACGCGTGCTGGGCCTGCTGCTGCTGGGCAGCCTGGTCATGGCCCTGGTGCAATGGCGCACCGCTTTTCTGCAGCGCCAGCAGTTGGCGCTGGAGGCCAAGGTGCGCGAGCGTACCTTGGCGCTGGAGCAGCTCTCACTGGCAATGCAGGAGTCCAGCCTCACCGATCCGCTCACCGGCCTGCGCAACCGGCGTTTCCTGGCCCAGCACATCGAGGCCGATGTGGCGCTGGCGATCCGTCGCCACGAGGGCCACCAGCAGCATGGCGCGCCGCTGCCGGACGACGCCGATCTGTTGTTCTTCCTGGTCGATCTGGACCACTTCAAGCAGATCAACGACCAGCACGGCCATTCCGCCGGCGACGCAGTGCTGCAGCAGATGCGCGGCCGCCTGCAGGGGGTGTTCCGCGATGCCGACTACCTGGTGCGCTGGGGCGGCGAGGAGTTCCTGATCGTGGCGCGCGCCACCGCGCGCAGCCATGCCGCCGAACTGGCCGAGCGCGCCCGCGCCATGGTGGCCGACCACCCCTTCGTGCTGGACGACGGCAGCCTGCTGCACAAGACCTGCTCGGTGGGTTTTGCCTGCTTTCCACTCGCCCCCGAGCATGCACGCGTGCTTGACTGGTCCAGCGTGGTCGATGTGGCAGATGCGGCGCTCTATGCCGTCAAGCGCGCCGGCCGCAACGGCTGGCTGGGCGTGGTGAGCGCCAGTGCCGCGTCGGAAGATGAGCTGCGCGCCTGGCGCCAGCGTCCGCTGGCCGAATGGCTGGCCAGCGGGACGCTGCAGACGGCCGGCTCGGGTCCGCACGCGACCGGCTGATGATCAACCCTCGACGAACACCTGGGCCGTGACGGCGCGGTCGCGCCCCTGCGACTTGGCCTGGTAGAGCGCCAGGTCGGCATGGGCCAGCCATTGCGAGGCCGAGCTGCCGCGGTAGGGCACGCCGCTGACCATGCCGATCGAAAGCGTCACGCGGCCGGTGCCCAGCGGCGAGAGCTCATGCGCCAGCGCCAGACCGGCCAGCAGCTCGCGGCAGCGCGTGGCCACCGCCTGCGCGCCCTCGGCGTCGGTCTGCGCCAGCAGCAGCACGAACTCCTCGCCGCCATAACGCGCCACCAGATCGGCCGGCCGGTTCGCGCTGTTGCGCAGCACCGAGGCCACCGCCACCAGGGCCGCGTCGCCGGCCTGGTGGCCATAGTGGTCGTTGTAGAGCTTGAAATAGTCCACATCGACGAGCAGCAGCGAGAGCGGCGCGCCGGTGCGCAGGCCGCGCCGCCATTCGTCCTCCAGGCGCTGCATCAGGAGGCGGCGGTTCGCCAGCTCGGTGAGCGCGTCGGTGGTCGACAGGCGCAGCAGCTGCTCGTTGGCATGCTGGAGTTCGGTCTCGAAGCGCTTGCGCTCGGTGAGGTCGCTGATCACGCCGACGAACAGGCGTTCGGCCTCGCTGCCAACCTCCGAGACCGAGAGCTGCACCGTCAGCGGCGTGCCATCGCGATGCAGGGCATTGAATTCGCGCAGGCGCCCCATCAGCGCGCCCCCCTGGCCGCGCAGATAACGCGCCAGGTAATGGCCGTGCGCGCTGCGCTCGGGCTCATCCATCAGCATCGCAACGTCCTGGCCCAGCAGCTCGTCGAGCTCGTAGCCGAACAGGCGCAGCGCGGCCGGATTGGCGCTGCGCATGCGACCCTCGGTGTCGATGGTGATGATGGCGGCTCCCGCGGTGCTGATGATGGCCTGCAGCTGCGCCTGGCTGGTCTGCAGGGCCTGTTGGGTGCGCACCAGCTCGGTGACGTCGGCACGTATGCCTATGGTGCCGCCCGACGCCGTCTTGCGCTCGTAGATGCGCACCCAGCGATTGCCGGGCAGCTCCTGCAGCCAGGGCTCGCCCGGTTCGCGATGCATCTGCATGCGCTGGGCCAGCCAGGCTTCCTCCTGGCCCAGCGCAGGCACCACCTCGCCGGCGGCGATGATGCTGCGCAGCAGCTCCTCGTAGCGCAGTCCGGGCCGCCATTGCGGCGCGGTCCTGGGATAGAGGCGGGCGAAGGCCTGGTTGTGTATCAGCAGACGGTCGTCGGCGTCGAACATCGCGTAGGCCTCGCTGAGCGCCTCTATGCCCTCGATCAGCTCGGCGCGCTCGGCCCGGGCGCTGTGGGCGCGCGCCTCGCATTGCGCGCGTGCGCGCCTGGCGCGCCACCAGGCCAGGGTGACGCCGGCCAGCGCCATCATGAGGCCCAGCGCCAGCCACCAGGCCGGTCCGGCGCTTGCGTCTACGGGGGTGGGCGTCATGGTGGCTGCAGCGTTGGATGCTGCGCCCGATTCTGAACCCGGCTCAGCGCTTTGCCGCCCCGGGCAAGTCCGTAGTCGCCGCATTCAGCGACGCCAGCCGCTCGGGCGTGCCCACGTCCTCCCAGGCCTGGGTGTAGAGCTCGGCACTGATGCGGCGCGCCGCGATGCCCTTCTCCAGGCAGGGGCGCAGCGCGGCATGCTGGCCAACGCTCACGCCCTCGAACAGGGCGCGCCTGAACAGCCCCACGCAGGACCAGGTGTAGCGCGGCCCGCTCGCGCCGCTGGCTGCGCTGGTGGCCAGTCCCTGGGCGTCGATGCCGAAGTCGCCGTCGGGCTTGTGCGGCCGATTCGGCACCAGCCATAAATGCGCCAGCATGTCGCTGCGGGCAAAGGCCTCGGCACGCGCCGCCGAGGCGCGGAAGTCCGGCAGGTGCACATCGGCCGAGACGACCCAGAAGCCATCGTCGCCGTCGGCGCACAGCAGCGGCAGGGCCTTGGCAATGCCGCCAGCGGTCTCCAGCGCGCCGCCATGGTCGCGCGCCTCGTTGCTGTAATGCAGGCGCAGGCCCCAGCGGCCGCCGTCGCCCAGCTGGGCCGGGAACTGCTCGGCCAGCCAGGCGATGTTGATGACGATGTCGCGCACGCCAGCGGCCGCCAGGGCCTCGATATGCCAGACGATCAGCGGCTTGCCGCCGACCTGCAGCAGTGGCTTGGGTTGGTGGTCGGTGAGCGGCCGCATGCGCTCGCCGCGCCCGGCCGCGAGGATGATGGCTCGCATGGGCCGGGAGTGTAGTGAGAAGCGGCTTGCTAGAGCGCCGGCCCGAGGCCGATGGGCGCCGGCACCGCGGCCAGCACCTTCTGGAACAGGGCCTGGTATTCCTCGGCGGCGGCATGACCGGTGAGCGGGTCCTGGTTCTTTGCAAAGGCCTCGTCCAGGTCGGCCCAGTCGGCGGGGCTGAGCATCTTCACCGCCAGCGGCAGGATCTCGCGCTCCTCGATCTCCATATGCTTCAGATAGGCCGCCACATAGCGCTGTGCCATGGCCTCGAAGGCATCGCGGCGCGCCTCGCCCATCATCTCGAAGGCCAGGAGCGCATGCTCCAGCTCACGGATGGCGCGCTCGCCGCGGCCATGGTCCTCTTCGAGCTGGTCCAAGGTATCGCGAATCTCCGGCGCACGCGCGCGCAGCTTCGGGAACAGCAGCTCGCTTTCCTTGGGGTGGTGCAGGCGCTCGGGGAATTCGTCCACATAGAACAGCATCGCGCGCAGCGCGTGGAAGTCGGGCAGGCTGCCGTGGCGGCGGTGCTCGGCCAGCAGCAGCGGGATCGAGCGCAGCATCGCGGCGAGGGCGCGGTGCTCGTCGCGTATCACGGTGAGGGTCAGGGCTTGCATGGTCTTGTCTCCGTTCTATGCCGGAGGTTGAAGCCAAGCCGGCCGTGACGCATTGCTCTGGATCAAGATTGGCGGCGCCGCGGACGCAAGTAAAATGCCGGGTTTTCCAGAACTCCATCCCGCACACCATGGCCGATACCGCTGCCCGCAACACCACCCTGATGGCCAACGCCATTCGCGCATTGGCCATGGACGCCGTGCAGCAGGCCAATTCCGGCCACCCGGGCGCCCCCATGGGCATGGCCGAGATCGCGGTGGCACTGTGGAACCGTCATCTGCGCCACAACCCGGCCAACCCGCAATGGGCCGAGCGCGACCGCTTCGTGCTCTCCAACGGCCATGGCTCGATGCTGATCTATGCGCTCTTGCACCTCACCGGCTACGCGCTGCCGATCGAGGAGCTCAAGGCCTTCCGCCAGCTGCACAGCAAGACCCCGGGCCACCCCGAGGTGGGCGTCACCCCCGGCGTGGAGACCACCACCGGCCCGCTGGGCCAGGGCATCAGCAATGCCGTGGGCCTGGCCCTGGCCGAGAAGATGCTGGCCAAGGAATTCAACCGTGAGGGCCACGACATCGTCGGCCACCACACCTACGCCTTCCTGGGCGACGGCTGCCTGATGGAGGGTATCAGCCACGAGGCCTGCGCCCTGGCCGGCGCCTGGAAGCTCAACAAGCTGATCGCGATCTACGACGACAACGGCATCTCGATCGACGGCCAGGTCGCGCCCTGGTTCATCGACAACACCGCCCAGCGTTTCGAGGCCTATGGCTGGAACGTGATCGGCCCGGTGGACGGCCACGATGTGGAGTCGGTCGACACCGCCATCGCCATGGCCAAGATGAGCACGGACATGCCGACGCTGATCATCGCCAAGACCACCATTGGCAAGGGCAGCCCGAACCGCGCCGGCACCGCCAAGGCGCATGGCGAGGCCCTGGGTGGCGACGAGATCAAGCTCACCCGCGAGGCGCTGGGCTGGGCGCATGAGCCCTTCGTGATCCCCCAAGAGGTGTATGCCGACTGGGACGCCAAGGCCGCCGGCGCCGCGCTGGAAGCCGCCTGGGACGAGCGCTTCGACGCCTACGCCACGGCCTACCCCGAGCTGGCCGCCGAGTTCCAGCGCCGCATGGCCGGCGTGCTGCCCGCCAACTTCGCGCAGACCGCAGTGGACGCGGTGATCGCCGCCCATGGCAAGGCCGAGACCGTGGCCAGCCGCAAGGCCAGCCAGCTGGCGCTGGAGGCCTTCACCGCCGCCGTGCCCGAGCTGCTGGGCGGCTCGGCCGACCTGACCGGCTCCAACCTCACCAACACCAAGAGCACCCCGGCCTTCCGCCTGGAGGCCGATGGGGCCAGCAACGGCGGCCGCCACATCAACTACGGCGTGCGCGAATTCGGCATGGCCGCCATCATGAATGGCGTGGCCCTGCATGGCGGCTACATCCCCTACGGCGGCACCTTCCTGACCTTCAGCGACTACAGCCGCAATGCGATCCGCATGGCCGCGCTGATGAAGCAGCGCGTCATCCATGTGTTCACGCACGACTCCATCGGCCTGGGCGAAGACGGCCCGACCCACCAGTCGATCGAGCATGTGGCCTCGCTGCGCCTGATCCCGGGCCTGGACGTCTGGCGCCCCGCCGACACCACCGAGACCGTGGTGGCCTGGACCATGGCGATCGGCAATGCCCAGCGCCCCAGCGTGCTGGCGCTGTCGCGCCAGAACCTGCCCTATGCGCCCAAGACCGCGGTGGACGACATCGCCAAGGGCGGCTATGTGCTGGCCGAGCCCAGCGATGTGGGCATCAAGAACAAGAAGGCCAAGGCGGTCATCATCGCCACCGGCTCCGAGGTGCAGTTGGCGCTACGCGCGCAGGAAATGCTGGCGCTGGACGGCATCGGCGTGCGCGTGGTGTCGATGCCCTCGACGAATGTGTTCGACCGCCAGGACCTCGACTACAAGAAGGCCGTGCTGCCCGCCGGCCTGCCGCGCATCGCGGTGGAAATGGGCGCCACCGACGGCTGGTGGAAATATGGCTGCGCCGCCGTGGTGGGCATTGACACTTACGGCGAATCGGCGCCGGCCCCGGTGCTGTTCAAGCACTTCGGCTTCACCGCGGAAAACGTGGTGGACACCGTCAAGGTGGCGCTCGGCGTGGCCAAGCTGAAGGGCAAGAAGAAGAGCAAGTGATCTGACGGGGGTGCCAACGGCACCCCTTTTGCATAGGTTCGACGTTTTTTGTTGTTTTCTTTTCTCTCAAGGAGACTCACGTGACGATCAAGATCGGTATCAACGGCTTCGGCCGCATCGGCCGCATGGTGTTCCGCGCTGCCATCGCCAACTTCAAGGAAATCGAGGTGGTGGGCATCAACGACCTGCTGGAACCCGACTACCTGGCCTATATGCTCAAGTACGACAGCGTGCACGGCAAGTTCGACGGCGAGGTCGCGGTCGAGGGCAACACCCTGGTGGTGAACGGCAAGCAGATTCGCCTGACGCAGGAGCGCGACCCGGCCAACCTGAAGTGGAACGAGGTCGGTGCCGACATCGTGATCGAGGCCACCGGCCTGTTCCTGGACAAGGCCGGTGCCGAGAAGCACCTGGCCGCGGGCGCCAAGAAGGTGGTGATGTCGGCCCCCTCCAAGGACGACACCCCGATGTTCGTGTTCGGCGTGAACGACAAGAGCTACGCCGGCCAGGCCATCATCTCCAACGCCAGCTGCACCACCAACTGCCTGGCCCCGGTGGCCAAGGTGCTGAACGACAAGTGGGGCATCAAGCGCGGCCTGATGACCACCGTGCACGCCGCCACCGCGACGCAAAAGACCGTGGACGGCCCGAGCAACAAGGACTGGCGCGGCGGCCGCGGCATCCTGGAAAACATCATCCCCTCGAGCACCGGCGCCGCCAAGGCCGTGGGCGTGGTGATCCCCGAGCTGAACAAGAAGCTCACCGGCATGAGCTTCCGCGTGCCCACCTCCGACGTGTCGGTGGTGGACCTGACGGTGGAACTGAACAGCCCCGCCACCTATGCCGAGATCTGCGCCGAAATGAAGGCACAGAGCCAGGGCGCCCTGAAGGGCGTGCTGGGTTACACCGAAGACAAGGTGGTGGCCACCGACTTCCGCGGTGACGCACGCACCTCCATCTTCGACGCCGACGCCGGCATCGCGCTGGACGGTACCTTCGTCAAGCTGGTGTCCTGGTACGACAACGAGTGGGGCTACTCGAACAAGGTGCTCGAGATGGTGCGCGTCATCTCGAAGTAATTCGATCGCACAGCATCCGAAGGGCCCCGCTTGCGGGGCCTTTTTTCGTCTACGGGCTAACGCCATGCTGTGGCGTGCGCCGGGCGGCGATACTCCGTTCCTAGACCGGCCGCGACAGGTTGGCGATGTGGAGGGAGTGAGATGAGAACAACGTGGCGATTCACGCCGCTGGCCCTGGGCTTGCTGTGTTTGACCATGGGCACGGCCCAGGCGCAATCGGTGGTGCAGGACCCGGCGGTGGCGCAGACCCTGCAATGCCTGACGCGCAAGGCCGAGCCGCCGCGGCTGCCGCGCAACGACGAGCGGCGTGGCCACACCGGTTTTGTACGCGTGAAACTCGACTTTGATTCGCCGACGCGCCCGCCCAAGGTGGAGATCCTGGCGCGCGGTGCCACACCGGCCATGGTGGACGAGGTGGAGCGCTACCTGGACGGCTACCGTCTGCCCTGCATGGCCGAAGGTCAAGCGACGCTGAGCGTGGTGCAGGAGTTCTCTTTCAAACCGCAGTCGGGCATTCAATGGACCTACCTGCGCCATGTGCGGCGCGAGGCCACGGGTGCGCTGGAATGCCTGCGCACACCGCCCGAGCATCCGGAGTTTCCGCGCTACTGGTTCGACCGCAACGCCGGCAGCGTGGTGGTGCAGGCGCGTTTCACGGCCGCGGACCAAGCGCCCGAGCTGAGCGTCGTGTACGAGTCCGAGAGCGTAAATCGCGCCGCACGCAACATCGTGCTGGACTATGTGAGCCGCTACCGGCTTCCCTGCATGTCGGCATCGGCCGAGCCGGTGGCGATGCAGCAGCAGTTCAAGTTCGCACCGGTCGGTCGGCGCCATTCGGTGTTCAAGGACGAGCTGCCGCTGGTGGGCTTTTTGTCCGCCATGGAAGGGATAGAGAAGGAGCGGGTTCACTTCGATTTCGGCACCATGGCCTGCCCCTTCCGGGTGGCCTGGCGCCTGGGTCGGCCTGCGCTGCCGAATGCGGTGGGCGAGATCGGCGCTCCCGATCCCAACCGGCTCGAATTCCTGTCGTGGCTGGAAACCTTGACGCTCAAGCTCAGGCCCGGTCAGTTCGAGGATCTGCTGGGCAGCCAGACCGTGGTGCTGGTCCCTTGTGGCGTGCTCTCGCTCGAACCTGCCGCCACCGCCGACGCGCCGTCCTGAGCTACTTCGCTGGGCTGTCGGCCGCGCAGACTTTTGCGCTTCTTTACGGCTTTCGAAATCGACGCGACGCCTACACTGGGCGCGACCGCCATGGGTCTGGAGATACGCCGTGAAGACTGTTCGCCGAAACCTTGCCGCTGGCGCCATGCTGGCTGTCCTGAGCACCTTGCCCATGCAGGCGAGCATGGCCGCCAGTGCCGCGAGCGTGAGCGCAAGCAGCCAGGCCCGCGTGATCGTGCGTTTCAAGCCCGGCGCCCAGAGCGTGCGCGCCAAGATCCTGGCCGCCGACGCGCTGCCCAGCCAGACCATCCAGGTGGCGCAGACGCGCGGCACGGCGCTGGGCCTGCGCAGCGGCCTCGCGCTCACCCATGTGGGCCGCAGCCTGGACACGCGCACCCATGTCTATGTGGCGGCCGGCATCGATGCGGCCGCGCTGGCCAAGCGCCTGGCGGCCGATGCCGAGGTGGAACTGGTGGCGGTGGACCGGCGCCGCCGCGCCACCGCCCTGCCCAACGATCCCCTGTTTGCCGAGGGCAACGGTGCCATCGCGGCGGGCCAGTGGTATCTGCGCGCCCCGGACAGCACGGTGATCTCCAGCATCAATGCGGTGAAGGCCTGGAACAGCAATACCGGCAGCGCCGTGGTGGCGGTGCTGGACACCGGCGTGCGCTACGAACACCCCGATCTGGCGTCCAAGCTGCTGCCCGGCTATGACCTGATCAGCGAGCCCCTGGTTGCCAACGACGGCGGTATGCGCGACAGCGATGCCAGCGACCCCGGCGATGGCGTCTCCCAGGCCGATGTGGACGGCCCGCTGAAGGACATCTGCAGCAGCAGCGATGTGAGCAGCAGCTCCTGGCATGGCACGCGGGTGTCCGGCCTGATCGGCGCGGCCAGCGACAACGGCATCGGCATCGCCGGTGTCAGCTGGGGCAGCAAGATCCTGCCGGTGCGGGTGCTGGGCCGCTGCGGTGGCTACGACTCCGACATCATGGCCGGCATGCGTTGGGCCGCCGGCGTCTCCGTGCCCGGCCTGCCGGTCAACAGCCATGTGGCACGCGTGTTGAACATGAGCCTGGGCAGCGATGGCTCCTGCGCCGCCAGCGACCCCACCGGCCAGCTCTATCGCGAGACCATCGCCGAGGTGGGCGCCAAGGGGGCGCTGGTGATCGCCGCCGCCGGCAACAACGCCGGCCAGGCGGTGGGCATCCCGGCCAACTGCCCCGGCGTGCTGGCGGTGGGGGCGCTGCGCCATGTCGGCACCAAGGTCGGCTTCTCGGCCATGGGGCCCGAGGTGGGTTTGAGCGCGCCAGGCGGCAACTGCGTCAACGAGACCGGCGCCTGCCTCTACTCGCTCGTCACCACCAGCAACTCGGGCACGCAGGGGCCGCTGGCCAGCAGCTACACGGACAGCAATGCCAATGTGGGCACGAGCTTCTCGGCGCCGCTGGTATCGGGCACGGCGGCCCTGCTCTTGTCGACACGGCCCAGCCTCAGCGTGGCCGAACTGGTGAATGTGCTCAAGAGCACCAGCCGGCCCTTCCCGGCCAGGCCCAGCAGCGCGACCGTGCCTCAATGTGCGGCACCCACCAGCACCGAACAGCTCGAGTGCTACTGCAGCACCGCCACCTGCGGTGCTGGCATGCTGGACGCCGGCGCCGCCGTCGAGGCCGTGGCGGCCGCCAACAACGCCTCGGTGCAGATCAGCGCCGGCGCCGCCGCCGTGGCCGGCCAGACGCTCACGCTCAGCGCCAGCGCGCTGGGCCTGGCCAGCGGGCGCACGGTGGCGAGCTCGGTGTGGAGCATCGTCGACGGCGGCGGCATCGTCAGCGGTTTTGCCAGCCAGAGCGGCATGAGCGCCAGCGTCACGCCCAGCGCGGCCGGCAGCTTCAGCGTCAAGCTGACGCTCACCGACGACCTGGGTTTTGTCTACGCCGGCACGCTCGGCGTCACGGTGGCGCCAGCACCGGTGGTGTCCAGCGGCGGTGGCGGCGCCATGCAGGGTGCCTGGCTATTGGCCTTGCTGGCCTGCGTGCCGCTGCTGCGGCGGGCGCGTCGCTAAGGGTCAGCGCGAGGCAGCACTCGCGGGCGCCTGCGCAGCGGCAGCGCTGGCTGCAGCCGCAGCCGCGGCCGCGGCCACCTCGGGGGCGCAGGATCTGAGGTTGCCGCCGTTCTTGAGCGCGGCCAGCCGCGCCTGCAGGCCGCCGTCGGCCTGGGCAAAGCGCAGCAGGTGCAGGGTCTTGGGGGCTTGCAGGGGCAGCACGCGCAGACCCTTGAGCGCGCGTTGCGCGAGCGCTTCCACCTGGTCGGCGGCGGCCTTTTCGCTGGCATGGCGCGAGAGCACCATGCTGGGCATCTCGTCGGCCGGGCCGCTGAGGTACTCGTAGCTTATCTTCAGGCGCTTGTAGGTCTCTTCCTTGCGCGCCTGGAATTCCTTGTTGGGGAATTTGATGGTGGCCACGGCCCAGACGCCCGCCACCTCGCTGGCGATGTCCTGCCACTCGGCGGGGGCCACGCCGGCCTTGTCGAGCTGGGCCTGCAGGCCGCGCAGGGCCTCGCTGCCCTCCACCGGACCCAGCTCCAGGCAGGCACGCGCCTGCTGCAACAAGGCCTTGGCGTTTTGCGGCGAAACCAGGCTGAGGCGCTCTGGGTGTTGCTGCTGCTGCAGGCGCTCGGGCTCGCGATCGCCCTGGGCGCGCAGGCCCGTGACGCCATCCAGCCAACCCTGGGTCCAGGCGTAGAAGGCCAGATTGGCGGCAAGCAGCAGGACCAGCAGGGCTCTGAGCATCGTCGTTGTCAATCAGTCGCCCAAGCGCACGCTGACCTCGCCACCACCCACCGGCTGCAGGCCCTCGGCCGTCTGCACCAGCAGCTCGCCCTTGGCATTCACGCCCTGGGCCACGCCCTCCAGGCTGCCGGCCACCACCGCGCGGCCGCGCAAGAGGTCGCGGCGGGCGTACTCGGCCTGCCAGGGCGCGAAACCGGCCTCGGCAAAGCGCTGCAGCGCCAGCACCAGGGGGCGCGCCACGCGCGCCAGCACGGCCGGGGCATCCAGGCCGGCTTCGAATTCGTCCAGGCTGGCAAAACCGGCGCTGAACTGGCCGGCCTGCGGGGTCAGGTCTTGCTGGGTGACGTTGAGGCCGATACCGATGATGGCCATGCGCTGGCTGCCGGCCGGCACGGTCTCGATCAGGATCCCGCCGAGCTTGCGCCCGTCCAGCCAGATGTCGTTGGGCCACTTGAGCTGCAGGCGCGGTATGGCGCCGGCCGGCTGCGGCTCCAGGCCCTGGGCGATGGCGCAACCCACCACCAGCGAGAGGCCCGACCAGTCCGCCAGGTCCATGGGCACGGCCAGCGAGAAGGTCAGCGAGGCGCCAGGCTGGGCATGCCAGCTGCGGCCCATGCGGCCGCGGCCATGGGTCTGGTGTTCGGCCACCAGCAGGCAGGGGTGCATGTCGTGGGCACGCCGGCCATAGCCAGCGGGCTCGCCGGGATGGCGACCCTCGCTGCGCACGCGCTCCAGCAGGGCGGTATTGGTGGAGTCCACCCGCGCCAGCACCTCGATGGACAGGCCCGGCAGCAGCGGTTCCAGGTCTTGCCAGAGGGCTTCAACCCCCCAATGCGGGTGCGTAAGCGCGGAGTTGGGCACGCGTGCGGTCCTCGTTTGTTTGTCTGTCTATCTATCTAGCGTTTGGGCGCCAGCATGGTGCCACGGCAATCGACCGAGCCGCAACGGCAGGCGTATTCTTTTTTCAGCTTGGGGGTGTAGCGCTCGTCTATCACCAGGCCGTAGTCGTAGAACAGCTCCTCGCCGGGGCAGAGGTCGCGCAGCGCCTTGATGAAGACGCGGCCGTTGATCTCATCCGCCTCGCAATTGGGTTCGCAGCTGTGGTTGATCCAGCGCGAGCTGTTGCCACCGTAGAGGGCGTCGATCACCTCGCCGGTATCGAGCTGGAAATAAAAGGTATGGTTCGGGTCGCTAGGGTCATGGGGGTGGCGGTCCATCGCCTCGTCCCAGCTGATGCGTTCGCCGGTGTATTCGATCAGGGTCTCGCCGGCCTCGATATGCGCCAGCGCGTAGACGCCGCGGCCATGCACGCCCGAACGCCGCACCTGGATGCGTCGACCCGCCGTCTTGATGACGTGGGCAGCGTGGCGCGCGGCAGGTTTGGGCTTGGCTTGCGGCATGGCTCGAGTTGGTTACATTGAAATCATGGGTGCGCGCGTGTGCGTGTGCGCGCGAGGCCGCATTGTAGGCATGGCTTCGAGCACCCCGTAGCAAGCCGCAGTTTGGCGAACAGAACGAACGACAACGAAGGAACCATGAGCAAGTCACTGATCATTGCCGAGAAGCCCAGCGTGGCCCAGGACATCGTGCGAGCGCTCACGCCCGCTTCGGGCAAGTTCGAGAAGCACGACGAGTATTTCGAGAACGACGCCTACGTGGTCAGTTCGGCCGTCGGCCACCTGGTCGAGATCAAGGCGCCGGAGGAGTTCGACGTCAAGCGCGGCAAGTGGAGCTTCAACAATCTGCCGGTGATCCCGCCGCACTTCGACCTGAACCCGATCGACAAGAGCAAGGGCCGCCTCAACGCGCTGGTGAAGCTGATCCGCCGCAAGGACGTCACGAGCCTGATCAACGCCTGCGACGCGGGCCGCGAGGGTGAGCTGATCTTCCGCCTGATCGTGCAATACGCGGGCACCGCCAAGGCCGCCATCACCAAGCCGGTGTCGCGGCTGTGGCTGCAGTCGATGACGCCGCAGGCGATCCGCGACGGCTTCGAGAAGCTGCGCAGCGACGCGCAGATGCTGCCGCTGGCCGATGCGGCGCGCTGCCGCTCCGAGGCCGACTGGCTGGTGGGCATCAACGGCACGCGTGCGATGACGGCCTTCAATTCGCGCGACGGCGGCTTCTTCCTCACCACCGTGGGCCGGGTGCAGACGCCCACGCTCTCGATCGTGGTGGAGCGCGAGGAAAAGATCCGCAAGCACATCTACCGCGATTACTGGGAGGTGCGCGGCACGTTCGACGCGCAGGCCGGCCAGTACGAGGGCAAATGGTTCGACCCGAAGTGGAAGAAGAATCCCGAGGATGCCGAACAGCGCGCCGATCGCGTCTGGACGAAGGCCGAGGCGGATGCGATTGCCGCCGCCGCCAAAGGCCAGCCCGCCAGTGTCAGCGAGGAAAGCAAGCCCAGCACCCAGGCCAGCCCGGGCCTGTATGACCTGACCACGCTGCAGCGCGAGGCCAACTCGCGCTTCGGCTTCTCGGCCAAGACCACGCTGGGCCTGGCCCAGGCCCTGTACGAAAAGCACAAGGTCTTGACCTACCCGCGTACCGACTCGCGTTACCTGCCCGAGGACTATCTGGCGGTGGCCAAGCAGACCGCCGAGATGATCGCCTCGGAGGACCTGCCCGGCCCGCTGATGGCGCTGGCCCAGCATGCCAGCACGGCGCTGAAGAACGGCTATATCAAGCCGACCAAGAAGGTGTTCGACAACGCCAAGGTCTCGGATCACTTCGCCATCATCCCCACGCTGCAGGCGCCCAAGAGCCTCACCGAGGCCGAGGCCAAGCTCTACGACATGGTGGTCAAGCGCTTCCTGGCGGTGTTCTTCCCGGCCGCCGAGTTCCAGGTCACCACGCGCATCTCGACGGTGAAGAACGCCGGCAAGGAGTATTGCTTCCAGACCAATGGCAAGGTGCTGGTCAAGCCGGGCTGGCTGGCCATCTACGGCAAGGAAAGCCAGAGCGACGATGCCGCCGATGGCACGGGCGCCAACCTGGTGCCGGTGGCTGCCGGCGAGATGGTGCGCACCGAGGGCACGGACGTGAAGGCCCTGCAGACCAAGCCGCCGGCGCGCTACACCGAAGCCACCCTGCTCTCGGCCATGGAAGGTGCGGGCAAGCTGGTGGACGACGACGAGCTGCGCGAGGCCATGGCCGAGAAGGGCCTGGGTACGCCTGCCACGCGCGCCGCCACCATCGAAGGCCTGATCACCGAGAAATACATGCTGCGCGAGGGTCGCGAGCTGATCCCCACGGCCAAGGCTTTCCAGCTCATGACACTGCTGCGCGGCCTGGGCGTGGAAGATCTCACCAAGCCCGAGCTCACCGGCAACTGGGAGTTCCAGCTCGCCGAGATGGAGAAGGGGCGCCTGAACCGCGATGCCTTCATGGCCGAGATCGCCGCCATGACCCAGCGCGTGGTGCAAAAGGCCAAGGAATACGACCGCGACACCATCCCGGGCGACTACGCGACCCTGAAGACGCCCTGCCCCAAATGCGGCGGCGTGGTGAAGGAGAACTACCGCCGCTTCAGCTGCGTGGGCAAGAACGGCAACGGCGATGAGGGCTGCGGCTTCTCCATCGGCAAGATCCCCGGCGGCCGCAGCTTCGAGCTGGCCGAGGTGGAGCAGTTCCTCGCGCACAAGAAGATCGGCCCGCTGGAAGGCTTCCGCTCCAAGGCGGGCTGGCCCTTCACCGCCGAGCTGGCCCTGGTCTATGACGAGGAGCTGGCCAACTGGAAGCTCGAGTTCGACTTTGGCGAGGACGCCAAAAAGGCCGAGGAAGAGGGCGAGCCGGTGGACTTCAGCGCCCAGGAATCGCTGGGCCATTGCCCCAAGTGCGGCGGCCATGTCTACGAGCATGGCTCGAACTACATCTGCCAGCACGCGGTCGGCGCCAAGGCCGCCTGCGATTTCAAGAGCGGCAAGATCATCCTGCAGCAGCCGGTCGAGCTGGGCCAGATGAGAAAGCTCTTGGAAACCGGCAAGACCGATCTGCTGGAGAACTTCGTCTCCAACAAGACGCGCCGCAAGTTCAAGGCCTTCCTCGCCTTCGACAAGAAGGAGGGCAAGGTGATGTTCGAGTTCGAACCGCGTGCCGCCAAGGCGCCTGGCAAGGCACCGGCCAGGAAGGCGGCGGCCAAGAAGGCCTAGCCAGATCGGCCACGCGATTCATGCAGAGGCTGAAATAGTGAATGGCGCTGCGGCGCCGTTCTCTTGGGCGACTGTGCCCCTTACGCTGGGCGCCTTGTCAACCCGGTCCCGCCATGCATCCACCACGCCAACTCCTGCCGCTGCCCCCGGCCTCGCTTTCACACCGCACCGCGCTGGCAGCACATGCCGCAGGCCTGATGGTGCAGCCATGACGGGCGCGGATCCCTTCCACGCCGGCGAGCAGGCCCTGCAGGCGCGGCTCGGCGTGCGCGAACGCATGGCGCAGGTCGGCGCCAAGGTGGTGCGCAGCTATATGCCCGAGCAGCACCGCGAGCTGTTTGGCAAGCTGCCCACGCTCTTGCTGGCGGCGCTGGATTCCGCGGGCCAGCCCTGGGCCAGCATGGTGGCGGGAGCGCCAGGCTTTGTGAGCAGCCCGCATGAGCGCGAGCTGGCGCTGGCGCTGGGGGCCGCGCCGGACGATCCGGTGCTGGCGCTGCTGGCCCCCGGTGCGCCGGTGGGCGTGTTGGGCCTGGAGCCGCACACGCGCCGGCGCAATCGCATGAACGGCCGCGTGCTGGCGCATGCCGAGGGCCGGCTGCGCATCGAGGTGCTGCAGAGCTTCGGCAACTGCCCCAAATACATCCAGGCACGGCAGCCGCTGCCGCGCCCACCCGGCCCGGCGCCGGCCAGCCAGACGCTCGGCCCGGGCCTGGACGATGCGGCGCTGGCCTTGATCGCCCGCAGCGACACCGCCTTCATCGCAAGCGCCTCGGCGCGCGCGCGCAGCCCGGATGGCAGCGAGGGTCTGGATGTCTCGCACCGCGGCGGGCCGCCGGGATTTCTGCGCCAGCGCTGGCAGCATGGACAGCTCTGGCTCGACCTGGCCGACTACCCGGGCAATCTGTTCTTCAACACCCTGGGCAATCTCTCGGTGCATCCGCAGGCCGGACTGCTGCTGCTGGACTACCGCGACGGCGGCCTGCTGCACCTGCGCGTGCGCGCCGAGATCGACGGGCAGGATCTGCGCCTGGCGGTGCAAGGCGGGCTGTGGCGCCCCGCCGTGTTGCCCTGGCGCTGGAGCGAGGCCGAGCCGGCGCCGCAATTCCGACCCTGAGCGCGCTTTTTGGGCGACACTGCGGGCCAAGCTGCCGCGGCGGCAGCGTATGGGAGAGGGGCTTGCGCCTGTCGCACAGAGTGCTGAGCATCCAGACGCGCTTGATTGCCGGCATCGGCCTGGCCGCCACCGCCCTGGTGATGCTGGTGGGTTGGTATTGGACCGCGCGTGAGGAGCGCGAGCTCAACGCTGCGCTGGAGCTGCGCGAGGCGCGCATGGCCCAGTTGCTGGCGCGTGGCTTTGCCGGGCCGGTATGGAACCTCGACAACGCCGCCATCGCCAATCTGCTCGATGCGGTGATGGCCGATCCCGAGGTGCATGCCATCACGCTGAGCGCCATGGGGGTCGAGGGCCTGGTGCTGTCGCGCTCGCGCAAGGAGGCGGCCGTGCAGCCGCTGGCGCATCGCTTCGAGGTGATCTACCAGGCCCGTGCCGGCAGCGCCTCCAGCGTGGTCGGTCATGTGGACCTGGTCTACACGCGCGCCCTGGTGCGCGCGAGCGTGGCCAGCACAAGGCGCTTCGTCGCCAGCCTGCTGGCCGCCGTGCTGCTGGCGGTGGTGGGGGCCAGCTATGTGCTGGTGAACCGGCTGGTGAAGCGGCCGGTGTCGCGCCTGGGCGATCTGGCCAGCCGCGTCGCCGAGGGCGAGCTGGGCGCCCAGCTGCCGGTGGAGCGGGCCGACGAGGTCGGCGTGCTGACGGCGCAGCTGAACGCCATGAGCCTGCAACTGCAGCAAAGCTCGCTGGGCCTGCGCGCCAGCGAGGAGCGCTACCGCAGCCTGTTCGAGAACGCCAGCGAGGGCATCTTCCAGGCCGATTCGCATGGGCGGCTGCTGGGCCTGAACCGCGCCCTCGCCTCCATGCTGGGCTATGCGCGGCCCGAGCAGGCCAGGTTGCAGGGCGCCAGCCTGCGCCGCCTGGCGCGTGTGCAGCCGGACGAATACCGCCGCATCGCGCGCGCCCTGCTGCGCCACCGCCTGCTTCAGCAAGTGCCCATGCTGGTGGCCACGCGCGACGGCCGCGAGCTCTGGATCGAGTTGAGCGTGCACCTCGTCGCCGACGCACAGGGCCGCCAGCGCATCGAGGGCATGGTCAGCGACATCTCGCAGCGCCGCCTGGCCGAGCAGGAGCTGACGCGCCACCGCGACCATCTGGAGGATCTGGTGGCCGAGCGCACCCAGGAGCTGAGCCAGGCCAAGCAGCGCGCCGAGAGCGCCAACCAGAGCAAGAGCCGCTTCCTGGCCACCATGAGCCATGAGTTCCGCACCCCGCTCAACGCCATCCTGGGCTTTGCCCAGCTGCTGCAGATGGACGCCAGCCTGCAGCCGGCGCAGCAGGGCAAGATCAAACTGATACGCGATTCGGGCGAGCATCTGCTGAGCCTGATCACCGACCTGCTGGACATGGCCAGCATCGAGGCCGGCAAGGTCAGCCTGCAGACCGCCACCCTGGACCTGCTGGCGCTGGTGGAGATGGTCTGCGATGCGGTGCGCCTGCGCAGCCATGAGAAGGGTCTGGAGTTCCGCCTTGAGCTGCACCCCGGCGTGCCAACGCGGGTGCGTGCCGATGGCCAGCGCCTGCGCCAGGTCCTGCTCAACCTGCTCTCGAACGCGGTCAAGTTCACCGACCATGGCCATGTCAGCCTGCGCCTGGACCTGCTCGCCTTCCAGGGCGGCATGGCACGGGTGCGCTTCGAGGTCAGCGATACCGGCATCGGCATCCCGGCCGAGCAACTGGCGCGCCTGTTCCAGCCCTTCGAGCAAGTCTCGGAGGCGACGCGGCGCCAGGGCGGCACCGGCCTGGGCCTGTCGATCAGCCAGGAGCTGGTGCGGCTGATGGGCGGCGAGATCGAGGTGCGCACCGAACTCGGCCGCGGCAGCAGCTTCCAGTTCGTGCTGGAGCTACCGGTGCAGGCGATGGCGGCGCTGCCCTGAGCGTCTGGGCCTGGCCGCTCACCGCGTGATGGGCGGGCTTGGGCGAGAATGCTCGCCATGAACGCAGCAGCCATTCCCAACGATCTCGCGCCCTATATGCGCCAGCTGGGCGAGCGCGCCCGCGCCGCCGCCACCCTGATGGCCGCGGCCTCCACGGCCGCCAAGAACCAGGCCCTGCTGGCGCTGGCGCGCCGCCTGCGCGAGGCCGGTCCGGCCCTGCAGGCCGCCAACGAGCGCGATCTGCAGCAGGCCGCCGGCGGCCTGGATGCGCCAATGCTGGATCGCCTCAAGCTGACGCCCAAGGTGCTGGCCACGGTGGCCGACGGCTGCGAGCAGATCGCCGCCATGCCCGATCCGATCGGCGAGATCAGCGGCGTGAAGCGCCGCCCCAGCGGCATCAGCGTGGGCCAGATGCGCGTGCCCCTGGGCGTGTTCGGCATGATTTACGAGAGCCGGCCCAATGTCACCATCGAGGCCGCCTCGCTGGCGATCAAGAGCGGCAATGCCTGCATCCTGCGCGGGGGTTCGGAGGCCCTGCATTCCAATCTGGCGCTGGCCGCCCTGGTGGCGGCGGCGCTGCAGGAGGCCGGCCTGCCGGCCGACGGCGTGCAGCTCGTCAACACCAGCGACCGCGCCGCGGTGGGGCTCCTGATCGCCATGCCCGAGTATGTGGACGTGATCATCCCGCGCGGCGGCAAGGGCCTGATCGAGCGCATCAGCCGCGAGGCGCGCGTGCCGGTGATCAAGCATCTGGACGGCAATTGCCACAGCTATGTGGATGCCGAGGTCGACCTGGAACTGGCGCTCAAGGTGGTGGACAACGCCAAGACGCAGAAATACAGCCCCTGCAATGCCACCGAATCGCTGCTGGTGCACAGCAGGCAGGCGGGCGCCTTCCTGCCGCGCATCGCGGCGATCTTCGCGGCCAAGGGCGTGGAGATGCGCGGCTGCCTGCGCACGCTCGCGCTGCTGCCCGCGGCCGTGCCGGCCAGCGAGGCCGACTGGAGCGAGGAATACCTGGCGCCCATCATCAGTGTCAAGGTGGTGGACAGCCTGGACGAGGCGATTGCCCATATCAACCGCTACGGCTCGCACCATACCGATGCGATCCTCACCAGCAACCACCCGAACGCGATGCGCTTTCTGCGCGAGGTCGATTCGGCCAGCGTGATGGTGAACGCCAGCACGCGCTTTGCCGATGGCTTCGAGTACGGCCTGGGCGCCGAGATCGGCATCTCCACCGACAAGTTCCACGCCCGCGGCCCGGTGGGCCTGGAGGGCCTGACCTCGATGAAGTGGCTGGTGCTGGGACAGGGCGAGGTGCGCGAATGAGACCATTGGCATATCGCAGTGCGTGGCGGGCCGAGCGCCGGGCCGCTCCCAAGCCGGCCCGCGTCCCCTCGGGGGACCGCGTGGCGTACCCGCCATGCGAGGGGCTGTCATGAAGAAGGCCCTGGTGCTGTTTTCAGGCGGGCAGGATTCCACCGCCTGCCTGGCCTGGGCCTTGCAGCGTTATGCCGAGGTCGAGACCATAGGTTTCGATTACGGCCAGCGGCATCGCGTCGAGCTGGACTGCCGGCAGGTGCTGCGCCGCGAGCTGGCGGCGCAGTTCCCGGCCTGGGCCGCCAAACTGGGCGCGGACCATCTGCTGGACCTGAGCCTCCTCGGCCAGATTTCGGACACCGCGCTGACCGAGGCGCGCGCCATCGAGATGCAGGCCAACGGCCTGCCCAACACCTTTGTGCCGGGCCGCAATCTGCTGTTCCTGAGCTTCGCCGCCACCCTGGCCTACCGCCGCGGCGCCTCGGTGCTGGTGGGCGGCATGTGTGAGACCGACTACTCTGGCTACCCCGACTGCCGCGACAACACGCTGAAGGCCTTGCAGGTGGCGCTGAGCCTGGGCCTGGACGCGCCCATGACGCTGGAAACCCCGCTGATGTTCCTCACCAAGGCCGAGACCTGGGCGCTCAGCGCGCAGCTCGGCGGCGCGGCGCTCAACGAGCTGATCATCGAGCACAGCCATACCTGCTACCTAGGCGAGCGCAGCCAGCGCCATGCCTGGGGCTATGGCTGCGGCAGCTGTCCGGCCTGCGAGCTGCGCGCGCGCGGCCATGAGGAATACCGGGCCGGGCTGTCGCAATGAACGTTTGGTCCTGGGCCGGTTGGGCCAGCCTGGCGGCGCTGTTCTTCTGGGCCGTGGGCGCCTACAACCGCGTGATGCGGCTGCGCAATGCCATTGTGGCGGCCTATGCCCAACTGGACGAGGCGCTGAACCAGCGCGCCGCGCTGTGTGCCAAGCTGCTGGGCCTGCTGCGCCCGCTGCTGGTCACCGAACAGGCCACCTTCGACGCACTGGAGACGGCCCAGGCCGAAGCCCATGCGGCGGCCCAGGCGGTGCGCGCGCGCCCCTTTGCGGCCGACCCGCTGGCCAATCTGGCGGTGGCCGCGGCCGTGCATGCGGCCGCGCTGACGCGCCTGATGTCGCTGATCGAGCACCATGGCGAGCTGCGCGAGCATGCCGAGGTCTACACCCTGGCCGACGAACTCAAGATGGTGGAGCGCCACCGCGCCTTCGCGCGCCAGGTCTTCAATCAGGCGGTGGGCGCCTACAACCAGGCGGTGCAGCAGTTCCCAACCCGGGTCTTGAGCAGCTTCTTCGGCTTCGCCGAGGCACGTTCGCTGTAGGGCCTCAGCTGCAGACGATCGCGCCCGAGCTCACCAGCTCCTGGAACAAGGCCATCACCGCGCGGCCGCTCATCGCGTAGGGGTCGAGTTTGGTCGAGGCGCAGTACTTCAGCACCAGCGCGGGGTTAAGGCGGTGCAGGTTGACCTGGCCCATGGTCCAGCCGGCGAACTGGCGCTCGGGCACCTCCTCGTAGCTGAGCAGGATCACATCCTTGTGGCGCGCGTCGCCGACGATGTGCTTGTAGCGCGCGTTCACCGCGTCGCGGCCGCCTTCCAGCAGCTGTATGAACACGCCCTCGCTGTAGCACAGCAGGCCGGTCAGGCCCTCGGCGGGATTGTGTTCGCGCGACTGCTTCAGGATGGTGGCGAGATCGGCGTCGCTCAGGGGCTGGACGGCGCGGCTGGCGTAGAGGAGGCGGACTAGCATGATGGGGTCACTTCTTGCTCAAGAGTGAGAGGAATTCGCGGCGCAGGTTCGGGTCCTTCAGGAAGGCGCCGCGCATCACACTATTGGTCATCATGGACTCGCTGTCCTTGACGCCGCGCCAATGCATGCAGAAATGGTCGGCCTCCATCACGATGGCCAGGCCGTCGGGCTGCACGCGTTCCTGCAATTCGTTCGCCAGCATGGTGACAGCCTCTTCCTGGATCTGCGGCCGGCTCATGATCCAGTCGGTCAGGCGCGCGTACTTGGAGAGGCCGATCAGGTTGGAATGCTCGTTGGGCAGGAGGCCGATCCAGACCCGGCCCAGGATCGGGCAGAGGTGGTGCGAGCAGGCGCTGCGCACCTTGATGGGCCCGACGATCATCAGCTCGTTGAGGCGGGTGACGTTGGGGAACTCGGTCACCGGCGGCGCCTCGACATAGCGGCCCTTGTAGATCTCGCGCACGAACATCTTGGCCACGCGCTTGGCGGTCTCCTGGGTGTTGTGGTCGCTGTCGGTGTCGATCACCATCGCGCGCAGCACCTCCTGCAGCTTGGCCTGCACCTCGGCCTGCAGCTCGTCCAGCTCGCCCGCTTCGATGAAGGCCGCGATATTGTCGTTGGCATGGTGGCGGCAGTTGGCGCTGATGAGGCGGTAGCGGATGCGCTCGGACGCTGGCAGGGCGGCCAGTTCGGCGGCGGCCAGCTGGGGCTGATTCTTGGCGGGCATGGGTGTCTCGTCACTCGTCGGATGAGTCGGTTGCCGGGCATTGTGGCCGGATTGGCATAACCTTGCAGCGCTGGGCTGGCTCTACACTGCCGCCGTGTCCAAGCCCGCCGCCACTCCCCAAGCCGCCACCTTGCAGCGCCTGCTGCTGCAAGTGGCCGATACCGTACAAGCCGTGCGCAGCGGCCAATCGCTCACCGAATTGTTGGGGCGCTGCCCGGCAGCGCTGCGCCCGGGCACGCAGGCGCTGAGCTTTCTGGTGCTGCGCCGGCTCGGCAGCGCCCAGGCCCTGCGCGCGCTGCTGGCGCCCAAGGCGCCGCCGCCCAAGGTGGACAACCTGCTGATCTGCGCCCTGGCCCTGCTGCTGCCGTCCCAGGGTGAGGCCGCCCCGCCCTATGCCGAGCACACCGTGGTGGACCAGGCGGTCAGCGCGGTGCGCCAGCGCGCCCAGGGCAGCGCCAATTTCGTCAATGCGGTGCTGCGCCGCTTTCTGCGCGAGCGCAGCGCCCTGCTGGCGCAGCTGCAGGCCGATGCGGTGGCGACCCACAACCACCCGGACTGGTGGATCGCGCAGCTGCGCCAGGATTGGCCCGCGCAATGGCCCGCCATCCTGGCCGCCAACAATCTGCAGCCGCCGATGACGCTGCGCGCGAACGCCCGCCACGGCACGGCCGCCGCCTATGTGGAACGCCTGGCCGCGGCCGGCATCGCCGCCCAGGCCCTGGGCGGCGTGACGCCGCAGGCGCTGCGCCTGGCCAAGGCCGTGCCCGTCACTGCCCTGCCGGGCTTCGAGGCGGGCGAGGTGTCGGTGCAGGACGCCGCCGCCCAGCTGGCCGCCCCGTTGTTGCTCTTGCACTGGCAGCCGCAAGACCTGACCCCGGGCGCCCGGGTGCTGGATGCCTGCGCCGCGCCAGGGGGCAAGACCGCGCACCTGCTGGAGCTGCGCCCGGACATCGAGCTGCTGGCCCTGGATGCCGATGCCAAGCGCCTGCAGCGCGTGCAGCAGAACCTCGACCGCCTGGGCCAGCGCGCGACGTTGAAGGCCGCCGATGCGCGCCAGACCGCCGCCTGGTGGGATGGCGAGCCCTTCGACGCCATCCTGCTGGACGCGCCCTGCAGCGCCTCGGGCATCGTGCGCCGCCACCCCGACGTGCGCTGGCTGCGCCGGCCGGGCGACATCCCCCAGCTCGCGGCCATCCAGACCGAGCTGCTGGAGGCCTTGTGGCCCACGCTGAAGCCGGGCGGCCGCCTGGTCTATGCCACCTGCTCGGTCTTCAAGGCCGAGGGCCAGGCGCAGACCGACGCATTTTTGCAACGCCATGCCGACGCCAAGTCGATCGCGGTGCAAGGCGTCACGGGTCACCTGCTGCCCCTGGCCGACAATGAGACGCAGGGAGCCGCGGCTTTGGACGGCTTCTACTACGCCCTCATCACCAAGCAAGCCTGACCCCTGACACGCGCCTTGATCCTCAGCACGCCCTTCCCGTCCACCGCCACGCTCGCCAGCGCCGCCCGCCCGGGCCGGGCGCTGCTGTGGCTGGCCGGGCTGCTGTTGTGGCTAGGGCTGGGGCTGGCGCGCGCCGACGGCGTGCTGCTCAACCAGCTCAGCACCGAGCGCGTCGACGATGGTCTGGCGCTCAGCTTCAGCACCCGTTTCGAGCTGCCCAAGCCGGTGGAAGAGGCGCTGGCCAAGGGCGTGCCCATCTATTTCTCCGCCGAGGCGGCGGTGCTGCGCAACCGCTGGTACTGGCGCGATGCCCGCGTGGCGCGTGCCTCGCGCAGCTGGCGCCTGGCCTGGCAGCCGCTGACCCGGCAATACCGCGTCAGCACCGGCGGTCTGAATCAGAGCTATGAGAGCCTGGCCGAGGCGGTGGCCTCGCTGCGCGGCGTGTCGGGCTGGCGCATCGCCGAGGCCAAGGAGCTGGAGGACGATGGCCGCTACTACCTGGAGTTCAGCTACAAGCTCGACACCAGCCAGCTGCCGCGGCCCATGCAGATCGGCCTGGGCGCGCCGCAGGGCTGGGACCTGAAGGTCGAGCGCACGCTCAACCTGAACCCGGACTTCAGCGCCAAGCTGGCGCCATGACAAAAGCGGCGCGTTGGGCCTGGGTGGTCTCCCTGGTGGCGGTGACCGGCGCCTGCGGGGTGCTGGCCTTCCTGCTATCGATCGGCGCCACCGCGCCGCGCGGCTTCTTCGAGCGCCACTATGTTTGGCTGTTCTGGCTCAATGTGGTGGTGGCGGCGCTCTTGGTGCTGGTGATCGGCATCGCCGCGGTACGCCTGGTGGTGCGCGTGAAGCGCGGCAAGTTCGGCAGCCGGCTGCTGCTCAAGCTGGCGGCCATCTTCGCACTGGTGGGGGTGGTGCCGGGCCTCTTGATCTACACCGTCTCCTACCAGTTCGTGAACCGCAGCATCGAGAGCTGGTTCGATGTCAAGCTGGCGAGCGCGCTGGATGCCGGCCTCAAGCTGGGCCAGGGCACGCTGGACAGCCTGGTGGAAGACCTGGGCGTGAAGACGCGCAGCGCCGCCGAGCGCCTGGCCGAGCTGGGCAGCATGCCGCAGACGCTGGCGCTGGAGCGCGTGCGCGAGCAACTCTCGGCGCGCACCGTGGCCCTGGTGGGGCCCAACGGCCAGATCCTGGTGGGCGTGGGCGGCGACACCCATTCGCTCACCCCCGACCGGCCCCAGCCCGAGCTGCTGCGCCAGGTGCGCGCCCGCGGCCTGGTGAGCAAGATCGACAGCCTGGAGGAAGACCCGCCGCGCCTGCGCGCGCTGGCCCTGCTGCCTTCCAGCGAGCTCAGCCTGGGCGGCGGCGATCGCTACCTGATGGTGGTGCAGGCCCTGCCCGCCAGCATGGTGGCGAATGCGCTGGCGGTGCAGGCGGCGAATGCCGAATACCTGCAGCGCGGCCTGGAGCGCGACGGTCTGCGCCGCATGTACCTGGGCACCCTCACCCTGGTGCTGGTGCTGGCGGTGTTTGCCGCCCTGCTGCTGGCGGTGACCCTGGGCAACCAGCTGGCGCGGCCACTGCTGCTCTTGGCCGACGGCGTGCGCCAGGTGGCCCAGGGCGACCTCACGCGCAAGCCGGTGCTGAGCTCGCGCGACGAGTTGGGCGGGCTGACGCGCTCGTTTGCCGACATGACCCAGCAGCTCGCGGATGCGCGCGGCCTGGTGGAGCAGAGCGTGGCCCAGCTGGAGAGCGCGCGCACCAATCTGCAGACCATCCTCGACAACCTCACCGCCGGCGTGATCGTGTTCGATGCCCGGCAGCGCATCGACACCGTCAACCCCGGTGCCACCCGCATCCTCAAGCTGCCGCTGGCGGCCTACCGCGGCCGGCAGCTGGACGAGGTGCCGCAGCTGGCGGCCTTTGCCAAGGCGGTCTGGCAGCGCTTTGAGATGAATGCCGGCACCCAGCTGGGCGCCGAGGGCGCGGCCGAGCGCGACCATTGGCAGGAGGCCTTCGAGCTGCAGCTGGACCAGAGCCAGGACGTGCTAACCCTGCTGGTGCGAGGCGCCTCCTTGCCGCATGATGCGCGCCTGATGGTGTTCGACGATATCTCCGAGGTGGTCTCAGCCCAGCGTTCCCAGGCGTGGAGCGAGGTGGCGCGCCGCCTGGCGCATGAGATCAAGAACCCGCTCACCCCCATCCAGCTCTCGGCCGAGCGCCTGCAGCACAAGCTCGAGGCCAAGCTCGAGGGTGCCGACCAAGCCATGCTGGTGCGCTCGGTGGCCACCATCGTCAACCAGGTGCAGGCGATGAAGCAGCTGGTGAACGAGTTCCGCGATTACGCGCGCCTGCCCGCCGCCAGCCTCAAGGGCCTGGACCTGAACGCGTTGGTGAGCGAGGTGCTGATGCTGTACGCGCCGGCCCAGGAAGCCGGCCGCCTGCATGCCGAGCTGACGAGCGACCCACCCCTCATCAATGGCGACGCCACCCAGCTGCGCCAGGTCATCCACAACCTGGTGCAGAACGCGCTCGACGCCGTGAGCGAGCGCCCCGACGGGCATGTAAGCGTGCGCACGCAGAAGGCTTTCAGCGATGCTGGCGAGCTGCGCGGCCTGCGTCTGCAAGTGACGGACAATGGCCCCGGTTTTGCGGACAAGGTGCTCAAGAGGGCCTTCGAGCCTTACGTGACGACCAAGTCCAAGGGCACCGGCCTCGGACTGGCGGTGGTGAAGAAAATCGCAGATGAACATGGCGCGCGCATCCGCCTGGTGAATCTGCACAAGGAAGGCGACGAGGCGCTGCCGGTAGTGGGCGCTCAAGTTTCGTTATCATTTTCAAAACTCGCGACTGCACCGAGCCCGGCCGAGACGCCAGAGACGCGCCGGCCCGCGTGAACAGTAGGCATACATGGCAACCATTCTTGTAGTCGACGACGAACTGGGCATTCGAGCCCTTCTGTCTGAAATCCTCTCCGACGAGGGGCACACCATCGAACTGGCGGAGAACGCCGCCCAGGCCCGCAGCGTGCGCGAGCGCATGCGTCCGGACCTGGTGCTGCTGGACATCTGGATGCCCGATGTCGACGGCATCACCCTGCTCAAGGAGTGGGGCAGTTCGGGCCAGCTCTCGATGCCGGTGATCATGATGAGCGGCCACGGCACCATAGACACCGCGGTGGAAGCCACCAAGTTCGGCGCCATCGCCTTCCTGGAAAAACCCATCACCCTGCAGAAGCTCTTGCGTGCGGTGGAGCAGGCCCTGGTGAAGACCGCGCCGCGCCCCGCGCCCACGGTGACCATGGCCAGCTTCGAGCGCAGCGAGTTGGTGGGCGGCCTGCCCATCTCGCATGCGCCCACCGGCCTGAGCGTCGCGCCCGTGGCCGTGCTACCGCCGCAGGGCCTGGCCTCCGAGCAGGTGTTCGAGCTGGACCGACCGCTGCGCGAGGCGCGCGATGCCTTCGAGAAGAGCTATTTCGAATTCCACCTCGCCAAGGAGAACGGCTCGATGACCCGCGTGGCCGAAAAAACCGGCCTCGAGCGCACCCATCTGTACCGCAAGCTCAAGCAGCTGGGTGTCGATCTCACAAGAAACAAGCGCAACAGCGGAATTTAGTGCTACACTCTCGGTCTTCGCTGATTTGAGCGGCTTGAAAAAGCCACCAAGCAGCGGCGACAAGACAAGGCCTGGTAGCTCAGTTGGTAGAGCAGCGGATTGAAAATCCGCGTGTCGGTGGTTCGATTCCGCCCCAGGCCACCAAACGCAAATGGCTCCCCTCGTGGGAGCCATTTTCGTTTGGCGGTTCGCGGAGCGGATGAGAACCACGTTCGCTCTACGGCAGCCAGTGGCTGCCGTAGGACATCGCGCAGCGATGGTCCGAAGTGCCCGGGAGGGCACGGAGGATGACTGATCGGCCCAAGCCGAGCAGTCACAATCCGCCCGGGTGGCAGGCGCGCAGCGGTGTTGGGCCAACACTCCCGCACTTAGGCGAGATCCCCACATCCCCACCCCCCGCGTCTTCAAGCTGTCATCAAGCCCGCCGACACTGGCGCCATGAACAGCAACAGCCACAGCATCCAGGCCCAGCACCTCCATCGGCTCCTGCAGACCACCCGGCAAGCCTGGTTGGTCAAGCCGCCGCGGCCGGTGCCAGGTCTTGTCAGTAGCGCAGCTCCAGCAGCTCCCGCAGCACGGCATTGATGCTCTTGCGCAGCGCGCCCTCGTTGGCCAGGCGCAGGCGCTCGTTCTGGTCCAGCATGGCGTCGCCGAACTCGGCCACATGCACGCTGCGCAGCTCGCGCTGGTAGAGCTTGTTGTTGTTGCCATTGCCGCCGCCGGCCTTGTCCAGCAGTTCGTAGGCCATCGTCAGCACCACGCGGGCGTCGCCTACCGCCACCACCGGTTGCTCCAGCGCGAGCAGCGCGGCGCGCAGCTCGTAGCGGCCGCCCTGCGGCTGCTGCGCCAGCATGCCGGCGGCCTTGAGCGATTCCTGCAAGGCCACGCGCAGCGCTTCGTCGCCGATCTTGGAGCCCCAGAGGCGGCCGGTCGGCTGGCCGCCCAGCACCTGGCCGAGCTGCACCTGCTGCTTGAGCGCCTCGGGCACCCAGCCGCGCAGCTGCAGGCCCTCGGCCACGCTCAGGCGCATGCCCTCGGGGTCGGCGGGCGTGCCGCAGCCGGTCAGCGCAAGACCTGACCCCAGCAGGGCCAGGAGTGATGTGCGGCGTTGCATGGCGTGCTCCTCGATCAAAGTCGGCGGTGTTGCAGGGCCGGCAGCTGGGCGCGCAGGGCGGCCATGCGCGGCGCGTCCAACTCGGCGATGGCCAGGCCCTCGCCCTCAGGCAGGCAGGCGAGCACCTCGCCCCAGGGGTCGACGATCATGCTGTGGCCCCAGGTGCGGCGGCCGTTGGGATGCATGCCGCCCTGGGCCGGCGCGATCACATAGGCCAGGTTCTCCACAGCGCGGGCACGCAGCAGCAGCTCCCAATGCTTCTGCCCGGTGGTGTAGGTGAAGGCCGCCGGCACGGCCAGCAGGTCGCAGGGGTCACCCCCACCCATGGCGCCCATGGCACGGTAAAGCTCGGGAAAGCGCAGGTCGTAGCAGACCGAGAGCCCGAGCTTGAGCGGCCCGGCCCGCAGCGTCACCGGCGCCTCGCCGGGCTCGAGCACGCGGCCCTCGTCATAGCGCTCGCGGCCGTTGTCGAAGCGAAACAGGTGCAGCTTGTCGTAGCGCGCGGCGCGGCTGCCGTCGGGCGCATAGACGCAGCAGGCATTGCGCACCTTGTCGGGCTGCGCGGTCCTGATCGGCAGGGTGCCGCCTATCACCCACAGGCCCAGCTCGCGCGCCGCCTGGGCGAGCATGGCCTGGATGGGGCCCTCGCCATCGACCTCGGCGATGGCCAATTTGTCGGTGTCGGCCGTGCCCATCAGGCAGAAGTACTCGGGCAGGGCCACCAGCTCGGCGCCCTCGGCCCTGGCGGCCTCCATCCAGTGGCGCGCGCGCGCCAGATTGGCCGCCAGCTCGGGGCCCGAGACCATCTGTATCGCTGCCAGCTTCATGATGACGGTGCCACTCCTGAGGCCGCCTCCTCGGGCGGCTTGTTGCTGCGCTCGGACGACTTCTCGATGCGATCGACCTTGGGCGCATCCCAGTTCCCGGTGACATGGAATTCCTCCGTGCCGGCCGCCGCCATGGGCTTGCGCAACAGCCATTGGGCCAGGAAGGTGCCCAGGCCGATCGCCGGATTAATGGCCGCATAAGCCAGCGAAGCGCCACCCATATTGAGCTCGGGCACCACCAGCACGCGCAGGTCCTGGGTCTCGGCGGCGAGATCGGCCTGGCCCTCCATCAGCACCGCCGCCTGCACGCCCACCATGCGCAGATTGCTGGTGTGCGCCACGCCCTTGGCAATGCGCAGGTCGCCGCCAAAGCTGTCGAACGCAAAGCCCTGCGAGAACACATCGCGGAAGTCCAGCAGCAGGCGGCGCGGCAGCGATTGCAGGCTCAGCACGCCCAGCAGCCGGCCCACCCCGGGCTCGGCCTGCAGGAACTGGCCGGCGTCCAGCGCCACATGCAGCTGGCCGCCCATGCTGGGGTAGTCGGGGCTCAGCGGCGAGCCCTGCCAGCCGAGCTGGCCGTTCAGCCTGCCCTTGCCGCCGCGCAGGATCTGCCCCTGGCCCAGGGCCTGCAGCAGCTTGCCGCCGTCGCTGACGTCCAGCTGCCAATCGAGCACGGTGCGGCGCTGGCTCTGTCCGGCGTCGGCCAGCCATTGCCCGGTGGCGTTGAACAGCGCGTCGGGGTGCTTGAGCTGCAGCTTGGCGAGCTTCCACTCGCGCGTCGGCCCCACCAGCTGGGCATCGACCTCCAGGCGGCCCAGCTTCTTGCCACGCAGCTCGAAGTCCTCCACCACGATGTCCAGGGCCGGCACGCTGCTGGGCTGCTTGTCCAGCAGCTGCAGCACCGAGTCGGCCTCGCTCTTGGGCAGGGCCAGGCGGCCCAGACGGGCGTAGACGCGGCCGGGCTGGCCGGCGCGCGCCTGGCGCAGCTCCAGGTAGCCGCTCAGCTGTTCGGCATCGATGGTGGCGCGCCAGCCGTTCTGCTCGGGCGCGCGGCTCAGGCCCGCCACCAGGCGCGTGATCTGGCGGCCCGCGGCCTTGAAGCTCTGCGCGCGCAGGGCCAGCTGGCTGGGCGCGTAGCCGCTGTCGATGTTCTCCAGGCTCACCGGGCCGAGCAGGCGCTGCGCGCTGGCGAGCCAGGCGTCGGCATCGAAACTGGCCAGATTGGCCTGCAGCTGCACGCCGCTGGGTGGCAGGGGTGGCAGGTTGTCCTGCACGCTCAGCGCGCCGCGCAAGACCTGCGCGCTCTCGCCACCCAGCTCGCGCAGGTAATGGGCCTGCAGCTGGTTGCCCAGCTCCAGGCGCAGCTCGTCGCGCATGGCGCCGTCATTCGCATTGCCCGGCAACAGGCGCGATTGCAGGCGCAGGCTGAGCGTGCTGTCGGCCTCCTTGCGCAGCGGCGCCGGCAGCTCCAGCGCCAGGCCCTGCAGCGAGCTGCCGAGGCTGAACTCGGTCTGGCCCCTGACAAAGCCCAGCTCCAGCTTGTAGCCGGTCGAGCCGCTCATGAACTGGGCCAGGCGGCTGGGCAGGCCCAGCTCGCTGGCGCGCCGCAGCGCCTCGGCGCTGAACTGCCCCTGGGCACTGAAGCGCAGGCTGCCGTCGGCCTGGCTGCCGCCCTCGAACAGGGTCTCGCCGCCCAGCACGCGTGCGCCGGCGGCCTGCAGCTGCACGCCCTTGCGGTCGAAGTCGATGCGCGCGCGCGTGTTGGCAAACAGCGGCGCATCGGGCCGCAGGCGCAGCTCGTTGCCGACCAGCAAGACCTGACCCTTGACGCTGGACTTGCTGGCGTCCAGCAGCGGAATCTTCAGGCCCAGCTTGAGGTTGGCGTTGCCGCTGGCGCTGGCGGCGTCCAGGCCATGCGAGGTCCATTCCGACAGCGGCGAGCTGCGCATGAAGCGCAGCAGCTCGGCCAGCGGGCCGCGGCCCTGGCCGTCCATCTCCAGCTGGGCCTGGTGCGCCAGCGTCGGGATGCCGCCGTTCACATTGAAGAGCTCGTAGCCCAGCACCTTGGCGCGGCCCTTGCGGATCCACATGCTGCCGCGCTCGAAGATCAGCTCGGCATTGAGCTGCTCCATCACCGGCCAGGGCGAGTTGTAGGCGGGGCTTTGCTCGGTGGCGGCGTGGCTGGGTACATAGGCCAGCTCCACATCTTTCACCTGGGTGCTGATGCGGAAAATGCCGCCGCCTGCCGCACGCGGGCCGTCGAAGGGAAAGTCCGCCAGGTCGCCGCGCACGCGTGCCTGCACCTGCTGCGCCTCGCCGCCGCGGATGGCATCGCGCACATAGCCGCGCGCGGTCTCGCCCACCACCAGCGGCAGGTAGCGCACCACGCGCCGCGCGGGCGCCTGGTCGATGCGTCCGGTCAGATCGAGGCTGCCGGGCAGGCGCGCGCCGCGGCCGCTGCCGGGCTTGCTGCCGGTGCGCCAGCTGGCCTCGAACTCGCCTTTTAAATCCTCGTTCTGCAGGCGCAGCTCGCTGACGCGCAGCTCCACCTGGGGCGGGCCGCCGTCCTTGCGCGTCGTCTCGATGCGCCAGTCGAGCCCGGCGCTGAGCGTCTGCAGGGGGATGCGCGGCTCCTCGAACACGCCGGGAAATTCCAGCATGCCGTCGCGTATCGCCAGCCGCGCCGTGCCGCCCTTCTCGGTGGCGTCGAACTGCAGCTGGGCGCCGGACAGGCCCGGGCGGGCTGCACTGTGCGCATCGGCGGGCACGCCGGCGGCCAGGCTCAGCTGGTCCAGCGCCCCCTTGATGCGGTAGCTCTGCGGCGCCTCGGGCGAGCCCTCCCAGCGCGCGCTGAAGGCGCTGACGCGGCCGCTGGGCGCCATCTGCTGCGCCAGCTGGTGCGCGGCCGGCGGCACCGGCAGGCGCGCCATGATGCGCGCGGCCAGGCCCAGGTCCATCTGCTGGGCCGTCAGCTCGCCGCCCAGCAGCTCGCCCAGTTCGGCGCCCAGCACCTGGGAGGCCTGGCGCGTGCGCAGCGAGAGCGACCAGTCCGAGCGCGGCCACACCAGGCCCTCGCCATCCTCGAAACCGAGCTGGCGCGCGCTGAAGCTGAGGCCTTGCGCATTGCGCTGCATGGCGAGCCGGCCGGCGATCTGGGCCAGCTCCAGCGCCTCGATGCGCTTGCCCAGCTTGAGCTTAACGGCGCGCAGCCCCAGATCGAGGGTGGCGGCCTGGCTCTGGCCCTGCTTGATCTCCAGCCAGGCGCGCAGCGCGCCATCGCCCTCGCTGAGTTCGAAGGGCAGGTCCAGGTAGCGGCGCAGCTCGCGCACATCGGCGCGGGGCAGGTCGGCGAACAGCGAGCCGCTCCAATGCTGCAGATCGCCGGGGCGCTTGAGCAGCGACTGGGTGAACTGGCCGCGCAGCGAGAGCCGCTCGCCCCAGGCCGGCGGGGGCGTGGCGTCGAGCCGCAGCTCATGGCGGCGCAGGCCGTTGCGCAGCACCAGGTCCACGCGCGCGAGCTCCAGCGGCGGCGCCTGCCGCGCCTCGTCGATCCAGCGCACGCGGCCGTTCAGGATCACGAACTCATGCTGGACGAAGAACCAGTCGGCCAGATCGCCGCCGGCCTCGGCGCGCTCGGCCTCGTCCACGCTCAGGCCGGCCACGAAGATGCGGCCCTGGGCGTCGCGCCGCACCACCATCTCGGGGGCGTCGATCAGCAGCTGCTCGAAGCGCAGCTCCAGCGCCAGCAGCGAGCGCGCCGAGAGCGCCGCCGCCACGCGCGGCAGGCGCAGGGCCTCGCGGCCATGCTGGTCGATGAGGCGCACATCGCGCATTTCCAGCGCCGGTATCCAGCCGCCCGAGCGCACCTCGATCTGGCCGATCTGCAGGTTCAAACCCAGCGATTTGGAGGCCTGTCGCGCCAGTGCGGGGCGCCATTCATCGATGTGCGGCAGAATCGCCCAGTGCAAAACCAGCCAGGCCAGCAGCACCAGGCTCCATGCCAGCAGCACCAAGGCCACGGCCCATCCGGCGCAGCGGCGGGCCCAGCGGGCGGGGCGTTTGGCGGCGGCGAAGACGGTGGCTAGCAAGGACATGTAGAAGGCAGGCGCTCGCGAGCGCGTGCACACAGGATGAGAAACGATGACACTCGCAAAGCCTCAGGATCGCAGCGAATCTAGCACAGGCCACCCTGCCCCATGAGCGTCGAAGCGCATTCTTCCTTGCCACCCGCTGCCGACGCACTGGCCGAGCACAGCCGCTTCGTGCAACGCATCCGGCGCCGCTACGCGCAGGAACTGCCGCTGCTTGCCGCCGGCCTGCCCGACCGCGCCGCGATGCAGGCGCTGATCGCGCGGCTGCAGGCCGAGGGCCGTGGTCTCGCCAGCGCGCTGCGCGTGACCCGCCATCTGGTGCTGGAGCGCCTGGCGGTGCACGACATCGAGCTGGCCGCACCGATGAAGGCCATCACCGAGGCGATGACCACGCTGGCCGAGGTGACGCTGTGCGCGGCGCTGGCGCAGGCGCGCGTCGAGCAGGACGCCATCCACGGCCAGCCGCGCAATGCCGCCGGCGAGGTGATCGAGTTCTGGGTCGTGGGCATGGGCAAGCTGGGCGGGCGCGAGCTCAATGTCAGCTCCGACATCGACCTGATCTATGTCTACGACGACGAGGGCGAGACCGATGGCGCCAAGCAGGTCTCGGCGCACGAGTACTTCACCCAGGTGGCCAAGAAGCTTTATGCGCTGATCGGCGAAGTGACCGAGGACGGCCAGGTGTTCCGCGTCGACCTGGCGCTGCGCCCGAATGGCAATTCGGGCCCGCCGGTGGTGAGCCTGTCGATGCTGGAGGAATACTTCCTGGTGCAGGGGCGCGAATGGGAACGCTTTGCCTGGCTGAAGAGCCGGGTGGTGGCGCCGCGCCAGCCCGAGGCGGGCGCGCCGCCCTCGCCCGCGGTGGCGCTGCGCTCGCTGGTCACGCCCTTTGTCTACCGCCGCTACCTGGACTATGGCGTGTTCGAGGGCCTGCGCCAGCTGCACCGCAAGATCCGCGACGAGGCGCAAAAGCGCGCCGCCGGCCGGCCCGAGCGCGCCAACGATGTAAAGCTCTCGCGCGGCGGCATCCGCGAGATCGAGTTCACGGTGCAGCTGCTGCAGGTGGTGCGCGGCGGCCAGTTCCCCGAGATCCGCACACGCTCGACCGTCAAGGCCTTGAGCAGGCTGGCGGCGCGCGGGCTGATGAAGCCGGCCACCGCCGCCAAGCTGGCCGAGGCCTACGACTTCTTGCGCCGCGTCGAGCACCGCATCCAGTTCCTGGACGACCAGCAGACCCATTGCCTGCCGGGGACCGACGAGGATCTGCGGTGGATCGCGCGCTCCATGGGCATGGTCTGCGATGCCGAAACCTGCCAGCTGCTGGACCGCCTGTGCGAGGTGCGCGAGCTGGTGGCCACCGAGTTCGATGCCCTGCTGCACGACGGCCAGGCGCCCAAGCCCGGCGCCTGCAAGAACGGCCAATGCGGCGGCCCGGCGCTGCCCATCGACGCCGATGAATTCCTGGAAAAACTGCCGCCCGAGCTGGCCGCGGCGGTGCGCCGCTGGGCCCAGCAGCCGCGCGTGCAGAACCTGCGCGAGGAATCGCGCCTGCGCCTGGCCAAGCTGGTGGGCCGCGCGGCGCTGGGCGTGCAGGCGGGCGAATGCTCGCTGGACGCCGCGCTGCGCTTTGTCGACTGGGTCGAGCCGCTGCTGCGCCGCGAGAGCTATCTGGCCCTGCTGGTGGAGCGCCCCGCGGTGCAGACAAGGCTGTTGCGCCTGCTGGGCCTGGCGCGCTGGCCGATGCGCTATCTGATGCAGCACCCGGGCGTGATCGACGAGCTGGCCGACGGCCGGCTGATGCACGAGCGCTTCGACGGCGCCACCTTCATCAAGGACCTGCAGGCGCGCCACGATGCCTGGGCCCAGCATGGCGAGGCCGACGAGGAGGCGCTGCTGGACAGCGTGCGCCGTGCCCACCATGCCGAGGTGTTCCGCACCCTGGTGCGCGATGTCGAAGGCCGCATCACCGTCGAGCAGGTCGCCGACGACCTCTCGGCCCTGGCCGATGCCACGCTGCAATGCGTGATCGACTGGTCCTGGGCGCGCCTCAAGCAGGCGCATCGCCCGGCCCCGCGCTTTGCGGTGATCGCCTACGGCAAGCTGGGCGGCAAGGAGCTGGGCTATGGCGGCGACCTGGACGTGGTGTTCCTGTTCGACGACCCGGACGAAAACTCCCCCGAGATCTACGGCGCTTTCGTGCGCAAGCTCATCACCTGGCTGACCCTGCGCACCGCCGCCGGCGAGCTGTTCGACATCGACACCGCGCTGCGCCCCAACGGCAACTCGGGCCTGCTGGTGACCTCGCTGGCCAGCTTCGAGCATTACCAGACCGGCCGCGGCAGCAACACCGCCTGGACCTGGGAGCACCAGGCCATCACGCGCGCGCGCTTCTGCGCCGGCGCACCCGAGCTGGCGGCGCGCTTCGAAGGTGTGCGCCGCGCCGTGCTGACCGCCGAGCGCGACATCCAGGCGCTGCGCCAGGAGGTGCAGGCGATGCGCGAGAAGGTGCGCCAGGCACGCCCGGTGCGCGCCGGCCTGTTCGATGTGAAGCACAGCCCCGGCGGCATGATGGATGCGGAATTCGCGTTGCAGTTCCTCATCCTTGCGCATGCGCGCCAGCATGAGGAGCTGCTGGCGAATGCCGGCAATATCGCGCTGCTGCAGCGCGCCGAGGCCGCCGGGCTGCTGCCGGCCGGGGTGGGCAAGGCCGCCGCCGATGCCTACCGCGAGCTGCGCCGCGTGCAGCACCGCGCGCGCCTGGACGAACAGTCCACCGCGCTGGACGAGGCGGCGCAGGCGGCGCAAGGCATCGTGCCGCACCGCGACGCGGTGCTGGCGCTCTGGCGCGCCGTGTTCGGCTGATGCCCTGGGCGGCCTGGGAGGCGTTCAGCGCGGGCCTGGCCCTGCTGGCCAGCCTCGCCTGGTGGCTGCCGCGCGCCTGGCTGGACTGGCAGCCCGCGCTATGTGTCAGCGAGCCCTGGCGTATCTTGACGGGCGCCCTGGTGCATTGGAGCGCCCAGCATCTGCTCGCCAACCTGGCCGGCTGTGCCGTGCTCGCGCTGCTGGGCCGGGCCGGCCGGTTGCGCGCCACGCCCGCCTGGCTGGCCGCCTGGCCGCTCACCCAGCTGGGCCTGCTGATGCAAGCCGAGCTGCTGCATTACGGCGGGCTCTCGGGCCTGCTGCATGCGGGCGTGGCGGTGGCGGTGGTGGAGCTGCTGGCGCGCGGCGGACACCAGCGCTGGCTGGCCGCCGGCATCGGCATCGGCCTGCTGGTCAAGCTCTGGCTGGAACAGCCGCTGGGTCCGGCGCTGCGCAGCGTGCCCGGCTGGGACATCGCGATCGCGCCCTTTGCCCATCTCAGCGGCACGCTGGCCGGTGCGCTCAGCGCCCTGTCGTGGCTGGCCTGGCGGCGGCTGCGGGCATCATCGCGCCATGCCGATGTCTGACCGCAAGCCCCATCTCGACGCCTTTGCCGTCGCCGCCGTGCTGTTCTGCTGCGCCCTCTGGGGCCTGGGCCAGGTGGCGATCAAGGCGGCGCTGAGCGAGATCACGCCGTTCTGGCAGGCGGGGCTGCGCTCGCTGGTCGCTGGCGCGCTGGTATGGCTGTGGGCGCGCGCACGTGGCATCGCGCTGTTCGAGCGCGACGGCAGCCTGGGCGGCGGCCTGCTGGCCGGTGGCCTGTTCGCGGCCGAGTTCGCCGCCATCTTCTGGGGCATGCAGTACACCAGTGCCTCGCGCATGGTGGTGTTCATCTACCTCGCGCCCTTTGTGGTGGCGCTGGGCATGCCCTTCATCTCGCGCCACGAGAAGCTCACGCCGCGCCAGGGCCTGGGCCTGCTGCTGGCCTTTGGCGCGGTGGCGTTCGCCTTTGCCGAGGGTTTTGTCAGCAGTGCGGGCGGGCAGCCGCAGCTGCAATGGCTGGGCGATGCGCTGGGCCTGCTGGCCGCGTTGCTGTGGGGCGGCACCACGCTGGCGATACGCGGCAGCCGGCTCGCCAGCGCCAGCGCCGAGAAGACGCTGTTCTACCAGCTGGCGGTGTCAGGTCTTGCGCTCAGCCTGGCTGCCATGGCCCTGCACGAGCCGCTGCCGCTGGCCTGGTCGGCGCGGCTCTTGGGCTGGTTCGGCTTCCAGGCGCTGATCGTCTCCTTTGCCAGCTATCTGCTGTGGTTCTGGCTGATACGCCATTACCCGGCCACGCGCCTGGCCAGCTTCACGCTCAGCACGCCGCTGTTCGGCCTGCTGGCCGGCGTGCTGGTGCTGGGCGAGGCGATCACGCTGCGCCTGCTCATCGCCCTGCTCGGCCTGGCGCTGGGCATCCTGCTGGTCAACAAATAGGCCTACGGCACAGTCGCGCCGCGCCTCGGCATAGACTGCGCCCACCCTATCAGGAGACACCAACCATGACGATCACGCTCTGCGGCTTCTCGCTCTCGAACTACTACAACAAGGTCAAGCTGGCCCTGCTGGAAAAAGGCATCCCCTTCCAGGAAGAGGCGGTGATGACGCGCTCCAGCGACGAGGCGGTGCTGAGTTGCTCGCCGCTGGGCAAGATCCCCTTCATCAAGACCGCGCAGGGCCCGCTGTGCGAGAGCCAGGTGATCGTGGACTATCTGGAGGCCGCCTATCCCGAGAAGCCGCTGCTGCCGGCCGAGCCCTATGCGCGCGCCAAGGTGCATGAGCTGATCACCTTCCTGGAGCTGCATCTGGAGCTCGTGGCGCGCGAACTCTATGGCCAGGCCTTCTTCGGCGGCACTTGCAGCGATGCCAACAAGGAGCGCGTGAAAACGCTGCTGAACAAGAACATCCCGGCCTTCAAACGCCTTGCCAAGTTCGGCCCCTATCTGGCCGGAGATACCTTCACCCAGGCCGATTGCGCCGGCTGGGTCAGCCTGCCCCTGGTGGCGATGGCCACCAAGTCGGTGCTGGGCGAGGACCTGCTGGCCGCCCATGGCGTCGAGTGGAAGCCCTATGCCAAGCTGATCGGCGAGCGCCCCACGGCGCAGAAAGTAGCGGCCGACCGCAAGGCCGACCAGGAGCGCTTCGCCGCCAAGTAAGCGCGGCGCGACGCTTCAGGCGCCGTTTTCTGCAGACTGTCGCTGCGGCCTGGGTCCCCCGGGCCGCACTTGTTATGGTGTGCTACATCAGCAACACACCGCGGGGTCCCGCCCCGACAAGGACATGCAAAGCTGGAACGACAACGCGCCGATCTACCAGCAGCTGGCCGACCAATTGGCCGCGCAGCTGCTGGACGGCAGCCCTCCCGAGGGCGAAGTCCTGCCCTCGGTCCGCAGCCTCGCAAGCCGCTACCTGATCAATCCGCTCACCGTCAGCCGGGCCCTGCAGGCCCTGGTGGACAACGGCCTGGTCGAGAGCCGCCGCGGCGTGGGCATGTATGTGCGCCAGGGGGCGCGCGAGCGCCTGCTGCAGAGCGAGCGCCAGCAGTTCCTGCAAAAGGAATGGCCGCAGCTGCGCGCCAAGCTGCAACGCCTGGGCCTCACAGCCTCGGATCTGAACTGGGGACAACAATGATGAACAACACGGACCATGCCAACCTCGTCGAAGCCAGCGGCTTCAGCCTGTGCTACGGCCGCAAGACCGCCGTCGACAACATCAGCTTCAAGATCCCCAAGGGCCGCGTGGTGGGCCTGCTGGGCCATAACGGCGCCGGCAAGACCTCGCTGATGAAGGCCATGGTGGGGTTGATCGGCGGCACGGGCAGCTTGAGCGTGCTGGGCCTGAACCCGCGCGCCCAGCGCAACGAGCTGCTGGCCTCGCTCTCCTACATCCCCGATGTGGCGGTGCTGCCACGCTGGGCCAAGGTGGACGAGCTGCTGACCCTGATGAGCGGGCTGCAGCCGCGCTTCTCGGCCGAGCGCGCCCGCACCCTGCTCAAGCGCACCAGCGTCACCACCACGGACAAGGTGAAGAACCTCTCCAAGGGCATGGTGACCCAGTTGCACCTGGCGCTGATCGCCGCCATCGACACCAAGCTGATGGTTCTGGACGAGCCCACGCTGGGCCTGGACGTGATGTCGCGCAAGAGCTTTTACGAGATGTTGATCGACGAATGGTGCGATGGCGAGCGCAGCGTCATCATCTCCACCCATCAGGTGGAGGAGATCGAGACGCTTCTTTCCGACGTCATGATGCTGGACGAGGGCAAGCTGGTGCTCAACATCAGCCTGGAGGAGATGGACTCGCGCTTCGTGGCCCTCTCGCACGATGCCGCCGCCGCCGATGCGGTGGCCTCGGCCCACCCGTTGCTGCGCTACCGCCAGCAGGGCAGGCCCGCGGCGCTGTTCGACGGCGAGCCGCCGCTGCACCTGCAGGGCCTGGGTCAGCGCTTCCGCCCCAGCCTGGTAGACCTGTTCATGGCACTGACCCGCAAGCCCGAAATGCAGAGCCGCCAGGCCTGAAGAACACGAGGAGAACATGATGTCCACACGTTTCTTGACCCTGCTGCAGCGCGAATGGATGCAGCACCACAAGGGCTGGCTGATGCTGATCCTGATCCCGCCGCTGCTGGTGCTGCTGATCATGCCCTTCGGCCATGTCGAGACCGATGTCAGCAGCGCGCCCATCATGGCGGCGGCCGCCGTGGCCCTGGGCGCCACCGCCATCAGCGGCTTCGCCATCAGCTGGCTGGTGTCGGTGTTTCAGATTCCTGGCCTGGCAAGGCGCGACCAGCAGGATCGCTCGATCGAGTTCTGGCTTTCGCTGCCCGGCACGCATACCGAGAGCATTGCCGCCACCGTGCTGATGCATGTGGTGTTTGTGCCCGTGCTGGCGCTGGCGATGAGCGCCGGGCTGGGCCTGGTGATGGCCGCGGCGGTGGTGATCAAGGTTGGCGACCTGGCGGCCCTCACCGAGGTGTCCTGGCTGGGCCTGTCGATCGCCGGCGTGGTGGGCGTGCTGCGCCTGGGCTTCGGCGTGCTGCTGATGAGCTTGTGGCTGGCGCCCATCTACCTGGGCCTGATGGCCGCCTCGGCCTGGCTGAAGCGTTGGGGTGCGCCGGCATTGATCGTGGCCACACTGACCATTGGCAATCTGCTGAACAAGGTCTACGACAACCCCATCGTCTGGCGGCTGTTGCAAGCCCAGGCGGATGGCGCCGGCCGCGCCATGCTGGATGCCAACAAGGAGCTGGAGCGCGCGGTGGACGGCCCGGCCAGCCTGCAGCAGTTCATCGGCGAGATCTCCAGCTGGGCGCTGCACGACGCGCTCGCCGCACTGGCTCAGCTGGCCTCGCCACACTTGTTTGGTGGCCTGATGGTGGCGGCAGGCTGTTTCGCCCTGCTGGTGCTGAAGCGCCGCGACACCCACTAAGCCGCTACGGCCGCCCGTCTAGAAGAAAAGCCCGCTGACGCGGGCTCTTTTGCTTAGGCTCGGGCTTCAGATCGAGGGCAAGGGCGGCGAGCCGCCCGCCACCGCCGCCACCCGCGCCGCCATCTCCTTGCGGAAGCGGTTCAGCTCCTGCACGCTGGCGAAACTGCGTTCCATCAGCAGGCTCATATTGTGGAGAATGCGCTCCACCACCTTGTTCTCCCACACCGCGTCGAACTGGATCTGCGTGTCCAGCCACTTCTCCAGCCACTCGGGATCGGGCAGGCGGCTCTGGATGGTGTCGCGCGGGAACAGCTTGGCGTTCACATGCAGATTGGTGGGATGCAGGGCCTGGGCGGTGCGGCGCGCGCTGGCCATCAGCACTCCCACCTTGGCAAAGGCCGCCTTGGCCTCGTCGCCGAACTTCTGCATGGCGCGCTTCATATAGCGCAGATAGGCGCCGCCGTGGCGCGCCTCATCGCGCGCCAGGGTCTCGTAGATCGCCTTGATGACGGGTTCGGAATGCCATTCCGAGGCGCGCCGGTACCAGTGGTTCAGCCGGATCTCGCCGCAGAAATGCAGCATCAGCGTTTCCAGCGCGGGCGCTGGGTCGAAATCGAAGCGCACCTCGTGCAGTTCCTGCTCGGTGGGCACGAGGTCGGGGCGGAAGCGGCGCAGGTATTCCATCAGCACCAGCGAATGCTTCTGCTCCTCGAAGAACCACACGCTCATGAAGGCCGAGAAGTCGCTGTCGTCGCGGTTGTCGCGCAAGAACATCTCGGTGGCGGGCAGCGCCGCCCACTCGGTGATGGCGTTCATCTTGATGGTGCGCGCCTGGTCCTCGGTGAGTCGGCTGGCATCGAACTTGTCCCAGGGGATGTCCTTGTCCATGTTCCAGCGCACGGCTTCGAGTTGTTTGAAGAGCTCGGGGTAAAGCATGACGAATCCTCCCTAAGGCAGCAAATTCTAGGCGCCTGCTGTGACAGCACGCGCATCGCCGGACGAGCGGCAAGGCCTCGCTCAGGAGGATGCCGCTCGCCAGTGCTGCACCTCGGCCGCCACCCCGGCCAACTGCGTGACGCGCTGCACCCCATCGACCGCGTGTCGCTGCAGCGCGCTACCGCTGCCGCCGGCCCATAGCGCCACCGTCGGTGGCAGCATGGCGCGCAGCAGCTGGAGGCTTTCCTGCACAGCGCTGGCGGGCAGCACATTGCTGAAGCTCAGCGCCACGATGTCGGACGCATGGGCTTGCACGGCGTGCGGGATGTCGGCCAGCGGCGTTTGCACGCCCAGCGACAGGCATTGGCAGCCCTCGATCGTCAGCATCGCCTCGGCCATCAGCAGGCCCAGGCCATGGGCCTCGCCGGGCAGGGTGCTCAGCAGCACGCGAGGCCGCTCGTTCAGCGCCTGGCGCGGCACCGCCTGGATGGCCTGGCGCAACACCCGCTGCAGGCATTCCGAGTAGACATGCTCTTCGAACACCGCCAACTCGCCCCGCATCCAGAGTTCGCCCACCTGCGTGGTCAAGGGGGCGATCAAGTTCAGCACCGCGGCACCCAGGCCCATGCGCACGATGGCCTGCGCCAGCAGGCGGGACAAGTCTTCCACCCGATGCGATTGCAGCAAGTCCAGATAGGGCACGAGCGTCTCGGCAGGCAGCTGGCCCTGCTTGGCCTGCAAGCTGCTGCGCCGCTGCATCGCTTCCGTCAGCAGGGCCTGCAACACCTCCCGATCGGCGGGCACGACACGCCCGGGCCGATGGCCGGCATCCAGCAGGCGCTTGAGCAAGCGCAGTTTCTCGACCTGCTCGGGAGGATAGACGCGCTCGTCCTGCGCATCGCGCAGCGGCGCCGGAAAGCCATAGCGACGCTCCCAGATGCGCAAGGTGTCCTTGCTCAGTCCGGTCTCACGCTCGACCGCGGCAATGCCCGGCAGTCCGGCGGGTGCGGGTTCAGCCACGGGCGGATCCAAGGGCCGAACACATTTTTGTAGTTTTGTCCTGGACAAACATATGACAACTCAACAAATATGGCCTAATATAGCGTCAAGTCAATTATTTGACCAGGACAAACAATGAACAAACATGGAACTGCATCGCCGCGGCTGCGGCAGTCCGGCACGCCTTCCGCGCGCTCAGTCTGGCGTTGAGTTCATGCGCGGCACTGTTGCACTTCTGCCGAGCATTGTCCCTGCTAGCCGGGACAAATCCGCCATGGCCAAGATCAAGTCCGGCCGGACGCTGTACACAGTGTTCACGCCCTTGTGTCAGTGTGCCGATACCGTGACTGGCGCGTCGGCTTTGAGCACAAGCCCGCAACAAACAGGTAAAGTTTCCAACAACTTTCAGTCGCAAGATCTCCCCGTCAATGGGGCTGCAATCCCGGAGCTGTTCTCCTCCTCCTCCCTCCCTCCCTCGTTAGCTCCGGGGCGTCTTGCGGCTACTTTTTCACCCAGGGCTTCCGCCAACGGCGGAAGCCCTTCGCTTTTGCAGCGCGCAAGCGGGCCCGCCGCGCACGCCGAAGGCTTGCGCGACTTCCTCGCCAGCTTGGGCGGCGCAGCCCGCGGCGCACCGCCAGCCGCGCTAGCCGGGCCAAGGCGCCGCGTGGCGGTGGTCGGCTCGGGCATCGCCGGCCTCTCCGCGGCCTGGGCGCTCAGCCACCATGCCGATGTCACGCTGTACGAAGCCGCCCACTACTTCGGCGGCCACACGCACACCGTGGACATCACCCTGCAGGGCCGGCAGCACGGCGTGGACACCGGATTTCTTGTCTTCAACGAGCGCACCTACCCGCTGTTGATCCAGCTGTTTCAGCAACTGGGCGTGGATGTCGCCACCAGCGACATGTCGTTCTCGGTGCAGCTGCCAGAGCTACCGCTGGAATGGAGCGGCTCCAATCTGAACGGCGTGTTTGCCCAGCGCCGCAATCTGGCACGACCCGCTTTCTGGGGCATGCTGAAGGATCTGCTGCGTTTCAACCGCCTGTGCACCGAACTGGCCGAGCGTGGCAGCGATGCCGCCTTGTCCCGGTCTGTCGACGACTTCCTGCTCCAGCATCGCTTCGGCGATGCCTTCCGGCGCTGGTACCTGCTGCCCATGGTGGCCTGCATCTGGTCCTGCCCGACCTCGCAGATGCTGCAGTTCCCCATGCACACGCTGATCCGCTTCTGCCACAACCACGGCCTGCTGCAGCTCACCCAGCGACCCCAATGGTTCACGGTACGCGGCGGCGCGCGCCACTATGTGGACAAGCTGCTGCCGCGCATCCAGCACAAGCGCTTGGGCTGCGCCGTCCATGCCGTCGAGCGCAGCGGCACACGTCTGCGGGTGCAGAGCAGCGCCGGCGCCGAATGGTTCGACGAGGTGGTGATGGCCGGCCACAGCGACCAGTCGCTGGCGTTGCTCACCAACTCCAGCCTGCAGGAACGCCAGATCCTCGGCAGCATCGGCTATCACCGCAATCGCGCCGTGCTGCATACCGACGCGTCCCTGCTGCCGCGGCGACGCCGCGCCTGGGCGGCCTGGAACTATGAACATGGCGGCAGCCCGCATCAGCATGGGCGCGAAGACCGGTCGGTCTGCCTGCACTACCTGCTCAACCGACTGCAGCCACTGCCCTGGCAGCAGCCGGTGCTGGTGTCGCTGAACCCGGTGCGCGAGCCCACCGCCGCGCTGGTGCTGGATGAGTTCGACTATGCGCATCCGGTGTTCGACCTGCCCGCGGTGCGCGCCCAGGAGCGCCTGCACGAGATCCAGGGCCGACAGCACCTCTGGTACTGCGGCGCCTGGACACGCTATGGCTTCCACGAGGACGGCCTGCTCTCCGGCCTGAGTATGGCCAAGCGCATGCTGAATCACTGGGCGGCGCATCCGGCTGCCCAAGCACCGACCGAAGGCGCAGCGTGAGCAGCCGCGACTGGCCTCAGCAGGCCCTGCTGGGCATCGGCCAGGTGCGCCACAAACGCCTGCGCCCGGTGCAGCACCAATTCAGTTATGCAAGCTACTTTCTGATGTTGCCGATGCGGCGCCTGCGCGACGAGCCTTGCGCGGCCCTGCATCGCAATGGCTTCGGCTGGTTGAGCTTTCACGACGCCGACCATGGCGACGGCGGGCCCGACTGCCTGCAGTGGCTGGATGCGCTGCTGGCGCGCGAGGGCATTGACGACGCCACCGGCGAGGTCTGGCTGCACTGCCTGCCGCGCGTGCTGGGCTATGCCTTCAAGCCGGTGAGCTTCTGGTACTGCGAGCGCGCCGACGGCGCGCCGGCCGCCATCATGGTCGAGGTCAACAACACCTTCGGTGAACGCCACTGCTATCTGCTGCAAGGCGCCCAGCTGGGGTGCGAGCAGCGCGCCCACAAGGCCTTCCATGTCTCGCCCTTCTGCCGCGTCGGCGGGCATTACCGGTTCCGCTTCATGCATGCCTGGCAGGCCGGGCGTGCGCGCACCGTGGCGCGCATAGACCACCATGACGAGGCCGGCGCGCTGCTGGAGACCAGCGTCAGCGGGGAGCTGCAGCCGCTCAGCGAGCGCAGCGCCCGCGCAGCCTTTCTTGCCATGCCCTGGCTGAGCGCCGCCGTGATGGCGCGCATCCATTGGCAGGCGCTCAGGCTCTGGCTCAAGCGCGTGCCCTTCTTCCGCAAGCCGGCCGAGCCGCCGCGATTCCTGACCCGCTGATGGCCTCGCCAGAAACCGCCACCACGATGAACTCGATCACCTGCACCAAGCGCCTCGGCCTGCCGGAGAGCGCCCCCGGCGCCGCGCGCAGGGTATTCCGCCTGCTCAGCCTGCTCCGGCATGGCAGCCTGGACGTGCAGCTGCCCGACGGCAGCCAGCTGCACTTCGGCCGGCATGAGGGGCCGCGGGCGGCGCTGCGCATCAAGTCCTGGAAGGTCTGCGCCGCCGCCCTGCACGCGGGCGACATCGGCTTCGCGGAAAGCTATGTGGCGGGCGACTGGACCACACCCGACCTCTGCGCCCTGCTGGAGCTGCTGGTGCGCAACCGCGAGGCGCTGGAGCGCGTGGTCTACGGCCGCTGGTGGGGCGCGCTGGCCTACCGCTGCAGGCATTGGCTCAACCGCAACAGCCGCGCGGGCAGCCGCAAGAACATCCACGCGCACTACGACCTCGGCAACAACTTCTACCGGCTCTGGTTGGACCCGAGCATGAACTACTCGAGCGCCTGGTATGACGGCGACCGCCGCCAGCCCCTGGCGCAGGCGCAACAGGCCAAGATGCAGCGCGCGCTGCGCGAATGCAAGCTGCAACCCGGCCAGCGCGTGCTCGAAATCGGCTGCGGCTGGGGCGCCGTGGCCGAGACCGCCACGCGCGACTTCGGCGCGCGGCTCACCGGTGTGACGCTGTCCAGCGAACAGCTCGCCTGGGCCCAGCAGCGCCTGCAAGGCGCTGGCCTGGCCGAGCGCGCCGAGCTGCGCCTGCAGGACTACCGCGACATTCAAGATGCCCCCTTCGACGCCATCGTCTCGATCGAGATGTTCGAGGCGGTGGGCCGACAGTACTGGGACGGCTACTTCCAGACCCTGCGCAACAAGCTCAAGCCCGGCGGTCGCGCCTGCATCCAGAGCATCACCATCCGCGACGATCTGTTCGAGCGCTACACGCGCTCCAGCGACTTCATCCAGCAATACATCTTCCCCGGCGGCATGCTGCCCAGCCCCAGCCAGTTCCGCGCCCATGCAGCCAGGGCCGGCCTGCGCGTGGTCAACGAGCTGGCCTTCGGGCTCGACTATGCCGAGACGCTGAGGCGCTGGCGCGAGGCCTTCCTGGCCCGGGAAGCGATGGTGCGCGAGCAGGGCTTCGACACCCGCTTCATGCGGCTGTGGGAGTTCTACCTGGCCTATTGCGAAGCCGCCTTCGCGGCCGGCAATACCGACGTCATGCAGTTCACGCTGGCGCGTGACTGAGCCGCGATGCAGCGTCGCACCGTCTTGCCGGGCCTGGCTGCCCTACTCGCTTGGCCCGTCGGGCGGGCCACACCGACGCCGGCCGAACTGTCGGGGCTGCAGCTGCAAGGCCAGGCGCAGATGCGATTTTTCGGCTTGGCCGTCTACGACATCCGACTGTGGGTGAAGGAGCGGGTCGAGGCCCGCAACTGGGCCGAGCAGACGCTGGCGCTGGAGCTGCTGTATGCGCGCAACCTGCGCGGCGCCGAGATTGCCAAGCGCTCGCTGCAGGAGATGCGGCGCCAGACCGAAATAGCCGACCCCGTCGCCCAGCGCTGGCTGGCCGAGATGCAGCAGAGCTTCCCCGACGTCAAGGCCGGCGATCGCCTGAGCGGCCTGCTGCTCCCTCAGCAGGGTGCGCAGTTCTTCGTCAATGGGCAGCGCGGGCGCCTGGTGGCTGACGCCGAGTTTGCGCGGCTGTTCTTTGGCATCTGGCTGTCCGAGCGCAGCTCGGAGCCGGCGCTGCGCGCAGCGCTGCTGGAAGCCCCACGTGGTCGCGGCTGAGCTCAGCACCGCTGCGGGCCTGCGCTACGGGGCGCTGGGCCTGCCGCTGGCCTTCGTGGCGCTGCCGCTGTACGTCAATCTGCCGGCCTTCTACGCGCAGCAATACGGCGTGCCGCTGGCCACGCTGGGTCTGCTGCTGCTGGTCTCGCGCGCGCTCGACGCCCTCGCCGATCCCTTCATCGGCTGGGCCAGTGACCGCTGGCTGCAGGCCGGCAAGGGCCGCACGCTGGGCCTCATGAGCCTGGCCGCCGGCGTGCTGGCGCTCGCCTTCGGCGCGCTCTTCATGCCCCCCACGCTGAGCCGCGCGGCCCTGCTGGCCTGGTGCGCGCTGATGCTGATGCTGGCCTATCTGGCCTACAGCGTGCTGAGCGTGATGCACCAGGCCTGGGGGGCACGCCTGGGCGGCAGCGCCTTGCAGCAGACCCGCCTGAATGCCTGGCGCGAAGGCCTGGCGCTGGCCGGCGTGGTGGGCGCGTCGGTGCTGCCCAGCCTCGCGGGCTGGCCGGCCACCAGCAGCGTGCTGGCTCTGGCCCTCGCCGCCGCCCTGGCCTTGCTGGCGCGCGCCCCCCATGCGCCCGACACCCAGGCAGTCGCCGCGCCGCGCGTCGATCCCTGGCTGCCCTGGCAGCTGCCAGGTTTCCGCCGGCTGCTGCCGGTGTTTCTGTTGAACGGTGTGGCTGCGGCGGTGCCGGCTACCTTGCTGCTGTTCTTTGTGCGCGACCGCCTGCAGACGCCACAAGCCGAGCCGCTGTACCTGGGGCTGTACTTCCTTTCCGCCGCCTGCTCGATGCCGCTGTGGTTGCGCGCCGTGGCGCGCTGGGGTCAGGCGCGCAGCTGGGCGCTGGGCATGCTGCTGGCATTGGCCTGCTTTGCCTGGGCGGCCGTCCTCGGCACCGGCGCGCAACTCGGCTTTGCCGCGATTTGCATCGGCTCAGGCGCGGCGCTCGGTGCCGATCTCAGCATCCCTGGCGCGATGCTGACGCGCGTGCTGCAAAACGCCGACCTCAGCGGCCGTGCCGAGGGCGCGTTCTTCGGCTGGTGGCAGCTGTGCAGCAAGCTCAATCTCGCGCTCGCAGCCGGCCTGGCCCTGCCGCTGCTCGGCCTGCTGGGTTATGCGCCGGGCCAACGCGACCCGCAGGCCCTGCAGGCGTTGGCGCTGGCCTACTGCGTGCTGCCCTGTGTGCTCAAGGCCGCCGCCCTGGCCCTGCTCTATCTGCTGTGGATACGCCAGGCGCCGACCGCGCTGGCACTGAAGGAACAGACCTCATGACGATGCCGACCCGACGCGCCCTGTTGCTGGGCGCCCTCGCTCTGACCGGCTGCGCCAGCGCCCCTGATCCCGCCGACTACGCACACGAAACACCCGCGCTCGACCTGCGCCGCTACTTCAACGGTCCGCTGATCGCGCACGGCATCTTCACCGACCGCGGTGGCAAGGTGCAGCGCCGTTTCATCGTCAGGCTGATGGGCCGCTGGCAGGGCGACGAGGGCGTGCTGGAGGAGGACTTCGAGTACAGCGACGGCAACAAGGAGCGTCGGGTCTGGCGGCTCAAGCATTTGGGCGAGGGGCGCTGGAGTGGCCGCGCCGATGATGTGCTGGGCGAGGCCAGCGGCCTCTCGGCAGGCAACGCGCTGCGCTGGCGCTACACGCTGAAGCTGCCGGTGGACGGCCGGATCATCGAGGTTGATTTCGACGACTGGATGTTCCTGCTGGACCAGCAGGTGATGCTCAACAAGGCGCAGATGAGCAAGTTCGGCATCCGGCTGGGCGAGGTCACGCTGTCGTTCCGAAAGCTCTGACCATGGCGCTCAATCCCAAGCTACGCGATTGGCAGGGCAAGGTCGTCTGGCTGGTGGGCGCGTCCAGCGGCATCGGCCTCGCGCTGGCGCAAGCCCTGCATGCGCGCGGCGCGCGCGTCTGCGTCTCGGCGCGCCAGGCCGAGCGGCTGCGCGACTTTGTGCTCGACCACCCCGGCAGTCTGGCCCTGCCGCTGGACGTACTGGACGCGGCCGCGCTGCAGCTGGCCGCGCGGCAGATCGCGCGCCAGCATGGTCGGATCGACCTGTGCGTGTTCTGCGCCGGGCATTACCAGGCCATGCGCGCCCAGCAGTTCTCGCTGGCCGAGGCCAGGCGCCAGCTGGACGTTAATCTGGTCGGCGCAATGAACCTGCTCGATGCCCTGCTGCCGCAGCTGACGCTGCAGGCGCATCAGGGCCTTGGCGGCCATCTGAGCCTGGTGTCCAGCGTGGCCGGCTACCGCGGCCTGCCCAAGGCGCTGGCCTACGGACCCAGCAAGGCGGCCCTCACGCACCTGGCCGAAGTCCTGTACCTGGACCTGCGTCCGCTGCAGCTGGGCGTCTCGGTCGTGCATCCAGGTTTCGTGGCCACGCCGCTGACCGCCGGCAATGACTTCCACATGCCGGCGCTGATCAAGCCCGGGCAAGCGGCCGAGGCCATGCTGCAAGGCTGGGCCGCCGGCCGCTTCGAAATCCATTTCCCCAGGCGTTTCACCCTCTGGCTCAAGCTGCTGCGCCTGCTGCCCTATGGTCTGTATTTCCGGCTCGTGCGGCGGGCCACCCAATCATGAAGCACACCGACGCGCGTATGGCGGCGCTGATCGCCTACTTCGAGCAACTTCAGCCCGGCGATATCGCGCACTTGGGCCAGCTCTACACCGAACACGCCTACTTCCAGGACCCCTTCAACGAGGTCACGGGCCTGGGCGAGATCCAGCGCGTGTTCGGCCATATGTTCGAGACCCTGGCATCGCCCCGCTTCGTGGTGCTGGATGCGATCAGGCAGGGCTCCCAAGGTTTCATCAGCTGGGACCTGCTGTTCCGGCTCAAGGGCCAGACCCAGCAACGCCGCATCCACGGCAGCAGCCATCTGCGCTTCGCCCCCGATGGCCGTGTGAGCTACCACCGCGATTACTGGGACGCCGCCGCACAGGTCTACGAGCAGCTGCCGCTGCTGGGCAGCGTGCTGCGCTTCATCAAAAAGCGCCTGCGCGCCTGATCAGCGCAACCAACCCTTGCGGCGGAAGTAGATGAAGGGCGCGGCCACCGAGGCGATCATCAGCAGGATCGCGAAGGGATAGCCCCATTCCGACTCCAGCTCGGGCATGTGCTTGAAGTTCATGCCGTAGATGCTGGCGATCAGCGTGGGCGGCAGCAGCGCCACGCTGGCCACTGAAAAGATCTTGATGATCTTGTTCTGGTTGATGTTGATGAAACCGACGGTCGCATCCATCAGGAAGTTGATCTTGTCGAACAGGAAGGCGGTGTGCGAGTCCAGCGAGTCGATGTCGCGCAGGATCTGACGCGACTCCTCGAACTGCTCGGCGTTGAGCATGCGGCTGCGCATCATGAAGCTGACCGCACGGCGCGTGTCCATCACATTGCGGCGGATGCGGCCGTTCAGGTCTTCCTCCTGCGCGATCGCCGCCAGCACCTCGCCGGCCTCGGCGTCGTTGACGTCCTTCTTCAGCACCCTTGCGCTGACCTTTTCGAGCTTGTCATAGATGCCCTCCAGCACATCGGCCGAGTACTCGGCGTCGGCGTCGTAGAGCTTGAGCAGCACATCCTTGGCATCCTCGATCAGGGCCGGGATGCGGCGCGCGCGCAGACGCAAGAGGCGAAACACCGGCAGGTCCTCGTTGTGCACCGAGAACAGCACGTTGTTGTAGAGGATGAAGGCCACGCGCACATTGCGCGCCGACTCGTCGTCGTCGATCAGGAAGTCGGAGCGGATGTGCAACTCGCCGTTGTCTTCCTCGTAGAAGCGCGCCGACTCCTCCAGGTCCTCGTCGACGATGTCCTCGGGAATGGTGAGCCCGAAGCGATCGCGTATCCAGCCCTTTTCCTCCTGGGTCGGGCTTTCCAGGTCGACCCAGATCGGCCGGCTCTGGGCCAGGTCTTCGGCGGTTTCGATTTCTTCCTGGAACAAGCCGCCCCTGAGGCGGCCGTTGTCCAGCGTGAACACGTTCAGCATGCAGTCTCCAGCGTATGGCGCTGATGGCGCCTGGCGCAGGGGGACGGGCCTGGTGTCGATGCGGGCGCACAGCGCCCGGGGCTCGTCCGGATGAGGGTCAAAAGTTCGGAACCCGTCTCACTCCGGACAAGCGGCGCGGCCCGCATTCACAAAGATGCGCAGACCGCTGCGTTTGGCACTGGAGTGGACGGTCACCGAGGGTGGTCGCTGTCCAAGTAAGGCTCCAGAGATGGGAAGCGCGCATTATCACATCGCAGCAGGACCAGCCACGCAAAAACGCCGCAGGGCTTGAAACCCGCATCAACAGGCGCATCTGGGGCCTGTGTGCATTCCGTCACAAGTCGCTGAAGCGGTGGAATTGCACTTTCAAATGACCACAAACCCTGGTTTAAAACGCTTGTCACGATCAGGCTTCAGGAGCACACTGAATTCGACAGCAAGTTCCCCACTCCCTCCTGATCCGCTACCTGACATCCCCTCCATCCCCCCTGCTCTTTGATTGATCCGCTTTCCCGTCTTTCCGACCAAGCCCTTGTGAAAGGAGGCTTTATGAACCTGACTATCAGCGGCCACCATCTTGAAGTGACACCAGCTTTGCGTGAGTATGTGCTTACCAAGCTAGACCGGGTGACCCGCCACTTTGACCAGGTTGTTGACATCAACGTCCTGCTCACCGTGGAGAAGCAAAAGGAAAAGGAACGCAGACAAAAGGCCGAAGTCACCGTCCATGTGAAGGGACGCGACATCTTTGTCGAACAGGCCAACGAGGATCTCTACGCCGCGATTGATCAGTTGATGGACAAGCTAGACCGCCAGGTCGGACGCTACAAGGAAAAGGTTCAGGACCACCACCACGCCTCTGCCAAGCGGCTGGACGTACCGGCACCTTGAGCCCTGTGGCAACAAACGAAGGCGACCGCATCGGTCGCCTTTTTGTTTACAGGGCACAATTCGCCCTGCGTACCGGGATGTTGCTGCAGTGCCGCAAAATCCGTGAATACCGCACCCCCGGCGATTGCGGGGCCCCACCAGGCCCGGGCAATTTCTATAATCCGCAGCCTAGCTACCGAACAAGCGTCCCGCCCAAGGCTTTGACCCAGCCGTAATCGGCGCTGTGACCTGATGAACCGTCTCGCAGCCATCCTCCCTGCCGGCAATGTGCTGGTGAATGTGGACGCATCCAGCAAGAAACGCGTGTTCGAACATGCCGGCCTGCTGTTCGAGAACAACCATTCGATTTCGCGCGCCTCGGTGACGGACAACCTGTTCGCCCGTGAGCGCCTTGGCTCCACTGGCCTGGGCCATGGCGTGGCCATCCCGCATGGCCGCATCAAGGGCCTGAAGAACCCGCTCGCCGCGGTGCTGCGCGTGCAGCAGGCGATCGGCTTCGATGCCCCCGACGACGAGCCCGTCAGCCTCTTGATCTTCCTGCTGGTGCCCGAGGCGGCCACCCAGCGCCATCTGGAGATCCTCTCCGAGATCGCCGAGATGCTGTCGGACCGCGAGCTGCGCGAGAAGCTCAAGACCGAACCCGACGCCGCCACCGTGCACCGGCTGATCGCCGACTGGGAACCACTCAAGTCCGTGGCCTGAACGCCAGATAGCGCTCAGTGAAACCCACCTCGATCAGTGCCGACCGGCTCTTTGAAGAGCACCGCGAAACCCTGCGCTGGGAGTGGATCGCCGGCCACGCGCATCCGGAGCGCCGCTTCGATGACGCGGCGGTGCGCGATGCGCAGTCCGCCGCCGACCTGGTCGGCTACCTCAACTACATCCACCCCTATCGGGTGCAGATCGTCGGCCGGCGCGAGGTCGCCTATCTGAGCCAGGCCTCGGGCGAGGTGCTGGATCGCCGCATCTCGCGCATCGTCACGCTGGAACCGCCGGTGATCATCGTGGCCGATGGCGAAAGCCCACCGGACCGCCTGGTGGCGATGTGCGACCGCGCCGACATCCCGCTCTTCATCACGCAGGAATCGGCCGGCCACGCAATCGACGTGGTGCGCACCTATCTGGCGCAGATCTGCGCCAACCGCACCACGCGCCATGGCGTCTTCATGGACATCCTCGGCCTGGGCGTGCTGCTTACCGGCGAATCCGGCCTGGGCAAGAGCGAGCTGGGCCTGGAGCTGATCTCGCGCGGCCATGGCCTGGTGGCCGACGATGCGGTGGACTTTTATCGCATCGCCCAGACTGCCATCGAGGGCCGCTGCCCAGAGTTGCTGCTGAACCTGCTGGAAGTGCGCGGCATCGGCCTGCTGGATATCAAGGCCATCTTTGGCGAGACCGCGGTGCGCCGCAAGATGCGGCTCAAGCTGATCGTGCACCTGGTGCGCAAGGAGACCATGGAGCGCGACTTCGAACGCCTGCCCTATGAGCCCCTCTATGAAGAGGTGCTGGGCATGCCAGTGCGCAAGGTCATCATCGCGGTGGACGCCGGTCGCAACCTGGCCGTGCTGGTGGAGGCCGCGGTGCGCAACACCATCCTGCAGCTGCGCGGCATCGACACCTATCGCGAGTTCGTCGAGCGCCACCAGCGCGCCATCGAGAAGGGTCTCAGCGACGAGGAGGGCTGATCAGCCCTGGCGGTGCGGGCAGTCCTTCTTCACGCAGGCCGCATACAGGGCCAGCGAATGCTCCTGCAGCTCGAAGCCCCGCTCCTTGGCGATGGCATGCTGGCGGGCCTCGATCTGCTCGTCGTAGAACTCCTCCACGCGACCGCAGGTCATGCAGACCAGATGGTCGTGATGGTGACCCTGGTTGAGCTCGAACACCGCCTTGCCGGTCTCGAAATGGTTGCGCGACACCAGGCCGGCCTGCTCGAACTGGGTCAGCACGCGGTACACCGTCGCCAGCCCGATGTCGGCATCCTCGACCAGCAAGGCCTTGTAGACGTCCTCGGCCGTCATATGGCGCTGCGAGGTCTTCTGGAAGATCTCCAGAATCTTGATGCGCGGCAGCGTCGCCTTGAGGCCGCTGTTCTTGATCTCGTCGGTGCGGTTCATGTCAGACTTGGGCCGGCAAACCCTCCATGGGCCTGCCGCTAGAATGCGCCGATCATAGCCAGCTCAGCCGCCGGCCGAGCCCCAAGCCCCTAAAGGCATCCCCCGAGAGCCCTGAAGACATGCCACTGTTGACTCGTTTTGCAGGTGCGGCCCGCGCACCGCTCGCTGTGCTGGCCCTGCTGCCGGTGTTGGGTGCCTGCTCCTACCTGCCCACCCTGCCGAGCTCCGAGACCTTCTCGGTCAGCGGCGACAAGGTGCTGGGCCTGATGCGCCCCTATCGCGTCGAGATCGTGCAGGGCAATGTGCTGACCAAGGAACAGCTGGAACGCGTCAAGCCGGGCATGAGCCGCGCCCAGGTGCGCGACCTGCTGGGCTCGCCCCTGCTGACCGACCTCTTCCATGGCGAGCGCTGGGACTATGTATTCACCATCCGCCGCCAGGGCGTAGTGTCGCAAAGCCGCCAGGTGGTGGCCTTGTTTGACGGCGACAAGCTCAAGTCCATCGCGGCGCCGGACGACCTGCCCACCGAACAGGAATTCATCGCCTCGATCAACACCTTCAAGCCCAGCGGCCCGGCGCCCAAGCTGGAGCTGAGCGAGGCCGAGCGCCAGGCCCTGCCCAAGCCGGTGCGCCCCGAGGCCGCCGCCGTCGAACCGATGGGCGCGGTGCGCGCCTACCCGCCGCTGGAGCCGCGCTCGTGATGAGCGAGCCGCTGCGCATTGCGGTGGCCGGCGCCTCCGGCCGCATGGGGCGCATGCTGATCGAGGCGGTGCTGAACGCCCCCGACTGCCAGCTGGCCGGCGCGCTCGACCTGCCCGGCAGCCCCGCCCTGGGCCAGGACCCCGCCGCCTTTTTGGGTCGCAGCAGCGGCATCGGCATCAGCGCCGACCTGCATGAGGGCCTCAAGAATGCCCAGGTGCTGATCGATTTCACCCGCCCCGAAGGCACGCTGGCCCATCTGGCGGTGTGCCGCGAACTGGGCGTCAAGGCCGTGATCGGTACCACCGGCTTCGACGCCGCGCAAAAGGCCCAGATCGGCGCCCATGCCCAGCACATCGCCATCATGATGGCGCCCAATATGAGCGTGGGCGTGAACGTGGTGATGAAGCTGCTGGACATGGCGGCGCGCGCCCTCAACGAGGGCTATGACATCGAGATCATCGAGGCCCACCACCGCCACAAGGTCGATGCCCCCAGCGGCACCGCGCTGAAGATGGGCGAGGTGGTGGCCGCGGCCCTGGGCCGTGATCTGAAGGACTGCGCGGTCTACGGCCGCGAAGGCGTGACCGGCGAGCGCGACCCCTCCACCATCGGCTTTGCCACTGTGCGCGGCGGCGACATCGTGGGCGACCACACCGTGCTGTTCGCCGGCACCGGCGAGCGCATCGAGATCACGCACAAGTCCTCCAGCCGCATCACCTATGCCCAGGGCAGCCTGCGCGCCGCGCGCTTCCTGGCCAGCCATGGCGCCGGGCTCTATGGCATGGACGAAGTCCTCGGCCTGGGCTGATGAGCAGCATCGGCAGCTATACCGAGTTCTGGGCCCAGGGCGACGCGGTCACGCGCGCCGTGGCGCTCTTGCTGCTAACGATGTCGGTCAGCGCCTGGATGCTGATACTCTGGAAGAGCTGGGTGCTGGGCCGCGCGCGCCGCGATCTGGCGCGCGCCGTGCCCGCCTTCTGGGCCGCCGCCGATCTTGAGGCCGGCCGCGTCGCGCTGCAGGCCATGGACCGCGAGCAACTGCTGCTGCCCATGCTGGACGCGGCCATGGCCGAACCCATGGGCCAGAGCCTGGAGGCCGCCGGCCGACGCGAATCGCAGCTCACGCGCCGCCTGCGCGATGCCCTGCACCAGGCCCTGCGCGGCCTGCAATGGGGCCAGGTCTTGCTGGCGTCGATAGGCAGTACCGCCCCCTTCGTGGGCCTGTTCGGCACCGTCTGGGGCATTTACCACGCGCTGGTGAGCATCTCGGCGGCCGGCAATATCAGCATCGAAAAAGTTGCCGGCCCGGTGGGCGAGGCCCTCATCATGACCGCCGCCGGCCTGGCCGTGGCGATTCCCGCGGTGCTGGCCTACAACTGGTTCGGCAAGCTGGTGGGAGCCTGCGAGGCCGAGCTGGAAGGCTTTGCGCACGATCTGCGCGAGTTGCTGGATCACTAGCATGGCATTCGGCCGGCTCGAACGTCGCGATCAGCCCAAGCCCATGGGCGAGATCAATATGACGCCGCTGATCGACGTGATGCTGGTGCTGCTGGTGATCTTCATGATTGCCGCGCCGCTGATGTCCTCCTCGCTGCGCCTGGATTTACCTAAGAGCGAGGCCGCCACGCCTTCGGAGGCGCCGCAATTCATCGCCGTGGCGATCACTCCCGATGGCGCCCTGCACCTGGGCGACGAAGCGCTCGATGCCAAGGCCTTCCGGGCGCGCATCGCCGAGCTGGCCAAGGCCAGGCCCGATGCCGAGATCCAGCTGCGCGCCGACCGCCTGGTGCCCTATGGCCAGGTGGCCGAGCTGATCGGCTGGGTGCAGGGCGTGGGCCTGAACCGCATTGCCTTCGTGGCCGAGGCCGCAGCGTCGGCGCCTTGAGGAAGGGGCCCGAGAGCCCTGCCCCTACAATTTGCGCCATGAACGACAAGTACGCCCCCTCCGAGATCGAAGCCGCCGCGCGCCAGTACTGGAACTCCCGTGACGCCTACCGCGTCGGCGAAGACCAGAGCAAGCCCAAGTTCTACGCTTGCTCCATGCTGCCCTACCCCAGCGGCAAGCTGCACATGGGCCATGTGCGCAACTACACGATCAACGACATGCTCACGCGCCAGCTGCGCATGAAGGGCTACAACGTCCTGATGCCGATGGGCTGGGACGCCTTCGGCCTGCCGGCCGAGAACGCCGCGATGAAGAACAAGGTGCCGCCCGCCAAGTGGACCTACGAGAACATCGCCTACATGAAGAGCCAGATGCAGGCCATGGGGCTGGCGATCGACTGGTCTCGAGAAATAGCCACCTGCACGCCCGAGTACTACAAGTGGAACCAGTGGCTGTTCCTGAAGATGCTGGAGGCCGGCATCGCCGAGCGCCGCACCCAGGTCGTCAACTGGGACCCGGTGGACCAGACCGTGCTGGCCAATGAGCAGGTGGTGGATGGCAAGGGCTGGCGCTCCGGCGCGGTGGTCGAGAAGCGCGAGATCCCGGGCTACTACCTCAACATCACCAAGTACGCCGACGAGCTGCTCTCGGCCGTGGCGAATCCCGAGGACAAGAGCTATCTGAGCGGCTGGCCCGAGCGCGTGCGCCTGATGCAGGAGAACTGGATCGGCAAGAGCGAGGGCGTGCGCTTCGCCTTCCCGCACGAGATCAAGGGCGCCGATGGCGCGCTGATCCAGGACGGCAAGCTCTACGTCTTCACCACCCGCGCCGACACCATCATGGGCGTGACCTTCTGCGCCGTGGCCCCCGAGCATCCGCTCGCCACCCATGCCGCAGCGTCTTCGCCCGAGCTGGCCGCCTTCATCGAGGAATGCAAGCGCGGGGGCAGCACCGAGGCCGAGCTGGCCACGCAGGAAAAGAAGGGCCTGCGCACCGGCCTCACCGTCACCCATCCGCTCACCGGCGCGCAGGTCGAGGTCTGGGTCGGCAACTATGTGCTGATGAGCTATGGCGACGGCGCCGTGATGGGCGTGCCCGCCCATGACGAGCGCGATTTCGCCTTTGCCAAGAAGTACGGCATCGAGATCAAGCAGGTCATCGCCGTCGAGGGCGAGGCCTTCAGCCTGGACGCCTGGGCCGAATGGTATGGCGACAAGCAAAAGGCCATCTGCGTGAATTCGGGCGTGCTGGACGGGCTCGCGCACAAGGCCGCCGTGTCCAAGGTGGCCGAGTTGGTCGGTGCCAAGGGCCTGGGCGAGACGAAGACCACCTGGCGCCTGCGCGACTGGGGCATCAGCCGCCAGCGCTACTGGGGCACGCCCATCCCCATCATCCACTGCGACGACTGCGGCCCGGCGCCCGTGCCCGCCAAGGACCTGCCGGTGGTGCTGCCCGAGGAATGCATCCCCGACGGCAGCGGCAATCCGCTCAACAAGCATGCCGGTTTCCTGAACGTTGGCTGCCCGAAATGCGGCAAGCCGGCCAAGCGCGAAACCGACACCATGGACACCTTTGTGGACTCGTCCTGGTACTTCATGCGCTATTGCGATGCGCAGAACAGCGAGGCCATGGTCGGTGAGGGCTCGCAGTACTGGATGCCGATGGACCAGTACATCGGCGGCATTGAGCACGCCATCCTGCACCTGCTGTACGCGCGCTTCTGGACCAAGGTGATGCGCGACCTCAAGCTCATCAACTTCGACGAACCCTTCAAGAACCTGCTCACCCAGGGCATGGTGCTGAAGGGCGCCTTCTCGCACAAGCCCGCCGACGCCGGCAAGAACTACTACTGGGAGCACGAGGTCAACGTGCAGACCAACGAGCATGGCCAGGTGATCGGCGGCACGCTCAAGACCGACGGCACGCCGCTCGAGTACGAGATGACGACGATGTCCAAGTCCAAGAACAATGGCGTGGACCCGCAGGAGCTGATCAACCAGTACGGCGCCGACACCGCGCGCCTGTTCGTGATGTTCGCCTCGCCGCCCGAGCAGACGCTGGAGTGGAACGATGCCGGCGTGGAGGGTGCGCACCGCTTCCTCAAGCGCGTGTGGGGCTTCGGTGCCAAGCACCAGGCCGCCATCCAGGCCGCCGGCACTGATTTCTCCACGCTGAGCGGCGAGGGCAAGGCGCTGCGCCGCGAGGTGCATATGGTGCTCAAGCAGGTCAGCTACGACTACGAGCGCATGCAGTACAACACCGTGGTGTCGGGCGGCATGAAGCTGCTGAATGCGCTGGAGGGCTTCAAGGCCCAGGGCCAGGACGCCGCGGTGCGCGAGGGCTTCTCGGTGCTGCTGCGCGTGCTCTACCCGGCCTGCCCGCATATCGCCCACAGCCTGTGGCAGGAGCTCGGCTTTGCCGCCCAGCTGGGCGATCTGCTGGACGCGCCCTGGCCCACGGTGGACGAGGCCGCCCTGGTGCAGGACGAGATCGAGCTGATGCTGCAAGTCAACGGCAAGCTGCGCGGCGCCATCAAGGTGCCGGCCGCCGCCGACAAGGCCGCCATCGAGGCCACCGCCCTGGCCAGCGAGGACTTCGCCAAGTTCAGCGAAGGCAAGGCACCGAAGAAGGTCATCATCGTGCCGGGTCGCCTGGTCAATCTCGTCGTCTGATGGCCTTCAACCGCCGCCTCTTGCTGCTGAGCGCCGTGGCCCTGACGGGCTGCGGCTTCGAGCTGCGCCGCGAGCCCGAGCTGCAGTTCCGCAGCCTGGCGCTGCAGGGCTTCAAGCCCGGCTCGCCCTTGGCGGCCGAGCTCAAGCGCCAGCTGGCGCGCACCCCCGTGCAGTTGCTGGAAGACCCCAACAAGGCCGAGCTGGTGCTGGAGGCCAAGCGCGACGAGCGCAGCAAGAACGCGGTGGTGTCCACCAGCGCCGGTCAGGTGCGCGAATGGCAGCTCAAGCTGAATGTGGACTTCCTGATCCGCACGCCCGGTAACGACATCCTCTTGCCGCGCACCGAGCTGCGCATCCTGCGCGACATGAACTACACCGAGAGCCAGGCCCTGGCCAAGGAGCAGGAAGAGGCCTCGCTGTACCGCGCCATGCAATCCGAGGCGGTGGCCCTGCTGATGCGGCGCCTGGCCGCCGTGCGCCTTCCGATCAATTGAACAGGTAGGCTGATGCAGATCCGCGCCGAGGGCCTGGCCGCCCAGCTCGCCAAGGGGCTCAAGCCCATCTACACCGTGCATGGCGACGAGCCCCTGCTGGCGCAGGAGGCGGCCGACACCATACGCGCCGCGGCGCGTGCGCAGGGCTATGGCGAGCGCAAGGTCTTCATCGTCTCGGGTGCGTACTTCGACTGGGGCCCGGTGCTGGGCGCGGCCCAGGCCATGAGCCTGTTCGCCGAGCGCCAGTTCATCGAGATCCGCATCCCCTCGGGCAAGCCAGGCAAGGAGGGCTCGGAGGCCTTGCAGCGCTATTGCGAGCGCCTGCCCGAGGATGTGGTCACGCTCGTGACCCTGCCGCGCCTGGACAAGACGCAACTGAGCAGCGCCTGGTTCACCGCCCTGGACGGCGCCGGCGTCACCCTCAAGGTCGAGCCGGTGGAGCGCCGCGCCCTGCCGCAGTGGATCGCCCAGCGCCTGGCCGCGCAGGGCCAGCGCGTCGGCGAGGGCGAAGAGGGCCAGCGCGCCCTGGCCTTCTTCGCCGACCGGGTGGAGGGCAATCTGCTCGCCGCCCACCAGGAGCTGCAAAAGCTTGCCCTGCTCTATCCGCCCGGCGAGATCGCGCTGGCGCAGATCGAGTCGGCGGTGCTGAACGTGGCGCGCTACGACGTCTTCAAGCTCAGCGAGGCGGTGCTGGCCGGCCAGGTGCCGCGCGTGCTGCGCATGCTGGAGGGCCTGGAGGCCGAGGGCGAGGCCGCGGTGCTGGTGCACTGGACCCTGGCCGAGGATGTGCGCGCGCTCAAGAAGGTGCGCGATGCGCTGGACGCCGGCAAGCCCCTGCCGCTGGCGCTGCGCGAAGCGCGCGTCTGGGGCAACAAGGAACGGCTTTTCGAGCGCATTGCGCCGGGCCTGAGCGATCACAATCTGGCCAGCCTGGTGGCGGCGGCACAGATCTGTGACGGCATCGTCAAGGGCCTGCGCCACCCCGAATGGCCGCTGGACGCCTGGGGTGCGCTGCGCCGCCTGGCCCTGATGCTGGTCGAGGCGACCCAGGCACGCGGCGGCGTCAAGCTGGCCTTGCGGTCCTGACAGCTTCGCCCCGCTGCCACGGCGGCCGAAATCGCGTTATGGTCTGGGCTGCAAAGCCGGGAAGAAAGCTCATCATGACAATGCTGCTGCCCTTATCACGCAGTGGGCTGGCCTGTTTGACGATGGCGGCGGCCGCCGCGCAGGCCGTGCCATGGACGGTGGAAGTACGCAATGCCGCCGGCCAGCCGCTGGCGAATGCGGCGGTGGCGGTGGAACTGAAGGGTCAGCCCAGCAAGGCCGGCCCCGGCGCCAGGGCCGAGATGGCGCAGCGCGAGCGCCAGTTCCAGCCCGCGCTGCTGGTGGTGCAGACCGGCACGCCGGTGAGCTTCCCGAACTTCGACACCGTGCGCCACCATGTCTATTCCTTCTCGGCCACCAAGAAGTTCGACCTCAAGCTCTACTCGGGCACGCCGGCCGAGCCGGTGCTGTTCGACAAGCCCGGCGTCGCCGCGCTGGGCTGCAATATCCACGACCGCATGAGCGCCCACATCGTGGTGGTGGACACGCCGCTATTCGGCAAGACCGATGCCCAGGGCCTGCTGACGCTGGACCTGCCCGTCGGCGAGCACCGCCTGCTGGTCTGGCATGCCAGCCTGCCGATGCCGCAGTTGCAGGCCCAGACCCTGCAGGTCGGCAACAGCGCCGGCCACACCACGCTGAGCCTGCAGCCCTGAGCCGTCGCCCATGAGCCTGCCGGACTTCCTCAACCTGAAGCGCCTGGAGGGCCGTATCGTCGGCCTCTTTCTGGTGCTGTTGCTGGTGGTGCAGATCGCCAGCCTCGCGCTCATCACCCGGAGCATAGACAGCAACGCGAACGCATCCATCAGCCAGGAACTGGCCACCGGTGCGCGCGTGCTGCAGCGCCTGCTGGTGCAGGACGCCCAGCAGCGCCTGGACGCGGCGCGCCTGCTGGAGGCCGACTATGGCTTCAGCCAGGTGCTGGGCGATGGCCTGAACACCGAGGAAGACCGCGAGACCCTGAAGAGCGCACTCGTCAGTCATGGCGAACGCGTCAAGGCCAACCTGGTGGCCTATGCCGACCCGAGCTACCGGCTCGTCACCGCCACCACCGAGCAGGCCGCGCCCTTCATCAAGCTGCTGCCCACGCTGGCCGGCGGCGGTGCCAAGTCCAAGTCGCCCAATCTGACCGTCGTCGACGGCAAGGCCTACCAGGTGGTGACCGTGCCGGTGCGTGCCGCCGGCCTGGGGGGCTGGGTGCTGATGGCCTTCGAGCTCGACCGGACCGAGCTGCTGGAGCTGCAAAACCTCTCCAGGCTGCAGGCGGTGCTGCTGCTGCGCGGGCCCGCCAGCCCCTGGCAGGCCCTCGCCTCGGTGCTGGACGAAGCCGCCACGCGCACCGTGGCCGGCCAGGTGCCGCAGGGCGAGCGCGAGTTCCCGCTCACGCTGGGTGCGGAGCGCTGGCGCGGCCTCTACCTGAAGCTGCACGAGCAAGACGGTCAGCAGCTCGGCGCGGTGCTGCTGCGCTCCTTCGACGAGGCCGTGGCGCCCTATCGCCGGCTGCAGCTGACCCTGCTGGGCCTGAGCGCGCTGGGCGTGCTGGTGTTCGCGGGCGGCAGCGTTCTCACCGCCAGGCGCATCAGCGGGCCGGTGAGGGCGCTCTCCGAATCGGCGGAGCGGCTCGGCCAGGGCGACTACACCACGCCGGTGGCACGCACCTCCAGCGACGAGATCGGCGACCTGGCGCAGGCCTTCGAGGGCATGCGCATCGGCATCCGCGAGCGCGAGCAGCAGGTACACCGTCTGGCCTTCTGGGACACCCTCACCGGCCTGCCCAACCGCGAACAGTTCAGCCAGCAGCTGCAGGCCAGGCTGAGCCAGAGCGAGGCCCCCTGCGCGCTGCTGATGCTGGATCTGGACCGCTTCAAGCATGTCAACGACGTGCTGGGCCACCGCTTCGGCGACGAGCTGCTGCGCGGCCTGGCCGAGCGCCTGCGCCAATTGATGAAGGACCAGAGCCATCTGCTGGCGCGCCTGGGCGGCGACGAGTTCGTGCTGATGCTGGAGGGCGCGGGCGAGGAAGAGGCGTTGGAGGCGGCGCGCCGCATCCATCGCGATTTCGAGCGCCCGCTGCACATCGAGGACCAGACCGTGGACCTCAGCGCCGGCATCGGCATCGCGCTCTACCCCGAGCAGGGGCGCGCGGTGAGCCTGCTGCTGGCACGCGCCGAACTCGCCATGTACGCGGCCAAGCGCAAGCAGGCGGGCAGCCAGGTCTATGCGCCCGAGCTCGACGCCGGCAGCCAGGAATCGCTCTCGCTGCTGGGCGAGCTGCGGCATGCGGTCGAGGCCAACGAGCTGCGCCTGTTCCTGCAGCCCAAGGTGGACCTGCGCACCGGCGCCGTCATCAGCGCCGAGGCGCTGGTGCGCTGGGAGCATCCGCAGCGCGGCCTGGTGCCGCCGATGCAGTTCATCCCCTTTGCCGAACAGACCGGCTTCATCCGCGCGCTCACCACCTGGGTGCTGGAGGCCTCGGTGCAGGCCTGGGCGCGTGCCGAGGCCCGGGGTCAGGCCTTGCGCATCAGCGTCAACCTCAGCACCCGCGACCTGCTGGACCAGGACCTGCCGCTCAAGATCGCCGCGGTGCTGCAGCAGCACCGCGCGCCGCCGCAGGCGCTGTGCCTGGAGATCACCGAGAGCGCCATCATGGACGACCCGACGCGCGCCATGATGACGCTGGAACAGCTCAGCGCGATGGGTTTCAAGCTCTCGATCGACGACTTCGGCACCGGCTATTCATCGCTCGCCTATCTGAAGCGTCTGCCGGTCGACGAGCTGAAGATCGACAAGAGCTTTGTGATGGCGATGGAGCGCGAGCTCGACGATGCCAAGATCGTGCGCTCGACCATTGAGCTGGCACACAACCTCGGGCTCTCGGTGGTGGCCGAGGGCCTGGAAACCGCCAAGACCTGGAAGCTGCTGGCCACCCTGGGCTGCGACGAGGGCCAGGGCTATTACATCAGCCGCCCCATGCCCGAGGCGGAGTTCGCGCGCTGGCTGGCGCAATGGCAGCCCCCCGATCTGGGCGAGGATGCGCCGGATACGGTGCTGGCTGGGCTGCGCTGAGGTCCAGCCGTCAGGGCGCGCGCAGCGGCAGCTCCAGCGTGAAGCGGCTGCCCTGGCCGGGCGCGCTGCTGACGCTCAACTGCCCGCCCAGCAGGCTCTCGACGATGTTGTGCGCGATGCTCAGGCCCAGGCCGCTGCCCCCCTGGCCGAAGCGGGTGGTGAAGAAGGGCTCGAAGACGCGGCGGCGCACCGTCTCGCTCATGCCCACGCCGTCGTCGCTCACGCTCAGGCTCAGGCGCTCGCCCGCCAACCCATGCAGTTCCAGCGTTAGCGTGCCGCCGCTGCGGCCGGCAAAGGCATGGGTGAGCGCATTGCTCATCAATATCACCAGCACCTGGCCCAGCGCGCCCGGATAGGCGTCCAGCTGCAGCGCCGTGTCCAGCTGCAGATGCAGGCCGATGCCGGCCTGGCGCAGCGCCATGCCCAGGGTCTGGGCGCATTGCTCGCAGACCTCGGCAACGCGGAAGGCGCGGCGCTGCTCGGCGCTGCGGTCCACCGCCACCTGCTTGAAGCTGCTGACCAGGGAGCCGGCGCCCTGCATGCTGCGCTCGATCACCTCCAGCCCTTCGCGCGCCTGCTGCAGATAACCCTGCAGCTCGGCGCGACGCATCGCCTGGGGATGCTGCTCCACGCGCTCGGCGAGCGCGCGCGTGGCTGCCAGCACGGTCGAGGCCACCAGCAGGCTGTTGCCGATCGGCGTGTTGAGCTCATGCGCCACCCCCGCCACCATCGCGCCCAAGGCTGCCAGCCTCTCCTGCGCCATCAGCTGCTGCTGCAGCGCGCCCAGGCGCTGGTAGGCACGCGCGTTCTCTAGCGCGATGGCGCCATAGGAGCACAGCATGCGCAGGATCAGCTGCTCGCGTTCGCCATAGGCGGCGGCGCGCTCCGACTGCACCGTCATCACGCCCAGCATGCGCTCGCTCAGGCGCAGCGGCACGAACATCATGCTCAGCATCGGGCGCGTGCCCGGCACCTCGCTGTGCGGATCGGCCAGTTCGCTGGCGCCCAGCACGAACTCGCGGCGCTCGCGCAGCGCCCGCGCGCAATAGCTCGTGGGGCTGTCCAGCGCGATCGGCGGGTCGACGAAGGCCTGGCCGGCCTCCATGCCGAAGCTGCACACCAGCTGCCCGCCGGCCTCGTCCAGGGTGTAGATGGCCACGCTCTGCGCATCCAGCATGGTGTGCACCAGACGCTCCAGCGCCTCGAAGATGCGCTCGGCCTGCAGCTCGGTGGTGATCTCCTGGCTGATGCTGCTCAGGTGCAGCAGCAGTTCGTGATTGCGGCGCAGATGCTCATGCTCGACGCGCGCACGCTCCATCTGGTGTTGGGCGCGCAGGCCGGTCATGCGGCGCGTCGCCTCTTCGCTGAAATGGCGCTGGCGGTTCGCGCTCGCCTGATAGGCCAGCGCATAGGCACGCTCGAACCTGCCCTGCGCGGCCTGCGCCGCCGAGGCCGCTTCCAGCAGGGCCGCCTGCGGCCGGTAGGCCGGCAGCGTGGCGGCCAGCGCCAGCGCCTGCTCGTACCAGCCCAGCGCCTGCGGCCCATGCGGATCGAGCGCCAGCGCGATATCGGCCTGGGCCCACAGGGCCTCGATCTCGTAATTGCGATTGAACTGGGTGCGCGCCCGGCTCAGCGTCTGCTGGATGCCGGCGGCCGCCTCGGCCACGCGGCCCAGGCCCAGCAGCGCGCGCGCGCGGCCGATGCCGGCAATCACGCGCAGATCGGCCGCCGCCGCGCTGGGCAGGCTGGCCATCTCGTCGTAGGTGGCCAGCGCTTCGACGAAGCGGCCCGCGTCCAACTCGACGCGCGCCAGCATATTCAGCCGCACCGCCTGGGCGCGGCCCAAGGGCAGCGGGCGCAGCACCTGCTGAGCCTCCAGCAGGGCCTCGCGCGCCGCGTCCAGCTGACCGAGATGGCGCAGCACATCACCCACATGCATCAGGCAACCGCCCACCAGCGCGGGCCAGCCGGCCGCCCGCGCCAGTTCCAGCCCGCGCTGCAGCCAGCTCAGCGCGGTCTCGTAATCGGCCATATTGCCGTAGTTGAAACCGAGGTTGCTGGCCAGGGCGATGGCGCGCTGCTGCTGGCCCGATGCGAGTGCGGCCTCGAAGGCCGCGCCGAAGCTGGCGATGCAGGCCTCGTAGTCGGCGCGCAATGCCGCCAGCACGCCGCGGAAATCGGCCACCACGGCGCGCGCCGCCGGCGCCAGCACGTCCAGCTCGGTGGGCAGCTGGGCGCCCCATTCCTGCTCGGCCTTTACATTGTCCTGAAAGGCGCTGCTGCGGCCCAGCTCGGCGCGGAACATCAGCAGGCGCAAGGCATCGCCGGCCTGCTCGGCGGCCGCGATGGCCGCCAGCAACTGGCGCTGCTCGCCGGCAAAGTCGCCGCGCAGGGCCGCCAGACGCTGGGCCAGCCAGGCCGCGTCCGCCTGCGCGCACCGATCGCCCAGGCGCAGCGCCTCGGCTTCGATGGTGGCCAGCAGCGGCTCCACCTGTTCCAGCTGGGCATGGAGCAGCGCCGCCTCGGCGCGCACCAGCTGCAGACGCAGGCGCAGGCAGGCACGCTCGGGCTCGGGCAGCGCTGCGGACTGGGCCTCCAAGGCCTCGGCCATCGCCAATGCGCGTGGCATGTCGCGCTGGCGCAGAGCCCAGGCCACGAACAGCTGCAACTGGGCGTCCTGCGGCGCCGCGCGCAGGCGCTCCTCACCCTGCTCCAATGCGGGCTGGCTGGGAAACAGTTCCAGGGCCGCACAGGATTGCATGCCAATGCTCTAGGGCCAACGACAGCGCCAGACTACTGCAAGCGGGCAACCCTGCCTACCGCAGATGGCTTGCTGCGCCCGCAGCGAGCGCGAGGATGTCACACCATAAGCACAATCGCAGTGCTCAGGGCGCTCGCAGTGGCAGCTCCAGCGTGAAGCGGCTGCCCTGCCCCGGCTCGCTGCTGACGCGGATGCGCCCGCCCAGCAGGGTCTCGACGATGTTGTGGCAGATCGACAGCCCCAGGCCACTGCCGCCCTGGCCGAATTTGGTGGTGAAGAAGGGCTCGAAGACGCGCTCCTGCACGGCCGCGCTCATGCCCTGGCCGTTGTCGGCCACCCACAGCGCCAGGCGGTCGGGGCCCAGGGCCTGGGCGCCGAGCTCGATCCGCCCGTCGTCGCGGCCCTCGAAGGCATGGGCCATGGCATTGTTGATGAGTATCAACAGCACCTGCCCCACCTCGCCGGGGTAACCGTCCATGCGCAGCTCTGCGGGCACTTGCAGGGTCAGCGTGAGGCCGGCGCGGCGCAGCGCCAGGCCCATGGTCTGCGCGCATTGCTCGCACAGCTGGGCCAGCGAGAATGCGCGCCTTTGCTCGGCGCTGCGGTCCACCGCCACCTGCTTGAAGCTGCGCACCAGCGAGGCCGCCGCGTCCATGCTGCGCTCGATCACCTCCAGGCCCTGCACATGCTGGTCGGCAAAGCGCTGCCAGTCCGAGCGCCGCAGCGCACCCTGCGCCAGTTTGGCGTTGAACTCGCGCGCGCTGCCCAGCAGGGTGCTAGCCAGCAGCAGGCTGTTGCCGATCGGCGTGTTCAGCTCATGCGCCACGCCGGCCACCATCGAGCCCAGCGCGGCGAGCTTCTCCTGCGCCATCACATGGCGCTGCAGATCGGACAGACGCCGGTAGGCGCGCGCATTGTCGAGCGCGATCGCCGCGTAGGCGCCCAGGCTGCGGAAGGCCAGGGTCTCGCGTTCGCCATAGGCCGGCAGATGCAGCGATTGCACCGTGATCACGCCGATCACGCGCTCGCCCACCCGCAGCGGGGCGAACATCATCGCCTGCATGGCGCTGGTGCCGGGCACCTGGTAATGCTCGCGCGGCAGATCGGCGCTGGTGAGGACGAGCTCGCGCGCCTCGCGCACGCAGCGCGCCGAGTAGCTGCGCGCGTCGTCCAGCGCAATGGGCGGGTCGACAAAGGGCTGGCCATCCTCCATGCCGAAGGCGCAGTAGAGCTGGGTGCCGCCCTCGTCGAGCAGGTAGACCGCCATGCTGTCGACCTCGATGAGCGCATGCACATGGCGCTCCAGCACGGCCAGCACGCGTTCGGTCTCAAGCTCGGCGGTGAGCTCGCGCCCGACCTCGCTGAGATTGAGCAGCACCTCGTGCGTGCCGCGCAGGGCCTGGAAGCGCGCCGCCTCCGATTCGGCCAGCTGGCGCAGATGCTCGCTGTCGGCGCGCGCCCGTTCGATCTGGTGATGGGTGTGCAGCGCCAGCGAACGCTGGCCTGCCTCCTCGGTGAAGCGTTGCTGGCGCAGCACGCCGGCGCGTTGCGACAGCTCGTACGCCTGCCGGTAGCCGCCCGCCAGCGCATGGGCACGCGCCGCCGCCTCCAGCAACTGGGGCGGCGGCACAAAGCCCTCGACGGCCTCGGCACGCGCTATGGCCTGCTGATAGCAATGCAGGGCCTGCTGCGGCGAGCCGGTATCGGCCAGGCTCACCTCGCCCAGGATCCAGAGCAGATCGACGCTGGTTTCCAGCTGGCCTTGCGCCAGCTGCAGGCCCGCCTCGGCAGCGCTGCGCGCCTCGGCATGGCGGCCCAGCGCCAGCAGCGCGCGCGCGCGCCCCAGCAGCGCGTCGATCTTCAGATCGTTGGCATCGGCATGCAAGGCGCGCTGCATCAGCGCGTCGAAGGCCTGCAGCGCCGCCTCGGTGCGGCCATCGTCCTGCTCGGTATGGGCCAGGTATTTGAGCGCCAGCGCGGCGGTGCGCGAGGCCGGATGCGGGCCCAGCATGCGCAGGCAATCCTGCAGCTGCGCGCGCGCCTCGTCGCGGCGCCCCAGTCGCCTGAGCGTCTCGCCTGTCTGCGCCATGCACAGCGCCATCGAGGCCGGCCAGCCGGCCTCGCGCGCCAGCGTCAGGCCGCGCGTCAGCCATTCCATCGCGGCCTGGAACTCGCTCATGCCCCAGTAGGCGCGGCCGAGGTTGCTGGCCAATGCGATGGCGCGGCGCAACTGGCCGGTCTGCTGCGAGAGCTCGAAGGCCCGCGTCATGGCGGCGATGGCGCCGGGAAACTCGGCGCCCATGCCCGCCACCAGGCCCTGCAGATCGGCCACGGCGGCGCCCACCACCGGGCTCAGGCTCTCGACGTCCAGGCCCAGCAGCGCCGCCCAGGTCTGGCGCGCGCCGGAGAGCTCGCGAAAGGCATCGGCCCGGCCCTGCACCGCCTGCAGCAACAGCAGGCGCTCGCCATCGCCGGCGCGCCGGGCGCAGTCCATGCCCTGGCCCAGCTCGGCATGCGCCCGCTGCATCTCGCCCTGGTCGGCCGCCAGCGTGGCGGCGAGGAGATGGGCGTCGGCGCAGCCGATCTCGTCCTGCTGCGCCCGCAAGCCGCTCAGCGCCGCGTCCAGCAGCGCGCGCGCCGCCTCCAAATCCATCGCCTGCAGCGCCAGCTCGGCGCGCACCAGCTGCATGCGCGCGCGCCAGGCGGCCTGCGCGGGCACCGGCCAGCCGGAGCCCGCCAGGCCCTGCTCGACCTGCTCGGCCAGCCGCTGTGCACACACGCCGTCGCATTGGCGCAAGGCCCAGGCCAGCTGTGCCTGCAGGCCCAGGCTCGGGCCCTGCTGCAAGGCCTGCTCCAGCCGCGCGCGTTCTTCCGCCGGCAGGAAAAGCGGGGGTGCGGCGGGCGCGCTCATCGCCATGCTCATCAGTAGCCGCGCATGCGTGCCACCAGATGCTGCAGCGGCGCGCCGCGGCGCAGCGCCGCCAGGTTCTCGGCCACCACCAGCGCGGCGCTGCGCGCATCGGTCTGCGCCGCCGTATGCGGCAGCACGGTCACGCGCGGATGGCGCCAGAAGCGATGCGCGGGCGGCAGCGGCTCGACGGCGAATACGTCCAGCAGCGCATGGCCGATCTGGCCGCTGTCCAGCGCCGCCAGCAGGGCGGCCTCATCGACATGGGCGCCGCGCGCCAGGTTCACCAAACTGGCGCCCGGCTTGCACGCGGCCAGGCGCGGCGCATCGAAAAAACCCTGCGTCTGCGGCGTCAGCGGCAGCAGGTTGATGAGGGTGTCGGCGCCGGCCAGGGCCTCGGCCAGCCCGGCCTCGCCATGCCAGCAACGCACGCCGTCCAGCCGGCGCGGGCTGCGGCTCCAGCCGCCCACCGCATAGCCCTGCGAGGCCAGCGCGGTGGCGACGCGCCCGCCCAATTCGCCCAGGCCCAGCACCAGCACCGACCATTCCTGCGCGCGCAGCTGCGGCAGCGGCCGCCACAAGGCCTCACGCTGCTGCGCCTGCAGGCGCAAGAAGCCGCGGTGCAGCCCCAGCACCGCCCACAGCGCGGTGTGCACCATGGCCTCGTGCATGGCCGGGTCGACCATGCGCGCCAGCGGCGCCTCGGCGGGCAGCGTCGGGTCGCCAAGCAGCTTGTCCACCCCCGCCCAGAGCGACTGGATCAGGCGCAGATTCGGCAGGCCCTGCAGGCTGCCATGGGGCGGATTGGCGACGATGGCGGCCTCCACCGCGGCCGCCTCGGCGGCATTGCGCGGCGGCTCCAGCAACCATTCCTCGCCGGGCATGGCGGCCTGCAAGGCCTGCAGCCAGGCCTGCTGCTCGCCCTCGGCCCAACGCCCCAGCAACAAAAGACTCATCAGCTGTCCCGGTCCTCCAGGGCCTCGCACAGGGCCGTCAGGCCGGCGCGCACGGTGGCCATGCGCACTTCGCAGCGATCGCCCGGGAACAGCTCCTTCCACACACGCACCGGCTTGCCGGCATGCACGAGCGCCAGCCACACCGTGCCCACCGGCTTGCCCTCGCTACCGCCGCTGGGGCCGGCGATGCCGGTGACGGCCAGCGCCCAGTCGATCGGCGCATGCGCCATCAGGCCGCGCGCCATGTGCTGGGCCACCTCGCCGCTGACCGAGCCATGCAGCGCGATCAGCGCCGCCGGCACGCCCAGCAGCTCGGTCTTGGCCTGGTCGCTATAGCTCACCACGCCACGCTCGAACCATTCGCTGGAGCCAGCCAGGCTGGTGCAGGCGGCGGCGATCAGGCCGCCGGTGCAGGACTCGGCCGTGCCCATGCGCTCGCGGCGCTGTATCAGGGCCAGGGCAATGCGATCGATCAGCTCGGACTCGTCGGGGAACAACATGATGTTCAGCCTCCAAAAATAGCGCGCCACAGCGCCAACACGACTAGGGTACAGCCAGCCGCGACGAAATCGTCGAACAGGATGCCGAATCCCTGCGCCCAGCTGACGGCCACGCCACGCTCGCCCTTGAACAAGCGGTCGGCCCAGCCGACGGGGCCAGGTTTTGCCGCGTCGAAGAAACGGAACAGCGCAAAGGCCGCGGCCTGGCCCCAGAAGCCCGTTGGCATGACCAGCACCAGCACCAGCCAGAAGGCCAACACCTCGTCCCAGACGATCGCGCCCGGGTCCGGGGTGCGCAGATGGCGTGCGGTGACGGTGCAGGCCCACCAGCCGATCAGCGTGCCCAGGCCTATCACCCAGGCCCATAGCGCCGGCGTGAGCCAAACGTTCAGGAGCACAAAGGCCAGCCAGGCCCACAGCGTGCCCGCCGTGCCCGGTGCCTTGGGCGAGAGTCCGCTGCCAAAGCCCAGCGCCAGCCAATGCGCCGGATGCTCCAGCATGAAGGCGGCGCTGGCGCGGCGTGGGGCCAGGTCGTTTGCGTCGTCGTTCATGCTGTCTTGAAGTGATCGAAGGAAGGCATGGCCAGCGGCAAGACCTGGCCCTGGGCGTCGAGCAGGCGCAGGCCCGGCTCGGCCTCGATGCGGCCGATGCGGGTGACCGGCGTGGCCGCCCGCGCGGCTGCGGCCTCCACGTCGGCGCGCCGGCCAGGCGCTGCGGTGAACACGAGTTCGTAGTCGTCGCCGCCGCTGAGCGTGCACATGCGCTGCAGGGCCAGGTCTTGCGCGGCCAGGATGTCGCTGCGCGGCAGCGCATCCACCTTCAGGCGGGCACCGACGCCGGAACGATTGAGGATATGGCTCAGATCGCCGCACAGGCCGTCCGACACGTCGATGGCGCTGCTGGCCAGGCCGCGCAGCGCCTGGCCCAGGGCCACGCGCGGCTGTGGCAATTCCATCGCGCGGCGCACGCGTTCAAACGCATCGCCCGGCAGCGCCTGCGCGCCGCGGAATACTTCCAGCGCCAGGCGCGCATCGCCCAGCGTGCTGCCCGAGACATAGATGTCATCGCCGGCCTGCGCGCCACTGCGCAGCAAGGCCTGGCCGCGTGGCACCTCGCCCATCACCGTGATGCAAATGTTCAGCGGCCCGGCCGTCGTGTCGCCACCCACCAGGGCAATGCCATGCGCCTGCGCCAGCGCGAACAGCCCGCGTGCAAAGCCGGCCAGAAAAACCTCGTCGGCGCGTGGCAGGCTCAAGGCCAGGGTGAAGGCCCGCGGCGTGGCGCCGCAGGCCGCCAGATCGCTCAGATTCACCGCCAGCGCCTTGTGCCCCAGGCGCTCCGGCGCCACCGTGGAGAGGAAATGCCGCCCCTCCACCAACATGTCGCTGGACACCAGCCACTGCATGCCCGGCGTCGGATTGATGACCGCACAGTCATCGCCAATGCCCACCGGCACTTCATCATCATCCGCCGCCAGCCGGCCCTGGCCCTCAAGAAAGAAGCGCTGGATCAGATCGAATTCACCCATGGGGGGGGATTGTGTCAGGGCGGGGGGGCGGGCGGCGGGACCGGGGGCAGCAATAGGCTGATCTGAGTCGCTCGCGGTCCGGTGCCTGAACTGCAGCAAGCGCCACCACAATCGGCAGAGTCACTCCATTGGCACAATGCCCCATCTGGCCGCATTGCGCCCCGTGCCGTTGCCAGCCCTTTCATGCTCCCAGCCGTCGCCCTTTTGAAAAAGCACCTCTCGATGAATTCGCGCTTCCACTCCGCCTTCCGGCTTTCCGTCGTGCTTGCCAGCGCCTTCTTGGTCGCGGCGCCCACGACGGCCCTCAGCGCCCCGCACGCCAAGCCGCGCGCCGCCGCGCACAAACAAAAAAAGGCCACTGCCCCCGCCGAACCCGCGATGACCACCGACGCCAACGGGCAGTCGGTGCCGGTCCTCGCCAACAAGGCCTGGGTGCTGATGGATTTCAATACCGGGCAGCTGCTGGCCTCGTCGAACCCGGACGAGCCGCTGCCGCCGGCGTCCCTGACCAAGATGATGACCAGCTACCTGGTCGAGCAGGCGCTCAAGAGCGGCAAGGTCAAGCCGGGCGATCCGGTCACCATGAGCCTCAGCGCCTGGTGCCGCGGCGGCAAGGAGGGTGACAGCTGCATGTTCGTGCCTCTCAACGCGCAGGCGTCCCTGATGGACATGCTGCGCGGCGTGGTCATTGCCAGCGGCAACGACGCCTCCAAGGCCTTGGCAGAACACATTGGCGGCTCCGAGCCCGGCTTCGTGGCGATGATGAACACCGAGGCGAAGAAACTGGGCATGAGCAAGACCCAATTCGCGAACTCGGCCGGCCTGCCCGACCCCAACAACAAGGCATCGGCACGCGACCTGGCGGTGCTGGCGGCCGCCATCATCCGCAACAGCGCCGAGTACTACCCCATCTACGCCGAGCGGGAGTTCAGCTACAACGGCATCAAGCAAGGCAACCGCAATGCGCTGCTGTACACCGACCCCACGGTCGACGGACTCAAGACCGGGCACACCGACGAAGCGGGCTACTGCCTGACCGCATCGGCCAAGCGCAACGGCATGCGCCTGATCTCGGTCATCATGAATGCCGACAGCAAGCAGGCCCGCGCCGACCAGACGCGCGTGCTGTTCAACTGGGGCTACGCGAACTTCGAGCAAGCGTCCCCCGCACAGGCGGGCGCGACGCTCGCCAGCGCGAAGGTCACCTACGGCGTGGCGCCCATGGTCAATGCAGGCATTGCACAGCCATGGACGCTGGTACTGCCCAAGGGACAGGCGGCCGCCGTCAAGACGGCCATCACGCTAAATCCGGCCATCGAGGCGCCGATCGCCAAGGGCGCCGTGATCGGCAAGGTCGTCGCCACGGCCAACGGAAAGCAACTCGGCGAGGCCCCCCTCGTCGCGCTCGCTGACGTGGAGCGCGCGGGCTTCTTCGAGCGTTTGCGTCAGCGCGTTGTCGGCTGGTTCTCGAAGTAAGGCAGCTGGGGAGTGGCGGCGGCGAGCTATCGCTGTCAAGCGCGACCGGCGCCAACAGGCTGGTCTGAGTCGTTCGCGGTTCAGTGCCTGAGCGACCGCGCCAGCCAAGACCAGCCATTCAGCTCCGCTGGCGTGACAGGCTCAATTCGCTGCGAAGCAGTCGTCGAGCTTGCCAGCCCAGCCGACTGGATTGGGTCGATGGCGGGCAGCCAGGGCAGGGCTAGAGCGGCGGGAAGGGATTCACGCCATCCGTGGGCAACTTGTGCATGCAGGCAACGAACAGCGGGTTGACGAGCCATCCATCGAGCCACTGCCGTACCGATGGCAAGTCCAGCCTCGCAAACCATCCCGGCTCCACGGCGGCGAACTGGCGAACGAAGGGCAGCACGGCCAAGTCGGTGGCGCACGGCGTGGCCCCTCCCAGGTAGGACGCCTTGTGCAGCCGTGCCTCAAGCGGCTCCAGAAGCACTCCCAGTGCCCTGTCGCGGTGTTCGTCTGGGGTGAGCATCTCATTTGCGTACCGTTGGGGGTACTTCCAGCGGTCCAGGTGACGCTTGAAATCGCCGTCATTTCGCTGCACAAGGTCAAGGTTCGCAGGCGACTGCGCCCTCGCCCACCAACCCTGTGCATCGGGTGCTGCCAGCGCCCAGCGCATGATGTCCCAACTCTCCTCGATCACGCAGCCATCGGGCAAGTGCAGCACCGGCACCGTAGCTTTGGGAGACAAGGCCAGCAAGCTTGCCGGCTTGTCGCGCAAGCTGACCTCCGCTGCCTCGAAGACCTGTCCAGCTTGCAGCAACGCCATTCGAGCGCGCATCGCATAGGGGCAGCGGCGAAAGGTGTAGAGCCGAGGCAAGAGCGGGCCTGAGGCGCAGAGAGGTGCCCGCGGCGTCAGCGTCGATGGGTGCATGGGTGTGGCGTGAACTTGCTGGCGGCTCAATGAACCCACAGCACCTCGAACTGCTGTCGGATGGGCGCCCCCTCTATTGACACCTCATCACCCTCGTATTTGCCCAACATGGCCTTGCCCAGGGGGGCTTCGCTGCTAATGACCTGAACGACCTGAGTGCCATTGACCAACTTCATGCTGCCTCCAGCCGGGCCGAGAAGGAACTGTTGCTGCTTGTCGTCGGCATCGACGAGGCAAACCAGCGCGCCAACCTGAATGCCTTTGTCGGCATCGTAGGCACATGGACGGAATTGGCGCCAATTGGCCATCGCCTGGCGGATGGCTTCGGCGCGACGAGCTTGGCCGGTGGCCAGATAGGCAGCTTCAAGACCGAGCGTGTCGTACTTGTTCTCGGCGATGTTCTCTTCGTGTGTTGCCGTTTCATGCGCCACCCGCGCGGCCTCGTCGGCTTGCAGCAGGTCTTCGGCAAGCCGCTCCAGAACCTGCTGTTGCAGCAAGAATTTATCCATGATTAAAGGTCGGCATCTCAAACAAGCGCGGCGCTTGATTATGAAGGGGCTCACCAGATCTCTACGCTGCTGTGGCCACTCTGATCGCTTCCGGGCGCCGCTTGGATCTCTTCGAAGGCGGCAGCGGGTCGGCTCCGCTCACTCGACCCGCGCCGGACCGGTCGTTCAGCCGTGGAGCGAGCTGCCAACTGTTGAACGGCTGGTCTGAGATGTGCAGCGGCCATAAGCGGCGCCGACCGTTGAATGGCCGGTGCTGATCGAAGCAGACTGTCAGGCCACTTGCCGCGAATGACTCAGTTCAGCCTAGAACTGTCTCCTGCATCGGATGGGCGAACTTCCGCTCCTGGCCGGGAGCGGTCCCTATGTACCAGTCAGGTGACTGACCACAACCGCTGCATCCCCGCCCTAACCCACCCCCCTCACATACTCCTCGTCATCCATCTCCACCCCCCTGATCACATCGTTGCCCGGCAGGATGCGCGTGAACTGAAAACCAATTCTCTGCAGCAGCCGCCCCGAGGCCTGGTTGCCCACGGTCACGGTGGCGACGAAACGGCGCACGCCTCGCGCCGTTAGCTTTTCTATCGCCGCTGCGGCGGCTTCGCTGGCATAGCCCTGGCCCCAGTAGCGGCTGAAAAAATAGAAACCGAAATTACTGGCCTCCAGTCCGTCGGTGATCTCGGCATCGACGCGGCCGAGGCAGTGGCCATCGGACTTGCGGCGCACCGCCCAGATGGGCCATGCGAACTGGGCGTCGGGGTCCATGCGGCTGTGCTCGATGCGCTGCCAATGCGCGCGCAAGGCCTCCAGACTGGCCGGCTTAGCCATGGAGATCCAGCGGTACAGGGCCTCGTCATCCTGCAGCGGCTGGAAGAACGCATCGGCATGGCGCGCGCACAGCGGCTCCAGTAGGAGCCGGGGCGTTTCGATGGAGGCTGCCAGTTGAGCGGCGATCTCGGGCTGCATGCAGAAGGGATGAAGGAAGGAAGCGAGGGCGGCCTGGTTGCGGGCTGCGGTGATGTGAAAGATCTGCAGCCTGGGAATGTAAGGCCAGCTTCCGCACATGGGTGACACTCGGCTTTTCTTTGCCTCGCACCGCTTACTTTGCTTCAAGCCCTCACTTCCGCCGCCCCGCCCGCCAGCCTGGCCACCCTGGCCAATGGCCTGCGCACCGTCACCATCCCCATGCCCTGGCGCGAGACGCTGAGCGTGAGCGTCTTCATCCGCACCGGCAGCCTGCACGAGAGCGCGCGGCTGAACGGCATCAGCCATGTGGTGGAGCATATGGCCTTCAAGGGCACGGCCAAGCGCGACTGCCAGCGCATCAATCTCGATGCCGAGGCGCTGGGCGCCGAGGTCAACGCGCACACCGACAAGGACCACACCGCCTTTCATATCGAAGGCTTGCCGGGCGATCTGCCGGCCTTTGTGGAATGGCTGGCCGACATCGTGCTGAACGGCAGCTTCCCGGCCGACGAGCTGGAGCGCGAGCGGCGCGTGATCGAGCAGGAATTCAGCGAGTTCGAGGACGACCCGGCCAGCGTGGCCTTTGCGCTGCTGGACCGCGCCTGCTATGGGTCGGGCCATGCGGCGGGCCGGCCCATCATCGGCACGCGCGCCAATATCCAGCGCCTCTGCCGCGCCGATCTGCTGGCCTATGCCAAGGCCCAGTACACCGCCTGCAATGTGGTGGTGGCGGCGGCCGGGCCGGTGGAGGCCGAGGCCTTCACGCGCCTGGTGGAGCAGGCTTTTGGCGCCATGCCCATGGGCCAGCCCAATGGCTTGAGCGCGCCGCGCTGGCAGGGCGGCCTGAAGACACGGCGCATGGCCGGCAGCGGCCAGTGCCAGGTCTTGCTGGGCTTCGAGGCGCCGAGTCTGGGCGAGGATGCCGAAAGCACGCGGCACCTACCCCATGTGCTGGCCGCCGCGCTACTGGGCGAGGGCATGAGTTCGCCGCTGCTGGACGAGATCCGCGAGCGCCGCGGCCTGGCCTACCATGTGGCCTGCTCGGCCGACATCCTGCCGCAATACGGCCAGTTCCTGATCGAGGGGGCCACCGCGCCGGACCAGGCCGAGGCCTTTCTGCAGGCGGTGCATGCGCTGCTGCAGCGCCAGGCCCAGGGGCCGCTGGACGCGGTGGCGCTGGCGCGCGCACGCAAGCAGTTGCAGATGCGCGGCCTGCGTGCGCTGGAGCAGCCGGCGCGGCGCATGGAAGCGGCGGCGCAGGAGCTGTTCCACTTCGGCCGGCTACGTGCGCCACAGGAGCTGATGGCGCAGCTGCAGGAGGTCTCGGCGGCACAGGTGCAGGCGGTGTTCGAGCAGCTGCTACCGCTGCCGCAGCCCGGCCGGCCGCGCCCGGCCATCGCCCTGGCCGGCAGCGTGCCGCAGCGCGTGCGCGCCTGCGCGCTGGCGCTGCTTGGCTGAGCGGCTCAGCCGTCGCGCAACATATTGGAGAGTTCCACCGCGGACTTGACCTCCATCTTCTCGAACACGCGCGCGCGGTGCACCTCGACCGTGCGCACGCTGATGTTGAGCTGGTCGGCGATCAGCTTGTTGGGCAGGCCCTGTATCACCAGCTGCATGACCTCGCGCTCGCGCTCGGTCAGCTCGGCCATGCGATGCGCCAGCGCGCCCTGGGCCGAGCGCGCGGCGATCGCCTTGGCGCTCTCGGCCAGCGCCAGCTCGACGCGGTCGACCAGGGCGTTGTCGGAGAACGGTTTCTCGAAGAAGTCGAAGGCGCCGCGCTTCACCGCGGCGACCGCGGTGGGCACGTCGCCGTGACCGGTCAGGAAGACCACCGGCAGCGACGCCGCCAGGCCGCGCTCGATCAGCCGCTCGAACAGGGCGATGCCGCTCATGCCCGGCATACGCACGTCCAGCAGCAGGCAGCTGGGCGCATCGGGCCAGCCTTCGCCGCGGCGCGGCAGCGCGTCCAGCATGGCCTCGAAGGCCTCGGCGCTGGCATAAGCCTCAGACAGCAGGCGGCGCGAGCGCAGCAGCCAGGCCAGGCCGTCGCGCACCACCTCCTCGTCGTCCACCAGATAGACCATGGGCAGGGCGATTCGGTTCATGCTTGGATCCCTCCTTCTTCGGTGGGCGATGCTAACGCGGCACGCTCAGCGCTCGGCAGGGTGAAGCAGAACTCGGTGCCGGTGGGTAGTCCGGCGGCGGCCTCGGTGCGGGTTTCGAAGTCCATCGCCCCGCCATGCTGCTCGATCACGGTGCGGCACAGGCTCAGGCCCAGGCCCATGCCCTCGCTGCGCGTGGTGAAGAAGGGCGTGAAGAGCTGCTTGGCGATGGCCGGTGCGACGCCGGGACCGCGGTCTATCACCGCGATGCTGACCCAGCGCTGCGACGGCTGGCGCACGCGCAGGGTCAGCACGCGCTCGGCGGGCGGCGTGGGGCCATCCATCGCCTGGATGGCGTTGCGGGTGAGGTTGAGCAGCACCTGCTCGACCATGGTGCGGTCGCAGCGCACGCGCGGCGCGGGCTGCGGCAGGTCGAGCTCGATGCGAGCGCCGCTCTTGCGCGCCTGCAGGCTCACCAGCGGCAGCACCGCCTCGATCAGCGCATCCACCGCAATCGGCTCGCGCGCCTGTTCGCGGCGGCGCACGAAATCGTGCACGCTTTTAATGACGCGGCCGGCGCGCGCCGCCTGTTCGGCGATGCGGGTAAGGGCCTGGCGCACCATATCGGGCGTCTGCGGATCGGCGGCCTCGTGGGTCAGCAGATTGAGCGAGGCGGTCGCATAGCTGGAGATGGCGGAGAGCGGCTGGTTCAGCTCGTGGCTCATCAAGGAGGCCATCTCGCCCACGGTGGCCAGACGGGCGGTGGCCTGCAGGCGGTCCTGCTGCTGGCGCGAGAGCTCCTCGACGCGGCGCTGCGCGCTCACGTCCAGCACAGCGCTCATCCAGCCGGTCTGCCTGCCCTCGGCGTTCAGCAGCGGGGCCTCGAAGATCAGCACCGGGAAGCGCTCGCCACTGCGGCGCATGAACACCGTCTCGAAGCCCTGGCGCGGGTCCAGGCCCGCCTCCATGCGGGCGCTGCGGTCGCGATGGCGGCGCTGATATTCCTCGACGAATTCCGGCGGCCAATAGGGCGGAATGGCCTGGCCGAGCAAGGCCTCGGCGGGGAAGCCGACGATGGCGCAGAAGGCCGGGTTCACATAGCTGATGTTGCCTGCCATGTCGCGCGCGCGCAGGCCGGTGATGAGCGAGTTCTCCATCGCCTGGCGAAATGCCAGCGACTCGGCCAGCGCATGCTCGGCAACAGCGCGCCGGCGCACATCGCGCGCCAGCAGCAGCACCACGGCAAAGAGCGCCAGCGAGAGTCCCAGCACCAGGGCGGTGGCGAGGTTGGGGATCAGCCTGGGCTGGCCGGCGGCGCTGTCCACGCGCAGCTGCAGGCTCAGGCCGGGCAGGTCGACCACGCGCTCGGCCAGGTAGTAGCCGACCCCACGCGTGAGGCCCACGCGCGCCAGCCGCGTGCCATCGCCCTCCACAAGGCTGAGCTCATGCTGGCGCGCCTGCTCGGTGCTGGTGGCCTCGTCGAGCAGCTGGCGCAGCCCCAGGGTGGCGACGACATAGGCCTGGGGCTGGCCGGCGCGCTGCTGCGGCAGGCACAGGTCCACCACCTCCAGGCCCTCGCCGCCCGCCAGCGGCACAAAGTAGGAGCGCGAGAACAGCGGCGTGCCCTGACGCAGCGCGGCCGCGCAGGCCAGCTCGGTCTCGATCTGCATCTGTTCGCGCGCGAGCTGGGCAAACAGCGGCGTCACGAACGGCGACTCCACCGCGGTCTGCACCTGCCGGCGCGCATCGCGGTACTCGACGCGCAGCACCGGCCGGTTGAAGCGCAGCAGCTCGACGGCCTCGGCATGCCAGCGCGCGTCGTGCACCTCGGCCCACAGCAGGGCCTGCAGGCTCTGCAGCTCGCGCCCGGCCAGCTGCTTGGCACGCGCCGCGACCTCGGCCGCCACCTGGTCCACCTGTTCCTGCGCGCGCGCCGCCTCGTAGCTGAGCGTCAGCGCCACCAGCAGCGATTGCGCCACCAGCAGCAGGCCCACCAGCGCGCCCCACAACAGGGCGCGGCGCCAGCGTCGCCTGAGCGCCGGGCTGGAGGAGTTGGCCGCGTCGGGCACGGGGTGAGGCGTCATGCGTGGGATCTGCAAGCGAGCTGCCGCACAGTATGCGAGCGGCCTTGGCCGTGCGGATGCGCAGTTTCGCGTATGCCGGCGCCCGCGCCTGGCCCGACACTTGCGATGCATCATGTGCATGGCGATGCAAGCTTCACGCAAAGCTTGCACTCCTACAATCGCCGGCCAGCTTCGAGACCACGCCACCATGCCCACCTCCGAACAAAAAGCAGCCCAGCTGCGCCAAGCCGCACTCGAATATCACGAGTTCCCGACCCCGGGCAAGATCGCGATCGCGGCGACCAAGCAGCTGGTCAACCAGCGCGATCTGGCGCTGGCCTACTCGCCCGGTGTGGCGGCGGCCTGCGAAGAGATCGTGGCCGACCCGGCGAACGCCTTCCGCTACACCTCGCGCGGCAATCTGGTGGCGGTGGTCACCAACGGCACCGCGGTGCTGGGTCTGGGCAATATCGGTCCGCTGGCGTCCAAGCCGGTGATGGAAGGCAAGGGCGTGCTGTTCAAGAAGTTCGCCGGCATCGATGTGTTCGACCTGGAGATACAGGAGAACGATCTCGACAAGCTGGTGGACGTGATCGCGGCGCTGGAGCCCACCTTCGGCGGCATCAACCTCGAGGACATCAAGGCGCCCGACTGCTTCTACGTCGAGCGCAAGCTGCGCGAACGCATGAAGATCCCGGTCTTCCACGACGATCAGCATGGCACGGCCATCGTGGTGGGCGCGGCCTTCCTGAACGGCCTCAAGGTACTGGGCAAGGACATCAAGCAGGTCAAGCTGGTGACCTCGGGCGCCGGCGCCGCTGCGCTGGCCTGCCTGGGCCTGTTGATGAAGCTGGGCCTGCCGCGCGAGAACATCTGGGTCACCGACCTGGCCGGCCTGGTCTACGAGGGCCGCACGGAGCTGATGGACCCGGACAAGGCGGTGTTCGCCCAGCCCACCTCGCAACGCAGCCTGGGCGAAGCGATCGCCGGCGCGGACGTGTTCCTGGGCCTCTCGGCGGGCGGCGTGCTCAAGCCCGAGATGGTGGCCAGCATGGCGGCGCGGCCGCTGATCTTCGCGCTGGCCAATCCCACGCCCGAGATCCTGCCCGAGGAAGTGAAGCAGGTGCGCGACGACGCGGTGATGGCCACCGGCCGCACTGACTACCCGAACCAGGTCAACAACGTCCTGTGCTTCCCCTACATCTTCCGCGGCGCGCTCGACTGCGGCGCCACCACCATCACCGATGAGATGGAGATTGCCGCGGTGCGCGCGATTGCCGAGCTGGCCCAGGCCGAACAGAGCGAGGTGGTGGCCGCGGCCTATGCCGGCGCGAACCTGAGCTTCGGCCCCGAGTACCTGATCCCCAAGCCCTTCGACCCGCGCCTGATGATGAAGATCGCGCCGGCGGTGGCGCAGGCGGCGCAGGACTCGGGCGTGGCCTCGCGCCCGGTCAAGGACATGGACGCCTACCGTGAGAAGCTGCAGAGCTTCGTCTACGCCTCGGGCACGACCATGAAGCCGATCTTCAACGTCGCCAAGCGCGCCGTGAACAAGCGCGTGGCCTATGCCGAGGGCGAGGAAGAGCGCATCCTGCGCGCCGTGCAGGTGGTGGTCGACGAGGGCCTGGCACGCCCCACGCTGGTGGGCCGGCCCGGCGTGATCGCCGAGCGCTGCGAACGCTTCGGCCTGCGCCTGCAGGAAGGCCGCGACTACGACATCGTCAACGTCGAGAACGATCACCGCTACCGCGACTACTGGCAGACCTATCACCAGATGACCGAGCGCAAGGGCGTCACCCAGCAGCTCGCCAAGATCGAGATGCGGCGCCGCCTCACGCTCATCAGCTGCATGATGCTGCACAAGGGCGAGGTCGACGGCATGCTGTGCGGCACCTGGAGCAATACCGCGATGCACCTGCAGTACATCGACCAGGTGATAGGTAAACGCCCCGGCGTGAAGACCTATGCCTGCATGAACGGGCTGATCCTGCCCGGCCGCCAGGTCTTTCTGGTCGACACCCATGTGAACTACGACCCCACGGCCGAGCAGCTGGCCGAGATCACCATCATGGCCGCCGAGGAGCTGATGCGCTTCGGCATCCGCCCCAAGGCCGCCCTGCTGTCGCATTCGAATTTCGGCTCCAGCAACCAGCCCTCGGCGCTGAAGATGCGCGAATGCCTGGGCCTGATCCAGCAAGCCGCGCCCTGGCTGGAGGTGGATGGCGAGATGCATGGCGACACCGCGCTGGACGCTGCCTACCGTGGCCAGCTGATGCCACGCAGCACGCTCAGCGGTGAGGCCAATCTGCTGGTGCTGCCGAATATCGACGCTGCCAACATCTCCTACAACCTGCTCAAGACCACCGCCGGCGGCGGCATCGCGATCGGCCCAGTGCTGCTGGGTGCGGCCAAGCCGGTGCATGTGCTGACGCCTTCGGCGACGGTGCGCCGCATCGTCAACATGACCGCCTTGACGGTCGCCGACGCCAACGCCGCGCGCTGATTTCAGCGCAAATCACCTCCGTAAGAGCCCTTGGAAACAAAAGTTTGTAAAGGCTCACAAGGGCGTGATGGCGCCATCAATTCGGCGCCAATCGGGACTATCCAAAGGTGCGTGCGCACACTAACTTAGCCAATTCCTGAAGGCCTGGCAAAGCCCCGGTCTTGAGCTTTCGGGCCTCATTCTGTACCATGTTGCCTTCAGGATTCAGGGTAAACCCGTGTTGTTGCTCTCCCGGTCACCGGCGTGGCCACTGTGGCACAAGCTAGGCTCAGCAGTCGCTCTGGTGGCGATGTTGGGGCTGGCAGGCCCAGCCAATGCCAGGGAATCGTTCAAGGATTCCACCGCAGCGCAAGACACGGTCGCTTTGACGGCCTTGCCGCCCGAAGCCCAAACCACGCACCGTCTGGTACTCGCCGGGGGACCATTCCCGCAAGCCAAGGATGGCGTCGTGTTTGGCAATCGCGAACGCAGACTGCCGCCACGGGCGAGGGGCTACTACCACGAATATACCGTCAGAACGCCAGGCGCCCGGAACCGGGGCGCGCGGCGTCTGGTATGTGGTGGCACGCCACCCACGAAGCCTGAGGTTTGCTATTACACCGACGACCATTACGCGAGCTTCCGAAAGATCGCGCCGTGATCGGCGGCCACAAAGTTCTGTGACTATATAGGAGGATCGCGACCATGCTTTTGCAGACCGTCCGTCCCAATATCGTGCAGGCCATAAGGGCCTATCGCGTAGAGGACTTGATGCAAGCCGCACAGGATGCGGGCCAGCATTTCCTGTATGCCAACCTGACCGACGCCGAGTCGAAGCAGGACGTGCTCGAAGGGATTGCCCAGGCCTTTCTGTTTCCCGCCCACTTCGGCAAAAACCTCGACGCGCTGTACGACTGCATGACCGACCTGGTACACAAGTCGGGCGCGCAACCTGGCTTTGTGGTGGTGCTGGAGCAGATCCCCGACAGCATCAAGTTCGACCGTGAGGCGCGCGAGCAGTTGCTCGATGTGTTCCGAGACGCGGCCGATTACTGGGCCGATCGCAAGGTCCAGTTCCGGTGCTTCTATTCTTTTCAGTAGCCCGCTCCCAAGAAAACGGGTCATGGGAGCGGGCTACTGAGGTGGCCCCGAGCGTTACTGTGAAGCCTGCAGCCAAGAGCAGCAGCAACAAGCCCAACGCCAATCCAAACTTCGGCATGAATATGCCGATGATGAGCAGCGCATTCGATACCGCGATGTGGCTGAGCGCTGCCTGAGCCCAGGCTTGGCAGCATCACGAAAGGGCCCCACGGGGCCCTTTTTCTTTGCCTAAAGGCTCTGCGCCAGCGCGACGAACTCCTGCACCGGCACCTCCTCGGCGCGGCGCTGCAGATCGAACTGGCCGCTAAAGCCGCGCTGCGCCAGCCACACACCCAGGCTGTGACGCAGCAGCTTGCGGCGCTGCGAAAACGCCGCCGCCACCATCTCGCCAAACAGCTTGCGGTCCAGCTGCGCCGGCTCGGCATGGGGCAGCATGCGCACGATCGCCGAGTCCACCCGCGGCGGCGGGTCGAAGGACTCGGGCGGCACGTCGAGGATGGACTCGATCTGGTAGCGCCATTGCAGCATCACCGACAGGCGGCCGTAATCCTTGCAGCCGGGCGCGGCGGCCATGCGATCGACCACCTCCTTCTGCAGCATGAAATGCTGGTCCCGCACCTGCTCAACGAAGTCGAGCAGATGGAACAGGATGGGGGTGGAGATGTTGTAGGGCAGATTGCCCACCACGCGCAATTGCTGGCCGCGCTCGGCCGCTAGCGCGGCGAAGTCGACCTTGAGCACATCGGACTCCACCACCACCAGCCCGTCGCGCTGGCGCAGGCGAGCCGCCAGGTCGCGGTCCAGCTCGATCACGGTGAGCGGCTGGAGGCGCGTCAGCAGCGGCAAGGTCATCGCACCCAGGCCGGGGCCGATCTCGACCATGGCCTCGCCGGGCTGCGGGTCGATCGCATCGACGATGGCCTCGATGATGACCCGGTCGGTCAGGAAATGCTGACCGAAGCGCTTGCGCGCAATGTGCTGGGCCATCAGTCCAGCCACTCGCGCACTTCGACGAAGGCCTTGGCGCGCAGGTCCTTGACCCATTCGCCATAAGCATCCTCGTACTTGCGCTCACGCAGCGCGCCGCGCGCCTGCTCGCGCAGCTGCTTGGCTTCCACCGCCACGGTGCGACGCTCCAGCACCTGGATCAGGTGCAGGCCGTAACGCGACATCACCGGCGCCGAGATGCCGCCGAGCGGCAGCGCATTCATCGCATCCTCGAATTCGGGCACGAAGCCGCCCGGCGAGGCCCAGCCGAGGTCGCCACCGTCGGCGGCGCTGCCGTCTTCGGAGTTCTCTTTCGCGACCTGCTCGAAGCTCGTCTTGCCGGCCTCGATATTGCGCTTGAACTCGTTCAGGCGCCGCGCCGCCGTTTCGGCGTTGAGCTGGGCCGAGGGCCGCAGCAGCACATGGCGCGCACGCGTCTGCGTGACCTGGTTGGCTGCGCTGCCGTCCAGGCGATCGATCAGCTTGAGCAGGTGAAAGCCGGCGCCGGAGCGCAGCAGCTGCGGCGCGACCTCGCCGGCCTTGAGGCCCTCGACCGTCGCCACGAACAGATCGGGCAGGCGGTCGGAAGCGCGCAAGCCGATTTCGCCGCCGCGCAGCTTGTTGTTGTCCTCGGAGATCTCCTTGGCCACGGCAGCAAAGTCCTCGCCGGCCTTGACGCGTGCCAACGCCCCTTCGGCGCGCGCGCGGCGCTCGGCCTCGACGCTGGCGCTGGCGCCTTCGGGCACCGTCACCAGGATCTGGGCAATATTGAGCTGGGCGTTCTTGGCGAAGGCGGCCTGGCGCTCTTCCAAGTATTTGTCGATCTCTCCGTCGGTGATGCGGATGCGGCCCTGCACCTCGCGTTCGCGCACCCGCTCGGTGAGCATCTGGTCGCGCAGGTTCTCGCGGAAGGTGCGGTAGTCGAGGCCCTCGGTCTTGAGGCGCTCGCGCAGCTGCTCCAGCGTCAGCTTGTTCTGTGCCGCCACATTGGCCACCACGCGGTCGAGTTCGGGCTCGTCCACCTTGGTGCCATTTTCGCGCGCATAGGTCACCAACACCCGGTCCTCGATGAGGGCCTCCAGCGCCTGCTTGCGCAGGGTCTCGGTCACCGGCATGGCCTCGCCGCGGCGCTTGGCATCGTCGCGCAGGCGCTCGGTACGCTGCAGCACCTCGCTGGCCGCCACCACGTCGGAATTCACCACCGCAGCGATGTAGTCGCCCGGCCGCAGTTGGACATTGCTTGGGACGCTGGCGCCCGCCTGGGCCTGGGCGGCCGCGATGCCGGCCACGCTCAGGGCGCAGGCAAGGGTCAGATTGCGTATCGACAATTCAGTCATAGGAAGCTTCAAGGCGTCCGAGCTTGTCCGAGCTCAGGGGTCGGTAACCGGGAATATTGTCTCTCAAGACCTTGAGCGCATTCGAGCCCAGCTGGGACAGGCCCACCAGCTCGATCTGCAGCATCAGCCGGGTGTTGGTTTCGGCAAAGCCGGTGGACAGCCGCTCGACACCGGTGCGCAGGATCCAGCAGCCGGCGTCGTACTCCACGCCCACCACCGCGTCCGTGAGGCGCTTGTCGCGCAGGCTGTACTGCACCCGCCCGGCGCTGTACCAGGCGCCCTGGCAGGACGAGGCGCCCGAGCGCGCACGCCCCGCGTCGGCGCTGCCCCACAAGGGCCATTGCCAGCCCAGCTCGATCTGCTCGCTCTGACCCGACACCAGCCGGTAGGCCGCGCTGAGGGTGCGGAATGGGCCGGGCGAGTAGCGCGTGCGCAGCACCGAGCGCACCGCCCGGCCGCTGTCGGCATTGAACTGCATGGCCGCGTCCAGCCACCAGGCGCGGCTCAGATGGGCGGCACCCAGCAGCAGCACGTCGGAGAAGCGCTGGCCGGCCGGCTCGCCGCCATCCGCCGTGATGCGCTGGTCGCGGAACAGGAAACGCTGCACCAGGCCGAGGCGCAGCAGTTCCTCGCCCTGACCGGTGTCGACCCAACGCGAGGTCGCGCCCAGCGTCAGCTGGCGCGCATCGGCGACCCGGTCCACGCCCGAGAAGGGGTTCTCGGCGTAGATCGAATCGAAATTGAAGTCCTTGGCCGCGGCATCGAAGTTGGGCACCAGCGACTGGTCGCGGTAGGGCGTGTTGACATAGAGCGCTCGCGGCTCCAGGGTCTGGGTCAGGCTGCGGCCGAACAGCTGGGTCGCTCGCTCGAACACCCAGCCATGGTCGATGCTGAAGGTCGGGATGCTGCGCGCGATCGAGCGGGCGCCGTTGTCCAGCGGCAGGTTCACCCGGTAGCTGGCGGCGTTCAGCGAGAGTTTGGGGATCAGCCACCAGGCCGCGCTGCCCAGCGGCAGGCTCAGGTGGGCCAGCAGATGGGCGCGCTCGCCGGTCTGCTGCGACTGGCTGGCCAGGGCCTGGGCCGGCAGGTCGAAGCGGTTGTACTCCAGCTCCAGCCCGCCCTCCAGGCGTGCACGCCGACCCCAAGGCAGGTAGCCGGCCAGCACCAGGTCGTCGGCCTGGCTGTTGATGCGCAGGCCGATCTGGGGCGAGCGCTGGTAGGGCGCATCGAAGCGTGTGAGCATGTCCAGGCCCTGCAGCGGCTGCCAACGCTGCACCCGCGCATAGGCCTGGCCCTCGCCCCAGCCATAGGCAAAGTCGCGCTGCAGTTGCAGATCGGTGGCGAGCAGCCGCTTGGTGAGGCTGTTGACGCGCCGCGGCAGGTCCTTCCAATACTCGTCATCCGAGACCCGCTCGGAGCTCAGCCGGTATTGCAGCCCGGCGCCCATTTGGCCCTCGCCAGCCAGGCGCAGATCCCAGCGCGGGCGCCCGGCCACGCGGTCGTGCGGCAGCCAGGCGAAGTTGATGCTGCCGGCATGGCTGGGCTCCAGATAGCGGAACTCGCTGTCGACCCCGGGGCCGCGCCGCGTCATCACAAAGGGCAGGAAGGTGGCATCGCGCTGCGGCGCGATATTCCAGTAGTAGGGCAGGCCCAGTTCGAGGCCGCTGCGGTTGTCGAGGTTGATGTCGGGTGGCAGCCAGCCCGATTTGCGCTGGTCGCCCACCGGGAAACTCAAGGCCGGCGCGGCCAGGATGGGCACGCCGTAGAAGCGCAGCACCGCGCCCTTGGCCAGGCCCTCGTTGTTCTCGAAGTCCATCGCAAGGCTGTCCATGCGCAGCTCCCAGGCCCGCGTCTGGCCGCTCTCGTCGGCGGGGCAGCTGCTGTAGCTGGCCGCCTCGGCGCGCACGCGCTGGGCGTCGAGGAACTGGATGCGCTTGGCCTGGCCGCTGCCGCCGGTCTGCGAGAAGAAATAGCTGGGCTCCAGCATTTCGCCCTCGAAGCGCTGCACGAACAGCTGCAGGCTGGGGCCGCGCACCAGCGAACCCTGGTGGCGCAGCTCCACCTGCCCTTGCGCCTGGGCGAGGTCCTGCACCTGGTCGTAGCTGATGCGGTCCGAACTCAGCAGCAGCTCGCCATAGCGCAGCTCGGCGGCGCCCTCGGCCACCGACTCCTGCGAAATATGGCTGCTCAGCTGGCGCGCGCTCAACACCATGGCGGGCCGCGTGAGGCCGCGCGCCACCGGCAGCAGCTGGCGTATCGGCCGCAGGCTCAAGGCCTGCTCGGCATCAAGGCCCTGGGCCTGCGTCAGCCCGGCCGCCAGCAGGCCCAGGCACAAGAGGCTCAGGCGCGGCAGGGACGCGGCAGATGGGCGGGCGGATTGGGGGCGCAGCACGGGTGTGGGACGTCTTCAGGGGGCATCCTCGCGCCGGTGGCGGACGGGACGGTTTGTAGAATTCATTATCCATGAGCCCCGGCGTGAGCCGTGCTCGGCCCTTCATCGCCTCTTCAGCCTCTTTTCTTCATGCACCCCAAGTTCTGGCCCGACCCCGCCCGCCACGCGCGCTTTGCCCGCTGGCTGCAGCCCCTGGTCGAGGCCCATGGCCTGTTGCCGGACACCCTGACCGAGGCCGGCAGTGATGCCAGCACGCGGCGCTATTTCCGCATCCGGCGCGCCGCCGGTGGCGAGTTGCTGGTGATGGACGCGCCGCCGCCGGCCCACGACCTGCGCCCCTATCTGGCGCTGGCCGCGCACATGGCCGAATGCGGCCTGCGCGTGCCCGAGGTGCTGGCCGCCGACGTGGCCGAGGGCTTTGCCCTCATCACGGACTTGGGGCCCCAGACCTATCTGCAAGCCCTGCAGGGTGCCAGCGCGGCCGAGGCCGACCGCCTGATGCGCGCCGCCATTGCCAGCCTGGTGCAATGGCAGCTGCGCGGCGATGCCGCTCGGTTGCCGGTCTATGACGAGGCCTTTGTGCGCCGCGAGCTGCAGATCTTCGTCGACTGGTGCGTGCAGGCCGAGTTCGGCAAGCATTGGTCGGCCACCCAGCTGAAGTGGTGGGATCATGTCTGCCAGCAGCTGGTCAACAACGCGCTGGCCCAGCCGCAGGTCGCCATGCACCGCGACTACATGGTGCGCAACCTGATGGTGGCCGACGGCGCGCCCGGCATCCTGGACTTCCAGGACGCGGTGCGCGGCCCGCTCGCCTACGACATGGCCTCGCTGCTGCGCGATGCCTTCATCTCCTGGGACGAGGAGCGCGAACTTGACTGGGCGATCCGCTACTGGGAACAGGCGCGCAAGGCCGGCCTGCCGGTGGACGCCGATTTCGGCGAGTTCTGGAAGGCGCTGGAATGGAGCGGCCTGCAGCGCCATCTGAAGATCATGGGCATCTTCTGCCGCCTCAAGCACCGCGATGGCAAGCCCGCCTATGCCGAGGATCTGCCGCGCCTGTTCGCCTACGCGACCAAGGTGTCGACGCGCTATATCGAGTTCTCGCCGCTGACCCACCTACTGGAAGACCTGCGCGGCGGGCTCACGCAGACCGGCTTCAGCCTGCGCTAGGGTGAGGGGCAGCCCGCGGCCGCCAGCCAGGGGTCGCGGTCCTCGCCGCCGAACACGCTGAGCAGGAAGTCGAGAAAGGCGCGCGTGCGCGCCGGCACGAACTTGCGCGTGGGCATGGCCGCCCAGATCGTGAAGCTGAACAGCCGCCATTCGGGCAGCACGCGCTCCAACGCCCCTTCCAGCAGGGCGTCGGCAATCACGAAGGACGGCAGGCCGGCAATGCCCAGCCCATGCAGTGTGGCCGAATAATTGGTGTCGATCGAGGCGGTGCTCAGCACCGGCCGGCTCGGCACCCCGGTGAAGGAGTCCTGCACCGTATCGTCGTCATGGCCGCCACGCAGGAACACGATGCCGCGCTGCAGCTCCGACATCGGCGGCAGCATCGCGTCATGCCCTTTCAGATCACGCGGATGCTGGGGCCGACCATGGCTCTCCAGGTACTCGGGCGCGGCACACATGATGACCTCGGTGCGCGCCAGCCGGCGCGCCACATAGTCGCCCTCGAGCGGATGACGTGAGCTCAGGATGGTGATGTCGAAGGCCTCGTCCAGTGTGTCCACCGGGCCGGGCGAATGCAGCTCCAGCGTGATGTGCGGGTACTGCTGGTGAAAGCGCGCCAGGTGCTTGGCCAGTTGGTGCACCGCGATCGCCGGCGGCACCAGCACGCGCAAATGGCCGCGCGGCTCATTGGTGGAGGCCGAGGCCAGGGCCTGTGCCTCGTCCACCTCGGCCAGGATGCGGCGCGCCCGCTCCAGATAGGCCTCGCCCACCTCGGTCAGTGCCAGGCGGCGGGTGGTGCGGTTGATCAGGCGTGCGCCCAGGTGCTCCTCCAGCTCGGCCACCAGGCGCGTCACCACCGCCGGCGCCAGATCGAGCGAACGCGCGGCGCCGGCAAAGCTGCCGTCGTCGATGACGCGCACGAACACGCGCAAGGCCTTGAGCTGATCCATGCTGGCTCCCCCGCCAAAAAAAGCAAAGCCCGGACAGAGCCGGGCTTGGAAGGTCTGTGCCTTGCAGCTTATCAGGGGTGTGCGGCCATCACCTGGGCCACCGCGGCGGTGAGGCGCTTGCCATAGGGCACATGCAGGAACTCGTTCGGGCCATGGGCATTGCTCTTGGGACCCAGCACGCCGCAGACCATCATCTGCGCGCTCGGGAAGCCCTTTTGCAGCATGCTCATCAGCGGGATTGTGCCGCCCTGGCCGATATAGCCCACCGGTGCGCCGAAATGCGTCACGCTGGCCGCATTGACCGCCTGCGACAGCCAGGGGCTCAGTTCGGGCGTGTTCCAGCCGGTCGCGCCATAGGCGCCCGCACGGCCATCGGGCACGAAGGTCACCTTGGCGTTGTAGGGCGCGTTGTCCTCCAGCAGGGCCTTCAGGCGCAGCGCCGCCTCGTTGCCGTCCACCAGCGGCGGCAGGCGCAGCGACAGCTTGAAGGCGGTGTAGGGGCGCAGCACATTGCCGGCGTTCTTGAGCTCGGGGAAGCCGTCCACGCCCACCACCGACAGGGTCGGCTTCCAGGTGCGATTGAGCAGCACCTGCACCGGGTCGGTGGTGACCGGCAGCACCGAGCCACCATCGGCGCCGCAGGCCCAGGGCAGGCGCTTGTAGACCTCCTCACCCAGGATGGCTGCGGTGGCCTTGGCCTGCTCCAGGCGCACGCCCGGGATCTCGCAATGGAAGCTCTCGGGCAGCAGATTGCCGGTCTTGGAGTCTTCCAGGCGGTCCAGCACCTGGCGCAGGATGCGGAAGCTGGAAGGCACGACGCCCGAGCCGTCGCCGCTGTGGATGCCTTCGGTCAGTACCTCCACCTTCAGCACGCCCGAGACCATGCCGCGCAGCGAGGTGGTAAGCCAGAGCTGATCGTAGTTGCCAGCGCCCGAATCCAAGCACACCACCAGCGAAACCTTGCCCAGGCGCTCCTTCAACACTTCAATGTAGGCCGGCAGATCGTAGGAGCCGCTCTCCTCGCAGGTCTCGATGATGCCGACGCAACGCGGGCGCGGAATGCCCTGCTTGTCCAGCGCCATGATGGCGGTGAGCGAGGCGTAGACCGCGTAGCCGTCGTCGGCACCGCCTCGGCCATAGAGCTTGCCGTCCTCGTACTTGGGCGTCCAGGGCCCCAGGTCGGCGCGCCAGCCATTGAACTCGGGCTGCTTGTCGAGGTGGCCGTAGAGGACGATGGTTTCGTCGCAAGCCGCCTTGGTGGCCGGCACCTCGAAGAAGATCACCGGCGTGCGGCCGGGCAGGCGCACCACCTCGAGCGTGAGGCCCGCGACCTTCTTGCTCTCCACCCAGGCGGCGGCGTCGCGCAACACCTTCTCGATATGGCCGTTGGCCGCCCAGTCGGCGTCGAACATCGGGCTCTTGGCCGGAATGGCGATGTACTGGGTCAGTGCCGGGACGATCTCCTCGTCCCACATGCGGGCGGCGTAGTCGCCCAGGGCGCTGGCCTCATCGGCCTGCAGCGGCAGCAACGGATCACGTGCGTTCATGTCTGTCTCCTCACGGGCGGTGACCCGTCTGAAGCCAGGATTCTAGAACCGCCCGTCCAGCCAGGCCTGCAGGCGCTCGAACACCTGTTCCTTCTCGGGCTCGTTGAAGATCTCGTGGTACAGCGCCGGAAAGACATGGCCCTGCACCACCGCCGGCGGCGCGGCAGCCACGAAATCGGCGCTGCCCTCGGGCGCGACGCAGCGATCGCTGCCGGCCCACAGCACCAGGGTAGGCAGGGTCCAGGCCTCGGCCTGGTCGCGCACCAGTTCGCCGCCATCGACAATGGCGCGCGCCAGCGTCGGCGTGACATGCTTGTGCACCAGCGGGTCCTGCACATAGGCCTGCACCACCGCGGCATCGCGCGAGATCCAGCTGGGCTTGAGTCCGTTGCCGGCGGCCAGGTGCGGCAACAGCGGCAGGGCCACCGTCAGCAGCAGCTTCTGGAACGCCGACATGCCGGGGTCCAGCGCCGGCGAGCTCAGCACCAGGGCGTCGAGCGGGCGGAACCAGTCGGGCAGGCTGCCGGCCGCGGTGCCCAGCAGGCCGCCGGCGGCAAAGCGCGCCGCCACCATGCCGCCCATGCTGTGGCCCAGCATCACCAGCGGGCCGCGGCCCAGCACCTCGTCGCCACGCGTCTGGTCTATCACCAGGGCCAGATCGTGCATCAGGCTGAGCTCGTCGGGCACGTCGCCGCGTGCGCCGCCCGAGGCGCCATGGCCGCGCTGGTCGTAACCCACCACATGCCAGCCCCATTGATTCAGGCGCGCCGCCACCTGTTCGTAGCGACCGATATGCTCGCCCAGGCCATGCACGATCAGCACCGTGCCGCGCGCGGGATCAATGCCGGGTTTGGTCCATTGGCGCCAATGCAGGGGCAGGCCGTCGTGGGTGGTCAGGGGTCGCATGGCTGGCAGTGTAGGGACGCCACCCGCACCGCCACCCCGGTGCTTCCCCCAGGCGCGGGAAACCCTGTCCCCGATTGGATAGACAGCTCTAGATTCCCGGCCCTAGGCTGCGCCTCAGACAAGGAGACCCCATGAGCAACAACGAATATTTCTTCACCCTCAGCCAGCCGGAGCCGGGCCTGGCGCATCTGCAGCTGAACCAGCCCGAGCGCATGAACACCATGAGCCCGCGCTTCTTCCCGGCGCTGCGCGACGCGGTGCGCGCGCTCGACGACGCAGGCGAGACGCGCGTGCTGGTGATCTCGTCCACCGGCAAGCATTTCAGTGCCGGCATGGCGCTGGACACCTTCGCCGGCCAGGGCGCGCTGCTGGACACCGGCAGCGCGCGCACGCGCCTGAGCTTCCAGGCCTCGCTGCGCCGCCTGATGGCTTGCTTCAGCGTCCTCGACGAGGTGCGCTTTCCGGTGCTGTGTGCCGTGCAGGGCGGCTGCATAGGCGGCGCGCTCGACCTGGCCGCCGCCTGCGACATGCGCTACTGCACGGCCGACGCCTTCTTCACCATCCAGGAGACGGTGATCGGCATGGCCGCCGACCTGGGCGTGCTGCAACGCCTGCAGAAACTCATGCCCCAGGGCGCCGCGCGCGAGCTGGCCTACACCGGCGATCGCCTGAGCGCCGAACGAGCCCTCGCCCTGGGCCTGGTGAACGCGGTGCTGCCCGACCAGGCCGCGCTGCTGGACCATGTGCTGGGCCTGGCGCGCAACATCGCCGCCAAGTCGCCGCTGGCGGTGGCCGGCAGCAAGGCGGCGCTGAACCATGCGCGCGACCATGGCGTGGATGCTTCGCTGGCGCATATGGCGGTGCTGCAGAGCGCCATCTTCGACACCGAGGAAATGGGCCGCGCCATCATGGCCTGGAAGCTGAAGCAGCCGGCCGGCTTCGCGCCGCTGGCCGAGATTGCCAAGCTCTAGGGCTGGTCCAGCGGCAGGCGCACCACAAAGGCCTGGCCCTCGCAGACCGCCGTGCCGCCATGGCGCCGGGCAATCTGGCGCACCAGCGCCAACCCCAGGCCCGAGCCAGTGGCGCGAGTGTCGCCGCGGTAGAAGGGCTCGAACACCGCCTCGCGCTGCGACTCGGGCACGCCCGGGCCGGCGTCGCTGACGCGGATGACGGCTTCGCCGCCACTCGCGCTGAGCTGCAGCCGCGTGGGCGGCTGGCCATGCCGTTCGGCGTTCTCCAGCAGATTGCGCAAGAGGCGCCGCAGCAGGCGCGCATCCGCGCGCAGTGGCAGGCTTGCGCCTTCGAGCTGCACCTCGGCGTGCGCGGCGGCCAGCTCGGCCGCCAGCGCCAGCAGGTCCAGCTCCTCCAGCTGCAGCGGCTCGTTCACCGCGTCCAGGCGGCTGGCCAGCAGGATCTCGTCGATCAGGCGGTCCAGCTCGGCAATGTCCTGCTCCAGGCCGGCACGGCGGCGCGGCTCCACCGCGTCCTTCACCAGCTCCAGCGCGAGCTGGATGCGGGTGAGCGGCGTGCGCAGCTCGTGCGAGGCATGGGCCAAGAGGGCCTTGTGCGCACCAACCAGCTGCTCGATGCGTTCGGCCGCGTCATTGAAACGTTGGGCCAGGCGCGCCACCTCGTCGCGCCCCTCCACCGCCACGCGCGCCGAGAGCTCGCCCGCGCCCAGCCGCTCGACGCCCTGCTGCAGGCGCTCGAGCCGGCGCGTCAGCTGGCGCACGATGGGAAAGGCCAGCAGGCCCACCAGCAGCGCAAGCAGCAGCATCACGCCATGCAGGCCCAGGCCCAGCGCGGGCGGGCCCAGCGCCCAACGCAGGCGCACCAGCAGCACGCGCCCATCGGGCAAGGGCAGGCGGTAACGCCCCCAGCGCCGGCCCGGCGGCGCCTGGCCGACCTGGGCCAGGGTCCGGCCCTGCGCGTCATGGAGCGTGGCATGCTCGCTCACCTCCTGAGCCAGGTGCTGCAGGCCGGCCTGCTGCTCGGCTGCTGGCGCGTCGGCGGGCGGCAGGGCGTTCTGCACCAGCCGCCCCATCAGCTGCAGGGCCACGTCCATGGGCCCACCCTCGCGGTGCCAGAGCGCCACGCTCACCAGGGCCAGCACGATCAAGCAGGCCAGCAGCGCCAGGTAAAAGCGCAGATAGAGGCGGGGCAGCAGACGATTCAGCATCAGTCTTGCTGCCTGGCAAACACATAACCGCTGCCGCGCACGGTGATGATGCGGCGCGGTTGCTTCGGGTCGGTCTCGATGGCGGCGCGCAGGCGCGACATATGCAGGTCGATGCTGCGATCGCTGGCCTCCAGCTTTTCGCCCGTCATCATCAGCGCCAACAGGCGTTCGCGCGAGAGCACACGGCCGGCATGCTGGGCCAGCACCAGCAGCAGGCTGAACTGGCTGGCCGAGAGCTCGCACACCGCGCCATCCAGGTAGGCGGCGCGCGCCGCCGGGTCGATCTCCAGCCGGCCAAAGCGCAGCGGCTGGTCGGCCGGCAGCAGGCCGCCGTGGCGGCGCCTCAGGATGGCACGCAGCCGCGCCAGCAACTCGCGCGGCACAAAGGGTTTGGCGAGGTAATCGTCGGCGCCGATCTCCAGCCCGACCACGCGGTCGAAGGCATCGCCGCGCGCGGTGAGCATCAGCACCGGCACATCGGAGCGCGCGCGCAGCTGGCGGCACAGGTCCAGCCCGTCCATATCGGGCAGGCTGAGGTCCAGCAGCACCGCGTCGAAGGCCTGCCGGGCCAGCGCCTCCAGAGCCGCGCTGCCCAGCCCGGCCACGCTGACCCGGTAACCGGCCGCGCCGAGATACTCGCCGAGCATCTCGGCCAGCGCCGGATCGTCTTCCACGACCAGGAGCTGTTCGTGGGCGCGCGCGGGGCCGGCTTCCAGCATCGGCGTCAACCCTGCTTGGGCGCGTGGTGCTTGCCCAGATGGTCGATCAGCTGCTGGCGCTGCGCCGGCGTGAGCTGGTCCCCCACATCGGCCACCAGCTGCACCAGGCGGCGCGAGGCCTGGTCGGCCAGCTGCAGATGGCGCTGGCGCGACTGCTCCAGCGCGTTGCGGTCCAGCGGCGTCTGGGCCAGCAATTGCAGGGCCTGGCTATGGGCCTCGCGCAGCTGCTGGTGCAGCGGCAGCAGCTCGGTGACGGCCTGCTTCACGAGCGGATCGATCTGGGTCTGCTGCGCGGCGTTCACGTTCAGCTCGCTGTAGAGCCGCGCCAGCATGCGATCCGCATGCTTGGCGGCGCGCTCCGGGCTGCTGGCGCCATGCTGCCAATGCATATGCGGCGCGCCGCTGGCCAGCGCGGCCACGCCGGCGGTGAGCGCGGCACCGGCCACGAAGGCCGCGATCACGCTGCCCTTGAAGAGGCGGCGCAGCGAGCGGCGCGGCTGCGAGGTGGTGGAGGAGGATGGGCTCTTGTCCATGGTCATGACTTTCATCGCTAGGTGGAAGCAACAATCCAAGCGCTGCAGACGGCCGATTGTGGCGCCCTCACCGCTTGCAGCCAGGAGGCCTTGGTCGCCTGGTCATGTCGCCACTGTGGCGCGCCCGGCTCGCAGCCCGATGTGATCGCGGTAAAGATTTGTACGGCATGATGCTGGGCCATGAGCGAAGCCCCGATCGAACTGCTGCCACCCGACATCAGCCCCTATCGCCACAGCGCCAGCGGCGTCGATTACGTCCATGTGCTGGACTCCGGCCGGCCCGGCCCCACGGTGATGGTGCAGGCGCTCACCCATGGCAACGAGCTGTGCGGCGCGCTCGCGCTGGACTGGCTGTTCCAGCAGGGCATGGGCCGCGGCCTGCAGCCCCTGCAGGGCCGGCTGATCCTCAGCTTTGCCAATGTGGCCGCCTTCGCGCGCTTCGACCCGGCCGACCCGAACGCCTCGCGCTGCGTGGACGAAGACCTGAACCGGGTCTGGGCCGACGCGGTGCTGTTCGGCCCGCGCGACTCGCTGGAGCTGCGCCGCGCGCGCCAGCTGCAGCCCTTCGTCGACGCGGCCGACTACCTGTTCGACATCCACTCGATGCAGGATGCCTGCCGGCCGCTGATGGTGTGCGGCCTGCTCGACAAGGGCGCCGACTTTGCCTGCCGGCTGGGCATGCCCGGCGACCTGCTGATCGACACCGGCCACCCCTCGGGCCTGCGCATGCGCGACCGCGGCGGCTTCGGTGATCCGGCCAGCCCGAAGAATGCGCTGCTGATCGAATGCGGCCAGCATTGGGAGCGCAGCTCGGTGGAGGTGGCGATCGACGGCCTGGTGCGCTTTCTGCGCCTCACCGGCATCGTGGATGCGGCCTGGGCCGAGGCGCGCCTGCGCCTGCCGCTGCCGGCGCTGCAGCACCGCATCCGCGTCAAGCAGGCCGTGACGGCGCTGAGCAGCGACTTCCACTTCCTGTTCCCGGTGCGCGGCCTGGACGTGATCGCCCGGGCCGGCACGCCCTATGCACAGGACGGCGCGACGGTGTTTGCCACCGAGCACGACGACACCGTGCTGGTGATGCCCTCGACGAAGCATGGCCAGCCGGGCAACACCATGGTGCGCCTCGGCCGCTTTGAAAGCTGATCAGCCGATCACGAAGGCGTTCAGCTTGTTGCCGTCGAGATCGCGGAAGTAGGCGGCGTAGAAGCCCTCGCCGCGCGGGCCCGGTGCGCCCTCGTCCTTGCCGCCCAGGGCCAGGGCCTTGGCATGCAGGGCACGGACCTTGTCCTGGCTGTCGACCACCAGGGCCACCATCACGCCATTGCCCACCGTGGCGGGCTGGCCGTCGAAGGGCAGCATCACGCCGAAGCCGGGCTTGTCCATGCCCGTGCCCCAGGCATAGCCGCGGCCGAAATCCATGATGCGCTTGACGCCGATGACGGCGAACAGCTCGTCGTAGAAGGCCGCGGCGCGCGGCAGGTCGTTGGTGCCCAGGGTGGTGTAGCCGATCATGCAAAGCTCCCGTGAAGTGGTTCAGCCGCGATCAAATTTGAACACGGCCATGCTGGCGAGCAAGTTTGGCATGCTGCGCACCACCCTGCCCTGCTGGATGCCAAAACTGTCCAGCACACGCAGGCGGTTCTTGCGCGCCAGCACCTCGAAGTCGGCATAGGTGCCAACGCGGATATTGGGCGTGTCGTACCACTCGTAGGGCAGCACACGCGTCACCGGCATGCGGCCCAAGAGCACCTGCAGGCGATTCGGCCAATGCGCGAAATTGGGGAAGCTGACGATGCCGATGCGGCCCACGCGCGCGGTCTCTCGCAGCATCAGCTCGGTATTGCGCAGATGCTGCAGGGTCTCCAGCTGCAGCACCACATCGAAGCTCTGGTCCTCGAAGATCGACAGGCCCTCTTCGAGGTTCAGCTGGATCGCGTTCACGCCACGCTGCACACAGGCGAGCAGATTCGCGTCGTCCAGTTCCACGCCGTAGCCCGCGCAACCACGGTGCTGCTTCAGATAGGCCAGCAGCTCGCCGGTGCCGCAGCCCAGGTCCAGCACGCGCGCGCCCTCGGGCACCAGCGCGGCAATCGTCTCCATCACGGCCTGCGCGCTCATGCGTCCACCTCATTCGCAATGCGCTGGAAATAGGCGCGCAACACGCCGTGGTAGCGCGGGTCCTCCAGCAGGAAGGCATCGTGGCCATGCGGTGCGTCGATCTCCGCATAGGAGACATCGAGCTTGTTGTCGAGCAGGGCCTTGACGATCTCGCGCGAGCGCGCCGGCGAGAAGCGCCAGTCGGTCGTGAAGCTGGCGAGCAGGAACTTGCAGCGCGCGCTGGCAAAGGTGCGCGAGAGGTCGCCGCCCTGCTCGCGTGCCGGGTCGAAATAGTCGAGCGCGCGCGTGATCAGCAGATAGGTGTTGGCGTCGAAGTAGTCGCTGAACTTGTCGCCCTGGTAGCGCAGATAGCTCTCGATCTGGAACTCGATGTCCTGGGTCGAATAGCCCAGCTCGGCGGCCCGCATCTGGCGGCCGAACTTCTGCTCCATCACATCGTCGCTGAGGTAGGTGATGTGGCCGATCATGCGCGCCACGCGCAGGCCGCGCTTGGGCACCACGCCATGCTGGTAGAAATGGCCGTCATGGAAATCGGGGTCGGTGATGATGGCGCGGCGCGCCACCTCGTTGAAGGCGATGTTCTGCGCCGACAAGCAGGGCGCGGTGGCAATCGCGATGCAGTGGCGCAGGCGCGCCGGGTAGCGCAAGGCCCAGTCCAGCGCCTGCATGCCGCCCAGCGAGCCGCCGAGCACCGCGGCCAGCTCGGTGATGCCCAGCTGATCGAGCACGCGCGCCTGGGCGTCCACCCAGTCATGCACCGTCACCACCGGGAAATCCGCGCCGTAGACGCGGCCCGTGTCCGGGTTGATGTGCATGGGCCCGGTGGAGCCAAAGCAGGAGCCGAGGTTGTTGATGCCGATGACGAAGAACTTGTCGGTGTCCAGAGGCTTGCCCGGACCCACCAGGTTGTCCCACCAGCCCTCGCTCTTGTCCTCGCCCGCGTAGACCCCCGCCACATGGTGGCTGGCGTTAAGCGCATGGCAGACCAGCACCGCATTGCTGCGCGCCGCATTCAGCCGGCCATAGGTCTCGTAGACCAGTTCGTAATCGCGTATCTGTGCGCCGCTGCGCAGCGGCAGCGGCTGCGCGAAGCGCATGCGTTGCGGCGTCACCGCCCCTAGCTGACCCATCTCATGCCCTCAGAAAAACCAAAACCGGCGCCGCCAAGCAATTGCGGACGCCGGTCTGTATCGTCAAGGCGCCCTTTTAGCGGCATTTTTAGAGCGCCCGCAATCCGGAACAAATCGGCGCTATCACAATGATTATATGGTTCGAGGACACCGCATGCGCCCAGCCCACCGCCTTGCCGCCCTGTTGTCGATGCTGCCCCTGGCCGCCTGCGCGCCGCCGCGCGAAGCGGCATGGTCGGGCTATGCCGAGGGCGAGACGATCTACCTCGCCGCCCCGGTGGCCGGCCGCCTGGCTTCACTGCAGGTGCGCAGCGGCGACGCGGTGCAGGCCCAGCAAGCCCTCTTCACCCTGGACGACCGGCTCGAGCGCGCCGCCGATGCCGAGGCCCAGGCGCGCGCTCAAAGCGCCCAGGCCCAGGCCGCCAATACCGACAAGGGGCGGCGCCGCGAGGAGCTGGCCGTCATCGAGGCGCAAGCGCGCCAGGCGCGCAGCCAGGCCGCGCTGGCGCAGGGCGAGCTGGCGCGCCAGCAGCAATTGCTGGCGCAGGGCTTTGTGCAGCGCGCGCGCGTCGACGATGCCGCGCTGCTGGCCCGACAGGCCGAGGCGCGCGTGGCCGAGCTGGAGGCGGCCCTGCAGAGCGCCCGCCTGCCGGCGCGCGCGGACGAGCGCCAGGCGGCACGCGCCTTGGCCGCCGCCGCGCAAAGCGGCCGCGCCCAGACCGATTGGCGCTTGCAGGAAAAACAGCAGCGCGCGCCGCAGGCGGGCCGCATCACCGACACCTTCTTCCGCCCCGGCGAATGGGTGCCGGCCGGCCAGCCGGTGCTGGCCCTGCTGCCGGCCGCGCAACGCAAGGCGCGCTTCTTCGTGCCCGAGGCGGCGCTGGCAGGCCTGCGCCTGCAGCAGGCGGTGCAGCTGCGCTGCGATGGCTGCGGCGCAGCGATCGCGGCACGCATCAGCTATATCGCCCCGCAGGCCGAGTACACGCCGCCGGTGATCTACTCGAACGCCCAGCGCGCCAAGCTGGTGTTCATGATCGAGGCCAGGCCCGAGCGCCTGGAGGATGCCGAGCGCCTGCACCCCGGCCAGCCGCTCGACGTCACGGCGGTCAAGTCATGATGAGCGGCGGCGAGCTGGCCATCGATGTGCGCGGCCTCACCAAGCTGTTCGGCGGCCGCAAGGTGGTGAACGGCATAAGCCTGCAAGTGGGTGTCGGCCGCATCGTCGGCTTCCTGGGTCCCAACGGCAGCGGCAAGACCACCAGCATGCGCATGTTGTGCGGCCTGCTCACGCCCGACGCCGGCGAGGGCCATTGCCTGGGCCTGGACTTCCGCCGCGAGGCCGCGTCCTTGAAGCGTCAGGTTGGCTATATGACGCAGAAGTTCGGCCTCTACGACGACCTCTCGATCCGCCAGAACCTCGACTTCGTGGCGCGCCTGTTCGAGCTGCCGCAGCGTCGCGCCGTGGTAGACCAGGCGCTGGACAGACTGGGGCTGACATCGCGCCAGCACCAGCTCGCCGGCGCGCTCTCGGGCGGCTGGAAGCAGCGGCTCTCGCTGGCCGCCTGCCTGCTGCACGCGCCGCGCCTGCTGCTGCTGGACGAGCCCACCGCCGGCGTCGACCCGAAGGCGCGGCGCGAGTTCTGGGACGAGATCCATGCCCTCGCCGAGCAGGGCATCACCGTGCTGGTAGCCACCCATTACATGGACGAGGCCGAGCGCTGCAACGAGCTGGTCTTCATTGCCTATGGCGAGGTGCTGGCCCATGGCACGCAAGCCGAGGTGCTGGCCGCCGCCGGGCTGGCGGCGGGCCAGGGCAATCTGGAGGACGCCTTCATCCGCCTGATTGCCAAGGCGCGCGACAACTTCGCCGAGGCCGCGGCATGAGCATGTTCAGCTGGGCCCGCATGTGGGCCGTGTTCGTCAAGGAGTTCCAGCAGATGCTGCGCGACCGCCTGACCTTCGCGATGGCGGTGGGTGTGCCCATCATGCAACTGGTGCTGTTCGGCTACGCGATCAATATGGACCCCAAGGGCCTGCCCACCGCGGTGGTGGCGCAGGACCAGGGCGCGATGGGCCGCAGCCTGCTGGCGGCGATGCAGAACAGCGGCTATTTCCGCATCGTCGACAGCGGCATGAGCGAGGCCGAGGCCGACGCGCTGATGGCGCGCGGCGAGGTGCAGTTCATCGTCGTCATCCCGGGCGACTTCGGCGCGCGCCTGGTGCGTGGCGAGCGCCCGGCGCTGCTGGTGGCGGCCGACGCCACCGACCCCTCGGCCTCGGGCAATGCCCTGGCCGCCCTGCAGCAGCTGGGCGCACAGGCGCTAGCGCGCGAGTTGCGCGGCCCGCTGGCCAGCCTGCAGCCGCGCCCCCTGCCCTTCGAGCTGCGCCTGCAGCGGCGCTACAACCCCGAGGGGCTGTCGCGCTACAACATCGTGCCCGGTCTGATCGGCACCATCCTCACCATGACCATGGTGATGCTGACCTCGCTGGCGATGACGCGCGAGCGCGAGCGCGGCACCATGGAGAACCTGCTCGCCACGCCGGTGCGGCCGCTGGAGGTGATGCTGGGCAAGATCCTGCCCTATGTGCTGATCGGCTATCTGCAGTTGCTGCTGGTCTTGCTGGCGGCCTGGCTGCTGTTCGAGGTACCCATGGTGGGTAGCTTCGGCCTGCTGATGGCGATGATTGGCGTGTTCATGCTGGCCAATCTGGGCGTGGGCTTCACCTTCTCGACGCTGGCGCGCAACCAGCTGCAGGCCCTGCAGATGACCTTCTTCTTCTTCCTGCCCTCGATGCTGCTCTCGGGCTTCATGTTTCCCTACCGCGGCATGCCGGGCTGGGCGCAGAGCCTGGGCGAGGTGCTGCCGCTGACGCATTTCCTGCGCATCGTGCGCGGCATCATGCTCAAGGGCAGCGCGGCGGCCGAGCTGCTGCCCGAGCTCTGGCCCATGCTGGCCTTCTTGCTGGCGGCTGGCGCGATTGCCTTGATGCGCTATCGGCAGACGCTGGATTGATCGGCAGCGCCCCCCTGAACAAGGGGCGCGCGCTCGCGGGGTTGCCGCCCAGCCACTGGCCGGGACAATGGCCCCGGCCCAAGCCCAAGCCCATGCGCTCCGTCTTCCTGCTCCGCCGCTGCACCCAAGCCATCCACCGCTCGCGCGCCGCGCTCTTGCAGAGCGACTGGGAGCTGGCGGGCAGTAGTGAGCGCCTGAGCGAATGCGCGGACTGGCTGGGGCGCTTACAGCCCGATGTGCTGGCCTGCGATCTGCGCCTGTTCGACGGCCATGTGAGCCGCCTGCTGCGTGGCTTGCGCCACGAGCCCTGGGCGCCCAAGGTGCTGCTGTTCAGCAGCTGTGCCGACGAGGTGCTGCTCTACGACACCCTGGCCAGTGGCGCCCATGGCTATTGGATGGAGCGGCAGACCGCCATCAGCCTGCCGATGGCGCTGGACGCGCTGCATGCGGGCCGCGCCCTGATGTCACCGATGATCGCCAGGCGGGCGCTGGCGGCCCTGGCCATGCCGCGCCTGAGCCTGGAGCAAGCGCATCAACTGCGCCTGCACAGCCTGGAACCGGGGCAGGAAGCCACCTTCGCGCAGCCGCTGCTGAGCCTGCTATCGCTTGGCCTGCTGCCGCGCGAAATCGCCCAGCTCTGGGAGCTGGCGCTGGAGCAGGTGGAGCGGGCGCTGGCGCAGATCTATCGCCGCCTGCACCGCGTGCGCATCTTTCACGAGCCCGATCTGCCGGTGGCCTAAGCCCCTCAGGCCTGCGGAGGCAGGGTGTCGATGAAGCTCGGTCGCTGGCTCAGCTTGTCGTGGAACTTGGCCAGGTTGGCGTGGTCTGCTCGCCAGTCGATCGCGGGGAAGCGGAAGTCGAGATAGCCCAGCGCGCAGCCGACCGAGATATCGGCCAGCGAGAAATGGTTGCCCGAACACCAGGCCTTGTCACCCAGGCCCGAGCTCATCGCCTTGAGCGCGGCCAGCACCTTGTCCATCTGGCGTTGCGTCCATGCCTCGCTGCGTTGCTCGGCACTGCGCCCGTTCCAGGTCTGCTCCAGGCGCGCCAGAATGGACGCATCCAGCAGCCCGTCGGACAAGGCCTCCCAGGTGCGCACCTCGGTGCGCTCGCGGCCGCGCTCGGGGATCAGCTTGCCCACCGGCGACAGCGTGTCCACATACTCGACGATGACGCGCGAATCGAACACCGCGCCGGTGATCGAGTCCTGCCCCTCCATCACCAGGCAGGGTACCTTGCCCAGCGGGTTGACCTTCATGATGGCATCGCTGGCCCACACATCCTCCAGCAAGAGCTGATAGTCGAGCTTCTTCTCCGCCATCACGATGCGGACCTTGCGGACATAGGGGCTGGTGAGTGATCCGATGAGCTTCATGAGTGCGAGGTGATGCGTTGCGGCGCGATTCTAGCGAAGGGTCCGTTGCACGATAGGCTGTACAAGGGCCATGAACTAGTGCAGGCAAACTCGCCTTGCCAGCCGCCCCGCGCTTGGGCCACACTCTTGCGCGCACCCACCAGAGGTGCGGACAAATCGTCATCCAGGCGATATTCAAGGAGGGAGGCTCGATGAGCAATGGCAACAACAGCGGCCGCATGGCGGCCGATTCGACCCTGGGCAATCTGTCCGGCTGGCCACATTCGCAGTACCGCAAGCGCAAGCTGGACCTGAGCTTCACCGGCTCGGGCAGCGAGTATTTCCGCATCTGGATCGTCAACCTGCTGCTCTGCCTGGTCACGCTGGGGTTATATCTGCCCTTCGCCAAGGCGCGGCGGCTGAGCTATTTCTACAGCAACACGCTGATCGACGGCCAGGCCCTGGGCTTTCACGGCGACCCCTGGAAGATGCTGCGTGGCTTCCTGCTGCTGGCGCTGCTGACCCTGGCCTATGGCGTCGCCGCGCGCTTCTCGCCGCTGAGCGCCCTGGCTGCCTTTGCCTTGCTGTGCGGGCTGTGGCCGGCGCTGTGGCGTGCCGGCCTGCAGTTCCGTCTCGCCAACACCAGCTGGCGCGGCCTGCACCTGGGATTCAACGGCAGCAGCGCCGGCGCCTATGCGGCCCTGCTACCGCTGTATGTGCCGGCCCTGCTGATGGTGGCCGGGCAAACCCTGTTCGCGCCGGACAGCCCCGACCCCCGCGCCCCCTTGCCGCCCCTGCTGGGGCTCAGCATGGCGGCCAGCTTCTTGCTGATGCTGCTCATGCTGCCCTGGGGCGTGGCGCGCATCAAACGCTACCAACATGGTGGCTATACCTATGCCGACCAGCAGACCGAGCTCGCCGTGCCGACGCGACGTTTCTACGGCATCGGCCTCAAGGCGCTGCTGCTGACCCTGCTGCCCCTGGCGCTGCTGGGTGCGCTGGCCGCCATCGCCGCGCTCGTCCACAAGCCCCTGCTGTTCTGGCTGATGCTGGCGCTGCCGCTCGCCTATCTGCTGTACTTTGCACTCATAACACCCTATGTGAGCGCGCGCCTGCAGAACCTGGTCTGGAACGGCACGGCCTCGGACCTGCTGCAATTGCAGAGCGATCTGCCGGCGCGCCCGCTGGCCTGGCTGACGCTGAAGAACTGGCTGCTCACCGCCCTTACCCTGGGCTTGTACCGCCCCTTCGCGGCCGTGCACACCGCGCGCATGCGCTTGCAGGCCATGAGCCTGATGGTCGAAGGCGACCTGGACGGCTGGGTGGTGCGCCAGTGCATCGCGCAGGACGACGCCGCCGGCGATGCGGCGGGCGACTTCTTCGGCATCGACATGGGCTTGTGAGCATGGCGCCGCGCCTGCAGCTCGATTACTTCGATGGCCGCAGTGCGCGCCCGCAGCGTGCCGAGATCCAGCTGCTGGATGGCCGCCTGCACCTGGACTGCGGCCTGCAGCAGCACCAGTACCCGCTGCGCCGCGTGCGCTGGCCCGAGCGCCAGCGCCATGGCCAGCGCCAGGCCCTGCTGCCCGATGGCGGCGTGCTCAGCTGTGCCGATGCCGCGCTCTGGGACGACTGGGCGCGCGCCTCCGGCCTGCGCGACAGCCTGACGGTGCGCTGGATGCAGAACTGGCGGCTGGCGGGAACCGCCCTGGCGCTGCTGCTGGCCATGCTGCTGCTGGCCTGGCGCTGGGGCGTGCCGCTGGCCACCGAGGCGGCCCTGCGCTGGCTGCCGCCGGCGCTGGAACAGCAGATCGGTGCCCAGACCCTGGCGCAGCTGGAATCACATTGGTTGCGGCCCAGCCAGCTACCGCCCGCCGAACAGGAAGGGCTGCGCCAACGCTTTGCCGCCCTGGTGGCGCAGGCCCATGCCTCAGGCCAGGCGCCGGCCTACCAATTGCACTTCCGTGCCGCCTCCGACGCCTTCGGTCCGAATGCCTTCGCCTTGCCGGGTGGCGCCATCGTGCTCACCGACGCGCTGGTGCTGCTGATGCGCGAACGCCCGGATGCCGTGCTGGGCGTGCTGGCCCATGAGCTGGGCCATGTAAGGCAACGCCACGGCCTGCGTCTGGCGGTGCAGGCCAGCCTGCTGAGTGCGCTGGCCGGTCTGGTGGTGGGCGATTTCTCCACCCTGCTGGCGGGTATGCCCGCGCTGCTGACGCAGCAGGCCTATTCGCGCGACTTCGAACGCGAGGCCGATGCCGAGGCGCGCCGCTGCCTGCTGGCGGCCGGCATCTCGCCGCGCGTGATGCTGGACTTCTTCGAGCGCCTCGCGCGCGAGCGCCAGCATGCCGAGGCGGCCAGCCTGCCGATCGCCTTCTCCAGCCATCCGGCGGATGCCGAACGCAAACGCTTCTTCGGCGCCGACTCTCAATAGCGGCGTCGACGTGCCAGCAAGCCCAGCACGCCCAGGCCGCTGAACATCAGCGCCATGCTGGCCGGCTCGGGCACCACCGCGGCCACCTGGACCAGCTGGCCGCGCACCGCCCCGCCGGGGTTCAGGCTGGTGTGGACATTGACGTAGGCCAAGCCGCCCTTGAGCATGTCAAGAAAGGACATCGCGGGATGGCCGGCGTTGCTGCCAGTTGCTGCGGTCACTCCAATCGTGGGCGGGGTAATGCCACTGCCCCCTACCAGCAGGGTACTGCCCGCATTAAAGGCTGGGAAAGCCACGTCATCCAGATTGACACGCACCGGCCCGTTTTCAGTAGTGGTGGCCGCGCCGTGAATGTGGAAGCCACTTGCCGCCCTGCCCCCTGACGCCCCGGAGAGTGCAAACACCGCCATCGTGAAGTCGTAGCTGTCATCCAGCAGTGACGCCGTGCCCCTGTCGTCATAGAACAAGGTCGCCAGCCCAACGGCTGTGGCACCAGAGCCGCCGCCGATCTCATTGGCGCCGTTGAGGCCGGCATTGAACTGGTAGACCGTGGCCTGTGCCGCCATGGGCAAGGCGGCGCCAAGAACGGCGAGTGCGGCAAAAGCGGCACGGGCGGCGATTCGGATACGCATGCGAGGCTCCTTGAAAGGGGGGGTCGGCGCTGCTGACGCGACCGCTGCACGGGTTATACCCAGACGCGCCACGATCACCAGCCCTAGTTCATGGGAAGGCCAGGGCCTACCCCAGGCTCCAGTCGACCACCTCCGGCCGCCCCGGCAGGCTGAGCCTGGCCTCGGCGGGGGCCATCCGGCTCAGCACCCGACCGCGGCGCACCACCAGCAGGCGCTGGGCGCGCAGACGTATTGCCTCCACCGGATCGCGCGCCTGCAGCAGCACGAAGTCGGCATGGCAGCCGGATGCCAGGCCATAGCCGTCCAGGCCCAGCACGCGAGCGTTGTTGCTCGTCACCGCCTCGAAGCAGGCGCGCATGCCCGCCTGCGAGGTCTGTTGGGCCACATGCAGGCCCATGCTTGCCACCTCCAGCATGTCGGCGCTGCCCAGGCTGTACCAGGGGTCGAGCACGCAATCGTGGCCAAAGCCCACATTGATGCCGGCCGCCATCAGCTCGGGCACGCGCGTCATGCCGCGGCGCTTGGGGTAGCTGTCGTGGCGGCCCTGCAGCGTGATGTTGATGAGCGGATTCGCCACCGCGTGCAGCTGCGCCTCGGCCATCAGCGGGATCAGCTTGGAGACGTAGTAGTTGTCCATGGAGTGCATGGAGGTCAGGTGCGAGCCCGTCACCCGCCCCTGCAGGCCCAGGCGCTGGGTCTCGGCGGCCAGGGTCTCGACATGGCGCGAGAGCGGGTCGTCGCTCTCGTCGCAATGCATGTCCACGCGCAGGCCGCGCTCGGCCGCCAGCTCGCACAGCAGCCTCACGCTGGCAGCGCCATCGCTCATCGTGCGCTCAAAATGCGGGATGCCGCCCACCACGTCCACGCCCAGGTCGAGCGCGCGCTTGAGGTTCGCCAGCGCGCCCGGCGCGCGCAGCAGGCCGTCCTGCGGGAAGGCCACCAGCTGCAGGTCCAGATAGGGCTTCACGCGTTCGCGCACATGCAGGAGCGCCTCCACCGCCAGCAGGCGCGCGTCGCACACGTCGACATGGCTGCGTATCGCCAGCAGGCCCTTCGCCACCGCCCAGTCGCAGTAGCGCAGCGCGCGCTCCACCAACGCCTCCTGCGTGAGCTGGGCTTTGAGCTCGCCCCACAAGGCGATGCCCTCCAACAGGGTGCCGCTCTGGTTCACGCGCGGCAGGCCATAGCTGAGCGTGGCATCCATATGGAAATGCGCGTCCACAAAGGGCGGGCTGAGCAGCCAGCCACCGCCGTCCAGCAGCTCCACACCCTCGGGCGCGGGCAGCTGCGGGCCGATGGCGGCAATGCGGCCGGCCTGCACCAGCAGGTCCTGGCCGACGCGGCCATCGGGAAGGCAGATATTACGTATCAGCATGGGTGCCAGCCTAGCACCGGATTCATGTAGACAAATAGTTCTAGACAATGTGTTCTAGAACACTTATTCTGCAAGCCATGCAAGACCTGACCCCACCGCGCAAACCCACCGCCGCCGAGCTGGACCTGCTGCGCACGCTCTGGCGCATCGGCCCGGCCACGGCCAAGCAGGCGCACGAGGCCTTGCAGGGCGAGCGCCCCGACGCGACCTATGCCACCGTGCTGCGCCAGCTGCAGATCATGCATGGCAAGGGCCTGCTGACGCGCGACGAAAGCCAGCGCTCGCATGTCTATGCCAGCGCCCAGGCGCAGGACCAGCTGCAGACCCATCTGCTCAAGGACCTGATTGCCAAGGCCTTCTCGGGCTCGGGCAAGGCCCTGGTGATGGCTGCCCTGCGCGGCCATGTGAGCAAGAAGGAACGCGAGGAGATCGAGCAATTCCTGCACGGCGACGCGGGGGCCCAGAAGTGAACGCGCTGCTCGAGACCTTGGGCAGCCTGTGGGTACCGGCCCTGGGCCTGGCCCTGCTGCATTTCGTCTGGCAGGGCGCGCTGCTGGGCCTGGCTTGCGCCGTGCTGCTGGCCCTGCTGCGGCGCGCCAGCCCGCGCCATCGCTATGCCGTTTGCGGCGCGGCCCTGCTGCTGTGCCTGCTGATGCCGCTGGCGCAACTGGCCTGGCTGCTGAACCAGGCGGCCGAACCCGGCTCGCTGCAAGCCGCCACCGCCCAACTCGAACTCGAAACCCCCGGCTGGTGGCAGGCCCTGCTGGCCTGGCTGCCCGAGCTGGTGCTGGCCTGGAGCCTGGGGGTGGCCTTGATGGCCCTGCGCCTGGGCCTGGGCCTGGCCTGGGTGGCAGGTCTGCGCCGCCAGGCTCGCCAGGTGGACGCGGCCTGGCAAGCACGCACGGATCAACTCGCCGCCCGCCTCGGCCTGCGCCGCCCGGTGGCCCTGCGCGTGCTGGCCGAGCTGGCCTGCCCGCTCACCGTGGGCTGGTGGCGCCCGGTGGTGCTGGTGCCCGCCAGCCTGCTCAGCGGCATGCCCACGCCGCTGCTGGAAGCCCTGCTGGCCCATGAGCTGGCCCATGTGCGCCGCCTTGATTACCTGCTGAACCTGCTGCAAAGCCTGGTGGAGGCGCTGCTGTTCTTCCACCCGGTGGTGTGGTGGCTGTCCGGCCGCATGCGCGCCGAGCGCGAGCAGGTGGCCGATGAGCTCGCCGCCCAGGCCATCGGCGAGCCGCGCCGCCTGGCCCTGGCCCTGCACGAACTCAGCAAGCTGCAGGCCCGGCAAGACCCGACCCCGACTTCAACAACCATGCACCCCAACCTCTCCCTGTCCGCCCGAGGAGGCGATTTGCTCAAACGCATACAACGACTGGCCGCTCCCGGCCACCAGACCCCGAGCTGGAAGCTCGCCCTGCCGGCCCTGGCGCTGGCCTTCAGCAGCCTGCTGGTCCAAGCCCAGGCGCGGACACAAGCCGCCGCCAAACTTGCGGAGAAACCCGCGCTCGAAACCGCCGCCCCCGCCAGCTATGCCTTCCAGCTACCGGTCAATGCCAAGCATGCCCTGGTGCTGGAAGACGGCAGCGGCCGCGTGCTGATGGAGAAGAATGCCGACACGGTGGTGCCGATCGCCTCGCTCACCAAGCTGATGACGGCCATGGTGGTGCTGGACGCCAAGCCCGATATGAACGAGAAGATCCGCATCGCGCAGGAAGACGTGGACACCCTCAAGCACAGCGCCTCACGCGTGCGGGTGGGTGCCGAGATGACGCGCATGGCCGCCCTCAAGCTGGCCCTGATGTCCTCGGAGAACCGAGCCGCCGCCGCGCTGGCGCGCACCTACCCGGGCGGGCTGGCCGGTTTCACGCAGGCCGTGCAGGCCAAGATCCGCAGCCTGGGCCTGAGCCACACCGCCATCGCCGAGCCCACTGGACTCTCGCCCGCCAACACCTCGACGGCGCAGGAAGTGGCCAAGATCGCGAACGCCGCGGCGCGCTACCCCGAGATCAGCCAGATCACCAGCGACAAGAAGGACGTGGTGCCGGTGAATGGCCGCCCGCGCGAGCTGCACAACACCAATCGCCTGGTGGGCGCCAAGGGCTGGGACATCCAGCTCTCCAAGACCGGCTACACCGAGGAAGCCGGTCGCTGCCTGACCATGCGCATGAACACCAGCGGCGGCAAGCCCGTCACCGTGGTGCTGCTGGATGCCGACGGCTCCGCCCAACGCCTGCGTGACGCGGCCAAGATCCGCCAGTCGCTGGCCAAGCTGCACTCCTAAACCCCCACCAGCCAGCCGCTAGCGCCTGCCGCCACTGCGGCCAGGCGCGGCCGCTGCATTGTCCGCCCATGTTCAAACACCTATTCCCCGCCCTGGTCTCCCTGATGCTGTCGGCCTGCTGCTTCAAGGCGCAAGCCACCGACTACCCCAGCTACCACTTGGACCGCACCGAGGTCCATGCCCTGCGCGCGAGCAATTTGCAGCGCGACTACCGGCTCTTTGTGAGCCTGCCAGCCGGCTATGAGATCGACACCCAGCGCCGCTACCCGGTGCTCTTCACCGCCGATGCCGACTACGGCTTCCCGCTCTTGCGCAGCATCGCCAAACGCGTCGGCGCGCAAGGCAAGGGCCTGCAGGACTTCATCCTCATCGGCCTCTCCTACGCCCAGGGCGACAGCCCCACCGTCAGCCGCAACCGCGACTACACCCCCACGCCCAGGCCCGGCAGCGCCATGGCCTATGGCGAGGCCGAGCCCTACCGCCGCTACCTGGCCGAGCAAGTGCTGCCCTATGTGGCGAAGAACTTCCGCGCCGATATGGGCCAAACCAGCTTCCTCGGCCACTCCTACGGCGCCCTGCTGGGCAGCCACATCCTGCTGACCAGCCCCGGCCTGTTCCAGCGCTACATCCTCAGCAGCCCGTCGCTCTGGTACGAGGACCATCTGATGTTCAAGCGTGCGCGCACCCTGCTGGCGGCCAAGGGCGAGCTGCCGGCCGAGGTCTTGCTGCTGGCCGGCGCGCTGGAGCGGCCGCGCGGCGCGCGCGAAGAAGGCGACGACATCGCGGGCGACATGCGGCGTTTCGAAGCGCTGCTGAAATCGGCGCGGCCGCGCGGCCTGCGCATGCAGTCGCAGCTGATCGCCGACGAAGACCACCTCAGCGTGGCGCCCAGTGCCTACACGCGCGGCCTTCGCTGGGCCTTCGCGCCCCAAGGCCGCTGACGCTGCTATCGTTGCAGGCATGAGCAAACGCCATATCAGCCTGCGCCATGTGCGCGAATCCGATCTGCCCCTGCTGATCGAGCAGGCCACGCACACCGAGTGGCGCGGCGAGTTCGAGTCCACCCGCATGAACGGCGAGCAGTCGATCCGCAAGCGCTTTGCCGAGGACGGTTTTTCCAGCGAGGCCAACGAGCGCCTGCTGGTGTGCGACGAGGCCGGCGCGGTGATCGGCAGCGTCTCGCACTTCCTCGCCCATCGCTACTCGACCGCGCGCGAGATCGGCTGGAGCATCCACGACCCGGCCTTGCGCGGCCAGGGCTATGGCAGCGCCGCGGCGCAAGCCCTGGTGGACTACCTGTTCCTCAACTTCGAGCAGGTGCATCGCGTCTGCTGCAACACTGCGCCCGGCAATCTGGGCTCGCGCCGCATCGCCGAGAAGGCCGGCATGCAGTTCGAGGGCCTGCTGCGCGGCGTGGTCTTCATTCGCGGCGAGTATGCGGATGGTGCGCAATACGCGATCCTGCGCCCCGACTGGCAGGCGCGGCGCGCGCTCAAGGCCTGAACAGCATCTGGAACTCCCGCTCGTCGGTGGCGAGCACCACAAAGCCCAGGCTGTCGTACAGGCGCTTGGCAGGGTTGTGTTTGAGCACGCCCAGCCGTATCGATGCGCGCGCCCGGCGCGCCTCGGCGATCACCTGCTCGATCAGCTGCCGGCCCAGGCCGCGGCCCTGAAAGTCCGGCGCAATCTGGATCTGCAGCAGCTCCCAGGGCTCGGCATCGCGGGCCAGCTTCAGCAGCCCCGCCGCTGCGCCGCCGACCATCAGCAGCTGCGCCACATCGAAGCGGTACAACACCCGTTCGAGATGCTGCTGTGGCGACAGCTCGATGCCGGCGGCCAGCAGATGGTCCTGCATGGTCTGCTGCCGCAGCCGCAAGAGAAAGGGCAGGTCGGCTGCGGTGGCGGGGCGCAGTGCGAAGGTATTCATGGGGCTAGCAGTTTGGCTCGGGGCCGGTGCGCCGCATTGTGGCCCGCCCGCGACGGACGGCTAACGAAAACGGTAGCGCTGCTTGAGCTCCTCGATCAGCGCCTTGTTGTGGGACAGAAAGTCGCGAAACTCATCGATCAGTTTCGGGTAGCGCACCGACGAGAGGTACCAGAAGCCGGTGGCATTTGGCAGGCTGGGGTCGAACACCACCGGTGCCTCGCTGTAGCGCGCCACGTTGGAAAAGTAGTAGTCGGCGATGCGCGTGTTCATATAGGCGCCGTCCACATGCTTGCGCACCAGCTTCTCGTAGAGCCTGTCGTAGCGCGCCGATTCCTCCAGCCGCATCTCGCCCGAGTTCACCAGTTGCTGGTAGGGATAGGGCGTGAAGCCCAGCGGTATGCCCAGGGTCTTGATGCGGGTGACCGGCTTGCCCTTGTCGTCGGGCCGCACCAGCACGCCGTCGGTGAACTCCAGCATCGGCGCATAGCTGACGCGCAGCCCCTTCTTCAGCACCGTGACCCAGTTCGGGTTGTCGGGAAAAGCGAAGTCCAGCTCGCCGCGCGTGAACATCGTGTCGCGGCGCTTCAGCGGCAGCACCTTGTAGTCGAAGCGAAAGCCGCGCTGCTTGGCAAAGGCGTCCAGCATGTCGCGCCCCAGACCCCGGTATTCGCCACCCTTGAACTCCGAATAGGGCAGGAAGTTCTCGTAGTCTTCCACCCCTATCGTGTAGCTGGGCGTCTGCGCGCCAGCGCTCGCGGCGCTGACACACCACAGGCACAGGCCAAGCGTTCTGAGATAGGCCATGACGGCTCTCCCGGCGACATCGCATGGTGCGACGCCGCCAGTGTTTCACGCGCCTGCACGGACTTCAAGCCAGGCAGCCCGCTACTGAAAACCATAGCGGCGCTTGAGCTCGTCGATCAGGGCCTTGTTGTTCTTCATGAACTCACGGAACTGCGCGATCAGTTCGGGGTGTTTGAACGAGGCCAGGTAGTGGAAGTCGCTGGCATGCGGCAGGTCGGGGTCGTAGACCGCCGGAGCGCGCGCCTCACGCGCCACGTCGCGCCAGTAATGCTCGGCCACGCGCGTGTTCATATAGGCGGCGTCGACATGACCGCGCGCCAGCTTCTCGTACAGCTTGTCGTAGCGCGCCGATTCCTCCAGGCGCATCGCGCCCGAGTTCACCAGCTGCTGATAGGGATAGGGCGTGAAGCCCAAGGGGATGCCCAGGGTCTTGATGCGCGCCAGCGGCTTGCCCTTGTCGGCCTGGCGTACCAGCACGCCGTCGGTGAACTCCAGCACCGGCGCGTAGCTGATGTGGCGCCCCTGCTTCAGCACCGTCACCCAGTTCGGGTTGTCGGGGAAGGACAGGTCCAGCTCACCACGCACAAACATCGCATCGCGGCGCTTCAGCGGCAATACCTGATAGACGAAGCGGTAGCCCTGCGCCTTGGCAAAGGCGTCCAGCACATCACGGCTCAGGCCGCGGTACTCGCCCTGCTTGTATTCGGAATAGGGCAGGTAGTTCTCATAGTCCTGCACCCCCACGCTGTACTGCATGGGCTCGGCATTTGCTGCTGCTGCGGTGGCGGCCCGCAAAAGGCCTGCAGTCAGCAGCAGCAGTGTCAGGCGTCTGTGCATGGGCGGCTCCGCTTGCGGCACCACGCCGCTGCGCCTGCAGTCTTGCATGCCGCGCGCAAGGCTTCAAGCCATGCGGCCGGGCAGCAGTCTCACATGGGTATAGGCCGGGCTCTCGGCCACCGGCGCAAAGCCGCAGCGCGCCCAGAAGGCGGCCGAGCCGGCGCTCTGGGTGTTGACATGCAGGCGCTCGAACCGGCCCTGTGCGGCGGCCAGCACGGCCGCGAACAGGCGGCGTGCGCAGCCCAGGCCGCGGTAATCCGGGTGCACATAGAAGCGCCGCATGCGCGCCGCGCCGCGCCGGCCGGGCGCGGGCTCCAGGTTCAGCCCGCCCACCGCCACCCATTGGCCGCGCGCGTCCTGCAGGCCCCAGAGCGATTCACCGGGGCCATCGAAGCGGTTGGCGCCGCTGCGCCAGTCGTCCAGCAGCCGGCCCAGCATCTGCTGGCCCTCGGCCTTGCTGGCGGCCAGCAGCGGCGCCCAGGCCAGGGTATCCATCTCGTGCACGCGCATCAGGCGCAGCGATCCATCCAAAGCCATGATCCGTTCGAACTTCTCTGGTGCGAAAAGCAGGCGATTAAGCAGTCGCGCCCGATCTCTGTCATTGGGGTAAGACCGGACTTTGTGCGCTAGCCCTAAAATCCCCGGGTTTCTCCCGACCACCACGCCCAGCCATGAACCTCTCAGCACTCTCCGCCCTCTCGCCCCTGGACGGCCGCTATGCCTCGCGCGTGGCCGCCCTGCGCCCGCTGCTGTCGGAGTTCGGCCTGATGCACCGCCGCGTGCAGGTCGAGGTGGAATGGTTCATCGCCCTGTCGGACGCCGGCTTCGACGAATTCAAGCCGCTCTCGGAGGCCGCGCGCGGCCTGCTGCGCGGCCTGGTGGCGCGCTTCTCGGAGGCCGATGCCCAGGCCATCAAGGACATCGAGAAGACCACCAACCACGACGTCAAGGCGGTCGAGTACTGGATCAAGTCGCGCTTCGACGCCAACCCCGAGTTGAAGGCGGCCGGCGAATTCGTGCACTTCGCCTGCACCAGCGAGGACATCAACAACACCAGCCATGGCCTGATGCTGAAGGCCGCGCGCGCCGAGGTGCTGCTGCCCACCATCGACCGTATCGTCGACAAGCTCGCCGGCATGGCCCATACCCTGGCCGCCACGCCCATGCTCAGCCGCACCCATGGCCAGACCGCCAGCCCCACCACGGTGGGCAAGGAGATCGCCAATGTGGTGGCGCGCCTGCGGGCGGCGCGTGCGCGCATCGCCGATGTCAAGCTGCTGGCCAAGATGAACGGCGCGGTGGGCAACTACAACGCCCACCTGAGCGCCTGGCCCGAGCACGACTGGGAGGCCTTCAGCCAGCGCGTCATCGAGGGACCGCTGGGCCTGACGTTCAACCCCTACACGATCCAGATCGAGCCGCACGACTACATGGCCGAGCTGTTCGACGCGGTGACGCGCACCAACACCATCCTGATCGACTGGTCGCGCGATGTCTGGGGCTATGTCTCGCTGGGCTATTTCAAGCAGCGCACCAAGGCGGGCGAGATCGGCAGCTCGACCATGCCGCACAAGGTGAATCCGATCGACTTCGAGAACGCCGAAGGCAATTTCGGCCTCGCCAACGCGGTGCTTACGCACCTGAGCCAGAAGCTGCCGATCAGCCGCTGGCAGCGCGACCTCACCGACTCCACGGTGCTGCGCAATATGGGCGTGGCGCTGGGCTATGCGGTGCTGGGCTACGACTCGCTGCTCAAGGGTCTGGACAAGCTCGAGATCAACGAGGCCGCGCTGGCCGCTGACCTCGACAGCGCCTGGGAAGTGCTGGCCGAGCCGATCCAGACCGTGATGCGCCGCTACGCCCTGCCCAACCCCTACGAGCGCCTGAAGGAACTGACGCGCGGCAAGGCCATCACGGCCGAGTCGATCCGCGAATTCATCGCCACGCTGGAACTGCCCGAGTCCGAGAAGGCGCGCCTGCTGGCAATGACCCCGGGCAGCTACACGGGCCGTGCCGAGGCCCTGGCCAAACGCATCTAGGAAGGCGCGCGCCGCAAATAGATCAGCCAGTACACCAGCGCCACCAGCACGCTGCCGCCAACGATATTGCCCGCCAGCACCGGCAGCAGATTGCCCAACATGGCCTGCAGACTGAGCGGCTCGCCGAGCAGCAGGGCGAGCGGGAAGAAGTACATATTGGCGATCGAGTGCTCGAAGCCCGCGGCCACAAAGGCGGTGATGGGGAACACGATGGCCAGCACCTTGTCGGTGACGCTGCGCCCCGCCATCGCCATCCACACGGCCATGCACACCAGCACATTGCACAGCATGCCGCGCACCAGGGCCACGTCCCAGGGCAGCTGGGTCTTGGCACGGGCGATCTCGATCACCGTCTGGCCCACCGCCCCCTGCAGAAGGTCGCCATGGCCGGACCGCCAGGCCAGCAGCGCCATGCCGGCGGCGCCGAGCAGATTCGCCAGGCAGACCACGCCCCAGTTGCGCAGGAGCTCGGCCGTGCCGACGCGGCCGGCGGCCCAGGCCATCACGATCAGGTTGTTGCCAGTGAACAGCTCGGCACCGGCCACGCTCACCATCACCAGGCCGAGCGAAAACACCAGGCCACCGAGCAGGCGTTTGGCGGCAAAGCCCAGGCCCGGATCGCTGGCCACCAGGGTGTACATCAGCGCGCCCAGGCCTATGAAGGCCCCCGCCAGCAGGCCCAGCAAGCCCAGGGTCAGCAGCGGCAGGCGCGCCTTGGCCACGCCCACCTCGCTGACGCGTGCCGCCACCTGCTGCGGCGAATAGGCGTCCAGGCCGAAGATCTCGGGCATTGCAACGCTCAGCGCAGCACGCGCTTGCCCAGCCATTGGCGCCACACCGCCGCGCCGGGGTAGGCGGCCAGGGCGGACTCGAGCGCGGCGCTGTCGGTGCCGCGCGCAAACAGCACCTCGGCCACCGGGCCTTGCTGCGGGCTGTACCAGGCGCCGATCTGGCCGCTATCCAGCAGGGTCTGCAGATGCGCATGCCTTGCCGCCGCTTCGGCCATGTCCGCCTGCGCCGGCCGGCCCAGCAGCGCGATGCGCACCTCCTCGATGCCCTCCGGGTCTATGCCCTCATGGTGCAGGGCACGCTGGATGGTGGCGGGCTGGGCGTTCAGCGTCATATAGCCCTCGCGCACATACTCGTCGGGCTGGAAATAACCGATCAACTCCTCCATCGACGCGGCCTTCACCACCACGATGCCGCGCTTGACGCGTGCCGGGTCCAGCAAGGGCCCGGCGGCAAACAGCTTGCCCTCGGCAAACAGGCGCTTGAAGTTCTCGATGTGGCCGCGCTGCATGGCCGCCACGGCCTCCTTGTCGGGCGGCGTGGGCTTGCCGGTCTCCAGGAAGATGAACCAGTCCTGGCGGGTCTGCTGTGCCCGCACGGTAGGCCATGCAAGAAACGCCGGGGCAAGCAGCAGGGAGCGACGTTGCATGATGATGAGTCCGGGGCGGTGGAGATCGGGTCATTGTGCGCCACTGCAGGGGCTTTTACGGGGATGGGCGAGGCGGCGCATGCCGCAGAATCGCCCCGTCGCCAAACGCGCCCCACCGGCACCAGCCCCAGCCCACATGCCCGCCCAGGATCCCGGCTCCCCGCCCGTCGCCAGCGATGTCAATGCGCAGCTGGTGCAGGCCTTGCGCGAGCGCGATCTGCTGCTGGAGAACGCCGGCGTCGGCATCGTGTTCGTGAAGCAGCGCGTGATCCAGCAATGCAATCAGCGCTATGCCGAGATCTTCGGCTTCGACAGCCCGCAGGCGATTGCAGGCACCAGCGCCAAGTCCATCTATCCCACCGAGGCCGACTACCGGGCGCTTGGCGCCGCGGCCTACCCGGTGATGGCCAGCGGCCAGCGCTTCAAGACCGAGCGCCTGATGAAGCGGGTCTCCTCCGGCCAGTTGTTCTGGTGCAGCCTGACCGGCCGCCTGATCGACCCGGACGACGCCGCCGAGGGTTCGATCTGGATCGTCGACGACATCGACGAGCAAAAGCGCGCCGAGGCCGCGCTGCAGGCCATCACCGCCGAACAACAGCTGATCTTTGACCACGCCATGGTGGGCATTGTGTTCCTGCGCGAACGCCGCGTGACGCGCTGCAACCGCGCCTTCGAGGAGCTGTTCGGCTACGCACCCGGCGAGCTGGACGGCAGCTCCTCGCGCCAGTGGTATCTCAGCGACGCCGCCTGGGAAGAGGCCGGGCAGCGCTGCTACGAACCCTTCAGCCAGGGCCGCGCCTTCCAGGGCGAGATGGAGCTGCGCAGAAAGGATGGCACGCCGGTGCTGTGCGAGGTGCGCAGCAAGGCCATCGATGCGGACGATCTGTCGCGCGGCTCGATCTGGATCACCATGGACATTTCGGCGCGCAAGCAGGCCGAGGCCGCCCTGGTGCGTGCCAAGGGCGAGCTGGAGCATCTGGTGGACAAGCGCACGCGCCAGCTCAGCCAGACCGTGCAGGCGCTGGAGCAGAAGATCCACGAGCAGCAGGCGGCCGAGGCGCATATCCAGCGCCTGGCACATTTCGACGCCCTCACCGGCCTGCCGAACCGCGTGCTGCTGAACGACCGCGCCGGCCAGGCGATCGAGATCGCGCGCCGCCATGGCGAGACGCTGGCGGTGCTGTTCCTCGACCTCGATCACTTCAAGAAGGTCAACGACTCGCTGGGCCACCGCGTCGGCGACGAACTCCTGCGCCAGCTGGCGGGCCGGCTCAAGGGCGCGGTGCGCGAGCAGGACACGGTCTCGCGCCTGGGCGGCGACGAGTTCGTGCTGGTGCTGCCCGGTACCGATATGCAGGGCGCCACCCATGTGGCGGTGAAGGTGATGGAGCTGGCCGCGCAGCCCTTCCAGATCGAGCAACACGAGCTGGCGGTGACGCCCTCGATCGGCATCGCGCTGTTCCCCGGCGACGGCGATGATTTCGACACCTTGTGCAAATGCGCGGACACCGCCATGTACCGCGCCAAGCGCGACGGCCGCAATGCGCTGCGCTTCTTCACCGGCGAGATGCAGGCCCAATCGGTGCGCGCGCTGACGCTGGAGAATGCGCTGCGACGTGCGCTCGAGCGCGAGCAGCTGGCCCTGCATTACCAGCCCCAGGTCGAACTGCAAAGCGGCCGCGTGATCGGCGCCGAGGCCTTGCTGCGCTGGAGCCACCCGGAGCTGGGGGCGATCTCGCCGGCCGAGTTCATCCCGGTGGCCGAGAACTGCGGCCTGATCCTGCCGATCGGTGAATGGGTGCTGCGCAGCGCCACGCAACAGCTGCGCCGCTGGATGGACGCGGGCCTGGGCGAACTGACCATGGCGGTAAACCTCTCCTCGGTGCAGTTCCGCCATGCCGACCTGCCGGCGCTGGTGAGCCGCATCCTGGCCGAGGCGCAGGTGCCGGCACGCCTGCTGGAGCTGGAACTCACCGAGGGCGTGGCGATGGTGGATCCGCTCGGCGCGATCGCGGTGATGAACGACCTGTATGCGCGCGGTATCCGTCTGTCCATCGACGATTTCGGTACCGGCTATTCCTCGCTCAGCTATCTGAAGAAGTTCCGCGTCTACAAGCTCAAGATCGACCAGAGCTTTGTGCGCGACCTCAGCGACGATCCGGAAGATCGCGCCATCGTCAGCGCCATCATCAGCATGGCCGGCAGCCTGGGCCTGCAGACGATTGCCGAGGGCGTGGAAACGGCCGGCCAGCTGGCCTATCTGCGCGAGCGCGGTTGCAACGAGGTGCAGGGCTACCACTTCAGCCGGCCGCTGCCGGCCGCGGCCTTCGAGGCCTATGTGCGCGACTCGCAGCCGCACGGAGCCGAGCGCTGACCTGCATTCAACTCGGCAGGGTGGAGTCTTCTGATGAAGGAGCACTGCCCACTGGCCCACTGACCGGATGGAACGTCTGATGTTGGCGCCGTACGGCGCCCGTGTATGCCGCGCTCATGCTGGCCACCGCCACCTTGGCCACTCCACCAGAGAACCCCGCGATCCTTTTGGCGCCAACGCGACGACGACAAGGGACTCGCCAGTGGGCTGCTCGAAGCACTGATCCACAAGCACCACGCCACGCAGTCGGTGATGCGCCGGAACCGGCCAAGCCCGCCAGCAAGATCAGGCGCAAGGCCGCTGCCGGCGTGCACCGATGAATAGGGATGAACAAGCGAGCAAACAAAGGGCCGCTGCTGCGGCCCTTGCCTTGCATTGATGGGGGGGTCTTCGCCGGCAAGTACTGTCGGCAAGGGTCAGGTCTTGTCTTCAGGTTCA
>NZ_JBBHJW010000013.1:0-136997 GCF_037482845.1 Paucibacter soli
ACTGGCCGTTGGTGAGCGCATCGAGCTGGTCGCTGGCGAGCGCGCGCAGGGCCGAGGTGCTGAGCGACTTGATGTCAGCGGTTTCGATGGCAGCAATATGGGCAGTGGACAGGCTCACGACCTGGGCCGCGCTGAGTGCCGCCACCTGGGCCGAGCTGAGCGCCACGATGTCGGCCGTGGCCAGGCCGGGCATCTGGTCGCTGGTGAGTGCGCTGATCTGGCCCGTGGTGAGCGAGCCGATCTGGTCGCTGGTGAGGTCGGCAATCTGGTCGGAGCTGAGCGCCTTGAAGGCCGCCGTGCCGATGGCGCGCAGGTCGGCCGACTCCAGCTTGGGCAATTGCACCGAGGTCAGTGCCGCCACCTGGTCGGAGTTCAGTGCAGCGAACTGGGCGGTGCCCAGGGCGTTGAGGTCTTCGGTCGTGAGGTGGGCGATCTGGTCGCTGCTCATCGCCGCCACCTGGGCGGTGGTGAACTTGGCGAATTGATCCGAGACCAGCGCGTTCAGGTCGCCGGTGTTGAGGCCGCGCACCTGCTCGGTGGTCAAGGCGGCCACCTGGGCCGACGTCAGCGCCTGCAACTGGCCATTGGTGAGCGCATCGAGCTGGTCGCTGGTGAGGGCGCGCAGCGCCGCAGTGCCAAGCGACTTCAGATCGGCGGTCTCGATCGCGGCGATCTGGGCGGTCGAGAAGTTGACGATCTGGGCGGCCGTCAGCGAGGCCACCTGGGCCGAGCTCAGGGCCACCACGTCGGCCGTGCTGAGGCCCGGCAGCTGGTCGGTCGTCAGCGCGTTGATCTGGCCCGAGGTCAGTTGGCCGATCTGGTCGCTGGTGAGCTTGCCGATCTGGTCGGAGCTCAGCGCCTTGAAGGCGGCCGTGCTGATGGCGCGCAGGTCGGCCGATTCCAGCTTGGGCAGCTGCACCGAGGTCAGCGCCGCCACCTGGTCGGAGTTCAGCGCGGCGAACTGGGCGGTGCCCAGGGCGTTGAGGTCTTCGGTGGTCAGATGGGCGATCTGGTCGCTCGTCATCGCGGCGACCTGGGCCGAGGTGAACTTGGCGAACTGGTCGCTGGTGAAGGCGTTCAGGTCACCGGTGTTCAGGCCTTGCACCTGGGCGGTGGTGAGCGCGGCCACCTGGCCCGAGGTCAGGGCCTGCAGCTGGCCGTTGCTGAGCGCGTCGAGTTGGTCGCTGCTCAGGGCGCGCAGCGCCGAGGTCGACAGCGACTTCAGGTCGGCGGTCTCGATGGCAGCAATATGGGCGGTGGACAGGCTCACGACCTGGGCCGCGCTGAGTGCCGCCACCTGGGCGGAGCTGAGCGCCACGATGTCGGCCGTGGCCAGGCCAGGCATCTGGTCGCTAGTCAAGACGCTGATCTGAGCGGTGGTGAGCGAGCCGATCTGGTCGCTCGTGAGGTCGGCAATCTGGTCGGAGCTGAGTGCCTTGAAGGCGGCCGTGCTGATGGCGCGCAGGTCGGCCGATTCCAGCTTGGGCAGTTGCACCGAGGTCAGTGCCGCCACCTGGTCGGAGTTCAGTGCGGCGAACTGGGCGGTGCCCAGCGCGTTGAGGTCTTCGGTCGTCAGGTGGGCAATCTGGTCGCTCGTCATCGCGGCGACCTGGGCCGAAGTGAACTTGGCGAACTGGTCGCTGGTGAAGGCGTTCAGGTCCCCGGTGTTCAGGCCTTGCACCTGTGCCGTGGTGAGCGCGGCCACCTGGCCCGAGGTCAGGGCCTGCAACTGGCCGTTGGTGAGCGCATCGAGCTGGTCGCTGGCAAGCGCGCGCAGTGCCGCGGTGGTGAGGGCCTTGAGGTCGCTGGTCTCGATGGCGGCGATATGCGCGGTCGAGAGATTGACGATTTGCGCAGCGGTCAGCGAGGCCACCTGGGCCGAGCTCAGCGCCACGATGTCAGCCGAGGACAGGCCTGGCAACTGATCGGTGCTCAGCGCATTGATCTGGCCGGTGGTGAGCGAGCCGATCTGCTCGCTCGTCAGGTCGGATATCTGGTCGGAGCTCAGGCCCTTGAAGGCGGCGGTAGTGATGGCACGCAGGTCCGCGGATTCCAGCTTGGGCAGCTGGACCGAGGTCAGTGCCGCCACTTGGTTGGAGTTCAAGGCCGCGAACTGAGCCGTACCCAAGGCGTTCAGATCCTCGGTGGTGAGGTGGGCGATCTGGTCGCTTGTCATCGCGGCGACCTGGGCCGAGGTGAACTTGGCGAACTGGTCGCTGGTGAAGGCGTTCAGGTCACCGGTGTTCAGACCTTGCACCTGGGCGGTGGTGAGTGCGGCGACCTGCGCCGAGCTCAGCGCCTGCAGCTGGCCGTTGGTGAGCGCATCGAGCTGGTCGCTGCCAAGGTTGCGCAGCGCCGCGGTGCTCAGACCCTTGAGGTCGGCGGTCTCGATGGCCGCGATCTGGGCGGTGGAGAACAGGGCGATCTGTGCCGAGGTCAGTACGCCGATCTGGTTGGACGCGAGCGCGACGATGTCGGCGGTGTTCAGGCCGGGCAACTGGTCCGAGGTCAGGTTGACGACCTGGGCGGTGGTCAGCGCACCGACCTGGTTCGAGTTGAGCGCGCCGATCTGGACGGAGGAAAGGGTGCGGAAGCTGCTCGAACTGAGCGCCGCGAAATCGGCGGTCTCGAAGGCTTTCAGCTGCGTGCTGTTGAGCACCGAGATGCCCAGGGTGGAGATGGCCGCCGCCTGCGCGGTGGTGAGCGCGACGATCTGGTCGGTCCGGAAGGCAGCCCAGTCTTCCGTGGTGAGGTCCCGAATGGCCGCCGTGGTGAGTTCCGCGATCTGCTTGGTGGACAGAAGATTGATAAACGTGCTCATGATGGTCTCACCTGGAGGTTGTGTCGGTGTTCAGCTCGGCCACCAGGGCCGCGGGCTGTCGGATTCGTCGCGCTGGTGTCATGCGCATGGGCAAAACAAGCCATGGGGCCTGGCTGCTGGCCTGGGCCTGGTTTGCTGTAGTGACAGAACTGAACACCATGGAACTCACAAAGGTCGGGGCAGTCTTGCGGTGCCGGGGCAAAAAAATACCTGTTCGGACGCCTGACATAGCTCCAGGCGCTTCACTCGGTTTTCGGGCCCCTGCGGATTTACTTTAGGTTTCACTCCCGTGCCGGCCCCGCTTGCAGAGGTTTGGGCACACGGACTGCCGGACTTAGCCTGATTAAAGGTTTGGGTGCAGTGATGCTAGGGCCCGGAGCCGGGCAGGGAAGCCGTCATAAGGCCTTGTTTCAGCGCACTAATTGCGCCGCTGGGCGAAAAAACCGTGCAGATTTCACGCCCCGCGGCCGAACTCGGCGTCCTGGACCCTCAAGTTCCGCCGCGCGCTGGCGAGCGCTCAGGCCGGTATCTGGGCGGCGTCCAGACCGTTCTGGAAGTGCAGCCGCATCAGCTCGGCGGCCCTGGCGGGCGAGCGCGCGGCGAGGGCCGCCATCAGCTCGCGATGCTCCTGCAGCGAGTCCAAGAGCCTCCCGGCCTTGAACAGCGAGTGATGCCGATTCAGCTTGATGATGCGGCGCAGATCGCTAACCAACTGCTGGCGCAGGCGGTTGTCGTCGATCTCCAGCAGCTTGCGATGGAATTCCTCGTTGGCGGCAAAGAACTGGTCGCGCTCGCCGAGGCCGGCCTCCAACTGCTCATGCAGCCGCTGCAGCTCGGCCAGTTGGCTGGCGTTGGCCTTGCGCGCCACCTCGCCGGCGGCATCGCTTTCCAGCAGGGCCAGCAGTTGGTAGGCTTCGCGGACGTCGCGGTCCGAGAGTTCGGTGACATAGGCCCCGCGGCGCACCTTCATCGTGACCAGGCCTTCCACCGCCAGCACCTTGAGCGCCTCGCGCATGGGCGTGCGGCTGATGCCCATCTCCTTGCAGAGCTTGAGCTCGTCGATCCAGGCGCCGGGTTCCAGTTCACGGCCATAGATCTGCTGGCGCAGACGCTCCGCCACCTCTTGATAGAGCGCGCGGGGTGCCAGGCTGGCGGAAGGCTTGTTGGTGGAGTTGGCGGGCATGACACGTCAGAGTGTAGTCAAATTTTGCATTCATAATTATGAATAACGGAGCGGTATGATGCCGGGTCCGCAGGAGTCGAACATGATGTCTGAAGCAAGCAAGTCCCCGTCCGCCAACGCGTCCGCCGAGTTCGCGCCAGCCAGTCTGGAGCAATGGCACAAGGCGGCCGCCAAGTCGGCCCCGGGCGGCGATGTGGCGGCCCTGAACTGGCACACGCCCGAGGGCCTGACTGTTAAGCCGCTCTATACCGCGGCCGATACGGCAAACCTGCCGCATGCCGACACCTTGCCCGGCTTCGAGCCCTTTGTGCGCGGCCCGCAGGCCACCATGTATGCGGTGCGCCCCTGGACGATCCGCCAGTACGCCGGTTTTTCCACCGCCGAGGAGAGCAATGCCTTTTATAGAAAGGCGCTGGCCGCCGGCGGGCAGGGCGTGTCGGTGGCCTTTGACCTGGCCACCCACCGCGGCTACGACAGTGACCATCCGCGTGTGACCGGCGACGTCGGCAAGGCCGGCGTGGCGATCGATTCGGTGGAGGACATGAAGATCCTGTTCGACGGCATCCCGCTCGACAAGGTCTCGGTCTCGATGACCATGAACGGCGCGGTGCTGCCGGTGCTGGCCGGCTATGTGGTGGCGGCCGAGGAGCAGGGCGTCTCGCAGGAGCAGTTGAGCGGCACCATCCAGAACGACATCCTCAAGGAGTTCATGGTCCGCAATACCTATATCTACCCGCCCGAGCCGTCGATGAAGATCATCGGCGACATCATCGAGTACACGGCAGCCAAGATGCCGAAGTTCAACTCGATCAGCATCAGCGGCTACCACATGCAGGAAGCCGGCGCCAACCAGGCGCTGGAGCTGGCCTTCACGCTGGCCGACGGCAAGGAATATGTGAAGACGGCGATTGCCAAGGGCATGGATGTGGACGACTTCGCCGGCCGCCTGTCCTTCTTCTGGGCCGTGGGCATGAACTTCTATCTGGAGATCGCCAAGATGCGCGCCGCGCGTCTGCTCTGGTGCCGCATCATGAAGGGCTTCAATGCCAAGAAGCCCAAGAGCCTGATGCTGCGCACCCACAGCCAGACCTCGGGCTGGAGCCTGACCGAGCAGGACCCCTACAACAATGTGGTGCGCACCACCATCGAGGCGATGGCCGCGGTGTTCGGCGGCACGCAATCGCTGCACACCAACTCGCTGGACGAGGCGATTGCATTACCCACCGAGTTCAGCGCCCGCATCGCCCGCAACACCCAGCTCATCATCCAGGAAGAGACCCACATCACCAATGTGATCGACCCCTGGGCCGGCAGCTACATGATGGAGAGCCTGACGCAGGACATGGCCGACAAGGCCTGGGCCATCATCGAGGAGGTCGAGGCCATGGGTGGCATGACCAAGGCTGTGGACAGCGGCTGGGCCAAGCTCAAGATCGAGGCCAGCGCGGCCGAGAAGCAGGCGCGCATCGACTCGGGCAAGGACGTGATCGTGGGCGTCAACAAGTACAAGCTTTCAAAGCAGGATGCGATCGAGATCCTGGATGTGGACAATGTGAAGGTGCGTGACGGTCAGATTGCGCGTCTCAATGCGATCAAGGCCAAGCGCGATGGCGCGGCGGTGCAGGCCGCGCTGGCCGCGCTGACCGAGGCCGCCACGACGGGGCAGGGCAATCTGCTGGACCTCAGCATCCAGGCCATGCGCCTGCGCGCCACGGTCGGCGAGGTGTCCGACGCGCTGGAAGCCGTCTACGGCCGCCACCGCGCCGACACACAAAAGGTCACCGGCGTCTACGCGGCGGCCTATGACTCGGCCGAGGGCTGGGCCAAGCTGCAGGACGAGATCAAGGCGTTCGCCGAGGCACAAGGCCGCCGCCCGCGCGTGATGATCGCCAAGCTCGGCCAGGACGGCCATGACCGCGGCGCCAAGGTGGTGGCCACCGCCTATGCCGACCTGGGCTTTGATGTGGACATGGGCCCCTTGTTCCAGACCCCCGAGGAATGCGCCCGCCAGGCGATCGAAAACGATGTGCATGCGGTGGGCGTTTCCACGCTCGCCGCCGGCCACAAGACCCTGGTGCCGGCCATCATTGCCGAGCTTCAGCGGCAGGGTGCCGACGACATCATCGTGTTCGTGGGTGGGGTGATTCCGGCGCAGGACTATGAACAACTGTACGAGGCCGGTGTGAAAGGCATCTATGGGCCTGGCACGCCGATTCCGGCCAGCGCCAAGGATGTGCTGGAGCAGATCCGGCAGGCGGTCGCCTGATATGGCCCACCCCCTACCGGCTGCGCCGGCCCCCTCGAGGGGGCGCCGCGTCCCTAGGCCCGGCAAAGCCGGATCCTGGGACGCCGCTCGATCTGCGGCGTCAATGCAACGAGCGTTCCTGGGGCGACCATGGATGTGACGCGCCCAGTGCCGTCTTTGGCTGAACGCGTTCTAGGTGGTCCTGGCCCGCTGCAACGCCGGGCCATCGCCAAGACCATCACCCTGCTGGAATCGACCCGCGCCGACCACCGTGCTCAGGCCGATGCCCTGCTGACCGAGTTGCTGCCGCACAGCGGCAAGTCGCTGCGCCTGGGCATCTCGGGCGTGCCGGGGGTCGGCAAGAGCACCTTCATCGAGGCCCTGGGCCTGATGCTGATCGCGCGCGGCCACCGCGTGGCGGTGCTGGCGGTGGACCCCTCCAGCAGTGTCTCGGGCGGCTCCATCCTGGGCGACAAAACCCGCATGGAGCATCTCTCCATGGACGAACGCGCCTATATCCGCCCCAGCCCCAGCAGCGGCACCCTGGGCGGCGTGGCCGAGAAGACGCGCGAGGCCATGCTGGTCTGTGAAGCGGCGGGCTACGACATCGTCATCGTCGAGACCGTGGGCGTGGGCCAGAGCGAGACCGCGGTGGCCGGCATGACGGACATGTATGTGCTGCTGCAGCTGCCCAACGCCGGCGACGACCTGCAGGCCATCAAGAAGGGCGTGATGGAGCTGGCCGACCTGGTGGTGATCAACAAGGCCGACATCGACGCCGCCGCCGCCACGCGCGCCCAAGCCCAGATCGCCTCCTCGCTGCGCCTCTTGGGCCTGCACCACCGGCCCGACCATGTGGCGCATGACGCGCAACAGTGGCACGCCCAGGTGATGCAGCTCAGCGCCCTCAAGGCCGCGGGGCTGGACCGCTTCTGGGACCTGGTGATGCAGTTCAAGGCCCTGCAGCAGGCGGGTGGCCGCTTTGCCGCCAAGCGCCAGCAGCAGGCCCTGGCCTGGATGTGGGAGCGCATCCAGGCCGGCCTGAGGCATGAATTTTCCGAGGCGCCGGCCGTGCGGGCGGCGCTGGCTGACACCACCGAACGCGTGCTTCAGGGGCAACTCGCGCCGTCGACCGCAGCCCGAGCGCTGCTGAACAAATTCTTTGGAGACCAACACCATGCATGACATCCAACAGATGCTCGAAGAAAAGCGCGCCAAGGCGCGCCTGGGCGGCGGCGAGAAACGCATCGCCGCCCAGCATGCCAAGGGCAAGCTGACCGCACGCGAGCGCCTCGAACTGCTGTTCGACGAGGGCAGCTTCGAGGAATGGGACATGTTCGTCGAGCACCGCTGCGTGGACTTCGGCATGGCCGACAACAAGATCCCCGGCGACGGCGTGGTGACCGGCTACGGCCTCATCAACGGCCGCCTGGCCTTTGCCTTCAGCCAGGACTTCACAGTGTTCGGCGGCGCGCTCAGCGAGGCCCATGCCGAGAAGATCTGCAAGGTGATGGACCAGGCCATGAAGGTGGGCGCACCGGTGATCGGCCTGAACGACTCGGGTGGCGCGCGCATCCAGGAGGGCGTGGCATCCCTCGGCGGCTATGCCGACGTGTTCCAGCGCAATGTGATGGCCTCGGGCGTGATCCCGCAGATCAGCATGATCATGGGCCCCTGCGCCGGCGGCGCGGTGTATTCGCCGGCCATGACCGACTTCATCTTCATGGTGAAGGATTCCTCCTATATGTTCGTCACCGGCCCCGAGGTGGTGAAGACGGTCACGCATGAGGAAGTCACGGCCGAGGAACTGGGCGGCGCCGGCACCCATACCAGCAAGAGTGGTGTGGCCGACCTGTCCTTCGACAACGACGTTGAAGCCATCCTGATGTTGCGGCGCTTCTTCAACTACCTGCCGCTCAACAACCGCGAGAAGGCGCCCACGCGCCCCAGCGGCGATCCGGGCAACCGCGTTGACATGTCGCTGGACACCCTGGTGCCCGACAACCCCAACAAGCCCTACGACATGAAGGAGCTGATCCTGAAGACGGTCGACGATGGCGACTTCTTCGAGCTGCAGCCCGACTACGCCAAGAACATCATCATCGGCGTGGCGCGCATGGAGGGCCAGACGGTGGGCATCGTGGCGAATCAGCCGCTGGTGCTGGCCGGCTGCCTGGACATCAAAAGCTCCATCAAGGCGGCGCGCTTCGTGCGCTTCTGCGATGCCTTCAACATCCCGGTGATCACCTTCGTCGACGTGCCCGGCTTCATGCCCGGCACCTCGCAGGAGTACGGCGGCATCATCAAGCATGGCGCCAAGCTGCTCTACGCCTATGCCGAGTGCACCGTTCCCAAGGTGACCGTGATCACCCGCAAGGCCTATGGCGGTGCCTACGACGTGATGGCCTCCAAGCACCTGCGCGGCGACGTCAACTTCGCATGGCCTAACGCCGAAATTGCGGTGATGGGCGCCAAGGGCGCGGTGGAGATCATCTTCCGCGAGGACAAGGGCGACCCCGAGAAGCTGGCGGCCAAGGAAGCCGAGTACAAGGCCCGCTTTGCCAACCCCTTCGTGGCGGGCGCGCGCGGCTTCATCGACGACGTGATCCAGCCGCACGAGACCAGGAAGCGCATCAGCCGCAGCCTGGCGATGCTGAAAGACAAGAAGCTGGAAAACCCGTGGCGCAAGCACGGGAACATTCCTCTTTAATTGGCCGGCCGGAGAAAAACAATGTTTACCAAGATCCTGATTGCGAATCGCGGGGAGATCGCCTGCCGCGTCATCAAGACGGCCCAGAAGCTGGGCATCAAGACGGTGGCGGTCTATTCGGAGGCCGACAAGGACGCCCGCCATGTGGAGCTGGCCGACGAGGCCGTGCTCTTGGGTCCGGCGCCCTCGCGCGAGTCCTATCTGGTGGCCGACAAGATCATCGCCGCGGCCAAGGCCACCGGCGCGCAGGCCATCCACCCCGGCTATGGCTTCCTGAGCGAGAACGAGGCCTTCGCGCGCCGCGTTGAGGAAGAGGGCCTCGTCTTCATCGGCCCCAAGCATTATTCGATCGCGGCGATGGGCGACAAGATCGCCTCCAAGAAGCTCGCGGGCGAAGCCAAGGTCAACACCATCCCCGGCCACAACGAGCCCATCCTCTCGGCCGAGGAGGCGGTGCAGATCGCCAAAGGCATCGGCTACCCGGTGATGATCAAGGCCAGCGCCGGCGGCGGTGGCAAGGGCCTGCGCGTGGCCTTCAACGATCGTGATTGTTTCGAAGGCTTCACGTCCTGCCGCAACGAGGCGCGCAACAGCTTTGGCGACGACCGTGTCTTCATGGAGAAGTTCGTCGAGGAGCCGCGCCATATCGAGATCCAGGTGCTGGGCGACAGCCAGGGCAATGTGGTCTATCTGCATGAGCGCGAATGCTCGATCCAGCGCCGCCACCAGAAGGTCATCGAGGAGGCGCCGTCGCCCTTCATCAGCGAGGCCACGCGCCGCGCCATGGGCGAGCAGGCCGTGGCCCTGGCCAAGGCGGTGAAGTACCAGAGCGCCGGCACGGTGGAGTTCGTGGTCGGCAAGGATCAGAGCTTCTACTTCCTGGAGATGAACACCCGCCTGCAGGTCGAGCATCCGGTCACCGAATGCATCACCGGCGTGGACCTGGTGGAGCAGATGATCCGCGTGGCCGCCGGCCAGCCGCTGGGTTTCAAGCAGCAGGACATCCGCCGCGAGGGCTGGGCCATCGAGTGCCGCATCAATGCGGAAGACCCCTTCCGCAACTTTCTGCCCTCGACCGGCCGGCTGGTGAAATACCAGCCGCCCGAAGGCCCGCTGCAGCAGGGCCGCGAGACCCTGCAGGGCCCCGCCTACGAGAACGGCGAGTTCGGTGGCGTGCGCGTGGATACCGGCGTCTACGAGGGCGGCGAGATCCCCATGTTCTACGACTCGATGATTGCCAAGCTGATCGTGCATGGCCGCGATCGCCAGGATGCGATTGCCAAGATGCGCGAGGCGCTCAACGGTTTCGTCATCCGCGGCATCTCCAGCAACATTCCCTTCCAGGCCGCGCTGCTGGCGCATCCGGATTTCGTCAGCGGCAACTTCAACACCGGCTTCATCGCCCAGCATTACGCCAGCGGTTTCCGCGCCGAGGACGTGCCGCATGACGACCCCTTGTTCCTGGTGGCGCTGGCAGCCTTCGTGCGCCGCAAGACGCGCGAGCGCGCCGCCGGCATCAGCGGCCAGATGCTCGGCCATGAGTTGCAGGTCGAGAGCGACTATGTGGCCGTCGTCAACGAGGGTGCGGGCGAGTACCAGTGGCACCAGGTGCATGTGTCCGAATTCGCCGGCCAGGCGGGACGTGCCACGGTGCAGATCGGCAGCCATGCCTACCGCATCGAATGCCGCTCGCGCCTGAACGACATCCGCCTGACGGGCACGGTGAACGGCCAGCCCTTTGTGGCCCAGGCCGAGCGCGGCGCGGCCAAGAACCCGCTGGCCTACAAGCTCACCCACAATGGCACGGCCATCGAGGTGATGGTGCTGACGCCGCGCGCCGCGGCCCTGTACGAGCTGATGCCCTACAAGGCGCCGCCCGATACCAGCAAGTTCCTGCTCTCGCCCATGCCGGGCCTGCTGGTTCATATTGCCGCTCAGCCCGGCCAGACCGTGCAGGCCGGCGAACGCCTGGCGGTGATCGAGGCCATGAAGATGGAGAACATTCTCCTGGCCACGCAGGACGTGAAGGTGGCCGAGGTGCTGGCCAAGACGGGCGAAAGCCTGTCGGTGGATCAACCCATCCTGCGCTTCGAGTGATAGGCGCCCGGCGCATGCTGCGCCAGGCTTGGCGGCCCATGCGCGAGCGCGGCCTGGCCGGCTACCAGGCCTTGCTCTGGTACCTGCCTTCGGCCGCGCTGCTGCGCGCCTGGCGCGCGCTGGCGGGGCCGCTCAACGCCAGGGTCTTGGGGCCCTGGCTGAACGCCAGGCGCTTCGCACGCTTCCAGGACGGTCTGCCGGCAACGCCGGGCTTGCGGCTGTACCTGATCGTGATGCCCGACACCCTGCATTTCCTGCTGCCCTGTGTGGCGCTGTTGCGCGGCCAGGCGCCCATCGTGCTGCTGGCCAATGGCGCCAGGCCCTGGGAGCTGCGCCTGCTGCAAAAGCGCTTCCCCGAGCTGCCGTTGTTCAGGCTGCGCTGCCTGCCCTGGTCGAGCCAGCCCCATGGTGATGTGTTGAGCCTGCTGATCGAGCATCAGCGCGGCGATTTCGCCGTGGTGGACCACGATGCCTATGTCTTCGATCCGGCACTGCTCCAAAAACTGCAGCCGGGGCCGGGCGAGTGCGTGGTTGCTTCGTTTGCATTAACGGGGCAACGCTGCGGTTTCGATGTGCCGCTGACCCATGTGCTGAGCCTGCGCGCCGAGGCCTTGCGGACCCTGATGCACGCGCATCGCGTCGATGCCCGCCAGTACCGTAAGGCGCCGCGCACGGCCATCGCCGCCCTGCAGCGCATCGGTCTGGGTGAGCAGCAATTCTTCAAGGACTATCAGCGTTTCCACGATACCTTGCATGTGCTGCTGGCGGTGGCCTTGGCGCAAGGCTGGAAGGTAAGAACCCTGCCGCAGGACGAAGCGCTGCCGGTGTTTCATATCGGCGGCACCAGCATCGGCAGCCACCATACGAAGAGCCTGTTCGCGCTCTATGTGCACTTGCGTTTTCTGGAACTGGTGGACGATGCCGAGATCTGGGCGCGCTACCGCTTCATGGTGCATCCCTTGCGCAGCGCTGCCGAGCTGCTGGCAAGGCCGCTGCCCGCCGATCCGGCCTGGGCCGCGCTGCCGGTGCTGGACGCGCTGATGCTGCGCCTGGCGGCCGCATTCCCATCATCATCATCAGATCATCAAGGTGCTAGACCATGAGTCAAACCAAACCCTATCGCATCCTCGGCATCCAGCAGATCGCCATCGGCGGACCCGACAAGCAGGCCTTGCGCAGGCTGTGGGTGGATGTGCTGGGCCTCACCGTCACCGGCAACTTCGTCTCCGAGCGCGAGAACGTCGACGAGGACATCTGCGCCATCGGCAGCGGCCCGCACAAGATCGAGGTGGACCTGATGCAGCCCCTGGACCCAGAGAAGAAGCCGGCGGTGCACGCCACGCCGCTCAACCATGTGGGCCTGTGGGTGGACGACCTGCCCAAGGCCGTGCAATGGATGGCCGCCAAGGGCGTGCGCTTCGCGCCCGGCGGCATCCGCAAGGGCGCGGCCGGCTACGACATCTGCTTCATCCACCCCAAGAGCAACGAGGAGTTTCCGATCGCCGGCGAGGGCGTGCTGATCGAGCTGGTGCAGGCGCCGCCCGAGGTGGTGGCGGCGCTGGCATAACTCAGGGCGCGGCGGCAATCGCCAGCGCCAGCTGCCACAGCGCGCTGCGGTGCGCGCTCACCAGCGCATCCATGCTGCCGTCGCCGGCGTCTACCTCGATGCGGCGCTCGCTCACCTGCGGGCGGCTCTTGCCGCTCGGGTCCACCAGGGTCCAGCGTGCCTGCAGCACCACGCTGCGGCCATCGGTGCTGGCGTCCAGGCGCTGCACCTCGACGCGCAGCTGACGTTCCACCTGCACGCCCGGCGGCAGCGGCATGCGCCAGACCTGCGCGCTGCCGCGCAGACTTGCCAGGTCTTGCGCCAAGAGGCGTGGCACCGCGTCGCGCAGCGGCTCGGCCCAGCGCTGGTTGGGGCTGTGCTGCAGGCTGGCCTGGCCCGTGGGGCGCACGATGGCGTCGCGGTCGAGGTACTCGGGCAGCAGCACCGGACCCAAGGCCCATACTGCCTGTGTCGTGGCCGCCGGCGCTTCCGAGGGGGGCTCGGCGCGCAGCTGGTAGAGCTGAATCGGCGGCGAACTGCTGCAGGCGCCCAGCAGTAGCAAGAGCATCCCGCCCAAGCAGATCAGTCGTTTGTTCATCGGCGCCCCTTCAAGACGGATTCCGGCTGTTGGTCCAAGGTGTCGGCCAGCTCGCGCAAGGCACGCGCAGCCCCCGAAACATCCTTGAGTGCACGCTGCAGGTTCTGGTTCAGCGGCGCATCGTCCTGCGCCGCATCGGCCAGCGCGGCGGCGGCGCGGGTCAACTCCTGGGCCGCGCGCTGCAGATCCTTGACCATCGCGCCCTCGGGGTTGAAGGTCTTGCCCACGCGCTGCGCGGTATCGTCCACCGAGACCGCGGCCTTGTTCATGCGCTCCATCGCCAGCTTGGTGGCGTCCAGGGTGCTCAAGCTGGCGTCGGCCAGCGGGCCGAAGCGACGGTCGATTTGCTCGGTGAGGCGGCGCAGGTTGGTGGCGACGGCCTCGATGTCCTTCACCGCATGGCTCAGCTCGGGGCCCTCCAGCAGGCGCCTGCCCGAGCTGGCAATGGCCGAGAGGTCACCCACCAGACGCTTGATGTCGAGGCCGTCGACCTGGTTCTTTAGGTCCTGCAGCGGCGTGGTGACGGTGGGAATCTCGATCTCGGCGCGCGCTTCTGCGGGTGCGCCAAGCGCCTTGCCGGGGCGAAAGTCCAGGTCGATATAGAGCTGGCCGGTGAGCAGGCTCTGCATCGCCAGCTGCGCGCGTAGACCGCGCCCGACCAGGGCGTTCATCGAGGCCACCACGGTGCCGGGCTGGTGCTCGCCGGTGAGGTTGCCCAGCATGTCGCGCTCGAGCTCGGCCACCACGGGAATCGACACCTCGTTGTGGGCGCGGTCGTAGGCCACGCCTATGGAGCTGACGCTGCCCAGCCGCACACCGCGGAACACCACCGGCGCGCCCACCTGCAGGCCGTAGATCGAGCCATTGAAATACATCACCACCTTCTGCTTGCCGCCCAGCAGCTTGCCGCCGGCAATCACGAACACGGCGACGAACAGCACGATCAGCGCCGTGACGACAAACAAGCCCAGGAGGGCCGGGTGGCCGTGGCGTTTTCTCATGGCCGCTCTTTCCGGCGCAGGAAGGCGCGCACCGTGTCGGGTCCGGTTTCCAGCAATTGGCGCGGCGCGTCCAGCGCGATCATGGTCTTTTCCTTGGCGTCGAGAAACAGGGCGCGGTCGGCCACCGCGAAGATGCTGTCCAGCTCATGCGTGACCAGCACGATGCTGGTGCCCAGATGATCGCGCAAGTTCAGGATCAGCTCGTCCAGCCGTGCCGAGGTGAGGGGGTCCAGGCCGGCCGAGGGCTCGTCCAGGAACAGCAGCGGCGGATCCAGCGCCATCGCGCGCGCAATCGCCGCGCGCTTCTTCATGCCGCCGCTGAGCGCCGCGGGCGACTCGTCGAAGGCGCCGTCCAGCCCCACCAGGGCCAGCTTGAAGCGCGCCAGCTGCTCGGCGGCATCGTCGTCCAGCTCGGTGAACTCGCGCAGCGGCAGCATGACGTTCTCGCCCACCGTCATCGAACTCCACAGCGCGCCGGCCTGGAACATCACGCCGAAGCGGCGGCGCAGCTCGGCGAGCTGCGCATCGTCGGCCTCGGCCAGGTCCACATCGCCATGGAGCACGCGGCCCGCGGCAGGCGTCTGCAGACCGATCAGATGGCGCATCAGGGTGCTCTTGCCGCAGCCGCTGCCGCCCATCAACACCAGGATCTCGCCGCGCCGCAGCTCAAAGCTGAGGTCTTTTTGAATCACCCGGCCGGCCACGGCCAGGCTCAGGCCTTCGGCGCGCAGCAGGGGCTTGGCGGGCTCTGCCATCACCACCCCAGGCGCTGGAACATGATGGTCAGCGCCGAGGCCGCCACCACGATCCAGATGATGGCCTGCACCACCGCCGCGGTGGTGGCATCGCCCACCGCCTGGGCGCTGCGGCCGGCGTTGAGGCCCTGGCGGCAGCCCGCCAGCGCCACCAGGATGGCGTACACCGTGCCCTTGAGCAGGCCGATGCCGGCGTGCGCCAGGGTCAGGGCCTGCGAGCTGCGATAGAGGTAGTCCAGCATCTCGACCTGGTAGATGCCCACGGCCACCAGCAGGCCGGCGCCCATGCCGACCACGGCCGCATAGGTGGTCAGCAGCGGCGCCATCAGGGCCATCGCCAGCACGCGCGGCAGCACCAGATGCTCGACCGGGTTCAGCCCCATGGCGCGCAGCGCATCCACCTCTTCGTTGGCCTGCATGCTGCCCAGCTGGGCGGCGAAGGCCGCGCCCACGCGGCCCGAGAGAATGATGCCGGTCATCAGCGCGGCGATCTCGCGCACCACGCCTATCGTCACCAGATCGGCCATGAAGGACTGGGCGCCCAGGCGCTGCAGCTGGGCCGCGCCCATATAGGCAATGATGAGGCCGACCAGAAAGCTCACCAGCGAGACGATGGGCAGGCTGGCGGGGCCGCAGGCATGGAGCTGGCGCGCAAGATCCTCGCCACGCATCGCGGTGCTGCCGCGCATGGCCTTGTAGAGCGAAGCCAGTGTTTCGCCCACAAAGCCCAGCGTGGTGCTGGTGCGGGTCAGGCGCGCCAGCCAGTCCATACCCACCTGGGTCAGCCAGCGCGAGCGCCGGCTGCGCGGCGGGCTTGCGGTGCCGCCTGCACGGCTGCTGGTGGCCAGCGCCAGGATGCCCCGCAGGCCGGCCGGCAGCTGGCTGGTGTCCAGCGCCATGCCGCTGCGCTTGCCCAGGGCCCAGAGCGCGGCGGCCAGCTGGCTGTCGAAATGGCTGATGGCGCTGCCGTCGATGCGCCAGCTCGTGCCGCTGGATGCCGGCGGGGCGGGCAGGGCGGACTGGCCGCGCCAATCGCCCGCCAGGCGCAAGATCTGACCCTGGGCATCGGCGTCCCAATGGGCCTGCGCGGGCGCCGGGCCCGTCTCCAATGCTGTAGTCAACGGCAATTCGGACAACTCGTTCAAGGCCTCTCCGATGCAGCCCGCCAGGTTCGCTGGCCGCAGGTTAACAGGGCCGCGGCGCGCCCCTCTGAAGATTCGCTTGGTTCATGCACTAAAATCCCGCATTCATTTCTCGTACCGGAGCCATCAATGGGCAACAAGATCGTCACCGAGGCCATGCGCCGTGCTTCCCCCCGTCCCGCTGCGACCGCTGGCGTGACCCTGACCACCGGCCGCGGCCAGAAGATCAGCCTCGAGCGCGGCTCGCACACCCGCAGCAAGAAGAACCCCGGCAAGCGTCCGCACAAGGGCGGCTGAAGCCAAGCGCGCCGCGGCGGCCCGCCGCAGGCGCTGCAGATTTGATCAACAGGCCCCAGCCTTGCGCGGGGCCTGTGTCTTTTTACCGTACCCTTCCGTCATGCTGCGACTCACCGAACTCCGCCTGCCGCTCAACCATGCCGAGGACGCGCTGCGCCCCGCCGTGCTGGCGCGCCTGGGGCTCAAGGATGGGCAGCTGAAGAGCTACACCGTCTTCAAGCGCAGCTACGACGCGCGCAAGAAGAGCGCCATGGTGCTGATCTACACCGTGGACTGCGAGCTCGACGACGAGGCCGCCGTGCTGGCCCGCTTTGCCGGCGACGCGCATGTGAAGCCCACGCCGGACATGGACTACAAATTCGTCGGCCAAGTGCCGGCGGACTTCTACGCCGGCGCGCGCCCGCGCCCGGTGGTGATCGGCTTCGGCCCCTGCGGCATTTTTGCGGCCCTGATCCTGGCCCAGATGGGCCTGCGCCCCATCGTGCTGGAGCGTGGCCGCCAGGTGCGCGAGCGCACCAAGGACACCTGGGGCCTGTGGCGCCAGGGCGAGCTGAACCCCGAATCGAATGTGCAGTTCGGCGAGGGCGGTGCCGGCACCTTCTCGGACGGCAAGCTCTGGAGCCAGATTTCCGACCCGCGCCACCTCACGCGCAAGGTGCTGAACGAGTTCGTCAAGGCGGGTGCGCCCGAGGAGATCCTGTTCGTCAGCAAGCCGCACATCGGCACCTTCCGCCTGGTCAGCATGGTGATCAAGATGCGTGCCGAGATCGAGGCCCTGGGCGGCGAGATCCGCTTCGAGCAGAAGGTCACCGACCTGTTGATCGAGAAGGGCCATGTGCGTGGCGTCACGCTCGCTTCCGGCGAGCAGATCGCCACCGACCAGGTGGTGCTGGCCCTGGGCCATAGCGCGCGCGACACCTTCCAGATGCTGCATGCGCGCGGCGTCCATATGGAGGCCAAGCCCTTCTCGATCGGCTACCGCATCGAACATCCGCAAAGCGTCATCGACGCGGCGCGCTTCGGCCCGAATGCCGGCAACCCCATCCTGGGCGCGGCCGATTACAAGCTGGTCCATCATGCCAGCAATGGCCGCTCGGTCTACAGCTTCTGCATGTGCCCAGGCGGGACGGTGGTGGCGGCCACCTCGGAGCCCGAGCGCGTGGTCACCAATGGCATGAGCCAGTATTCGCGCAACGAGCGCAATGCCAACGCCGGCATCGTGGTGGGCATCTCGCCGCAGGACTACCGGCAGGATGGCAGGACCGAGGGGCCGGTGAGCCCGCTCGACGGCATGGCCTTCCAGCGCATCTGGGAGTCGCGCGCCTATGAGCTGGGCGAGGGCGGCTACAAGGCCCCGGGCGCACTGGTGGGCGACTTCATCAAGCGCCAGCGCAGCAGCGCGCTTGGCAAGGTCATGCCCAGCTACAAGCCGGGCGTCACGCTCACCGATCTGCAGCAAAAAGGCCGTGGCAGCCTGCCCGACTATGCGCTGGAGGCGATACGCGAGGCCTTGCCGGCCTTCGAGCGCCAGATCCGCGGTTTTGCCATGGCCGATGCGGTGCTCACCGGGGTCGAGACCCGCACCTCCTCGCCCCTGCGCATCACGCGCGGCCGCGACTACCAGAGCCTGAATGTGGCCGGCCTGTTCCCGGCGGGCGAGGGCGCCGGCTATGCGGGCGGCATCATGTCCGCGGGCGTGGATGGCATCGAGGTGGCCGAGGCGGTGGCGCGGCAGATGCTGGGGCTGTCCGTCTGAATTGCTTCGCGGAATGCGAAGCATGGTTTTTGTTGCTAGGTAGACTTGCATGTTGCGCGAAGGCTAGACTGGCCTCGCCACAGCCACACCATGCGACTCGACCTCACCACCCTCAACCTCGTGCTCGCGATCGAGCAGACGCGCTCGATCACGCGCGGTGCCGAGCGCGAGCATCTGGCGCTGGCCGCCGCGAGCAAGCGGCTCTCGGACCTGGAGTCGCGCCTGGGGGTGCAGCTGTTTGAGCGCCGCGCCCGGGGCGTCGAGCCCACCGAGGCCTGCCGCGCCCTGGTGCGCCATATCCGCTCGTTGCACGCCTCGCTGCATGCGCTGGAGAGCGAGGTGGTGGAGTTTGCGCGTGGCATCAAGGGGCATCTGCGCATTGCCGCCAACGCCGGCTCGATCGCCGAATGCCTGCCGCCCGACCTGGTGGCCTTCTCGCAAGCACACCCGCAGATCCGCATCAGCCTGGAAGACCTCACCAGCGCCGAGGTGCAGGCCGCGGTGGCCGAGGGGCGCGCCGATGTGGGCGTGTTCACCGCGCCGCTGCTGGACAACCGCCTGCAGACCTGGACCTACCGCCAGGGCCGCCTGGCGGTGCTGGTGCCCAAGGGCCATGCGCTGGCCAAGCGCAGCGCGGTCAGCTTCGACGACCTGCTGGACTACGACCTGATCGGCCTGCATGCCGGCGCCGCCGCGCAGGACCTGATGCGCGAACAGGCGCTGGCGCGTGGCCGCACCCTGAAGGCACGCCTGCAGGTGCGCGGCTTCGATGCGATCGCGCAGCTGGTGGAGGCGGGCCTGGGCGTGGCGGTGCTGCCCGGCGGGCCGGCCGAACGCTTTGCCCGCGTATTCGATTTGAAAACCCTGCGCCTGGAGGAAGACTGGGCGCAGCGCGACTATGTGCTGGCGGTGGCGCGCCAGGAGCGCCTGCCCATGGTGGTGCAGCGCTTTGTGGACAGCCTGTGTCCACCCCAATCCGACAAGGGATGAACAAGCATGACGACGGCAAGAACGCTTTACGACAAGCTCTGGGATGAGCATGTGGTGCACACCGAGGACGACGGCACGGCCGTGCTCTATATCGACCGCCATCTGGTGCACGAGGTCACCAGCCCGCAGGCCTTCGAAGGCCTGGACCTGGCGGGCCGCAAGGTCTGGCGGCTCTCCGCCAATCTGGCGGTAAGCGACCACAACGTGCCCACCACCGACCGCAGCCAGGGCATTGCCGACCCGATCTCCAGGCTGCAGGTCGACACCCTGGACCGGAACTGCGACCGCCATGGCCTGACCCAGTTCAAGATGAACGACCGTCGCCAGGGCATCGTGCATGTGATCGGCCCCGAGCAGGGTGCCACCTTGCCCGGCATGACGGTGGTGTGCGGCGACAGCCACACCTCCACCCATGGCGCCTTTGGCGCGCTGGCGCATGGCATCGGCACCTCCGAGGTCGAGCATGTGCTGGCCACGCAGACGCTCTTGGCCAAGAAGGCCAGGAATATGCTGATACGCGTGGAGGGTCAGGTCATGCCTGGCGTGGGCGCCAAGGACATCGTGCTGGCCATCATCGGCAAGATAGGCACGGCGGGCGGCACCGGCTACACGATCGAATTCGCCGGCTCGGCCATTCGTGCGCTGAGCATGGAAGGCCGCATGACGGTCTGCAATATGGCGATCGAGGCGGGCGCGCGCGCCGGCCTGATCGCGGTGGACGCGACCACCATCGCCTACTGCCAGGGCCGGCCCTTCAGCCCCAAAGGTGTGGAGTGGGAGCAGGCGGTGGCCTACTGGCGCACCCTGCACTCGGACGCCGGCGCGCATTTCGACGCCGTGGTGGAGCTGGACGCGGCGCAGATCCGCCCGCAGGTCAGCTGGGGCACCTCGCCCGAGATGGTGCTGTCCATCGAGGACCGCGTGCCCGACCCCGACAAGGAAAAGGACGCCGTCAAGCGCGGCGCCATCGAGCGCGCGCTGCAGTACATGGCCCTGGAGCCCAACAAGGCCATCAGCGACATTCGCATCGACAAGGTCTTCATCGGCTCCTGCACCAACAGCCGCATCGAGGACATGCGCGAGGCCGCCGCGGTGGTGCGGCGCCTGGGTGGGCGGATCGCCAGCAATGTGAAGCTGGCGCTGGTGGTGCCGGGCTCGGGCCTGGTCAAGGCGCAGGCCGAGGCCGAAGGCCTGGACCAGGTCTTCAAGGCTGCCGGCTTCGAGTGGCGTGAGCCCGGTTGCTCGATGTGCCTGGCCATGAATGCCGACCGGCTGGAGCCCGGCGAGCGCTGCGCCTCCACCAGCAACCGCAATTTCGAAGGCCGCCAGGGCGCCGGTGGGCGCACCCATCTGGTCAGCCCGGCGATGGCCGCGGCCGCGGCCATGCAGGGCCATTTCGTTGACGTTCGCAGGATTTCGTGATGGAAAAGTTCACCGTGCACAAGGGCCTGGTGGCCCCGATGGATCGCGACAATGTCGACACCGACGCCATCATCCCCAAGCAGTTCCTCAAGTCGATCAAGCGCAGCGGCTTCGGCCCCAATCTGTTCGACGAATGGCGCTATCTGGACGCGGGCGAGCCCGGCCAGGATCCGGCCACGCGCCGGCCCAACCCGGACTTCGTGCTGAACCAGCCGCGCTATGCGGGCGCCTCGATCCTGATCGCGCGCAGCAACTTCGGCTGCGGCTCCAGCCGCGAGCATGCGCCCTGGGCGCTGGAGCAATACGGCTTCCGCGCGCTGATCGCGCCCAGCTTTGCCGACATCTTCTTCAACAACTGCTTCAAGAACGGCGTACTGCCCATCGTCCTGCCCGAGGCGCAGGTGGCGCGCCTCTTTGACGAGGTGGCGGCCTTCCCGGGCTACCAGCTGAGCGTGGACCTGGCGCGTCAGGTGGTCGTCAAGCCCGATGGCAGCGAGCTGCCGTTTGAAGTGCAGGCCTTCCGCAAGTTCTGCCTGCTCAATGGCTTCGACGACATCGGCCTGACCCTGCGCCATGCCGACAAGATCAAGGCCTTTGAGGCCGAGCGCCTGGCCACCAAGCCCTGGCTGAACAACCGTTTGATCGGATGATTCCACTATGAAAATCGCAGTCCTGCCCGGTGATGGCATCGGCACCGAAATCGTCGCGGAGGCCGTCAAGGTCCTGAACGTACTCGACCTCAAGTTCGAACTGGAAACCGCGCCGGTCGGCGGTGCGGCCTATGAGGCCAGCGGTCATCCGCTGCCGGAGGCCACGCTCAAGCTGGCCCAGGCCGCCGACGCGGTGCTGTTCGGCGCCGTAGGCGACTGGAAGTACGACAAGCTGGAACGCGCGCTGCGCCCCGAGCAGGCCATCCTCGGGCTGCGCAAGCAGCTGGGCCTGTTTGCCAATTTCCGGCCGGCGATCTGCTACGAGCAGCTCACCCATGCCTCCAGCCTCAAGCCCGAGCTGGTGTCAGGTCTTGACATCCTCATCATCCGCGAGCTCACCGGCGACATCTATTTTGGCCAGCCGCGCGGCCGCCGCACCGCGGTGGACGGGCATTTCCCGGGCAGCGAGGAGGCCTTCGACACCATGCGCTACTCGCGCCCGGAGATCGAGCGCATCGCCCATGTGGCCTTCCAGGCGGCACGCAAGCGCAACAAGCGCGTGACCTCGGTGGACAAGGCCAATGTGCTGGAGACCTTCCAGTTCTGGAAGGACGTGGTCACCGAGGTGCATGCCCAGTATCCGGATGTGGAGCTGGACCATATGTATGTGGACAACGCCGCGATGCAGCTGGTGAAGGCACCCAAGCGCTTCGACGTGGTGGTGACCGGCAATATGTTCGGCGACATCCTCTCGGACGAGGCCGCCATGCTCACCGGCTCGATCGGCATGCTGCCCTCGGCCTCGCTGGACAAGAACAACAAGGGCTTGTACGAGCCCAGCCATGGAAGCGCGCCTGACATCGCCGGTAAGGGTGTTGCAAACCCGCTGGCTACAATACTGTCAGCTGCCATGATGCTCAAGTTCTCCCTCAACCAGCCCGAAGCCGCCGCCCGTATCGAGGCGGCTGTTGGCGCTGTGTTGTCCCAGGGTCTGCGTACCGCGGACATCTGGAGCGAGGGCACCCAGAAGGTGGGCACGCGCGAGATGGGTGATGCGGTCGTCGCCGCCTTGACGGGCAACACCGCCACCATGACCAAAACCATTAAGAGCTAGTTCAGCTCCGGTTCGTCTCGCCCCAACACCCCCGGCGAAGCGAGCCGGGGAAGGAAGAGCTTCCAACTTTTCTAGGGCGATAGAGGTAAGCAGATGACGACACTTGTAGGACTGGTAGGCTGGCGCGGCATGGTGGGCTCGGTGCTCATGGACCGCATGAGCGCTGAGCGTGATTTCGACCTGATCGAGCCGCTGTTCTTCAGCACTTCGAACGCTGGCGGCGCCGCCCCGGCCCAGGCCAAGAACGAAACCAAGCTGCAGAACGCTTTCGATATCGAGCAGCTCAAGCGCTGCGAGATCATCATCACCGCCCAGGGCGGCGACTACACCACCGAGGTTTATCCCAAGCTGCGCGCCGCCGGCTGGAACGGCCACTGGATCGACGCCGCCTCGACGCTGCGCATGGCCAGTGACGCCGTCATCATCCTCGACCCGGTCAATATGCCGGTCATCAAGGACGCGCTCGTCAAGGGCGGCAAGAACTGGGTGGGCGGCAACTGCACCGTCAGCTGCATGCTGATGGGCGTGGGCGCGCTCTACAAGGCCGGTCTGGTCGAGTGGATGAGCACCCAGACCTACCAGGCAGCCTCGGGCGGCGGTGCCCAGCATATGCGCGAGCTGCTGACGCAGTACGGCACGCTCAATGCCGAGGTGAAGGCGCTGCTGGACGATCCCAAGAGCGCCATCCTCGAGATCGACCGCCGCGTGATCGCCAAGCAGCGTGCGCTCTCGGCCACCGAGACGGCGAACTTCGGCGTGCCGCTGGGCGGCTCGCTGATTCCCTGGATCGACAAGGACCTGGGCAATGGCCAGTCCAAGGAAGAGTGGAAGGGCATGGCCGAGACCAACAAGATCCTCGGCATGGGAGAGGGCTTCGGCACGGCCGCGGTTCCGGTGGATGGTTTTTGCGTGCGTGTGGGCGCGATGCGCTGCCACAGCCAGGCCCTGACCTTCAAGCTCAGGAAGGATGTGCCGCTGGACGAGATCGAGGGCATGATCGCAGCCGACAACGAGTGGGTGAAGGTCGTGCCCAATACCCGCGAGGCGACGCTGCAAGACCTGACCCCGGTGGCAGTGACCGGCACCATGAGCATCCCGGTGGGCCGCATTCGCAAGCTTGCGATGGGCCCCGAATACCTGGGCGCCTTCACCATCGGCGACCAGTTGCTGTGGGGCGCCGCCGAGCCGCTGCGCCGCATGCTGCGCATCCTGCTCGCTCGGTGATTACCCCAGGCTGATCCCACCCCTCGTTGCCGGCAAGCCACATGCTGGTAACGGGAGGTGAATCAGGGCGTTGTCAACACTCGTATTCAGCCTTTGCCTGAGGTCCCAAGCGTATATGCTTGATGCTGTTGTGATTTCATGTCGTCTGACCGCATGGGACAGCATCGCGAGGGCTGCGAGCAGCAATACAAACATCGTCTAGACAGGCGGACACCCTGGGGTGCCCGCCTTGTTGCTTTGGGGGACGCCTTGAATACTCATCCTGGCGCTTATGCGCGCTTTGCCCTGACCCATGTGGCAGTGGCTGTTCTGGCCGTGGCCAGCACCACCGCCTGGGGCCTGGGCCTCGGTCGGCTCTCGGTGCAATCGTCCCTGGGCGAAACGCTCAAGGCCGAGATCGATGTCACCAGCCTGACGTCGGAAGAGGCCGGCACATTGAAGCTGCGCGTTGCGCCGCCCGAGTCCTACCGGGCCGCGGGTGTCGAGTACAACGCCGTGCTCAGCGCCACCCAGGTGCAGCTGAGCCGCCGCGCCGACGGCCGGCCCTTTCTGCGCATTGCCAGTGATCGCGCGGTGCAGGAGCCCTTCGTCGATGTGATCCTCGAGATCAACTGGGCCAGCGGCCGTCTGGTGCGTGAATACACCTTGCTGTTCGATCCGCCGGGCACGCCCAAACCCGCCGCCGAAGTGGCCACCGCGCCGGTGATCGCGCCGACGCCGGCCGAGCCCGCGGCGGTGCCGCCGGTGGCGAGCCGCGCGCCAGCGCCGCTGCCACCCGCCGCGCCGGCAAAACCGCGCCAGGAGAGCAAGCCCGAGCCGCAGGTGGCGGCCGCAGCACCGGCGCCCAAGCCCGCGCCAGCACCCAAGCCGGTAGCCGCAGCGGCCTCGAGCGAATACGCCGTCAAGCCGGGCGACACGCTCTCGCGCGTGGCCAGCAAGACCCAGGCGCCCGGGGTATCGCTCGACCAGATGCTGGTGGGCCTGTACCGCAACAACCCGGACGCCTTCATCAACGAGAACATGAACCGCCTGAAGGCCGGTTCGGTGCTGCAAGTGCCCGGCGGTGAGACGCTGGCGGCCATCAGCCCGAATGAAGCCCGCCAGGTGATCCAGGCCCAGAGCGCTGACTTCAGCAGTTATCGCCAGCGCCTGGCCAGCGGCGCGCCCGAGATGGCAGCGCAGGAAAGCGCGCGCCAGGCCAAGGGCAAGGTGCAGGCCGCGGTGGAAGACCGCAAGCCGGCCGCCGCCACCACGCCCGACAAGCTGACGCTCAGCAAGCCTGGCTCGGGTGCCGAAGCCAAGCTGTCCAAGGATACCGAGAAGAAGGACGCCGCCACCCGTGTGGCCGAGCTGACACGCAATGTCGAAGAGCTGAAGAAGCTCTCGTCGGCGGCCAAGCCGGCACCGGCACCCAGCCCGGCGCCAACGCCTGCACCAGCACCGGCGCCGAGCCCTGCACCCGCGCCGGCTCCCGCACCGGCACCGGCACCGGCACCGGCACCGGCACCGGCCGTTGCCCCCGCCGTCGTGACGCCGGCACCGGTGCTGCCGGCATCGGCGCCGGCATCGGCGCCTGCGCCGGCGCCGGTGGCGGCCTCCAAGCCGCTGCCGCCCAAGCCGGCGGCAAGTGCGCCGGCCATGCCGGTGTCCGAGGCGCCTGGGGTGATGGACACCTTGATGGACAACATCCTGCCGCTGGGCGCCGGCCTGCTGGCATTGTTGGGCGGTGCGGCCTTCCTGCGCTGGCGCTCGCGCAAGCAGCCCGCCCAGCATGCCGAGACCGGTTTCACCGAGAGCCGCATGCAGCCGGATTCCTTCTTCGGCGCCAGTGGCGGTCAACGCGTCGACACGCGCGACGCGTCGACCAGCGGCCAGTCGTCGATGAGCTATTCGCTCAGCCAGCTGGATGCCATCGGCGATGTGGATCCGGTTGCCGAGGCCGATGTCTACCTGGCCTATGGCCGCGATCTGCAGGCCGAGGAAATTCTCAAGGAAGCCTTGCGCGCCAACCCCGAGCGCCTGGCGATCCGCCTCAAGCTGCTGGAGGTCTACGCCAAGCGCCGCGACACCAAGGGCTTTGAACAACTCGCCGTACACCTGTATGCCGAAACGCATGGCGTGGGCGAGGACTGGGAGCGTGCGCAGGAGCTGGGTCGCCAGATCGATCCGGACAATCCGCTGTATCAGCCCGGCGGCGCGCCGGTCACCGAAAGCGGCGACGAGGACATGCGGCCCGAGCCCATGAATGCGACCACGCTGCCGGCCTCGAATGTGGCGCATCTGGCCACGGCGCCGGTCGAGCGTGCCGCGGATGCCGGCCCGCCGAGCATGCTGGATCTCGACCTGGATCTGGACCTGGGTTCGCCCGCGCCCGCCGACAGCCGCTCCATGGATGCCACTCAGGCCCTGGCGACCACGGTCGAGCAGGCACCGCTGGCCATGGATCTGGACGTCTCGGCACCGGCGGCGGCGCCCGATCTGGAGTTCGATCTGAACGACCTGGGCGACTTCGACATGCCGGCCGCGCCGGCCCAGGCCGCCGAGGCGTCGACGCCGGCGCTGGATTTCGACCTGTCCAGTATTGACCTTGACCTGCCTGGCCCCGAGCCGACGGCAGCCTTGCCGGCGGCGGAAGTGACGCAGCTGGATGAAGGTCTGTCGGCCAATTTCGATACCGTGCTGCAGGAGACCACGGCCGCGAGCCATGCCGACGACAAACTCGGCGATGCGCTGGACGCACTGGGCGATGACGAGGGCGACCCCTTGCAGCGTCAGCTGGAACTGGCCGACGAGTTCCGCCAGATCGGCGATACCGAGGGCGCACGCGATGTGCTGCAGGAGCTGATCGCCAAGGCCGACGGTGCGCTCAAGGCCAAGGCCCAGGCCATGCTGGACGAGCTGCGCTGACGGGCCGGCGCAAACGCGCGGCGACAATCAAGGCGCTCGGGCCGACCGGGCGCCTTTTCTTTCATTTGGGGACGAGATGACAACGCGCGTGGCGCTGGGAGTGAGCTACCGGGGCACTGCCTACAAGGGCTGGCAGAGCCAGCCCGGCGGCGGCACGGTGCAGGACGAGCTGGAGCGCGGCCTGGCCAAATTCGCCGCCCACCCGATACGCACCATCTGCGCAGGACGCACCGATGCCGGCGTGCATGGGCTGAACCAGGTGGTGCACTTCGATGCCCAGGTGGAGCGGGATCCGTTTTCGTGGATACGCGGCACGAACCGCTATCTGCCGCCCGATATCGCGATCCAGTGGTGTGCCTTTCCCGGCGCCGATTTCCATGCCCGCAACCATGCGCGCGGCCGACGCTACGCCTATTTGCTGCTCGAGTCGGCGGTGCGGCCAGCGATCGAGGCGGGCGGGGCAGGGTGGATCTTCAGGCCGCTGGACGGTGAGGCGATGCGCGCCGCGGTCGAGGTGTTACTGGGCGAGCATGACTTCAGCTCCTTCCGCTCGGCCGAGTGCCAGGCGGCCTCGCCGATCAAGACGCTGCGCGCCATCGAGATCCACCGACGCGGCGCCTACTGGCGCTTCGAGTTCGATGCCTCGGCCTTTTTGCATCACATGGTGCGCAACATCATGGGCTGCCTGCTGGCGGTGGGTACGGGCACGCGCTCGGTGGCCTGGCTGGCCGAGGTGCTGGCGGCGCGCGACCGCAAGCTCGCGGCCCCGACCTTTGCGCCCGATGGCCTCTACTTCGTGGGCCCGTACTACGATGCGGAGCTGCAACTGCCCGACAAGACGGCGGCCATGGACTGGCTGCCCTGACACCTATGAGCCGTACCCGCATCAAGATCTGTGGATTGACCCGCGAGGCCGATGTGGACGCCGCCGTCGAGGCCGGCGCCGATGCGATCGGCTTTGTGTTCTACGCCAAAAGCCCGCGCGCCGTGACGCCACAGCGCGCCGCCGAGCTGGCGCGCCGCCTGCCGCCCTTCGTGACGCCGGTTGGTCTGTTCGTCAACGCCGGCGACGCCGAGCTGGCGGCCGGCCTGCAGGCCCTGCCCAATATGCTCGTGCAGTTCCATGGCGACGAGGGCAGGGCGGACTGCGAGCGCGCCGCGCGCCCCTATTTGCGCGCTGCCCGCATGGGGCCGGGTTTTGATTTGCTAGACTTCGCGTCTCAGTTCTCCAGCGCCCAAGGCCTGCTGCTCGACGCCCATGTCGAGGGCTATGGCGGAGGCGGAAAGGTTTTCGATTGGTCACTCATTCCAAGAAACGTGCCCTCTCCAGTCGTTTTGTCTGGTGGGTTGCATGCCGGAAATGTGATCGAAGGGATTCTTCAGGTCCGGCCCTGGGCCGTTGACGTCAGCTCGGGTGTGGAGGAGGCCGGCAAGGGCCTCAAGAGCGCCGCGCTGATGCGTCAGTTCTGCGAGGCGGTGCGTGAAGCCGATGCACGCCTCGATGAAGCCAATAGCTGAAGAGTGAGAAGAATCCCCCATGACGACCTATGACCAACCCGATGCCCGCGGGCATTTCGGACCCTACGGTGGGCGCTTTGTCGCCGAGACCCTGGTGCACGCCCTGGATGAGCTGAACGAGGCCTACGCGCATTACAGCCGCGACCCCGAGTTCATCGCCGAGTACCGGCGCGAGCTGGCCCATTTCGTCGGCCGCCCCAGCCCCATCTATCACGCCGACCGCATGAGCCGCGAGCTCGGCGGCGCGCAGATCTACCTCAAGCGCGAAGACCTGAACCACACCGGCGCGCACAAGGTCAACAACACCATAGGCCAGGCCCTGCTGGCCAAGCGCATGGGCAAGAAGCGCGTGATCGCCGAAACCGGCGCCGGCCAGCATGGCGTGGCCACGGCCACCATCTGCGCCCGCTACGGCATGGAATGCGTGGTCTATATGGGCAGCGAGGACGTCAAGCGCCAGTCGCCCAATGTCTACCGCATGAACCTGCTGGGTGCGCGTGTGGTGCCGGTGGAATCGGGCTCCAAGACCCTCAAGGACGCGCTCAACGAGGCCATGCGCGACTGGGTCACGAATGTGGAATCGACCTTCTACATCATCGGCACGGTGGCCGGCCCGCATCCCTATCCGATGATGGTGCGCGACTTCCAGCGCGTCATCGGCGATGAATGCCTGACCCAGATGCCGCCGATGATCGGCCGCCAGCCCGATGCGGTGATCGCCTGCGTGGGCGGTGGCTCGAACGCCATCGGCATCTTCTACCCCTATATCGAGCATGCCGGCGTGCGCCTGATCGGTGTGGAGGCGGCCGGCCTGGGCGTGGCGAGCGGCAAGCATGCGGCCACGCTCTCGGCCGGCAGCCCCGGCGTGCTGCATGGCAATCGCACCTATCTGCTGCAGGACGCGAACGGCCAGATCATCGAGACGCATTCGATCTCGGCCGGCCTGGACTATCCCGGCGTCGGCCCCGAGCATGCCTATCTGAAGGACATCGGCCGCGCCGAATATGTGGGCGTCACCGATGCGGAGGCGCTGGCCGCTTTCCACTATCTGTGTCGCACCGAGGGCATCATCCCGGCGCTGGAATCCAGCCATGCGGTGGCCCATGCGATGAAGCTGGCGCCGACCATGCGAGCCGACCAGCATCTGCTGGTGAACCTCTCGGGCCGTGGCGACAAGGACATCGGCACGGTGGCCGATCTCTCGCATGCCGAGTTCTTCTGCCGGCCTTCCTGCAAGGGCCAGGCTGTGAAGGGAGGCCAGGCATGAACCGCATCCAAGCCACCTTCGCGCGGCTCGCGGCCGAGGGCCGCAAGGCGCTGATTCCCTTCGTGCATGCGGGCGACCCCTTTCCCGAAACCACGGTCGAGCTGATGCTGGCCATGGCCGAGGCCGGTGCCGATGTGATCGAGCTGGGCGTGCCCTTCTCGGACCCGATGGCCGACGGCCCGGTGATCCAGCGCGCCGCCGAGCGGGCGCTGACCCATGGCATCGGCATGCCCCAGGTGCTGGCCTATGTGCGTGCCTTCCGGGCGCGCAACAGCAGCACGCCGGTGGTGCTGATGGGCTATGCCAACCCGATCGAACGCTATGGCATGGAGCGCTTCGTGCGCGATGCCAAGGCGGCCGGCGTGGATGGCGTGCTGGTGGTGGATTACCCGCCCGAGGAATGCGAGGCCTTCGCGGCCGCGCTGAGCGCGCAGGAGCTGGACCCGATCTTCCTGCTCGCCCCCACCTCCACCGATGCGCGCATGGCGCGCATCGGCCAGGTGGCGCGCGGCTATGTCTACTACGTCTCGCTCAAGGGCGTGACCGGTGCCGGGCATCTGGACACCGAGGCGGTGGCCGCGATGATTCCGCGCATCCGCGCCCATGTGAGCGTGCCGGTGGGCGTGGGCTTTGGCATCCGCGACGCCGCCACGGCCCAGGCCGTGGGCCGGGTTTCGGACGCGGTGGTGATCGGCTCGCGCCTGGTTCAGCTGCTGGAGGTGCAGACACGCGATAATGTCGCCGCCACGGGTGCTGAATTCATCCGCGAGATACGGGCGGCGCTGGACGCGCTGCCGGCATCGACTTGACACTCTGGCCCAGGGCACTTCGCCCGGGCCGGCTAGCAAAAAGGAATCTGCAATGAGTTGGCTCGAGAAACTTCTGCCGCCCAAGATGCAGCAACAGGACCCCAACGAGCGCCGCACGGTGCCCGAGGGCCTGTGGATCAAGTGCCCGTCCTGCGAGACGGTGCTCTACAAGACCGATCTGGAGCAGAACGTCAATGTCTGCCCCAAGTGCAGCCACCACCACCGCATCGGCGCGCGTGCGCGCCTGAACGCCTTCCTCGACGGCGAAGGCCGCTACGAGATCGGCCAGGAGGTGCTGCCGGTGGATGCGCTGAAGTTCAAGGACAGCAAGAAGTATCCCGACCGGCTCAAGGAAGCGCTGGAGTCCACCGGCGAGACCGATGCCCTGGTGGTGATAGGCGGCGCGGTGATGAGCGTGCCGGTGGTGGCGGCCTGCTTCGAGTTCGACTTCATGGGCGGCTCCATGGGCTCGGTGGTGGGTGAGCGTTTTGCGCGTGGCGTCGAAACCGCCCTGGAACAGAAGACCCCCTTCATCTGCTTCACCGCCACCGGCGGCGCGCGCATGCAGGAAGGCCTCTTGAGCCTGATGCAGATGGCCAAGACCAATGCGGCGCTGAGCCGCCTGGCCAAGGCCAAGTTGCCGTACATCAGCGTGCTGACCGACCCCACCATGGGTGGCGTATCCGCCAGCTTCGCCTTTGTGGGCGATATCGTGATCGCCGAGCCCAAGGCCCTGATCGGCTTTGCCGGCCCGCGCGTGATCGAGAACACGGTGCGCGAGAAGCTGCCGCCGGGCTTCCAGCGCGCCGAGTTCCTGATGGAAAAGGGCGCGGTCGACATGATCGTGGACCGCCGCCAGCTGCGCGAGACGATTGCGCGCCAGCTCGCCATGCTGCAGCGCCAGAGCTCGGACGCGGTGGCCTGAACGATTGCTTTGTTGATGAAACCCCGCACGGCCAGGCCCGCAAGGTCTGGCCGTGTTGCTTTGCAGATTCCAGATGACCAGCAGCTCCACTGCCCAACAGCGCCTCGATGACTGGCTCGCCCATTGCGAGCGCCTGCATCCCAAGGAAATCGACATGACCCTGGCCCGCGTGGCCGAGTTGCGTGATCGCCTGGGTCTGCGCTTCGAGGCGCCGGTGGTGATGGTGGCGGGTACCAATGGCAAGGGCTCCACCTGCGCGATGCTGGAGTCCATCGCCCTGCACGCGGGCTATCGGGTAGGCCTCTACATCAAGCCGCACCTGGTGCATTTCCAGGAGCGCTGCCGGGTGGGCGGGGCGCCGGTGCCGGCCGAGTCGCTGCTGCCGCATTTCGAGGCCGTCGAGGCTGCGCGTGGCGAACTGGCGCTGACCTATTTCGAATTCACCACGCTGGCGATCCTGCACCGGCTGGCGGCCGAGCCGCTGGACCTGGTGATCCTGGAGGTGGGCCTGGGCGGGCGGCTGGACGCGGTGAACGCGATCGATGCCGATTGCATGGTGATCACCAGCATCGATCTGGATCACACCGAGTTCCTGGGCAGCGACCGCGAGTCGGTGGGGCGCGAGAAGGCTCACATCATGCGTGCGGGCAAGCCGGTTGTGGTGAGTGACCCGATGCCGCCGGCCTCGATCGCCGAGTTTGCCGCCGGCATTGGTGCCGACCTGCGCCAGCTTGGGCGCGATTTCACCTACAGCGGCGACCGTCAGCAATGGCAATGGGCGGGCCGCGGCCGGCGCTTCAGCGGCATGGCCTATCCGGCCCTGCGCGGCGTGAATCAGCTGCTCAATGCCGCGGGTGTGCTGGCGGTGTTCGAGGCCTTGTACGAGCGCCTGCCCATCAGCGCGCAGGCGGTGCGCACCGGGCTGGCCATGGTGGAGCTGCCGGGGCGCTTCCAGGTCGTGCCGGGCCAGCCGGCGCTGGTACTGGACGTGGCGCACAACCCCCATGCGGTGGCGGCGCTGGCGCAGAACCTCGATCAGATGGGCTTCTTCCCGCGCACCCATGTGGTGTTCGGCGCCATGGCCGACAAGGACCTGGCGCAGATTCTTGAACGCATCGCGCCCCTGGTGGATGCCTGGCATTTCACCGATCTGCCTTTGCCGCGCGCCGCCACGGCGCAGGCATTGGCGGCCCAGTTCGAAGCGCTGCGTGCGGCCGGCAGGCTGAAGACGCCCGCCGGTGTGCAGAGTTTCCAGCATGCGGCGCCCATGGAAGCCCTGGCCGCCGCCGCCGCGGCGGCCGACCCCGCTGATAGAATTCTGGTCTTCGGTTCCTTCTACACCGTGGGAGGAGTGCTGCAGCAAGGCCTGCCGCGCATCAGCGCGGGCGGCGGCGCAACGCAGCACTGAATCTCAGGATCAGGACCCCACGACCGCGGCCCCCGAATGGAGGCCGCTTTCAATTCAAGGCACCGCCCACGACATGGATCTGCTGTCCTTCTTCAAGCGCACAGCGGCCGCCCCCGCGGCCAAACCGGTCTCCGACAGCCTGGATGCCGTGCAGGAGCTGCGCTTGCGTGCGCGCCGTCGCCTGATCGGTGCGGCCGTGCTGGTGGGCATCGGTGTGATCGGCTTCCCGCTGGTGTTCGAGACCCAGCCGCGACCGATCCCGGTGGACCTGCCGATCGAGATCCCGCGCAAGGATGCCTTGCCGCCGCTGGCCATTCCGGCCCCAGCCCCGGCGCCTGCGCCCGCCGCTTCGCAAGAGGCGCCGGTGGCCACCGCCGAGCAGGGCCAGGGCATCATCACCGAAGCCCGCGAAGCCCACGATGTCGAGCCCAAGCCGACGCCCGCCCCCGCCGCCAAGACGGTAGACAAACCGGTGGACAAGCCCAAGCCCGAAGTCAAGGCCGAAACCAAGGCCGACGTCAAGGCGGAGAAGAAGGCGCCGGATGCGCCCAGGCCCGACGCCAAGGCCGAGGCCGCGCGCGTGCAGGCCCTGCTGGAGGGCAAGCCCGCCGCCGACAAAAAGGCCAGCGACGCCGCGGGCGCGCGCTTCATCGTGCAGGTGGGCGCCTATGCCGACGCCAAGGCCGCGCAGGAGGCGCGCAGCAAGGTCGAGAAGCTCGGCCTCAAGACCTATACCCAGGCGGTGGAAACCGCCGATGGCAAGCGCATCCGCGTGCGCGTGGGCCCCTTCGCCAGCCGTGAGGAGGCCGACAAGGCCGCGGCAAAGGTGCGTGGCGGTGGCCTCTCCACCGCGGTACTGACGCTCTGACGATGGCCTGGGTCGACCTTGTCCTGCTGGGCCTGCTGGGCATTTCGGTGCTGCTGGGCTTGTGGCGCGGTCTGGTGTTCGAAGTTCTTTCCATCGCCGGCTGGGTGGTGGCCTATCTGGGCGCGCGCTACCTGTCGCCCTGGACCGAGGGCTGGCTGCCGGCCGAGCGCATGGGGCCGGTGCTCACGCATGCCGCGAGCCTGGTGCTTGGCTTTGTGCTGATCCTGATCGTATGGGGGCTGGCGGCCAAGCTGCTTCGGGCGCTCATCCATGCCACGCCGCTGAGCGTGTTCGATCGCCTCGGTGGTGCCGGCTTTGGCGTGCTGCGTGGCGTGCTGATCGGCCTGCTGCTGGTGGTGGTGGTGAGCATGACGCCGGTGGTGGAGTCGGCGGCCTGGAGCGACTCGCAGCTGGCGCCCTGGCTGCAGGCCCTGTTGCAGGGGCTCAAGCCGCTGTTGCCGGCCGAGGTATTGAAGTTCATTCCGGTTTGAAATCCGGCGCGGGTGCCACAAGTGCCCGCGCCCTGTGTATGGTTCAGTGAAGTCTCTTGCTGAGACGCTATTCGAGGTAAACGATATGTGCGGCATCGTCGGTGTGATCTCCCAGGCGCCCGTCAACCAGCTGATCTACGACGCCCTGCTGCTGCTGCAGCACCGCGGCCAGGATGCGGCCGGCATCGTCACGATGCAGGGCAACAAATGCTTCATGCACAAGGCGCGCGGCATGGTGCGCGACGTGTTCCGCACCCGGAATATGCGGGCGCTGCCTGGCAGCACGGGCCTGGGCCAGGTGCGCTACCCCACGGCGGGCAATGCCTACAACGAGGAAGAGGCGCAGCCTTTCTACGTCAACGCGCCCTTCGGCATCGTGCTGGTGCACAACGGCAACCTCACCAACGCGCATGCGCTGAAGAAGGAGTTGTTCGACATCGACCGCCGCCACATCAACACCGAGAGCGATTCCGAGGTGCTCTTGAACGTGGTGGCGCATGAGCTGGAGCTGGCAGCGCGCGACCTGCCGCTGACGCCGGAAGAGGTGTTCAAGGCGGTGCGTGCGGTGCATCGCCGCATCAAGGGTTCGTATGCGGTGATCGCGCTGATCGCCGGCCACGGCCTGCTGGCCTTCCGCGACCCCTATGGCATCCGCCCGCTGTGCTTCGGCAAGGCGGCGGACGGCGAGTACATGGTGGCCAGCGAAAGCGTGGCACTGGAGGGCACGGGCCATCAGCTGGAGCGCGACGTGGCGCCCGGCGAGGCGCTCTTCATCGACACCAAGGGTCAGCTGCACACCCAGCAATGCGCCGAGAACCCGACGCTCAACCCCTGCATGTTCGAGTTCGTCTACCTGGCCCGGCCTGATTCGGTGATGGACGGCATCTCGGTCTACCAGGCGCGCCTGAACATGGGAGAGACGCTGGCGCAGCGCCTCATCTCCACCATGCCGCCCAGCGACATCGACGTCGTGATCCCGATTCCCGAATCCAGCCGCCCCTCGGCGATGCAGCTGGCGCACCGCATCGGCAAGCCCTACCGCGAGGGCTTTGTGAAGAACCGCTATGTGGGCCGCACCTTCATCATGCCGGGGCAGGGCGCGCGCAAGAAGTCGGTGCGCCAGAAGCTCAATGCCATCGGCCTGGAGTTCAAGAACCGCAATGTGCTGCTGGTGGACGACTCCATCGTGCGTGGCACCACCTCCAAGGAAATCGTGCAGATGGCCCGCGAGGCCGGCGCACGCAAGGTCTACCTGGCCTCGGCCGCACCACCGGTGCGTTATCCCAATGTCTATGGCATCGACATGCCCACCAAGGAAGAGCTGGTGGCGCACAACCGCACGATCGAAGAGATCCGCCAGTTCATCGGTGCCGACGCGCTGATCTACCAGGATGTGGACGCGATGAAGCGTGTGGTGGCCGCACTCAAGCCGGGCCTGGCGGGCTTCGAGGCCTCCTGTTTCGATGGCCACTACATCACCGGCGATGTCAGCGCCGAGGACTTCGCCACCATGCAGGAGCAGCGCAAGAGCCAGGGCGACGAGGAAGACGGCCCGGCGCGCAGCCGCCTGGCCTTGCAAAGCCGCACCGAGGGCTGACGCACATGAACGACGAAGAAGACCGCCGCATTGCGCGTGCGCGCCTGCCCGAGGGCCTGCGGCCCGAGACGCTGGCGGTGCGCACCGCGCTGGCGCCCAGCCAGTATGGCGAGAATTCCGAGGCCTTGTTCCTGACGAGCGGCTTTGTGCAGCCCGACGCCGAAACCTCGGCGCGGCGCTTCGCCGCCTCGGAGGACTTCACCTACGCACGCACCAGCAACCCGAGCGTGCGCAGCCTGGAGGCGCGCCTGGCGGCGATGGAGGGCACCGAGGCCGCCGTGGCCACGGCGACCGGCATGGGCGCCATCCTGCTGCTCATCATGGGCTTGCTGAAGTCCGGTGACCATGTGGTCTGCTCGCGCTCGGTATTCGGTTCCACCATCAATCTGTTTGCCAAGGAGTTCGGCAAGTTCGGGGTCGAGACCAGCTTCGTCTCGCAAACCGATCTGGCCGAATGGCAGGCCGCCATCAAGCCGAGCACCAAGCTGCTGTTTGCCGAGACGCCCACCAATCCGCTTACGGACATCTGCGACATCGCCGCATTGGCCGCCATGGCCCATGCCCATGGTGCGCTGCTGGTGGTCGACAACAGCTTCTGCACCCCGGTCTTGCAGCGCCCGGCCAGCCTGGGCGCGGACCTGGTGATGCACTCGGGCACCAAGTACCTGGACGGCCAGGGGCGGGTGATGGCGGGTGCCTTGTGCGGCCCGTCCAAGCTGATCCAGGACGTATTCGGCCCGGTGATCCGCACCGCCGGCATGACGCTGGCGCCCTTCAATGCCTGGGTGGTGCTCAAAGGCCTGGAGACGCTCTCGGTGCGTATGAAGGCACATTGCGAGAACGCCCTCAAGGTGGCCACATGGCTGGAGACTCGGCCCGAGGTGGCGCGTGTCTACTATCCCGGCCTGCCATCGCATCAGCAGCATGATTTGGCGATGCGCCAGCAGGGCGGGCAGGGCGGGGCGGTGGTGTCCTTCGATCTGCATGGCGAGTCGCCCGAGGCGGCGCGAGCTGCTGCTTTCCATCTGATCGACAGCACACGCATGCTGAGCATTGCCACCAATCTGGGCGATACGAAATCCATCATCACCCACCCAGCCACCACCTCGCACGGACGCCTGAGCGAGGCTCAGCGCCAGGCGGCCGGCATCGGCCAAGGCCTGATCCGGCTGGCCGTCGGCCTTGAGCATGTGGACGACATCACCGACGACCTGCTGCGCGGCCTTTCCACTTTGAAGAACCGATGAGCCAACAAGCCCCCACCCCCCCGAGCACAACGATTCGTACCCGTATCGCGCCGTCGCCCACCGGCTTTTTGCATCTGGGCACGGCCCGCACGGCCCTGTACTCCTGGGCTTATGCCAGGCATTACGGCGGCCAGTTCGTGCTGCGCGTGGAAGACACCGACGTGGCCCGCTCCACCCAGGATTCGGTCGACCAGATCCTGGCCGCGATGAAGTGGTTGGGGCTGGACTATGACGAGGGCCCGATCTACCAGATGCAGCGCCTGGAGCGCTACCAGGCCGTGGTCGAGCAGATGATCGCCGCCGGCACGGCCTACCGCTGCTATTGCACGCCCGAGGAACTGGACGCGATGAAGGCCGCCCAGGAAGCGCGCGGCGAGAAGCGCCGCTACGACGGCACTTGGCGCCCCGAGCCGGGCAAGCAATTGCCGGCGGTGCCGCAGGGCGTGAAGCCGGTGGTGCGCTTCAAGAATCCGCTGCATGGCGACGTGGTGTGGGACGACGTGGTGAAGGGCCGCATCAGCATCAACAACCGCGAGATCGACGACCTCATCATCCTGCGCACCGACGGCGTGCCCACCTACAACTTCGCCGTGGTGGTGGACGACTGGGACATGAGGATCAGCCATGTGTTCCGTGGCGACGAGCATGTCAACAACACGCCCTGGCAGATCAATATCTTCAATGCCCTGGGCGCGCCGCTGCCGAAGTTCGGCCATATGCCGGTGATCCTGGGCGACGATGGCCAGAAGCTCTCCAAGCGCCGCGGCGCTGTGAGCGTGACCGCCTATGAGGAGGCTGGCTACCTGCCCGAGGCGATGCTGAACTACCTCTCACGCCTGGGCTGGAGCCATGGCGACGACGAGTTGTTCACGCGTGAACAACTGGTGAGCTGGTTCGATGGTAGCCATCTCAACAAGAGCCCGGCGCAATGGGATCCCGCCAAGCTGGAGTGGGTGAACAGCCAGTACATCAAGCAGGCCGACGATGGCCGCCTGGCCCTGTTGGTGGCCGCGCAACTGGCCAAGCGTGGCATGGCAGCGGATGTGGCGCGCTTGCCGGCCATGGTGGCGCTGTTCAAGGACCGCTGCGCCACCACCGTGGCCCTGGCCGATTGGCTGTCCATGTACTTTGGCCCGGTCGCACCGAATGCGGAAGAACGCGCCGCCCACGTGAGCGAGGCGGTGAAACCGGCATTGGCAGCGCTGGCCGAGCAGTTCGCCGGCATCGAATGGAACAAGGCCGCGATTCAGGCCGCCATCAAGCAAGTCATCACGGCGCATGGCCTGAAGATGCCGCAGCTGGCGATACCCGTGCGTGTGTTGGTGTGCGGTCGCGCCCAAACTCCCTCGGTGGATGCGGTGCTGGAACTGTTCTCAAAAGAAATTGTGATCGAACGCTTGCGCTCCTTGTAAAAATCGTCCTATAATCTATGTCTCGCTTGAACAGCGCGATACACAAAGAGTCGCAGGCAGCTTGGCAGACGGAATATGTCCAAGAGCAGTTTGCAGCTTCCGAGGGGGTATAGCTCAGCTGGGAGAGCGCTTGCATGGCATGCAAGAGGTCAGCGGTTCGATCCCGCTTACCTCCACCAAGACTTCCGGGTCTGACGTGGCGCGCGGTTCAAGAGGTAGAAGGTTTAGTCCCCTTCGTCTAGAGGCCTAGGACACCACCCTTTCACGGTGACTACAGGGGTTCGAATCCCCTAGGGGACGCCAAGTTTGATAAGGCTTGGCAATCCTTTGAACGCCAGTTTCGATGGAAACAGGAGTTTGAAGGTTTGCGTAACTTATCCCACGCGGAGTGGTAGTTCAGTTGGTTAGAATACCGGCCTGTCACGCCGGGGGTCGCGGGTTCGAGTCCCGTCCACTCCGCCAAGGTTTCGCTAGTACGGCGGCCATTCAGTTGGCCGCTTGTATTTTGAGAAGAGTATTTGACGCTTGAATGGCGCGCTGTCCTCACGGGGGTATAGCTCAGCTGGGAGAGCGCTTGCATGGCATGCAAGAGGTCAGCGGTTCGATCCCGCTTACCTCCACCATCAATTACCGGGCAATATGTCTGAGAATATGATTAGGATATGTCAGGTGGCGCGCGATTTAGGTTTATAATATTCACAAGAAGGTTTAGTCCCCTTCGTCTAGAGGCCTAGGACACCACCCTTTCACGGTGACTACAGGGGTTCGAATCCCCTAGGGGACGCCAAGTTTGCAAGGCTTGGTAAATATCGATGCGAGAGTATCGAGAATTTACAAAACTTGCCGATGCGATGAGTTATATAATGCTTGTCCATCTGGAGTGGTAGTTCAGTTGGTTAGAATACCGGCCTGTCACGCCGGGGGTCGCGGGTTCGAGTCCCGTCCACTCCGCCAACATTTTGTAAAAAACCCCGATTGCGCAAGCGGTCGGGGTTTTTGTTTATGCGCCAAATGCGACGCCAAATACTGCGCTAGATACTGCCGTAGAGCGCCTTGCGCTGCGGCGTGTAATGCCACCAGGGCGCGGCGGCAGCGCCGGCCATGAAGTCAACCGCCGCCATCAGGGTATCGAGCACGCAAGGGTCGTGGCGCTGCTCGGTGATGGCGCACAGCTGCTGGTAGAGCACAAAGGCATCGCGCCCGCGCAACTCGCCCGGCACGCGTATGCCCAGCAGGCGCAGATCGTCCACCATGGCGGGGCCGATATTGGGGATCTGCTCCAGCGTCACGCAATCGTCGCAATGCGCCGCCTTGCTCGGTTTCGCCATGGGCCTGCCGCCTCAGGAGAGAAACTGCGAGCGTATCAAGCCGACCGCCAGGCCTTCGAGCGCAAAGCTCTGATCGCCTTCGCTCACGCGTATGGGCTCGAAATCGGGGTTTTCTGGCAGCAGTTCAATGCCTTGCTTGCCGCGTTTGAAACGCTTCACGGTGACCTCATCACCGATGCGGGCGACGACGATCTGGCCGTTCCTGGCCTCGCTGGCACGTTGCACGGCCAGCAAGTCGCCATCCATGATGCCAATGTCTTTCATGCTCATGCCGCGTACGCGTAGCAAATAGTCCGGCTTGCGCGCAAACATGCCGGCCTCGACGCTATAGTTTTGCTCGATATGTTCTTGCGCCAATATGGGCGAGCCCGCCGCCACGCGCCCCACCAGGGGTAGGGTGAGTTGGTTCAGAGCCGGCATGGGCAGATTGAGCTGCATGCCGCTGACGCCGGTACGTGCCTCGCGCGCCAGGTTGAGGGCGCGCAGCGTGTCCGAGCGTAGCCTGATGCCGCGCGAGGTGCCGCCCAGCAGTTCGATCACGCCCTTGCGCGCCAGGGCCTGCAAATGCTCTTCGGCGGCGTTGGCCGAGCGAAATCCGAGCTCATGTGCAATCTCGGCGCGCGTGGGTGGCGCACCGGTTTGCTCGATGCTGGTGCGCACCAGATCGAGGATTTGCTGCTGCCGGGCTGTGAGTTTGGGGCTATCGTCCACGCTGACCTCGCTGGGAATGGGCTGAAACTGGCAGACCGAGCCTGTGCAGGTCTCTGATCATTTATCCAGCTACTGTATTTTCATCCAGGAATGAATAAATTGCAAAGCAACACCAATGACTTGATCGTGATCCTGGGCACTGGCGGCACGATTGCCGGCACTTCGGCGGACGCGGCGGACAACGTCGGCTACACGGCCGGCCAGCTTTCGGTGGCCAGCCTGCTGGCGGCGATTCCACAGCTGGCCGGGCGCAAGCTCGAGGCCGAACAAGTGGCCCAGCTCGACAGCAAGGACATGGACTTTGCGACCTGGCAACGCCTTGCCCAGGCCACCGCCAGGCAGCTGGCACGCCCCGAGGTCAAGGGCGTGGTGATCACCCATGGCACCGACACCCTGGAGGAAACCGCCTACTTCCTGCAACGGGTGCTGGCGCCGACCAAGCCCGTGGTGCTGACGGCGGCGATGCGCCCGGCCAGCGCGCTGGTGCCCGATGGCCCGCAGAACCTGGTCGATGCGGTGGCGGTGGCGGCGCAGGCGGATGCATGCGGCGTCTGCGTGGCCCTGGCCGGACGCGTGCACGACCCGGTGCAGGTGCAGAAGGCGCACAGCTACCGGGTGGACGCCTTCCGCTCCCGCGACGAGGCGGTGCTGGCCGTGGTGGAGGAGGGGGCAGTGCGCCGGCTGGGTGCCTGGCCGGCGGGCCAGCCCCTGGGCCTGTCGCGCATTGCCTGCGATACGCTGGCCTGGCCCAAGGTGCAGATCGTGATGAATCACGTTGGCGCCGATGGCAGCGTGGTGCGCGCCTTGCTGGCGCAGGGGGTGGCCGGCCTGGTGGTGGCCGGCACCGGCAATGGCACCTTGGCGCAGGATCTCGAGCAGGCCCTGCTGCAGGCGCAGGCCCAGGGCGTGCGCGTGCTGCGCAGCTCGCGTTGCGATGCCGGGCCCGTGATGGAGAACGAGAGCGGCCTGCCAAGCGCCGGCGCACTGTCAGCGGTGAAGGCGCGCGTCGAGCTGATCCTGCAGCTGCTGGCCTAGACCAGGGTCAGCGTCACCTCGATATTGCCGCGCGTGGCGTTCGAATAGGGGCAGACCTTGTGCGCAGCGTCGACGAGGGCCTGCGCGGCGGCGCGCTCCATGCCCGGCAGGCTGATGCGCATCGCCACCTGGATGCCGAATCCGGCCGGGATCGGGCCTATGCCCACATCCGAGGTGATGGAGACATCGGCCGGAATCGCGAGCTTCTGCGCCGCGGCCACGGCCTTCATCGCGCCGATGAAGCAGGCCGAGTAGCCTGCGGCAAACAGCTGCTCGGGGTTGGTGCCGGGGCCGCCGGCGCCACCCAGCTCGCGCGGCGTGCTGAGTTCGATCTTGAGCGCGCCGTCCGAAGACTGCGCCGTGCCATGGCGGCCGCCGGTGGCGGTGGCGGTGGCGGTGTAGAGGACTTTGTCGAGAGCCATGATGCTTGCTTCCTTGGGGAACGGTCAGGTGGTGGCGGCGTTGCCGAGCTGCGCGCGCAGCGCATGCAGGCGCCGGGTGAGGGAGCTCAATTCATCGAGCGAACAGGCGCTGGCGCAGGCCAGGGCCTTCGGTATGGGTTTGGCACGCTGCCGCAGCGCAAGGCCGGCGTCGGTGAGCAGGATGTGGACGCGCCGCTCGTCGTCCCGCGCACGTTGCCGCCGGATCAGGCCGTTGGCCTCCAGGCGCTTGAGCAAGGGGGTCAGGGTGCCCGAATCCAGCTGCAGCCGTTCGCCCAGGGCGGAGACGCTGATGTCGTCGCCCTCCCACAGCACCAGCATCGCCAGATACTGCGGATAGGTCAGGCCCAGCGGTGCCAGCAGGGGCTTGTAGAGCTTGGTCATGGCCAGCGAGCTGGCGTAGAGCGCGAAGCAGAGTTGCTGGTCCAGTGCCAGCCAGTCGGCATGCGCGCGGCCCTCGGCCTGCTTGCGGTTTGTACGGATGGTGCGTGCGCTGTCCATGGGCGCTAATGTAGTTCGCAATTAAATTGCACACAATCTAAATGGGTATTGCTTCTAAGGAGCGGCGATGGGCATGGTGAGCAAGATCCTGGTGGGGCTGGTGGCGGCCCTGCACGTCTACATCCTGGTGCTGGAGATGTTTCTATGGACCACGCCACGCGGGCGCCGCGCCTTCGGCCTGACGGCCGAATTCGCCGAGGCCAGCAAGGTGCTGGCCGCGAATCAGGGGCTCTACAACGGCTTCCTGGCCGCCGGCCTGGCCTGGGGCCTGCTGCTGGGCGATGCCGCCGGCCGGCCGGTGCAGTTCTTCTTCCTGGGCTGTGTGCTGGTGGCCGGCCTGTATGGCGCGGCCACCGCCAGCCGCAAGATCCTCTTCGTGCAGGCGCTGCCGGCCGCGCTCACGATCGCCGCCTTGCTACTAAGCTGAGCCGGCGCTTCTTTCTCAGTCGGCGGCTGCGTGCAGCGCGTCGACCTCGGCGCTGAGCTCCAACCAGCGCAACTCGGCGGCCTCGAGTTCATCGTGGATGGACTTGAGGCGTTTGCCCAGATCGGCGATCTGGGTCGGCGTGGCGCTGCCCGATGCCAGCTGCGCCTCGACCGCCGTGCGCTCGTCCGCCAACTTGTTGAGACTGGCGTCGATGGCTTCCATCTCCTTGCGCATCGGCTTGGTCTGCTCGGCCAGTTTCTGGCGCGCCTGGCCGCTGGACTTGCGATCCTCACGCTTGGGCACAGGCGCGGGCGCGGCCACCGGTGCCGCAGCCACCGGTTTCTTCGCGCCTGCCTTCGCGGCCTCCTTGGCCGCTTCCTTGGCAGCCTTGGCCGCCTCCTTGGACTGCTCCAGCAACCAGCGCTGGTAGTCGTCCAGGTCGCCGTCGAAGGGCCCGACCACGCCCTTGCTCACCAGCCAGAACTCATCGCAGACCTCGCGCAGCAAGGCGCGATCATGGCTCACCAGCATCACCGTGCCCTCGAACTCGTTGAGCGCCATCGAGAGCGCCTCGCGGGTGTTGAGGTCCAGGTGGTTGGTCGGTTCGTCCAGCAGCAGCAGGTTGGGGCGTTGCCATACCAGCATGGCCAGCACCAGGCGTGCCTTCTCGCCGCCCGAGAGGCTGCCGACCTGCTGGTTGACCATCTCGCCGACAAAGCGGAACTGACCCAGGAAGTCGCGCAGCTCCTGCTCGCGCGCGCTCGGGCTGACCTCCTTGGCCAGCCGCACCATGTGCGAGAGCGGCCCCTCGTCGGGGCGCAGCACGTCCATTTCCTGCTGGGCGAAGTAGCCGATCTGCAGGCCCTTGCCCTCGGTGATCTTGCCGCCCAAAGCGCGCTGCATGCGCGCGATGGTTTTCACCACGGTGGACTTGCCCTGGCCGTTGGCGCCCAGGATGCCGATGCGCTGGCCGGCCAGCACCGAGCGGTTGATGCCGCGCACGATGATCTTCTCGCCCTCGTCGGTGGCGTAACCGCAGGCCACCTCGTCGAACATCAGCATCGGGTTCGGCAGGCTCACCGGCTCGCGGAACTCGAAGGAGAAATCCGAGGCGGTGAGCACCGGCGCCAGGCGCTCCATGCGCTCCAGCGCCTTCACGCGGCTTTGCGCCTGCTTGGCCTTGCTGGCCTTGGCCTTGAAGCGGTCGATGAATTTCTGCAGATGGGCCATGCGGTCCTGCTGCTTCTCGAACGCGGCCTGCTGCAGCACCATGCGCTCGGCGCGCATGGCTTCAAACGCGGTGTAGTTGCCGCCATAGCGCATCAGCTTCTGCTCATCCAGGTGCAGGGTCACGCGCGTGATCGCGTCCAGGAATTCGCGGTCATGGCTGATGATGATGAGCGTGCCTTCGTAGCGCTGCAGCCAGGCTTCCAGCCAGACCAGGGCGTCGAGGTCCAGGTGGTTGGTGGGCTCGTCCAGCAGCATCAGGTCGGCCGGACACATCAGCGCGCGCGCCAGCTGCAGGCGCATGCGCCAGCCGCCCGAGAAGCTGTTCACCGGCGCGTCCACCTGGGCGCCGGTAAAGCCCAGGCCCATCAGCAAGGCCTGGGCGCGCGGGCGGGCGTCGAACACTCCGGCATCCATCAGCAGGGCATGGGCATCGGCCATGGCATGGCCGTCCTCGGCCGCCTCGGCCGCGGCCAGGGCCTGCTGCGCGGCCATCAGGCGGGTGTCGCCCTCCAGCACGAAGTCGGTGGCCGGCATCTCTGTCTCGGGCATGTTTTGCGCCACCTCGGCCATGGTCCATTGGCGCGGGATGTCGACGTCGCCCTTGTCGCTTTGCAGCTTGTCGGTCAGCAGTGCGAACAGGCTGGACTTGCCGGCGCCGTTGCGGCCCACCAGGCCGACCTTTTCGCCGGGCTGGAGCGTGACGCTGGCATCGTCCAGCACGACCTTGGTGCCGCGACGCAGCGTGATATTGCGCAGCGTGATCATGCGTGCAGGGCTTTCTTCGTCAGGGATTCTTGGGTGACTAGCAAAACTTGATCTTCTCCGGCCGATGTTTCCATCCAGGCCACTTCCAAATGCGGGAATGCCGCTTCAAAAAACGCGCGCTCGTTGCCAATCTCCAGCACCAGCACGCCATGCTCGCTGAGTTGCTGCGGGGCGGTAGCCAGCAGGCGACGCACAAAGTCCATGCCGTCGGCACCGCCGGCCAGGGCCAGTTCGGGCTCGGCGCGGTATTCGGCCGGCAGGCTGGCCATGGACTGGCTGTTCACATAGGGCGGGTTGCACAGGATCAGGTCGTACGGCCCCTGCGCCGGCGCCAGCCCATCGCCCTGCAGCAGGCGGATGCGTTGCTGCAGCCCATGCTTGGCCACATTGATCTCGGCCACCTGCAGCGCCTCGGGGCTGAGGTCGATGGCGTCGACCTGCACCTCGGGCCAGGCCAGCGCGGCCAGCACGGCCAGGCTGCCATTGCCGGTGCACAGGTCCAGCACGCGCAGCGTCCGGTCGGACAACCAGGCGTCGATGCTGGCGTCGGCGATCAGTTCGGCGATGAAGCTGCGCGGCACGATGGCGCGCTCGTCGACATAGAAGGGCACGCCCTGCAGCCAGGCCTCGCGCGTCAGGTAGGCGGCGGGCTTGCGGCTGAGGATGCGCTCGTCCACCAGGGCGGCCAGGCGCGCCTGCTGCTCGGGGGTCAGGTCTTGCTCGGCATGCTCGTCGAGCGCGTCCAGCGGCAGCTGGAGACTCCACAGCGCCAGCCAGGCCGCTTCGTCAAAGGCATTGGTCGTGCCATGCCCAAAAGAAACGCCCGCCTCGGTCAGGCGGGCGGCGTGGGCCTCGATGCAGGCAATCAGGGTGGTCACAGCAACAGGTTCTCCAGGGTGCGCCGGTAGATGGCGGTGAGCGGCGCGATATTGTCGACCGGCACGTACTCGTCGATCTTGTGGATGCTGGCGTTGATGGGGCCGAACTCCAGCACCTGCGGGCAGATCTTGGCGATGAAGCGGCCGTCCGAGGTGCCGCCGGTGGTCGAGAGTTCGGGCCGGCGGCCGGTCTCGGCCTCGATGGCGGCGCTCACCGCCGCCGAGAGATTGCCCACCGGCGTCAGGAAGGGCTCGCCGCCCAGCACCCAGTCCAGGCCGTATTCGAGGCCGTGGCGATCGAGCAGCGCATGCACGCGCGCCTTCAGCCCCTCCGGCGTCGACTCGGTGGAAAAGCGGAAGTTGAAATCCAGCTCGAGCTCGCCGGGGATCACATTGGTGGCGCCAGTGCCGGCCTTGATGTTCGAGATCTGGAAGGTGGTGGGCGGGAAATAGCTATTGCCCTGGTCCCAGACTTCGGCGGCCAGCTCGGCCAGCGCGGGTGCGGCCTGGTGCACCGGGTTGCGCGCCAGCTGCGGGTAGGCCACATGGCCCTGGATGCCCTGCACGCGCAGCTTGCCGCTGAGCGTGCCGCGCCTGCCGTTCTTGACCATGTCGCCGATCTGCGCCACCGAGGTGGGCTCGCCGACGATGGCGTAGTCCAGGCGCTGGCCGCGTGCGCGCAAGCGCTCGCAGCAGACCACGGTGCCGTCGCGGGCCGGGCCTTCCTCGTCGCTGGTGAGCAAGAAGGCGATGCTGCCTGCATGGCCAGGATGCGCGGCCACAAAGGCCTCGCAGGCCACCACCATGGCCGCCAGCGAGCTCTTCATGTCGGCCGTGCCGCGGCCATAGAGGCGGCCATCGCGGTAGCTGGGCACGAAGGGGTCGCTGGTCCAGGCCACCAGCGAGCCGGTGGGCACCACATCGGTATGGCCGGCGAACATCAGCACCGGGCCGGCGGCGGCACTGCCGCGCCTGATGGCCCAGAGATTGCTCACACGGAAATCCTCGGGCCCCGAGTCCATGCGCTCCAGCTCGAAGCCCAGGGCCTGCAGGCGCGCACCCAGCAGCTCCAGGCAACCGGCGTCGTGCGGCGTCACAGAAGGCAGGGCAATGAGCTGCTCCAGCAGCGCGAAAGTGGCGTCAGCCTGGCTCATTCGGGTCTCACGTCCAGGGTGATTTCGGTGAAGCTGGCCTCGTCCTGGGCCGGCTCTTCCTTTTTGGCATTCGGCTTGGCCTGGCCGGGCATGTCGTTTTGCAGGCGCCACAGCAGATTGGTGGGCGAGTCGGCAAAGGCCAGGCCTTCCTCGCGGGTGATGGTGCCGTCCTTGATGAGCTTGGCGAAATGCTCCTCGAAGGTCAGCGAGCCCTCGGCGATCGACTTCTCCATCGCTTCCTTGACGCTGGCGAAATCGCCCTGCTCGATGAACTCTGCGATCAGCTTGGTGTTGAGCATGATCTCGGTCACCGGCACGCGGCCGCCCGCGGCGGCGCGCACCAGGCGCTGTGAGATCACCGCCTTCAGGCCCGCGGCCAGGTCGTTGAGCAGCGCGGGGCGCGACTCCGGCGTGTAGAAGGAGAGGATGCGGTTGAGCGCGTGGTAGCTGTTGTTGCCATGCAGCGTGGCCAGCACCAGATGGCCCGAGAGCGCGTAGGAAATCGCCGCGGTCATGGTGTCGCGATCGCGGATTTCGCCGATCAGGATGCAGTCGGGCGACTGGCGCAGCGCGTTCTTCAAGGCCACATGCAAGGAGGCGGTATCACGCCCCACCTCGCGCTGGTTCACCACCGAGCGCTTGTTGCTGAACAGGTATTCCAGCGGATCCTCGATGGTGAGGATGTGGCCGGCCATGTTCTGGTTGCGCTGCTCCAGCATCGCCGCCAGCGTGGTGCTCTTGCCGGTGCCGGTGGCGCCCACCATCAGGATCAGGCCGCGCTTTTCCTGCACCAGCTTGCCCAGTATCGGTGGCAGGTTCAGGCTTTCCAGCGAGGGGATGGTGTGCGGGATATGGCGGAACACCGCGGCGATGCTGCCGCGCTGGCGAAAGCCCGAGAGCCGGAAGCTGCCCACCTTGGGGATGGCCACCGCCATGTTCAACTCGCCGGTCTGGTCCAGCTCGGCCAGCTGGGCCGGCTCGATCACCTCGCTGATGAGCTGGCGCGGCTGTGCATGCGAGAGCAATTGGTCGGACAGCTGCAGGATCTGGCCGTTGATGCGTATCAGCACCGGCATATTGGCCGAGAGATAGGAGTCGGACGCCCCTTTCTCGGCCATCAACCGAAGAATGCGCTCCATATTTCCTGTGCTCATGCCGGGCTCCCTTTGCGTTGGCGTGATCAGGCGCGCAGCAGCTCGTTGATGGACGTCTTGGCCCGCGTGCCCGCATCCACCTTCTTGACGATGATGGCGGCGTAGAGGCTGTACTTGCCATCGGCCTTCGGCAGGCTGCCGCTGATCACCACCGAGCCGGCCGGGATGCGGCCGTAGCTCACGGTGTCGGTTTCGCGGTCGTAGATGGGCGTGCTCTGACCCAGGTAGACGCCCATCGAGATCACCGAGTTCTCCTCGACGATCACGCCTTCCACCACCTCGGAGCGCGCGCCGATGAAGCAGTTGTCTTCGATGATGGTGGGGTTGGCCTGCAGCGGCTCCAGCACGCCACCGATGCCCACGCCGCCGCTCAGGTGCACGTTCTTGCCGATCTGGGCGCAGGAGCCCACGGTGGCCCAGGTGTCGACCATCGCGCCCTCGTCCACATAGGCACCGATGTTCACATACGAAGGCATCAGCACCACATTCTTTGCCTGGTAGCTGCCGCGGCGTGCCACCGCGGGCGGCACCACGCGCACGCCGGTGGCGCGCAGCTGCTCTTCGCTCATGCCGCCGAACTTGGTGGGCACCTTGTCGAAGAAGGTCAGCGGGCCTTCGCCCATGATGTGGTTGTCGTTCAGCCGGAACGACAGCAGCACCGCCTTCTTGATCCACTGGTGCACCGTCCACTGGCCGACGGCCTGGCGCTCGGCCACGCGCAGGCGGCCGGCATCCAGTTCGGCGATCACATGCTCCACCGCCTCGCGCACCTCGGGGGCGTTGGTGGCATTGATATTGGCGCGGCCTTCCCAGGCGAGGTCGATGACGGCTTGCAGTTCTTGGCTCATGAGAAAACTCGTTCGAAGAAGGGGAGGAGAAGGGGATAGCGGCGGATTCAGGCCTGGTAGGCCCGGGCAAAGGTCCGGATGCGTTCGGCGGCTTCCATGCATTCGGCCAGTTCGGCCACCAGGGCCAGGCGGATGCGCCCGGCGCCCGGATTCTGGCCATGGGCCTCACGCGCCAGCAGGCTGCCCGGCAGCACCGCGACATTGTATTGAGCCAGCAACTCCAGGGAGAAGCGAACGTCGTCGCCCCCCGGCACGCCGGCCCAGAGGTAGAAGCTGGCGTCCGGCAGCGCCACGTCCAGCACCTCGGCCAGCAGCGGCGTGACCTGGGCGAACTTGGCGCGGTACTGCGCGCGGTTCTCGACCACATGGGCCTCGTCGCCCCAGGCGGCGATGCTGGCCGCCTGCACCATCGGGCTCATGGCGCTGCCATGGTAGGTGCGGTAGAGCAAGAAGCGCTTGATGAGCTGTGCATCGCCCGCCACAAAGCCCGCGCGCAGGCCCGGCACATTGGAGCGCTTGCTCAGGCTGGTGAAGGCGATCAGGTTCTTGTAATCGCTGCGCCCCAGCTTGGCCGCGGCCTCCAGGCCCGAGAGCGGGGCCTCGTCGCGGAAGTAGATCTCCGAATAGCACTCGTCCGAGGCGATCACGAAGCCGTACTTGTCGCTGAGCGCGAACAACTGCTCCCACTCGCTCAGCGGCATTACCGCGCCGGTCGGGTTGCCGGGCGAGCACACATACAGCAGCTGGGTCCTTGCCCAGGTGGCCGCATCTATCTGCGACCAATCGGCGGCGAAATTGCGCGCCGGGTCTGAATTCGCAAAGGCCGTCTGGGCGCCAGCCAGCAGGGCCGCGCCCTCGTAGATCTGATAGAAGGGATTGGGGCAGACCACGGTGGCGCCGGCACGCGTGGGGTCGACAACCGTCTGCGCGATGGCGAACAGCGCCTCGCGTGAGCCGTTCACCGGCAGCACCTGGGTGGCCGCGTCCAGGGCCAGGCCATAGCGGCGCTGCAGCCAGCCGACGATGGCTTCGCGCAGGGCCGGTGCGCCGGCGGTGGCCGGGTAGGCGGCGAGGCTCTTCAAGCTGGCCATCAAGGCGTCTTCGATCAGCTTGGGCGCCGCATGCTTGGGCTCGCCGATGCCCAGACTGATGGGCCGATAGGCCGGGTTGGGCGTCAGCCCCGCGGTGAGCGCGCGCAGGCGCTCGAAGGGGTAGGGGTGCAGCTTGTCCAGCAGCGGGTTATGTGGTGCGGGCGGTGCGATGGCGCTCATGTCGGATTCAGAGTTGACCCTGGCAATTCTCGGCCCCGCAGCGGCAGGCCAGGCGCCCTTCATGGTGGGTACTGCCGTAGGAGACGGTTATTTCTTCGCCAAGCGAGATATCGCGCAGCGCGAAGAAGCGCACCTCGCCGCCTTCCACCTGCAGCCTTGCATTCGGTGCGCAGCTGTGATTGGTGAAGCGCATCGGGTCGCTGCCGCGGCTGGCATCGATGGCGCGGCTGGCCGAGAGTTCCACCAGCATCAGCCGTTGCCGGCCCTGCGCACGCCGGCGAGCCTCGGCCACCGTGATGGCCTCGCCGGTCAGGTCACCCAGGCGCGCGCCGGCAGCGATTGGTTCGGCGGCGAACACGCCAAAGCCGTCGATGCGGCTGCGCCGCACCGTCACCTCGACCAGTTGATGCGCGGGGTGGGACGCAAGGGCCACGCGGCGAGCTATCAGCGCAGCAGGCCGGACTCGAAGCCGTGGGCCGGCAGGTCCACGCGCGGCTCGGGCTTCCAGCCCTTCTTGCGGTGCTCCACCACCACATTGGTGTAGATGCCGCCGCGCACATACCACTTGGCGGTGATGCGGATGAAGCGCGGGTTCGTCACCTTCACGATGTCTTCCAGAATGGTGTTGGTGACCTTCTCGTGGAAGGCGCCCTCGTCGCGGTAGCTCCAGAAATACATCTTCAGGCTCTTCAGCTCGACGCAGTGCCGGTCCGCGATCATGTCGATGGTGAAGTGTGCGAAGTCGGGCTGGCCGGTGAGCGGGCAATGGCAGGTGAACTCGGGCACCTGGAACTGGATCACATAGTCGCGCTCGGGGGCCGGGTTCGGGAAGACGTGCAGTTCCTTGCTGGGGCGCGAGGGCGGGTTGGGTGGCATCTCACGTTGTTTGGGCGCGGGAGCTGCAGGCTTGGCGGTTTTCTTCTGGGTGGCCATGGATGGTGCGGCCCGGGCGGCGGCCCTGGCGTTCTCTGTTTTGGGGAGGGCCCGATGGTATCATCCGGCCCCTAGATAGGCCCCGGGTAAGGGGCTTTTCTATAACCAAATCAAGGGCTTAGTACGCGTTTGTTGTCATGCGCCTGAACTCGATCAAGCTCTCCGGCTTCAAGTCCTTCGCCGAGCACACGAATTTCCAGCTGCCCGGGCAGCTGGTGGGCGTGGTGGGGCCCAATGGCTGCGGCAAGTCCAACATCATGGACGCCGTGCGCTGGGTGCTGGGCGAAAGCAAGGCCAGCGAGCTGCGCGGCGAGTCCATGCAGGACGTGATCTTCAATGGCTCCGGCAACCGCAAGCCGGCCAGCCGCGCCAGCGTGGAGCTGGTGTTCAGCAATGAGGACGCGCGTGCCGGCGGGCAGTGGAACCAGTTCACCGAGATCGCCGTGAAGCGCGTGCTGACGCGCGACGGCAGCTCCAGCTACTACATCAACAACCAGGTGGTGCGCCGCCGCGATGTGCAGGACGTGTTCCTGGGCACCGGCCTGGGGCCGCGCGCCTACGCCATCATCGGCCAGGGCACCATCAGCCGCATCATCGAGAGCAAGCCCGAAGAGCTGCGCATGTTCCTCGAGGAGGCCGCCGGCGTCTCCAAGTACAAGGAGCGCCGCCGCGAGACCGAGAACCGCCTCAAGGACACGCGCGAGAACCTCACCCGCGTGGACGACATCCTGCGTGAGTTGAACAACAACCTCGAGCGCCTGGAGAAGCAGGCGGTGGTGGCGGCCAGCTACCGCCAGTTGCAGGAGCAGGGCACGCTCAAGCTGCACCAGCTCTGGTTCCTCAAGCACCGCGATGCCACCGGCGAGCAGGCGCGCGTGAAGGGCGAGCAGCTCGAAGCGGTGAACGCGCTGGAGGCGCGCATGGCCGAGCTGCGCGCCGTCGAGGCCGAGCTGGAAACCGTGCGCCAGGCCCACTATGCGGCGGGCGATGAGCTGCATGCCAGCCAAGGCCGCATGGCCGAGGCGCAGCTGGAAGTGAGCCGGCTGGAAGAGCGCATCCGCTATGTGGTGGAGGGGCGCCAGCGCGTCGAGCAGCGCCTCTTGGAGCTGCAGGCGCAGAACCAGCAATGGGGCGAGCGCTCGGCCCAGGCGCGCGAGGAGCAGGAGCAGATCGGCGCGCAGATTGCCAGCGCCGAGGAGCAGAGCGAGATCCTCGCCGCCCAGGCCGAGGAGCAGGGCATCAACCTGCCCAATAGCGAGGATGCGGTGCGCGCGGCTCAAGCGAAGGCCAACGAGCAGCGTGCCCTCGTGACCCAGGTGCAGCAGCAGATCCAGGTGCTGGCGGCCGAGAGCCGCAATATCGACGAGCAGGCGCGCCAGCTGCGTACCCGGCGCGAGCGCCTGGCCAGCGAACGGCAGGGCCTCGCCCTGCCCGATCAGGAGCGCCTGGCCGAATTGAAGCGCCAGAGCGCGGCGGCCGACGAGGCCCGCGAACTGGCCGATGCGCGCCTGCACGAGCTCGGCGAGCAGCTGCCGGCGCTGGACGAGGCGCGCCGCACCGCACAGCAGGATGCCAATGCCCAGCTGGCGCGGCAATCGGACCTCTCCGCCAGGCTCGATGCCTTGCGCGCGCTGCAGGAAAAAGTGCAGACCGAGGGCAAGCTCAAACCCTGGCTGGCCAAGCATGGGCTGGAAGGCCTGGCCGGGCTTTGGACCCGGCTGCACATCCAGCAGGGCTGGGAAAACGCGCTGGAGGCGGCGCTGCGCGAGCGCATGGGTGCGCTCGAGGTGGGCCGGCTGGAGACGGTGCGCGCCTTTGCCAGCGATGCGCCGCCCGCCCGGCTGGCCTTCTACTCGCCGCCCGCGGCCGCGATCGCCAACACCCACGAGACCCTGCCGCGCCTTACCGAGCTCTTGCGCCTGGACGACCAGCCTGGGCTGAAGGCCTTGCTGAACGATTGGCTGGAAGGCGTCTACACCGCCGCCAGCATCGACGAGGCCCTGGCCGGCCGCGCCAGGCTCACGCATGGCGAGGTCATCATGACCCGCGAGGGCCATGCGGTGAGCCAGTTCGCGGTGAGCTTTTATGCGCCCGATTCCGAGGCCGCCGGCCTCCTGGCGCGCGCCCAGGAAATCGAAAACCTGGGCCGCGAGTTGCGCGCCCAGCAGCTCATCGCCGAGGACGCCAAGACGCAATTGGTGCGCGCCGAGGCCGGCCATACCGAGGCCTCGCAGCGCCTGGGCCAGCTGCGCCGTGACGCCACCGACACCCAGACCCGCGCGCACCAGCTGCACGTCGAACTGCTGCGCCTGACCCAGCAGAGCGAGGCCGCCAGCACGCGCCGCACACAGCTGGAAGAAGAGCTGTTCGAGATCGACGCCCAGTCCGAGGAGCTGCAGGAGCGCCGCATCACCGGCGAGGCGCGCTTCGAGGAACTCGATATGCAGCTGGCGACCTGCCAGGAAAAACATGCCGAGCTGGACGATGCGGTGATCCAGGCCGAGCGCCGCCTGGCCGAGGCGCGCGAGCAATTGCGCTCGCTGGAGCGCCGCGCCCAGGAGGCCACCTTCAGCGCCCGCACCCTGGCGGCGCGCCGCGGCGAGCTGCAGCGCTCCATCGAGACCGCCCAGCAGCAGATGGCGCTGAATGTGCAGTCCACCGAGACCCTGGGCAAGGAGCTTGAGACGCTCAACGACGCCGCCGCGCAGGCCGGCCTGCAGGACGCGCTGGCGCTCAAGGTCGAGCGCGAGCGCGAGCTGGCCGCCGTGCGCGCCGGCTACGACGATCTCAGCCTGCGCCTGCGCAAGGCCGAGGAGCAGCGCCTCGTCTTCGAACGCAGCCTGGACCCGCTGCGCGAGCGCATCACCAAGCTGCAGCTCGACGAGCAGGCCGCCTCGCTGGGCGGCGCCCAGTACATGGAGCAGTTGCTCGCCGCCGCCGTGGACCTGGAGGCGCTGGCCAGGACGGTGGAGGAGGGCCAGGTCAAGCTCTACGGTCTACAGGGCGAGATCGACCGCATCAACCGCGAGATCGCGGCCCTGGGGGCGGTGAACCTGGCGGCGCTGGACGAGCTCAGCGCGGCGCGTGAACGCAAGACCTTCCTGGACTCTCAGTACACCGACCTCAGCACCGCGATGAAGACGCTGGAGGATGCGATCCACAAGATCGACCTCGAGACGCGCGAGCTGCTTTCGGGCACCTTCAACCAGGTGAACGAGCACTTCGGCCGCATGTTCCCCACGCTCTTTGGCGGCGGCAATGCCAAGCTGGTGATCACCGGCGACGAGATCCTCGATTCCGGCGTGCAGGTGATGGCCCAGCCGCCCGGCAAGAAGAACAGCACCATCCACCTGCTCTCGGGCGGCGAGAAGGCGCTCACCGCGATCGCCCTGGTGTTCGCGATCTTCATGCTCAACCCCGCGCCCTTCTGCCTCCTGGACGAGGTGGATGCGCCGCTGGACGACGCCAACACCGAGCGTTACGCGAAACTGGTTTCCGAGATGAGCAGCAAGGGCACGCAGTTCCTCTTCATCTCGCACAACAAGATTGCAATGGAAATGGCAGAACAACTGATTGGCGTGACCATGCAGGAGCAGGGCGTGTCGCGCATCGTGGCCGTCGACATGGAAGCGGCCTTGGGCATGGCGGAGGCACTATGACAGCCCCCAAGCTCACTTCGTTCGCTACCCCCCAAGGGGGCTCAGCCCTCCCTTGGGGCGGCCCGGCGGGAGGTCTGGCATGACCCTTACCGCCATGCTCGCCATCCTCGGCGGCCTGATCCTCATCATCGTCATCGCCCACGGCGCCTGGAGCGCGCGCAAGGCCGGCCCGCGCCGTGCCGATCCGCCGATCGAGCCGCAGCTGGGGGACAGGCAAGACCCGACCCTCGGCGAAGCCAGGGCGGCGGTTGGCGAACCCTTCCAGGCCGATGGCGGCGCAGCGCTGCCGACGCGTCAGCTGCCGCGCAAGCCCTCGGCCCGTATCGACGCGCTGATCGACGCCATCGCCACCGTCACCCTGGAAGCACCGGTGAGCGGCGAGCTGGCGATCTCGCACCTGCCGGGCAGCCGCCGCGCCGGCACCAAGCCCTTTCATATCGAGGGGCTGAATGCCGAATCGGGCGAGTGGGAACTGCCCATGGCCGGCCAGCGCTATAGCGAGTTCCAGGCCGGCGTGCAGATGGCCAACCGCAGCGGCGCGATGAACGAGATCGAGTACTCGGAGTTCGTGCAGAAGGTGCAGGGCTTTGCCGACGGCCTCTCGGCCTTTGTGCAGTTCCCCGACATGCTGGATGTGGTGGCGCGTGCGCGCGAGCTCGACCAGTTCGCCAGCGAGCACGATGCCCAGCTGGCCGTGGTGCTGCGCGCGCGCAGCGCCGCCTGGACCCTGGGCTATGTGCAGCAGATGGCGCTTCGCCATGGCTTCGTGCCCGGCGCCATCCCGGGCCGCCTGGTGCTGGCCGCCGACGAGGAGGGCGCGCCGCCCATCCTGAGCCTGCAGTTCGATGCCCAGGCGGCGCTGGCCGAGGACCCGCAGGCCTCGGCGCTGCGCGAGCTGACGCTGGCGCTGGACGTGCCGCAGACCCCCGAGGCCCTGGAGCCCTTCGCCGCCTGGCAGGAAGCCGCGCGGGCGCTCTCGCGCGACATCGAGGCCGATGTCTGCGACGACCGCGCCCAGATCCTGAATCTGCATGCCTTCGCCGCCATCGGCCAGGAACTCGCCACGCTCTACAAGGCGCTGGCCTCGCGCGATCTGGCGGCCGGCAGCCTGGCCGCGCGGCGGCTCTTCAGCTGACTACACTGCAAGCTCTGTTCGGAAACGGAGCACGCTTGAGCACCGGCCTGCTGCTGATTGCCCTCTTGATCGCCGCCAGCGCCTTCTTCTCGATGGCGGAGCTGTCGGTGGCGGCCTCGCGCCGGCTCAAGCTACGCCAGCTGGCCGACGAGGGCGATGGCCGCGCCGAGCGCGTGCTGGAGGTGCAGGAGCAGCCCGGGCATTACTTCACCGTGGTGCAGATCGGTGTGAACACCGTGGCGATACTCGGCGGCATCGTCGGCGAAGGCGCGTTCACGCCGCATTTCTCCGCCGCCCTGGGCCTGCTGCTCGCGCCCGAGCGGGCGCAAAGCCTGGGCTTCGCACTGTCTTTTGCGGCCATCACCGCGCTCTTCATCGTGCTGGCCGACCTGGTGCCCAAGCGCTTGTCGATGAATGAACCCGAGCGCGTGGCGCTGATCCTGATCGGGCCGATGCTGGGCCTGTGCACCCTGCTCAAGCCCCTGTCCTGGGCCTTCAGCAAGATCAGCGAGGCCTTGATACGGCTGATGGGCCTGCCGGCCACGCGCGACAACAGCATCACCCATGCCGACATACTGGCCCTCACCGAAGCCGGCAATCTGGCCGGCGTGGTGGCCGACGCCGAGCAGCAGATCATCGCCAATGTGTTCGAGCTCGACACGCGCACGGTGGAAAGCGTGATGACCACGCGCGAGCGCATCGTGTTCTTCGGCCTTGACGACGACGACGCGCTGGTGCGCAACCGCATCGCCGAGGAGCCGCATTCGACCTATCTGGTCTGCGCGGGCGAGATCGACCAGGTGGTGGGTTATGTGGATGCCACCGATCTGTTCCAGCGCGTGCTGCGCGCGGAGCTGCTGCAGCTGCGCGGTAGCGAGGGCCTGATCAAGAAGGTGCTGATCGTGCCCGACCGCATCACCCTCTCCGAGGTGCTCTTGCAGTTTCGCGAGAAGCACGAAGACTTCGCCGTGGTGGTGAACGAATACAGCCTGGTGGTGGGCGTGATCACCCTCAACGACGTGATGAGCACGGTGATGGGCAGCCTGGTGGCCAGCTACGACGAGGAGCAGCAGATCGTGCGCCGCGACGACGGCAGCTTCCTGGCCGACGGCATCACCCCCATTCCCGATGTGCAGCGCGCGCTGGAGCTGGAGGCCTGGCCCCAAGCCGGCCAGTACGACACCCTGGCCGGCTTCCTGATGGTGATGCTGCGCCGCATCCCCAGGCGCACCGACCAGGTGGTCTGGGAGGGCTGGCGCTTCGAGGTGATGGACGTGGACAGCCACCGCGTGGACCAGGTGATGATCACGCGCCTGCCGCCCGCGGCCTAAGCCACCATCTAGCTGCGCTGCGGGCTTGCGTCGCTGAGCACGCGATTGCGGCCGCTCTGCTTGGCGCGGTAGAGCGCGGCATCGGCGCGTGCCAGCAGGCCGGCCGCCGTCTCACCCTCGCGCAGCTGAGCCACGCCGAAACTGGCACTGCAGTGGCCCCGCTGCGGCAGCGGCAAGCCTGCCACATGGCGCCGCACCTGCTCGGCCACGGCGCTGGCGCCCGGCTCGGAGGTGCTGGCGCAGATGATCAGAAACTCCTCGCCGCCCCAGCGGCCGGCGACATCGCTGTCGCGCAGGCGTGTGCGCAGCAGCGCGGCCACGCTGACCAGCACCTGGTCTCCCAGCTGGTGGCCGTACCGGTCGTTGATGTGCTTGAAATGGTCCAGGTCCAGCAGGATCACACTCAGCTCGGTGCCGTAGCGTTGCGCGCGGCGCAGCTCGCGCTCCAGCACCATGTCCAGATAGCGGCGGTTGTACAAGCCGGTCAATGCGTCGGTGATGGCCAGGCGCTCCAGTTCGCGGTTCTTGGCCTGCAGCTCATGCTGGGCCTGGCTCAAGCTGCTCATGGCGTCTGCGTTCGCCAGGGCGATGGCGCTATAGGCCGAGAGGCTGCGAAAGATCGCCAGCTCGCGCTCGCCATAGGCGTTCGCCCTGGGGGACTGGATGCTCAGCACGCCGAGCAGGCGCCCGGCCAGTTGCAGGGGGGCAAACATCAGGCTGCGGCAGGCCACCGTGCCCGGCAGCACCTGATCGGGCTCGGGCTCGACGTGCAACACCATCTCGCAACGCTCGCGCGCACAGCGCGCCGTCTGGCGCTTCGGGTCGGCCAGGGATACCGCGGGAGCCTGCACCGGCTGGCCGCCCTCCAGGCACAGCACCGGCAGCAAGCGCTCGCCGGACTCGTCGACGCGGTAGCAGAGGAAGGAATAAGCATCCAGCATGGCCTTGACATGACGCTCCAGCAGCGCGGCGATCTGCGTCACGTCCAGCCTTGCCGTCAGCTCGCGGCCGATGGCGCTGAGGTGCTGCAAGGTCTGGTTGCCCTGCTGCAGCAAGTCTGCTCGCTCGGCCTCGGCCCGCGCGAGCAGGCGCAGCCTTTCGGCCTGGGCACGTAGGCGCTCGGTGTCCTGTGCCACCTGCAGCGACACGGCCCGGTTGATGGCACTGCGCCCATGCGCCTGTTGGCGCACCGCGTTGGCCTCCATGGCCAGTTGGTAGGCCTCTTGGTAGCGCTGCGCCGCGGCATGGCCGGCGGCCAGGGCTTCGAGCAGATCGGGCGGCGCCAGATAGCCTTCGATGCTGCCCGCAATGGCCTGCGCTGCACGCAGCAGGCGCAGGCCTTGCTCGGCGCTGCCACCGGGACGGGCCTGTTCCAGCTCGGCCAGCACGCGGTAGGCGCTGATCTGGTCCTCGCGCAAATCATGTGCCTGCGCGCTCTGCAATGCGGCCTGTGCGAGCGCCTGGGCCTGCTCGAAGCGGCCCAGCCTCAGCAAGGCCTTGGCGCGGCCGTATTGCACCCTGATCAGCGGGCGCAGCACGCCGAGGCGCCTGAAGCCATGCTCGGCACGGGCCAGCATGTCGGCGGCCGAGCACAGCGCGCCGGTTTCCATCGCCAGCAGCCCCATATAGTGCAGCGCGATCACCTGGTTGCGTGAGCCGGGCAGGGCGTCGGCCAAGGCCTGCCGCAGCATCTCGGCGGCCGCTTCATGCCGCCCCAGCACACGCAGCACATTCGCGGTTTGCTGCAGGCATGTGGCAATCACCGGGCGCCAGGCGGCACGCCGCGCCAGGTCCAGGCCGCGCTCCATCCACTCCAGCGCACCATCGGCGTCGTTCAGGTCCATCAGCTTGTCGCCAGCGGCCAGCGCCGCGGTGATGGCCATGCGCAGCTGGCCACTCTGCTGGGCCAGCTGGTAGCTGCTCAGATTGGCCAGAATGGCCTGGCCACCAAGCGGTTGCAGATAGGCCTGCACCCAGCTGCGCCATGCCATCAGGCTGGGGTGATGCAAGCCGGCCGCTTCGCGATCAAAGGCCTGCAGATGCTGGCGTGCCGCTTCCGGATCGGCGCTGGCCAGATACCAGCTGCGGCGCAAGTCGGCGATGCCGTGCCGCAAGGCGTCGCCGGCCTGGGCGTAGGCCTGGATCGCCGCCTGCAACTCCTGGTCGCGACGCTTGACGTCGCCATGGTCGATCGCGAGGGTGAGGGACAACCAATGCGTGTCGCCCACCCCCACGGCGTCCCCCAGCCTCCTGAAGCTGCGCAGCGCCGTGTCAAACTCGTGTCGGGCCGCCGCATAGTCGCCTGCCAAACCCTGCACTTCGCCACGCACCAGGGCAAGTCGGGCCGTCCACGCTGCGCGCAGTTTGGGAGGTACGGCCTGTCTCGGCATGGCAGCAATGGCGGACCTTGCGGCCTCGGCAAGCGCCAAGGCGCGCGTGCTGTCGCGTTGGCGCAGCTGCCAGGCCAGTTCCACCCAGGCCTGCGGGTCCTCGCTCGCCTGTGCCAGGCCCGCCACGCGCCGTTCTAGCGCCGCGAGTTCGTCATCGCTGTCAAAAAGCCGCACCGTCTTGTCCTTATGGCGCCGGCCAGCCGGCCGCTCGCGATCCCAATCAGCAGCCGTTTCCGGGGTGAGGAACGGTCCGGCCTTGGGGCAGATTTTGATGCCTGGCCGACGCTTGCGCCAGCCCTGTTGGCGCGATGCCTCAGTCGCGAGCTGCGCCACAATCGTGGCCATGAGCCAGCCCCTTCCGACTCTCCCGACCCTCTCGACCCTCCCAATTGGCAGCACCGACGCTGCCGCCGCGCGTGCGCGCAGCCTGCGTGAGCAACTCCATCACCACGCCCATCTCTACTACGTGCTCGATGCCCCGCAACTGCCGGACGCCGAGTACGACAAGCTGTTCCAGGAGCTGCAGGCCCTGGAGGCCGCGCATCCCGAACTGCTCACGCCCGACTCGCCCACCCAGCGCGTGCTCGGCAGGCTGCTGGACGGCTTTGCGCCGGTGCGCCATGCCGTGCCGATGCTGAGCATACGCACCGAGACCGACACCTCGCCCAGCGGCGCCCAGGCCTTTGACGAGCGCGTGCGCCGCCAACTCGAGCTGGGTGAGGACGCGCCGCCGGTGGAATATGCCGCCGAGCTCAAGTTCGATGGCCTGGCCATCAATCTGCGTTACGAACAGGGCGTGCTGGTGCAGGCCGCCACGCGCGGCGATGGCGAGACCGGCGAGGACGTGACGCAGAACATCCGCACCGTCGGGCAAATCCCCCTGCGGCTCAAGGGCGTGGACGCGCCGGTGCTCGAGGTGCGCGGCGAGGTCTATATGCGGCGCGACGATTTCGAGGCGCTGAACGAGCGCCAGCGCGAGGCCGGTGACAAGACCTTTGTGAACCCGCGCAACGCCGCCGCCGGTGCGGTGCGCCAGCTCGACCCCTCGATCGCCGCCAAGCGCCCGCTGAGCTTTTACGCCTATGGCCTGGGCGAGGTGCAGGGCTGGGATGTGCCGGCCACGCACAGTGCGCTGCTGGACGCGCTGCAGGCCATGGGCATGCCGGTGTGCGAGCACCGCGTCGTCACCCAGGGGGCGGCCGGCCTGATCGCCTTTCACCAGGCCATGGGCGCGCGGCGCGACGCGCTGCCCTTCGACATCGACGGAATCGTCTACAAGGTCAACAGCCGCACCCTGCAGCAGCGCCTGGGCTTTGTGACGCGCGAGCCGCGCTGGGCGGTGGCGCACAAATACCCGGCGCAGGAACAGCTCACGCGCCTCCTGGCGATCGACATCCAGGTCGGCCGCACCGGCAAGCTCACGCCGGTGGCAAGACTTGACCCCGTGTTCGTCGGCGGCACTACGGTCAGCAACGCCACCCTGCACAACCTCTTCGAGCTGCGCCGCAAGGGCGTGCGTCTGGGCGACCAGGTGATCGTGCGGCGCGCCGGCGATGTGATTCCCGAGGTGGTCGGGGTGCTGAAGGCCGAACGCGCCACCTACGTGCCCAATTTCCGCATGCCGCGTGCCTGCCCGGTGTGCGGCAGCGCCACCGTGCGTGAGAAGGGTGGCATGGACTACCGCTGCAGCGGCGGCATCTTCTGCCCGGCCCAGCGCAAGCAGGCGCTGCTGCACTTTGCCGGCCGCCGCGCCATGGACATCGAGGGCCTGGGCGACAAGCTGGTCGAGCAACTGGTGGACGCCGGCATCGTCGACAGCCTGCCCGGCCTCTACAAGCTGGCTGAACCGGAAGGAAGGGCCAAGCTGGCGGCGCTGGAGCGCATGGCCGAGAAGAGCGCGCAGAACATCGTCGCTGCCTTGGAGAAGAGCAAGAGCACCACGCTGGCGCGCTTTCTGTTCGGGCTGGGGATACGCCAGATCGGTGAAACCACCGCCAAGGACCTGGCGCGACATTTCGGCGCGCTCGACGCGCTGATGGACGCCAGCGTCGAGCAGCTGCTGCAGGTGCGCGACGTCGGCCCCATCGTGGCGCAAAGCATTCACACCTTCTTCGCCCAGCCGCACAACCGCGATGTGGTCGAGCAGCTGCGCGCCGCCGGCGTGCACTGGCCCGAGGGCGAGGGCGCTGCCGCCGATCAAGGCCCCAAGCCGCTGCTGGGCAAGACCCTGGTGCTCACCGGCACCCTGCCCACGCTCTCGCGCGACGCCGCCAAGGAGTTGATCGAGGCCGCGGGCGGCAAGGTCAGCGGCTCGGTCTCGAAGAAGACCCACTACGTGGTGGCAGGCGAAGAGGCCGGCTCCAAGCTCGACAAGGCGCGCGAGCTGGGGGTGGCGGTGCTGGACGAGGCGGGCCTGCAGGCGCTTTTGCGGCAGACCGAGTCCTGAGCACCCTAGACTCGCCGCACCAACGGCCTGGGAGGGCATGCGGGGACGCTGCGAAGAATCATCAAGGCGATTCGGGGTCTGGCGCTGGCCAATGCCTACCGCACGCTGGCCAACGGCGGGGTCTACAGCGCGGTGGCCACCAGCGGCTGGCGGTCAAGGTGCGCCGGGCAGGCTCGCTGCCAGCGCCTCGAAGCGCGCGTCGCCGTGCAGTGCGTCGAAGGCCGGGGTCAGGCGCAGGAAGGGCCATGAACTCGAGCGCTCGCGGCCAGCGACGGCGAGTTCGTCGAGCGCCGCAGCAAGGCGCCCCGCGGCCGCCGCGCTGCGCGCCAATGTCCAGGGGGAGACGCGCTGCTGCGCCGCGATGCATCGGAGCGCGTCATCGTAGGCGGCGGCCCGCGCCGTGGCGCCTTGTGCCGCCGCGACCAGTGCTGCGTATTCCAGCCAGGTCGCATCGGCGTCGTTCTCGGGTCCGCAGGCCGCCAGGGCCCTGGCCGCTGCGTCGGCCTGGCCGGCCAGCGCGAGTGCCCAGGCCAGGCGCAGCCGGCTCGGGCGGTGTGACGGGGCGAGTTCGAGGGCGCGTTGCAGCGCCACGGCCGCGTCGCCGTAACGGCGCTGCAGGATCATGTGGTCGCCAAAGTTCATGTTCACCCCGACGTCCAGCGGGTCGACGAGCAAGGCCTGCTCGATCCAGGCTCGCGCCTCGTCGAACTGGTGGCGCACCAGGGCCACGCTGGCGAGTTGCACCATGGCCAAGCCGTAGCTCGGCAGCAGGTGCAAGGCTTGCTGCAGGTCACGCGCGGCGCCTTCGAAGTCAAGCGCGAAGAAGAAGCGCATCGCTCCACGCGTCGACAGGCCGATGCCGAGTTGCGGGTCCAGTGCCAGGGCGTGCTCGAGATGCGCCTCGCAGGGCGCGAGCAGCTCGGCAGCGGGCGCGGCGCCATAGTGCATCAGTAACATCTCGCACTCGGCGCGCGAGGCCCATGCCGGGGCGTAGTCGGGCGCGCCCTGGGTCACGGCAGCGAAGGCCTGGATCGCCTCGCGCAGCGCCGGCACGGTGCGTCGGCTCAGCAGATGGCGCCCGCGCAGATAGTCGCGCACTCCGGCCGAGGCCAGCGCCGGCGCGGCGGGCGTCGGGACTTCGGCCGCGCCGAGCTGGGCGCGAATCGCCATGGCAACGCGCTCGGCAATCTCGTTCTGCATTGCCAGCAGGTCCTCGAGCCCGCGTGAGTAGTCGGCGGCCCAGATGTGAGCGTCGGTGCGCGCGTCGATGAGCTGGGCGATGACCTGCACCCTGTCGCCCGCCTGCAGCACCGACCCTTCGACGACCCAGTCCGCGCCGGTGCGGGCGGCAATGTCGCCTATGCTGGCCGTGGTGCTGGCGAACTGCATGGCCGTCGTGCGCGACAGGATGCGCATGCCGCGCAGCCCGCACAGCCGCAGGATCAGCAGTTCGGTGAGGCCCTCAGCGACAAAGCCCTCGCGCTGGGCCGCAAGGTGTCGAAACGGCAGCACGAGCAGCGTCTCGACGGCGGAGGCTGAAGGCATCGCGGTGTCGGATGGCGCCCTGACCATGGGCTGTGGTTGGGCGCAGAGCCGGTAGCCGCGACGCGGGATCGTCTCCAGCAGGCTGGGCGCCTTGGGGTTGTCGCCGAGCGAGCGCCGGAGCTGTCCGATGCAGCGCGTGAGCACGTCGTTGCTCACATAGCCGCGCGGCCAAACGGCTTGCTCGATCTGCTTGCGCGTGCGTACCTGCGGCGCGTGCCGCGCGAGTTCGATCAGGACGGCCATGGCCTTGGGTTCGACGCGCAGCTTGCCCTTGCTGCTGCCGATGCGTCCCTCGAGCGGAAAGACTTCCCGCCCGGCGATTACAAATCCCGACTCGAACTCCACAGGCTCCCTCGCTCAGGTTCACCCCGTCCCTCGGGTGCATCTTAATCGGCCAAAACCTCGGTCAAACCTCGGCGATCCCTCGGTCGCAAGGGCTGCCGCTGCGGCAGCATGGCATTGCTTTCCGCCTGCCGGAGAGCCGCGTGACAGCAGCTCATCAACCTGGAGGTCCGTCATGACACGCAGCTTCCTGGGCGCCCGCGTGGCGCCGCTCTTCGCCTTGGCGCTGTTGCATCTGCCTGCACAGGCCATCAACCTGGTCGAGTTCACCTTCGGCAGCGGTGTCGGCACGACGACGGCGCAGACGGTCGCGACGCATCTCGCGGCGACGCCGGTGGCAGGCCGCAAGGCCGACGGCAGCGTCGCGCCGCACAGCTTCGTCGACCTGGGTGGCGGCAACATGGCGATGCAGCTCCTGAAGAGCGAAGGCGGCTACATGTTCGACTTCACGCTGAGCGCGGACCCGGGCTTCACGTTCCAGGTCACCGACGCCCACTTCGGGTTCATCGCGCGCAACACGGCCGGCAGCAACCGCAATATTGCCGTGTGGCCGAATGCCGATGCAGGCGTCAACTGGTTCGACAGCGCCGGTGGCGACATCACCGTCACCGACCTGGGGCCGGGCGGCTTTGGTTGGAAGGAGGCCAACTGGAGTGCCTTCGTGACGCGCGACGACCTGCAGACCTTGCGCGTCCAGCTCTCACTGAAGGGCAACAGTCCGGCGAGCCTGGCGATCTTCGACCGCGTACTGCTCGAAGGCAATGTGGTCGCCGTTCCCGAGCCGGCGTCGGCGCTGCTGTTCGCCGCCGGGGCGCTGTGGGTACTGCGCCGCCGACGCAGCACGCTGCCATGAACCGTATCCCTGGCCTTGCGCCATTTGGCAGGCCCATGAAGTTCATGCGGCCACCTCGACGATCACTCAGCTAGTTATTCTCCATGCCTGTGCCTGCACGACCTTGCTCTTGTGCCTTGTGCGGCGGACTTTGCCAGTTCGGGGGCGAACGCCTGCGCGCTGGCAGCCGTAGCAACCCCACCGCCAGCGCCGTGCCCAAGAGCACGATGGCGCAGCCCGCCGCCATGTGCAGGGTGAAGGCCTCGGCCAGGAAGAGATAGCCCCACAGCACCGCAAACACCGGGATCAGAAAGGTCACCGCGATGGTGTTGGTGGGCCCCACCCGCTGCATCAGGCGGAAATAGAGGATGTAGGCGATGCCCGAGCACAGCACCGCCAAGAGCGCCACGCTGGTCCAGGCCTGGGCGCTGGGCCACTGGGCCGGCCATTGCCAGGCGGCCAGCGGTGCCAGCATCAGGGCCGCCGTGAGCTGGCTGCCGGTGGCCACCGTGAGCGGGGCGACCTTGACGAGATAACGCTTGGTGTAGTTGGCCGCGATGCCGTAGCCCAGCGTCGCCAGCAGGCAGGCCAGGATGGCCCAGCCGCTGCCGCCGGGCTTGAAGCTGGCCTTGTCCCAGGCCAGGAAGGCGACGCCGGCAAAGCCCAGCGCCAGGCCGCTCAAGCGGCTGGCATTCAGGCCCTGGGAGAGCCAGATCCAGGCCACCAGCGCGCCCCACAGCGGCGTGGTGGCGTTGAGGATGCTGGACAGCCCCGCGCTGATGGAAAGCGCCGCGTATGCGTAGAGCGCGAAGGGGATGGCGCTGTTGAGCAGGCCCACCACCAGCAGCGGGCGCCACTCGCGCCGCAGCTCGCTCAGGCCCTGGCGCGCCGCCAGTATCGGCAGCAGGAACAGGCTGGCGCCGGCCACGCGCAGCGCCGCCATCGCCAGCGGGCCGAACTCATGCGCGCCCAGGCGCATGAAGAGAAAAGAGGCGCCCCAGATGGCGGCCAGCAGGGCCAGCTCGCCCAGGTCTATCGATTTCATGGCTTCTTCGCTTTCTTCTTGGCCGCATCGGCCAGCGCGGCGCGGCGCCAGAGCTGCAGCACCGCATAGCTGCGGTAGGGCGCAAAGGCCGCGGCCGCTTGCTGTACATCGCGCGGCTTGAGCGGCGCGTCCGGTGGGCTGAGCTGCTTGCGCAGCACCACATCGGCCTCGGGAAACATATCGGGCCAGCTCCAGCCGCGCATCAGCATGTATTGCGCCGTCCAGGGGCCCAGGCCGGGCAGGGCCTGCAGCTCGGCCAGGGCCTCGGCCCGCGTGCCCAGGCCGGCGGCAAAGCGCAGCTCGGGCCAGGCGCGCGCCAGCGCGATCAGGGCCTCGGCGCGGCGCCGGATGATGCCTAAAGCGGCGATCTCGTCCACGCCCGCCAGGGCGATGCGCGCCGGGCTCGGGAACAGCCGGTGCACGCTGGCACTGGCCTGACCCTCGGGCAGGGGCTCGCCGAAGCGCTCGACAAAGCGGCTGGCCAGGGTGCGCGCCGCCGCCACCGTGACCTGCTGGCCCAGCACCGCGCGTACCGCCAGCTCGTAGCGGTCGACGCAGCCGGGCAGTCGCATGCCGGGCTCCGCCTGCGCGAGCGCGCCCAGGCAGGCATCGATGCTGGCGGGCTCGGCATCCAGATCCAGCCAGCGGCGCAGGCTGGGCATCAGGCTGGCCACCGCCGGCCAGACGGTCGAGCAGGGCAGCAGCCAGACGCGCGGCCGCAAGGCATCGAACTGCAGCTCGACCCGCCCCGCCAGCCATTGCCCGCCATGGCGCACGCGCAGGCTGCGCACGATGCGGCGCTCGGCCAGGCTCACTTCCTCGATGCCGGGTATGGCGCGCGCCGCCAGGAATTGCAGCAGCGCATCGACCGCATAGGGCGGGCGGTAATTCAGCGCCAGCCTGGGCTCGCCGCAGGCGCTCAGATTGGGGCTCTGGCCGCGCCGCAGCGCCGAGGGCTGGAGCCGGTACTGCTCGGCAAAGGCGGCGTTGAAGCGCCGCAGGCTGCCGAAGCCGGCGCTATGCGCCACCTCGGCGATCGGCATGAAGGTCTCGCTGAGCAGCTGCTTGGCCAGCAGCAGGCGGCGCGTCCGCAGGTATTGCAGCGGCGTGACGCCATGCTCGGCCAGGAAGATGCGGCGCAGATGGCGGCTGGTGATGCCCAGATGCGCGGCCAGCACCTCCATCGAGCCCTCGCCATGCTCGGCCTCCTCGGCGCGGTCCAGCCAGGCGGCGGCCTGCAGGGCCAGGGTGCGCGAGGCATCCATCACCGACCAGGCGAGCCGGCCCGGACGCGGCGCCAGCTCGGGCCGGCATTTCAGGCAGGGCCTGAAGCGCGCGGCCTCGGCGAGCGCGGCGCTGCCGAAGAAGCGGCAGTTCTCGGCCTTGGGCGTGCGCACCCGGCAGATCGGTCGGCAGTAGACGCCGGTGGAGGTGACGCCCACAAACCAGCGTCCGTCGAAGCGCGCATCGCGCGCCAGCAGGGCGGGGTAGCATTGTTCGGCGCTGAGCTCTGGGCTGGGTTCGGAGCTGATTTCGGAGCTTGCGGGCATGCAGCCATGATAGGGGCGCACCCGGCGCGGCACTGGCCGGATCCGGACATATCCCTGCGCCGCTACTTCAGGTAGCGCTGCTGCAACCTGGCCACGGTGCCATCGGCGACGAGTTGCTGGTAGGCCTGCAGCCAGCGTTCGGCTTCGGCGTCGGGCAGGCGCAGCGAGCTGCCCATATAGAGGTCGGCCTCGCCCAGGCTGGTATGGGTCTTGAATTCGTCGCGCGCGTAGCCGTACTGCTCGATGGCGGCCTGCAGCATCGGCGCACCGGCATAGACGGCCGTCAGCATGTCGCTGCGCAGCATGCGCAGCAGGTCTCTGTAGTCCTTGGCCTCGGTGATGCTGGTGAACTTTTCGGCCTGCAGGTTCTTGATGATGGGCGAGCCGCGCAGCACACCGATGCGGGCCGGTCGCAGCTGATCTAGGCTCAGGTTGGGCTCGCCAGCCCGGCCAATGAAGCTGTAGCGCACATGGGCCAACAGGATCAGCCAGCGGAATTTGGCTTCGCGGTCGGGTGTGCGCGCGAGCGGAAAGATGCCGAAGATCTCGCCCTCCTCGGCCATGCGCACCGCGCGCGCCCAGGGGTAGAACTCCACCACGTCGTTGCGCCCCAGGCGCTGCGACATCTGCTGCGCCAATTCGTAGGCATAGCCCTCGGGCCCCTGGCTGCCCTGCCAGACGAAGGGCGGCAGATCGCCCGCGATCCAGCGCAGGGTGTTGGGCGGGCCGGCCACGGCGGCAGCAGCGAGCAGCAGGCCAGACAACAGAGCAAGCAGCTGACGGCGCAAGTTCATGGGCATGGTTGCGTAAAAAGCCTGTGCCGGCCGTTGACTCCCTGGACCCTGCCGACTCTAGCACCGCGCCTGATTCATGTCGTTCCATGGACGCGCCGTCCTACATGGATTTGAACAGGTGCACATAGGCGCGGCTCACCGGCAGCTCGCGGGGCAGGCCGCGAAAGCGCACAAAAAACCGGCTCAGCTCATCGCGCCGCTTGTGCAGCTTGAAAAATAGCGGCTGCGGGCATAGGCCAGGTCTTGCATGAGGGCGTCGAGGGTGGGCATGGCGTGCAGTGTCGTGGTCGAGTCTGGCCAAGCGTAGAGGGATGCTCCCAGGGCAGGGGCCGCTGGCCGACGCTCGGCAAGTTACATGGCCGCCACAGCACGCGTGCCTACAATCCGCCCAAATCCAATTCGCCGAGCAAGGCAAGACAGGACATTCATGCAAGTCAATGCATCCATCTTCAAGGCCTATGACATCCGCGGCGTGGTCGGCACGACGCTGAACGAAGAACTGGCCGAGCACCTGGGCCGCGCCTTCGGCACCGAGGCCCGCAAGCTCGGCGAGAAGGCGGTGGCGGTGGGCCGCGACGGCCGCATCTCCGGCCCCGCCCTGGTCGCCGCGCTGATCCGTGGCCTGCGTGCTACCGGCCTGGACGTGGTGGACATCGGCGCCGTCACCACGCCCATGCTTTACTACGTGGCGGCCACGCGCGGCCAGCATGGCTGCAACTCCGGCATCATGGTCACGGGCAGCCACAACCCCAAGGACTACAACGGCTTCAAGATGGTGCTCAAGGGCGCGGCCGTCTACGGCGAGCAGATCCAGGGCCTGCGCCGGCGCATCGAGGCCGAGGACTATGCCAAGGGCAGGGGACGCGTGGCGCAGATGGACGTGGGCGCCGAGTACGCGCACCGCATCGTCAGCGACTGCAAGCTGGCCCGCCCGATGAAGATCGTGGTCGACAGCGGCAACGGCATTCCCGGCGCCAGCGCCCCGGCGATCCTGCGCGCGCTTGGTTGCGAGGTGATCGACATCTATTCCAGGGTCGATGGCGACTTCCCCAACCACCATCCCGATCCCTCGCGCCCCGAGAACCTGGAAGACCTCAAGCGCATCGTGCATGCCTGCGACGCCGAGCTGGGCCTGGCCTTCGACGGCGACGGCGATCGTTTGGGCATCGTCACCAAGGACGGCCAGATGATCATGCCGGACCGTCAGATCATGCTGCTGGCCGCCGACGTGCTGGCGCGCCAGCCCGGCGCCGAGATCATCTTCGACGTCAAGTGCAGCCAGCGCCTGGGCCCCTGGATACGCGCGCATGGCGGCCGCCCGCTGATGTGGATGACCGGCCATTCGCTCGCCAAGGCCAAGCTCAAGGAAACCGGCGCGCCGCTGGCCGGCGAGCTCTCCGGCCATATCTTCTTCGCCGAACGCTGGTACGGTTTTGACGACGCCATGTACACGGCCGGCCGCATGCTGGAAATCCTTTCGCGTTCGGCCGACCCAAGCGCGATGCTGAACGACCTGCCCAACAGCTTCAACACGCCCGAGATCAACGTGCCCTGCGCCGAGGGCGAGCACCATGAGGTGGTGGCCAGGCTCAAAGAGGTGGCCGAGTTCCCGGGCGCCCGGGAGATCGTCACCATCGACGGCCTGCGTGTCGAGTACGAGGACGGCTTCGGCTTGGTGCGGCCCTCCAACACCACGCCGGTGCTGGTGCTGCGCTTCGAGGGCCACACGCCCGCGGCGCTGGAGCGCATCCAGCACGACGTGCTGGCGCAGCTCAAGCGCGTCAAGCCCGACGCCACCTTCGCGGCCGGCCATTGACAGGCAAGGAAAGCCTCGCCGAACGCCTGGCCCGCTGGGTCTACGGTGCGCTGCTGCGTCTGCTCACGCCCTACTACCTGCTGCGGCTGTGGCGGCGCGGCGCGGTCGAGCCGCTCTACCGCGCGCATTGGCGTGAGCGCCTGGCCCTGGGCGGGCCGGTGGCCGCAGCCGGTGCGGTCTGGCTGCATGCGGTCTCGCTGGGCGAGACGCGCGCCGCCGCCGCCCTCATCGACGCGCTGCGCGCCCAGCACCCCGGCATGAGGCTGCTGCTCACCCATGGCACGGCCACCGGCCGCGAGGCCGGCCAGGCCCTGCTGCGCGCCGGCGATACACAAGTCTGGCTGCCCTACGACACGCCCGGCGCGGTGCGTCGCTTCATGCGGCGCCAGCGCCCGGCCATCGGCCTTTTGATGGAAACCGAGATCTGGCCCAATTTGCTGCACGCCGCGCGTGTGGCGGGCGTGCCCATGGTCTCGGCGAATGCGCGGCTCTCGGCCAAGAGCGCGCGCCAGGGCGACCGTTTTCGGCTGCTGCTGGCGCCGGCGGTGCGCGGCCTGGCCCTGGCCCTGGCGCAGACCGAGGCCGATGCCCAGCGCCTGCGCGCGGGCGGTGTGCCGCGCGTCGAAGTGATGGGCAATCTGAAGTACGACCTGCAGCCCGACGCCGCGCTGCTGGCGCGTGGCCGCGCCTGGCGCGCCGCGCTGGGTGCGCGCCAGGTGCTGCTGCTGGCGGTCTCGCGCGAGGGCGAGGAGGCGATGCTGCTGCAGGCCTGGGCGCGGCTGCCGGCCGCCGGCCGGCCCCTGTTGCTGATCGTGCCGCGCCATCCGCAGCGCTTCGACGAGGTGGCGGCGCTCATGCTCGCGCAAGGCCTGAGCCTGGCACGCCGCAGTGAGTGGCAAGACCTGCCCCCCGAAGCGGCACTCAATGCCGACGCCTGGCTGGGCGACAGCATGCGCGAGATGGCGCTCTATTACGGCCTGGCCGATGTCGCTCTGCTGGGCGGCAGCTTCGCGCCGCTGGGCGGCCAGAACCTGATCGAGGCCGCCGCCTGCGCCTGCCCGCTGGTGATGGGGCCGCATACCTTCAATTTCGCCGAGGCGGCGGAGCTGGCGCTGGCGGCCGGTGCGGCCCAGCGGGTCGGCGATATGCAGCAAGGCCTGGACGCCGCGCTGGCCCTGCTGGCCGACCCTGGCGCATTGGCGCAGGCCGGCCAGCGGGCCGAGCGCTTTGCGGCCGCGCACCGCGGCGCGGCCAAGCGCATGGCCGAGGCGGTGGGCGGCTTGTTGCGCTGATGCTCAAGGTGGCGCCGGCCACGCCGAGACGCTGCGCTCCAGCGCCGGCATGCGCACCTTGGCCAGATTGCCTTGGTGCAGCAGCGTCTGCTCATCCACCAGCCCGTTCAAATGCAGCACATGGGCGGTGACGGCATAGAGCTCGTCGGCGCTCAGGCTGCGCGGTGCGTGGTAGGGCATGGCGCGGCGCACATAGTCGAACAGCGTGGTGGCATAGGGCCAGCGCGCCCCCACCGATTGCACCAGCAGCGGGTACTTCAGGATGCGCAGCGGACGCAAGGGATCGCTCCAGGCGATAAAACCGTCGCTGCCGGCCAGGCGGGCCGCCGGGCCCTCGATGCCGCGCGCGCCATGGCAGGCCGCGCATTGCCGGGCATAGACGAGGGCACCCGCGCGCGCATTGCCCTGGCCGGGCGGCAGGCCACGGCCGTCGGGGAACACGGTGATGGCATAGGGCTCCAGTTGCGCGGCCGTCAGGGGCTCGCCCAGGCCGATGTCGGCGGGCTGTGCCAGGGCCGGGCCGGCGAGCAAGGCAAAAAGAAACCATAGCGACTCAGGCATAGACATTGCTGACCCTCCCGTCGCGCGCCACCTGCCAGGCCTGGATGGCGTTGTAGTGGTTGAAGGAATGCGCGGCATAGCGGCGCTTCCAGTCGGCGCGTGTCGGTTGGCTGCGACCCTGTTCGTCGCTGGCGCGGCTCATCAGCAGCGCGGGCTTGCCGCTCCATTGCCAGGGTATGGAAAAGCGCGTCAGGGCGCGGTCCAGCACGGGGGGCTGCAGCTCGGCGCGCGCCCAGCTGCGCCCGCCATCGGCGGACACCTCGACCTGGGCGATGCGCCCATGGCCCGACCAGGCCAGCCCCGAGATCTCGTAAAAGCCCTTGGGATCGGCCAGCTGCTGGCCGCCGCTGGGATGGGTGATCACGGATTTCACGTCCATGGCAAAGGCAAAGCGCTCGATACGCCCATCCGCCAGCACCTGGGTGTAGAGGCCCGATTCGTCCTTGCTGTAGGCGGGCTGATCGCTGAGCTCCAGGCGCTGCAGCCACTTGACGTTCACATTGCCCTCCCAGCCCGGCATGATGAGGCGCATGGGATAGCCCTGCGAGGGGCGCAGGCGCTCGCCGTTCTGGTAGAGCGCCAGCAGGCCGTGCTGGAGCACGGCGTCCAGCGGCAGGCTGCGGCTGTGCGCGCCGGCATCGGCGCCCTCGGCCACCAGCCATTTGGCGCTTGGCTTGATGCCGGCCTCCCTGAGCAGCAGGGCCAGCGGGATGCCCGTCCACTCGGTGCCGGAGAGTTCGCCAAACAACTCGGTGGCCGACTCGTCCTTGGCGAAGGGCGACAGGGCGTTGGCGGCGGTATTGCCCGCGCATTCGAGAAAGCGGATCTGGCTGCGCATCGGGTAGCGCGCCAGGCGCTGCAGGTCAAAGCGCAGCGGGCGATCCACCAGGCCGTGGATCATCAGCGCATGGCGCTGCGGGTCGATCTCGGGCAGTCCGTTGTGATGCACGGCAAAGTGCAGGCCGCTGGGGGTGATGATGCCGCGCTGCTGCGCCAGCGGCGTGCGCCACACGCTGAAACCCGCCAGGCGCGATTCGCTGCGCTGTACCGCGGCCTCGTGGGCGGAGGGCTGGCCATAGGCCAGGTCGGGGCCGCCGGGCGCCACGACGCTCGCGGCGGCGGATTTTCCGGGCGCCAGCGCCACGCTCAGGCCCAGGCCGCTGGCCAGGAACGAGCGGCGTTCCAGCAGGCCGCCGCCGGCGCTGGCTGGCGGCAGAAATCTATGGTCACTTCTTTTTTCTATCAATGCCACGAGGATCCCGATGGGTAGGCGCGGCGCAAATTGGCCGCAGCGCGACTGTGGGGCCCGCTGCGGGCTGGTGCATTAACCTGGGTTCATGACCGGGGGCCTACTTCGCGCAACTTGCGATACAGCGTGCTGCGCCCAATGCCCAGCTGGCGCGCCGCCAGCGAGAGATTGCCGGCGGCGGCCAGCACGGCGGCCTGGATGGTCTGGGCCTCGGCCTCGCGCAGGCTGTGGCTGACGGGCGCCGCGGCCTGGCTTGGCATGGCTTCCCGCGCCGGGGTCGGGTCTTGCGCGAACTCCTGCTGCGCCACGGCGCGCTGCTGAGCCAGGCCGGACTGCGGCAGGCAGAGTTTCAGGAACATCTCTTCTTCGCCGCGCTGCGGCAGCCGCAGGCGCAGGTATTCCTCGCCGCAGCGCCGGCCGGCCTCGGCCAGCGCGCCCAGGCCGCAGCCCAGCAGCGAGCCGACGGTCTCGCGCCGCAGCGCCGCGGGCGTGAGCGCCAGCAAGTCCATCGCGGGCCTGTTCGCGCCGAGGATGCGGCCGTCCTCGTCGAGCGCCAGCACCGCCTCGCGCAGCGTGCCCAGGGCTTGCGGCTGGGCGTGGAAATGCAGGCGCATGCTGTGGCGGAAGCGGTCGACAAACCACTGCGCCTCTATCATGCGCGCCGACATGCCGGCCAGGGCGAGCGTGTGCGGATGGTAGGAGCGGCGGTCGCCAGAGACGTCGATCACGCCCAGCAGGCCGCCTCGGTGGTCGAAGATGGGCGCCGCCGAGCAGGTCAGGAACTGCATCGCCTTGAGGTAATGCTCCTGGCCATGCACCAGGGTGGGGGCCTCGGTCATCAGCGCCGTGCCGACCGCGTTGGTGCCCTTGTCGGCCTCGGCCCAGAGCGCGCCGGGCGCCAGCGCCACCTGCTGGGCGCGGCCCAGAAAGCCCGGGTCGCCCAGGGCATGCAGGATGGTGCCGCTGGCGTCGGTCAACAGCACCATGCTTTGCGCATGCATGAGCTGCTCGTACAGCATGTCCATCACCGGCAGGGCCTGGGCACATAGGCGGGCATTGCGCGCCTGCAGCTCGCGCAGCGGCTCGGGGGCCAGGCGGCCGAGGTCGGGGCTGCCGGTGCTGACCAGGCCGAAGGCGCGGCAGCGCTCGTGCGAGTTGGCAATCGCCTGGGCGTGCAGGCTCGGGCTCAGGCCGGCGAAGTTCGCCAGCTGTCCCGCAGCGGACGGTGGAGCATAGGGTGCAACCAAGAGGCCTCCCGCAAGAGCTGGCTGGTCAGCGCATGAACAATGAGCGCCTGACTATCCATCAGCGGGGCGGGCCTGGCAAGACTGACTGTCGGCGGGACGGCCCGCCGCTGTCACCGATTCAGGGTTGCTGATTGCTGCCGGCCGGCGGCGTGCCGTTCACGGTGATGACGCGGCGCCGCCCGGCCTCCATCTCGTCCAGGCGCTGGCTGAGCGCCTGGTTGGCCTGCTCCCAGTCGTCCTGGCTGCGGATGATGGTGGGTTTGATCAACACCACCAGCTCGCGCTTGCGGCCGACGCTGGCACGGTTGCCGAACAGCGCCGAGGTGAGGGCGTTGTCGCCGCTGCCGGGCAGGCCCGAGCCGCGCCGCGAGGATTCCATCTGCATCAGCCCGCCGATCGCGACGATCGCGCCATCCGGTATGCGCACCATGGTGTCGGTTTCGTTGACGCTGCTGGACGCCAGCGGCAGGCGGTAGTTGCCCACCGCGCCCAGGTCCACCTGTTTGATCTTCTCGGTCACCGTGGTCACCGAGGGGTGGATGTGCAGGGTGATCATGTTGGCGTCGTCGATCTGCGGCGTCACGTCCAGCGCGATGCCGGAGAAGAAGGGCGTGAGCGTCAGCGTCGGCATGCTGATGCCGCTGTTGTTGTTGCTGGTGTTGTTGTTATTGCTGTTGTTGCTGTTGCCGCCCGAGATGCCGGTGACGAAGTAATCGTCGGCGCCGACCTTGAGCACCGCCTTCTGGTTGTTGAGCGTGGCCACGCGCGGGCTGGAGAGGATCTGCAGATCGCCGTAGTTCTCCAGAAAACTCAGGAGTCCCTGGAAACCGCCCTTGGCCAGGGCCAGGCCGAAGGCGCCGCCGCCGGGCGAGGGCAGGGGGATCAGGTCGGGCCAGCCCGAGGCATTGGTGGTGGTCGAGAGCACCGGCAGGCCGCGGCTGTTGCTGACCAGCGGGTTGACGATGGTGTTGACGCCGCTGGGCAGCGAGGGGTTCACGCCGGTCTGGCCGATGGCGCCTTGCTTGCCGAGGTAGGACCAGTCGATGCCGCTCTGGAAGCCCTCGCGCAGCTCCACCTCGACCAGCTTGGCCTCCAGCATGACCTGGCGCTCCACCGCCAGCTTGGTGGCGCGCAGAAACGCCTCCACATGACGCAGCTCGTCGGGCATGGCGCGCACCGCGATCGTGCCCGCCTGCGGGCTGACGATGACGTTGCGGCCGGCGTCAACGCCCACCAGGGCGCGCAGGCCCGTGCCCAGCTCGGCCCAGAAGTCGCTCTTGGTGCTGGTGGACACCTGCGAGCTCTCGGGCGCGGCCAGCGCCGTGCCGGGGGTGGCCGGTGTGTTGGCGCTGCCGCCGCCGCTGCCGGGCGGCGTGGGCGCCGAGCCCGAGCTGACGCGCAGCTCGCTGCGGCCGACACGCTGGCCGGGCAGGTAGTTGACGCTGAACACGCGCGTTTGCATGGTGGGCGGGTAGACGGTGATGCGCCGGCCATCGATCTTGAAGTCGTAGCCATAGACGTCGCGGATCGCCTCCAGCGCCTCGCGCAGGGTCACGCCCTTGAGCGTCACCGAGAGCACGCCGGCAACGCCGGGATGCACCATCATGCTGTAGCGGGTGTCGGCCACCAGCGAGAGAAACACGTCGCGCACCTGCGCGCCATTGACCACCAGGTCAAAGCGCGGCTCGGCCGGCGGCTCGGGGCGCGGTGCTGCAGCCTCGGGCGCGGCTTGCGGCGACGCTGCCTCCGGCATGACTGCCGAGGCGGCCGGCGCGGGCTTGCGCGCCGCCTGCTGCTTCTGCAGTTCGGCCTGCAGTTCGCTGCCGGGCTGGCTCAGGCGCAGGGGCTTGAAAGCGCAGCCACCCAGCAGCAGGCATAGCGCGAGTGGGATCAGACGGCCAGAACTCATGACTTCTCCGATGTTTTTTTGCGTGCACGGCCGGCGGCAGGTGCGGCGGTGAGTGGGCGTTTCTCCACTCCCTGATAGAGCGGCAGGCGGCGCTTCACGCCGCCCTCGCTGAGCGTGACCGCCTGTTCGTCGATGGCCAGGATGCGGGCCTCGCCCCAGCGCTCGCCCACGCCCAGGCGGCGGCCCTGCACCACCAGATAGGGGCGCCCCTCAACAACGATGATTTGTTGCGGCAGCAGCGTCTCCGTCTCGGCGGCCGAGGCGGCGGGGCTGGCCGCGCGCAGGCTGGCGGGCGCCTGCAGGGGGTCGCGCAGCTCGCCCTGGGCGCATGCGGGCAGGGCGCAGCCCGATATGGCAAGGGCGAGCGCGAGGATCGCGATGGGGTGCATGTTCATCATGGCTGCGGACTCGCCAACACCAGCTGCAGCTGCAGCACCGCCTTGGCCGCCGCGCCTTCGCCCTGCGCGGCCAGGCGCAGTTCACCCCAGCGCAGGCCGGGCAGTTCGGACTGCAGCTCGCTCAGGTATTTCGTCAGGTCCAGGTAGTTACCCTGCACGCGCAGCTCCACCGCCTGCAGGCGCCAGGCGGGCGGCGGCGCGGGCAGGCCGGGCGGCAGCTCGTCGAGCGTCTGCAGGCGCAGCAGGCGCAAATGGGCGTGGCTTTGCAGCAGCCTGTCGAGCACGCTGGGCAGCGTGGCGCCCGCGCTCGCGGCGCCCGCACCGGCGCCCTGCATGGCCTGCTGCAGCGCGAGCTGCCTGGCGCCTTGCTCGTCCAGCTCGGCGCGCAGCCTGGCCTGCGGGCTGTTGGGGCCCTGCTGCTGGCCGGCCAGCAGGAATTGTTGGCGCAGCGCCTGCAGCTCGGTCTCGACCTTGCGCTGGCCGCTCAGTTGCAGGCTTTGCTCCTGGCTCAACGGCGTCACCAGCAGGCGGTCCAGCAGGCCCAAGAGCAGCACCGCCAGGGTCAGGAAGATGAAGAGGCGCTCGCGCACCGAGAGGGCGTCGATGCGCGCGGACTGCTGGGTCCAGGCGCTTTGCAGCTGTTGGCGCCAGTTCATGGCTGCCTCCCCGGCATCGATGCTGCGGCCGACGCGGCGGCCGGCGCGGCGCTGACGACGCGAAAGCCCCATACCGCCTGGCCAGCGGTTTCGGCCGGCCCTGCCGAGCCGGCCGCCGCGCCCGCCCCGCCTGCATCATCGCCGAAGCGCAGCGTGCCGCCGCTGGCGCCGCCGGGCTGGCGCTCGACGCGCACCGCCGCGAGCCGCTGGCCGCGCAAGAGCGGATGTGCGGCCAGGCGCGCCAGCCAGGGCTGCAGGCTGGCGGGATCGACGGTGCGGCCCTCCAGTTGCAGGCCCTGGCCGTTCCAGCGCAGTTCCTGCAGCCAGACCGTGGCCGGCGTGGTCTGGGCCAGCAGGCGCAGCAGATCGGCATGGCTGCGACCGGGCTGCGGCAGGCCGCTCTGCCAGTCGGCCAGGGCCTGGGCCTGGCGGGCGTTGTCCTGCTTGAGTTGGGCCAGCTGCTGTTGCAAGGCGGTGGCGTCGCCGCCGCCCGGCAGGGCCGCCATGGCCTGTTGCAGCGACTGGCGCTCGTTGCGTGCCTGCAGATGGGCGGCGGCCAGCGCGCTGCTGCTCTGCTTGGCCTGCCAGATCAGGGTGAGGCTGATGAGCAGGCCGCCGCCCAGCAGCAGCAGCAGGCCCTGCAGCATGGCAACGGCCGAGAACAGCCGCCGCGGCGCCATCAGGATGGGGGTGAGGAGATTGATTTGCTGTGCCATCTTGTTGGCTTCTTGTAGCCCTACAGCGCGCGCTCTTCCTGCCGCAGCAGGGCACCCAGCAGCGGCAGGCAGGCCGCATAGGCCTCCGGCCCATGGGTGGCGGGCTCGAAACCGGGAAACAGGGTGGCAGGATCGATGGCGCTGGTGCGCAGGCCCAGTTCGCGCTGCAGCAGGGTGGCCAGCTGCTGGCCATGTTCGGGCACCAGCAGGTAGAGCCGCGCCAGCGGCAGGTCGGGCCAGGAACGCTCCCAGACGTCGATGGAGCGCTGCAGCTCCAGCACCAGGGGCGAGGACTCGTCGTGTTCGGCGTCCAGGCCACCAAAATTCAGCGCGTCGCCTGGCATGTATTCATAGCCCAGCGGCACCGGGGTGTCGGCCTTGGGGGCGCTGGCCTGGGTGGCGCGCTTGAGCAGGCGGGCGTCCCAGTCGAGCCGGCGCGTGTAGAACAGCTCGCCATGCGCGCAAATGGTCAGCAGGCATTGGCCGCCTTGTAGCAGCAGCGCCGCGGTGGCGCGCTTGGTCAGGTCCTCGGCCGCGGCGGCAGCGCTCTGCAGATTGCGCAAGGCGGTCTCGGCGATATCCACCACGTCCAGCTGCAGGCCGGCGGTGCTGCCGATGCGGCTGACGCGCTCGATCGCACGGTTGCTGCCGGCCACCACGAAGAGCTGTTTGTGCGCGCGCGGCTGGTCGTCGCCCACATGCATCACGTCCAGGGTGAGCTCGTCCAGCGGCACCTCCAGCAGGTCCTTGATCTGCCAGCGTGCCGCGGCCTTGAGCTCGTCCTGCGGCACCGGGGGGGTGTCGATCTTGAGGATCTGGTAGGCGTCGGCGTCCAGCAGGGCCAAAACCTCGCCGCCGCCCAGGCCCAGCGCGGCGAGCTCATGCTGCAGCGCCTCGTCGGTCAGCTGGCCAAGATCGAGCACGCCCCAACGGCCGGGCGCCAAGGGCGGCGTGGCGCCATTGGGCGCCTGCACATAGGCCAGCTGTTCGCGGCCGAGCTGCAGCACCAGGCGGGTGTTCGATCTGGCGCTACGCCAGGGCCATCGCATCAGTAGTTCTCCCGCTGGTAAATCAGGTTGGGGCTGCTGCCGTAGAGGCCGAAGCTGGCGCGCGCCGAGGGGTCTTTGTCGTGGCTGGCACCGCCGGTGCACCAGCCGCCCTGCAGATAGGCCAGGTTGGCGCTGCTGGCGGCCGCGGGATTGGGTGCCCAGGGCGCCAGACAGGAGGCGTCGGCATTGCCCAGCTTGATGCTGAGGTCGTAGCTGCCCGAATGGCCGGCAGCGGGCGCGGCCAGGATCAGGCGGGCACGGCCGCTGGCGAGTTGCACGGGGCTGGTCTTCAGTTGGGCGTCGGCTGCGATCAAGGTCTTGCGGTAGTTGCCAAAGTTCAGGTGAGCGGCAGCGATGCCGGTGCAGCCGTCGGCGCTGTTGATGCTGAAGGCGCTGCCATTCCAGTATTCGGCCTGCAGGGCCATGACCAGATCGCGATGCTGCGAGCCTATGGCATTTTGCAGGCGCAAGCGACCGAAACGCAGCGGCACTGTGGCAATCAGGCTGCGATCGTTTACCCCATCGGCGGGGCTGTCGGTGTCGAGATTGAAGCTGGCCATGGTGACACCGTCGAGGTCGCTGGGCGCGATGCCTAGCTGCAGCGCATTGGCGTTCTCGAACGGGCCATCCGGCCCGGCGCTGGACCGCAGCGCCGCGATCGTGACCTTGAGGTCCTTGCTGACCCCGTGGTCCCAGCTGCCGCTGCTGGTGAGCGAGAGCCGGGTCGGCGTGCCGCTGCTCAGGAAGCGCGTGCTGCCGGCGATGCCGCGCAAATTCCAGGCGCCGCTACTGCTCGGGTCCAGGCGCGCGAAGGCGCCATCGTAATTCTGGGTGATGGCACCCTGAACATTCCTGGCCGTGAGGGTCAGGGCTTGCTCGAAGTTCTCACCCAGGTAATTGAAGCTGGAGGCGGGGGTGCAGGCGAGGACGCTGCGCAGCGTCAATGCGTCTTGAGTGAGCGTGAAGTTCGCGGGGCTGAAACGCCCCACCACCTTGTTCTGCACGCCCGCGCTGTTGAACACCAGGGCGTCCAGGTTCTGGCCGCTGCCCAGGTAATTGCTCACCAGGGCGGCGGTGGCGAGCTGGAAGCTGCCGACCTCGGTGTACTGCAGACTGCCAACCGTCTTGCTGCCGCCGCTGAAGCCGCTGAAGCTGCCGTTGTTGAGGCCGCCCAGCACCCCGGAGGCAGGGGTTTGCGAGCCAGCCAGGGGGCTGAGCGTGAGCGGGGTGTTGAAGGACGGCGCCAGCCCGCCGGCGCTCACCTGGGCCAGCGTGGCGCCGCCATCGGGCACGCCGTCGCCATTGGCGTCGGCGCCGGCACTCCAGCGGTAGGCGCCCACCGTAGCGCTGAAGTTGGCGCCGGCCTTGCCGAACAGCGCATCGCTGGCGGCGCTGCCGTTGGGGTTGTTGGTCGCCCCCATCGCAATGCCCGAGATCACCAGGGCAAAGGGGCGTAGGGTCAGGTCGCCGCTGTTGGCGCTGATGGTGTTGGCCGCGTAGTCGCGCGAATCGTCTTCCAGCGTGAAGCTGAACTTGCCGACGTCGCTGCTGCTCATCATCAGACTCGCCACGCCGGCGTTGAAGTTCAGCCCGATGAGGTTATTGGCCACTGGTCGGCTCGCCGGCACGCTGGCCAGCGCCGGGCTGACAATGCCGGGCGCGGTCCAGGGGCCGCCGTTGTCGGTGCGCCAGAGCTTCAGGTTGCGCGCCCCGGTGTAGTCGCTGGCGATCGCGCAATTGCCGCTGACGGCGTCCTTTTTCCAGAGCGCGACCTGCAGATCATGGTTGCGCCCCGCCACCACCACCTGGCTGCCGGCGATCTTGTTGGCCAGGTCTTCGCTCCAGACAAACACGGTGTCGCGGTATTGGATGCTGGCCGAGCTGCTGGCGCTGGCGGGCAGGGCGTTGTCCACCACCGTGACCGTCAGGTCCTGCGCCAGGCCATGTTGCAGCATGAGCCTCACCACGCCGGCATCGCCGGGCGCAAAGGTGTAGCTGGCCAGGCCGCTGTTGGCGGCGCCCGGCGTGAGCGTGCCCGCGGGTGCCGGGCCAACGCCTGCGCTCCAGTTGCCGCGGCCGATCGAGGTGCTGAGGTTCACCGTGCCGGTGTAGGAAGTGAGCGTGTTGCCGTTGGCATCCCTGGCCGTGATGGTGAGGGTTTGCGGCGTGCAGGTGGAGGCGCTGCCGGTGCCGGCGATGCTGAAGGACGCCACGCCGATCGCGGGGCAGCTGCGCACGCGCGTGCGTTGCTGGTCGATGGCCGAGGCGGAGAGCAGGCCGGAGAAGACCTGAAGCTCGTCGATATTGCCCATGAAGTGGAATGACGAGCTTCGGCCTTCGCTGGAGGCGATGCCCTCGCCACCGATGGACACCGCGCCGCTGCCCATGCTCCAGCTGCCGGTGAAGGCACTGCTGGCGTTGGCGAGCAAGGCGCCCGCGCTGCTGTAAACCGAGGAGCTGATGCGCTTGCCGACCGTATCGACCGTGGCCGCGATGAAGTACCAGGTATTGCTGGCCACCACATTGGGCGTATCCAGGCAGAACACGCTGCCGCACGCGTTGTTGGAGCCGCTGCCGCTCACGCTGCCGGTGGGCGATACGCGCCGGCTGAACACGCGCAGCTGGCCGCTGCCGGCATCGCCCAGGCTGATGGCCCAGCCGTTGTCGGCATCGTCGTTCACGATCACGCGCTGGCCGGACTGGCCGGCGTTGCTGGAGCGTATCCACGCCGTTACCGTGAAGCTGCTGCTCAAGGCCGGGAAGGAGGAGGGCAGGCCCAGGTAGGTGTAGGTGGCGGCGGGCGCGCTGCTGCGGTCGAACAGGCCGTAGGAGCAGGTGCTTTGCGCGCCGGCCGTGTAGGCGGGCGATGTGGAAGCTGTGGTGGCGACGTTGGCCGAGGTGTTGGCGAGCAGGCTTTGGGCGTGATAGCCGTTGCCGCTGGCGTCCTTGACCTCGCCGGCGCTGCCGTTCCAACTGGCTTCGTCCATGCGGTAGTCGGCGATCGAGCCGCAACTGGCGGTCGTGAACGTGGCGTTGCTGCCGAGGCTGGTGCCGGCGCTGTTGACCGCCCGCACACGGAAGTGGTACTGCGTGCCGCAGAACAGGCTGCCCAGATTGGCCGACACGGCACTGTTGCTGGCACCGCTGGCAAGGGGGCTCGGCGTGGCCGCGATATTGCTCCCGTAGGCCAGCGTGGTGCCGTAGTCAAAGCTCACCGTGGTCGCCGAGCCGTTGCTGGACACGCTGCCGTTCAGGGTCGCGCCGGCGTTCGTTATCGCCGTGGCGGCATTGGTGGTCACGGTCGGCGGGCTGCCGCCCACCGTGATGTTCACCGTGGAGGTGGTTTGGGTCTGGTACTCGGTGAAGGTGATCGAGCGGTTGCCGGCGCTGGTGGCGGTGTAGGAAAAGCTGAGGGTGGCGCTCTTGTTGCCGTTGTTGCCGGGCACATAGACCGAGAAGGTGGCGCCGCCCGAGGCATAGACATTGTCGCAGTCCCATTCGGCCGAACTTGAGCAGCCGGCGTAGCTGAGGCCGGCCGGCGCGTCGTCGCCCAGTTGGATGGCGCCGCCCTTGCAATGCGCGTACGAGATCGGAATCGACACCGTCACGGTCGCGCCGACGGCCACGGGGTTGGGGCTGGCCGTGACCGCGCCCAGGCTCATGGTGCAGGCGCCGGCGGCGCCGCTGCACAGCCATTGCAGCAGCAGCACGGCCAGCAGCCGGCTTAGCCAGCGCATCATCATGGCCGCACCACCATGCGGCTCAGCTGCCGCTCCGCATAGGTGGGCGCCGGCGTGCCGCTGCCCGGGCAGGCGTTGGCAGTGGGCGCGTTGCAGGCGTTCGCCACCAGTTGGTAGAAGACCGGGTTGCTGGCGCCGTCGACGCCATCGACGCGGCTGCAGCTCACCGTCACCACGAAGTCGCCCAGGCTGATGTTGGTATTGCCCGGGCAGACGGGGGCGACGCCGGGCGGGGCCGGGTTGCGCAGCACCTGGAAGCTGGCCCATTCCAGTCCGGCGAAGGCGGCCTGGTAGGCGCGCGCGGCATTGAGCTCGGCGGCCGAGCCCAGATGTTGGCGCTGGCTGAAGCGCGCCATTGCCGCGCCCAGCGCGGCCAGCACCACCAGGATGAAGATCACCGACACCATGGTGAAGCCATGCTGCTGGACACGTTGCCGCCGGCTGGGTTCAGGGCTGGTTGTCGACATGCAGGGCATGGTGCAGGGTGATGGTTTCGTTGCCGGTGCTGGCGCCACTGTCCAGCGTGAGGCGCAGCGTCACCAGCGCGGTGCGCGTGGCCGCCGGGCCTCCACTGTAGGTGAACTGGCAGTTGCTCACCCCGCGCGCCAGCAAGGCGGCGCTGCCGCCGCTGGGCGGGTCGGGTTGCGCGGCCTGGAAGCCGTAGCCGCTGTAGCGCGTCAGCGTACGGGCGGCCTTGTCGCAGCGGTAGCTGACCGGCTGCTCCACCGCGTAGACGCGGTAGGGCGGGGCGGCGAGCGTGACCGGCAGGCCGGCGCCGTTGTTGGCCATCGTGATGTCGGTGGCGACGCCGGCGCCGTTGCTGGCGCTGCGCCGGTTGCTGCCGGTGTAGGCATCGGCATCGGGGTTGTCGGGGCCGAGGTTGTAGAACACCAGCTGCTGGCCGGCGGCCGTCAGGGCAAGACCTGGCCCCACGAGCTTGAAGCTATTGTCGGCCACGCCGAAGTCCAGGGGGTCGGCGCCCGCGGTGGCATAGCGCGCCGCGCCGCTGCTGGGGATCAGCTCCAGGCTGGTGCTGGCGGCGTTGTCGAGCGTGCGCAGGCTGTTGGGCAGGGCCAACGCCACATCGCGGCCGATGCGGCGCAGCGCGGTGTCGGCCTGGTCCACCAGTTGCGCGCGCGCGCTGCTGGCCAGATAGCTCTGCACCGGCGCGACGATGAAGACCGAGACGATGGCCGCCACGATGCCGGTCAGCACGATGACCAGCACCGCCTCGACCAGGGTGAAACCCTTTTGCAGCTCAGAGCGCGGCATTGGGTGCATGGCGGGTGCGCCAACCCTGCAGGCTGATGGTTTCGCCGCCGGGTCCGTTGACGGTGACGGTGATCTGCAGCGCGTCGCCGCTGCCGGCGCCAATGCTGCCCAGCGCGGCGGCGGCCACCGTAACGCTGGCGCTGTAGGCTTCCAGCCCGGCGATGGCGGTGTCGCTGATGTCCCTGATGCCCGACATATTGAAGCCCTGGTAGTCGTTCACATTGTCGAAGGGCTTGCTGCTGGAGTACCGGGTCTCGCCGGGCTCGGGGCCTATGCTTTCGGGCTGCGTTGGGCAGTCGGCGCTGTTGGCGGCCTGATCGACGTTGGGGTCATCGGGGTCGCAGAAGGTGAACGGCATCAGCTGCACCTCCTGCAGCAGCGACTCGGCGATCGCCAGCGCCTGGCGGCGGATCATCGGGTCGGCGCTCTTGGCACCGGCCTGCACAAAGATCTGCAGCACGCCCGCCAGTGCCGCGCTCACCACCACCATGAACACGATCAGCTCGACCAGGGTCAGGCCTTGCTGCCGAGCGGTGGGGCGTGAGGGGTGGTGATGACGAAGGTGCTGGCAAGGCATGCGTGGGGGCTCCAGCCGGCATGCTAGCCGCTGCGGCGCGGCCGCAAGCGCTCAAGGAAGGCGGAAAACCAGCCCTGTTTCGTGTTCCAGCTGGTAGGCCTGGCTGTAGCTGCCGTAGGCCACGGTGATGCTCAGGCTGCTATTGCTGCCGCTCACGCTGCGCCCGCTGTTGGCGGCGTTGAAGGTAAAAGTGCGCGAGCCACCCTCGGCGATGCAGGGGCTGGCGCCGGCCGGGCAGTCCAGCGTGCCCAGGGCGCCGCCGGCCACATAGGCAAAGCTGATGCCGCTGCCGGTGATGGTGGCGACGATGGGGCGGCGCTGCGTCAGTGCCAGGCGCTGCATGGCCGGCAACTCGGCCAGCAGCTGGTCGCCAAAGGCGCGCAGGCGCCAGTCGTTGGTGTCGATCAGCCGCGGCAGGGCCACCACCGCGAGTGCGCCGACCAACACCATCACGACGATCAGCTCGATCAAGGTAAAACCCGCCTCCTGCCGCGGCGGGCAGGAGGCGGGCTGTTCTTGTTTGGCGCGAGCGCCAGGAATCACGAGATACCGATGGCGGTGAAGTTGGCGGTATTGACCGGCGTGGCGCTGTCGCTCAGGGTGCAGGTCACCGAGGCGTCTGCAGCCACGGCGGCTGCCGTGATGGTGTAGGGGGCCGCGCCGCCGCTGGTGGGCAGGCCGCCCTGCAGCGCATTCGCCACGTCGGTGCAGTTGGCGATGGCGACACCCTTGGCGCCATTGGCCTTGCGGGCCGCGTAATTGACGGTCGAGGCCGAACTCAGCGCGCCGGCGATGCCCGAGATCGCGGCCTTCTGGGCGTCGGTCTTGAGGTCGACGAACTTGGGCAGGGCCACCGCGGCCAACACGCCCAGGATGACGATGACCATCACGAGCTCGATAAGGGTGAAACCAGCTTGCGTCTTTTTCATGGATGGATACCTCTTTGAATGCCTGAATTCGCTGTGGCCGTTCGCGGCCATGGGCCCAGCTTAGCCGGGGATACCCCCCGCTCATCGTCCAAAACCCGCCACACTTGAGCGCAATCTGCGCCCGCGCGTGAAATCAGCCACGCCCCATCGCCGCCTGGCCCAGATTCCACAGCGGCAGGAACACGCCCAGGGCCAGCATCAGCACCATGGCGCCGATCAGCAGCAGCAGGATGGGTTCGATCGCGGCGCTGAGTCCCTTGATGGCGTAGTCGGTCTCGCGCTCGTACATGCCGGCGATCTCGACCATCAGATTGTCGAGCTCGCCGGTCTCCTCGCCCACCGCAACCATCTGCAGCACGATGGGGGTGAACACGCCGGCCGCGGTGGCGCAGCGCGAGATGCTTTCGCCGCGCTCCACGCCGTCGCGCATCTGGTCGATGCGCGCGCCGATGAAGGCGTTGTCCACGGTCTGCGCCACCACCGTCATGGCCTGGCTGATCGGCACGCCGCTGCGCGAGGCCAGCGCAAAGCTGCGCGCAAAGCGCGACAGCGTGGCCTTCAGGATGATGGGGCCGGCGATCGGCAGGCGCAGCTTGAGGCGGTCCCAGCGGTAGCGGCCGACCGAGGTGGCGAGCCAGCTGCGCACCGCCAGCACCGCCGCCGCCGCCGCGGCCAGCAGGCCGGGCCACCAGTTGAGCATCCAGGCCGAGAAGCCCAGGAGCAGGCGGGTCATCAGCGGCAGCTCGGCCTTGAAGCCCGCGAACACCGCGGCAAAGGTGGGCAGCACGAAGATATTGATCACCACGATGGCGATTGCCATCGCCGCCACCACCATGGTGGGATAGCGCAGCGCCTGCTTGATGCGGGCGCGCGTGTCGATCTCGAATTCCAGATGCTGGCCGAGGCGTTCGAACACCTCGGTGAGCCGGCCCGTCATCTCGCCCACGCGCACCATGGCGACGTAAAAAGGCGTGAACACCTGCGGATGGCGCGCCATCGCGGTGGAGAGCTCGCGCCCCTGGTCGAGGCTGGAGCGCAGGTCCTGCAGCAGCGCGATCATGGCCGGCTGGGCGGTGGAGGCCTCCAGGCCGGCGAGCGAACGCAGGATGGGCACGCCGGCCTTTTGCAGGGTGTAGAGCTGGCGCGTCATCACCAGCAGATCGACCATGCCGACCGGGCGCGCGCGCATCGCCGCCCACCAGTCCTGCTTGGGGGCAGAGAGGCTGCTGCCGGCAGGCTTGATGTCGATCGGGATGACGCCGCCGGCGCTCAGCTGCGCCGCCACCGCGTCCATGCCCTCGGCGTCGATCACGCCGCTGAGTTGCTCGCCGCGGTTGTTGCGGCCACGCCAGGCATAGGATCTCACCGCGCTTTAGTCTCCAGCGTCGGTGGCAACGCGCATGGCCTCGGCCACCGTGGTCTTGCCCTGGCGCACCAGCGCGAGTGCGCCATCGGCCAGGGTGTGGCCGCGCAGGCGTTCGCGCGAGGCGCGGAAGAAGGCCTGGCTGTCGCTGTGGGTGATGGCCAGGGCCATCTCGGTATCGATCTCCAGCATCTCGTAGATGCCGCGCCTGCCGTGGTAGCCGGTGCCGTTGCAGACCGAGCAGCCGCGCCCGCGCAGGCTTTGCAGCGGCTTGCCGTCCTCTTGCGCATTGGCGGCCAGCCAGGCGGCCTCCTGCGGCGAGGGCTCATGCGGCTCGGCGCAGTTCTCGCAGATCGCGCGCAAAAGGCGCTGGGCGATCACCGCCTGCAGGCTGGTGGCCACCATAAAGGGCGGCGCGCCCATGTCCAGCAGGCGAAACGGCGTGCTGGCGGCATCCTTGGTGTGCAGGGTGGAGAGCACCATATGGCCGGTGATGGCGGCGCGCAGGCCGATCTCGGCGGTCTCGGCGTCGCGCATCTCGCCCACCAGGATCACGTCGGGGTCCTGGCGCAGGGTGGCGCGCAGCACGCGCGAGAACGAGAGCTCGATCTTCTCGTTCACCTGCACCTGGGTCAGGCCCGGCAGGCGGTATTCCACCGGGTCTTCGACGGTGATGATCTTGTGCTGCTCGGCATTGATCTCGGAGAGCGCGGCGTAGAGCGTGGTGGTCTTGCCCGAGCCGGTGGGACCGGTCACCAGCACCATGCCCGAGATGCGGCCCAGCAGCTCGCGAAAGCGTGCCAGCATCTCTTCGGGCATGTGGATCTGGTCGAGGCGCCGGATCGCGTTGCCCTGGCCCAAGAGGCGCATCACCACCGATTCGCCGTACTGGCCTGGCAGGGTGGAGAGGCGCACGTCGATGGTGCGCTCGCGCAGGCGCAGCGAGAAGCGGCCGTCCTGCGGCAGGCGCTTCTCGGAGATGTCCAGGCCGGCCATCAGCTTGAGGCGCTGCGCGATCGCCGCGGCGATGCGCTTGTCGGCCTGGGTCTGGGTCTGCAGCACGCCGTCGATGCGGTTGCGTATCAGCAGCTCGGCCTCCTGGGGCTCCACATGCACGTCCGAGGCGCCCGCGGCGGCGGCGTCCTCGAACACCGATTGCAAGAGGCGCACCACCGGCGCGCCCTCCTGGCCCACGCTGGCCTGCAGGGCGCCGAAGTCCACCGCATCGCCGATGTCTTTTTCCAGCGCCTTGGCCAGGCCCGAGATTTCCTCGGTGCGGCGGTAATGGCGGTCGAAGGCGGCGGGCAGCTGGCTCTCGGCCACCACCGCCATGCTGATGCGGCGCTTCAGCAGCCGGCTCAGCTCGTCGAAGCCGAACAGGTCCAGCGGGTCGGCCATCGCCACCAGCAGGTAGTCGCCCTTGTCCTCCAGCACCAGGGCCTTGAAGCGGCGTGCCGGCGTTTCCGGCAGCAGCCGCACCAGCTCGCTGCGGGTCGGGAAGCTCTTCAGGTTGACGAAGGGCACACGCAGCTGGCGCGCCAGCACATGGGCCAGCGCTTCCTCGGTGATGAGGCCGGCGTCGATCAAGAGGCGCCCGAGCTTCTTGCCGGTGGCGCGCTGCAGCTCCAGGGCCTGCTGCAGCTGCGCCTCGGTGATCAGCTCCTGCTGCACCAGCACGTCGCCCAGGCGCAGTTTCTGCGGGCGGCCGGCGCTGTTTGCGGTGGCGGTCGTGTCGGGATTGGCGGTGGTGTCCATGCAGGGTCAGTTGTTGCTGGTGGCCCGCACCTCGGCGAGCGTGGTGATGCCTTGGAGCACCTTGACGATGCCGTCCTGGCGCAGCGTGCGCATGCCCTCAAGCATGGCGGCCTGCTGGATCTCCTCGGCGCGCGCGCCGGTCTGGATCAGGCGGCGTATCGGCCGCGTCACGCTCAGCAGCTCGTGCAGGCCGGCACGGCCCTTGAAACCGCTGTGATCGCATTGCGTGCAGCCGGGGCTGTGGAAATGCATCAGCTGGCCGCGCGCGCCATGCTCGGCCTGCCATTCGGCCAGCAGGGCCTGGCGTGTCGGGCGCTGGGCGGGATCGAAGGCGTGCAAGTAATCGTCCAGCAACTCGGTCAGCGCGGCCTCGGCGATCGGCTCGGAACGGCGGCAGCTGGGGCATAGGCGGCGCACCAGGCGCTGGGCCAGCACCGCCAAGAGCGAGTCGGCGAAGTTGAAGGGGTCCATGCCCATGTCCAGCAGGCGCGTGACCGTTTCGGGCGCGCTGTTGGTGTGCAGGGTGGAGAGCACCAGGTGGCCGGTCAGCGAGGCCTCGACGGCGATCTGCGCGGTCTCCTCGTCGCGGATCTCGCCCACCATGATGACATCCGGGTCGGCGCGCAAAAAGGCGCGCAGGGCCTTGGCAAAGGTCCAGTCGATCTTGGGATTCACCTGCACCTGGCGCAGCCCGGCCTGGGTGATTTCGACCGGGTCCTCGGCGGTCCAGATCTTGCGCTCGGGCGTGTTGATCTGGCTCAGCACCGAGTGCAGGGTGGTGGTCTTGCCCGAGCCGGTGGGGCCCACGCACAGCACCATGCCATAGGGGCGCTGCACCGCGGCCTCGAGCGCGCGGCGGTTGTGCGGCGTGAGGCCCAGCTGCTCGATCGGGATCGGCCTGGCCGAGGCCAGGATGCGCATCACCACGTCTTCCAGGCCGTTGCTGGTGGGAATGGTGGCGACGCGCAGCTCCAGCTTGTGCTGGGGCGAGAAGCGCGCGAAGTTGATCTTGCCGTCCTGCGGCTTGCGGCGCTCGGAGATGTCGAGGTCGCACATGATCTTGATGCGCGCGATCATGGCGCTGCGGTAGGTGTGCGGCAGCTCCAGATAGGGGTGCAGCACGCCGTCCTTGCGGAAGCGGATCTTGAGCTTTTCGCGCCCCGGGTGGGTTTCGATATGGATGTCGGACACGCCCTGCGCATGCGCCTCGATGATCATGGTGTTGATCATGCGCACCAGCGAGTTGTCGCTCTGCTCGATCGGGCTCTCGTCCTCGCGCGAACTGCTCGCCTGGCCCTCGCGCTCCAGGGTCTCGACCAGCTTGTCGGCGTTGTCGAGCACGAAGTCGGCCTGCAGCGGCGGCAACCCGATCTCGCGTGCGCTGATCGGCTCGGTGCCGAAGCGGCTGTAGGCGGCCGGGATCGCAAACGCCAGGCTGCCCAGCTTGGCCAGGGTGGGCACGAGCTTGAGCTGCGAGACGAATTCAGCCTCGTCGATCGCATCGCGCCGCGTCGGGTCCTCCATCGCGACGATCAGCTTGCCCTCGCGCAGCACCAGCGGCAGGATCTCCAGTCGCTTGGCCACCGAATGCGGCAGCTTGCGCACCGCATCGGGTTCGACCGGGAAATGCTCGACGTCGACGAGCGGATAACCCATCTTGCGCGCCAGCGCCGACTGCAGCTGCTGGCGGCTGACGATGCCGCGGCGCACCAGCAGCTCGCCCAGCGGCACCGAGCGGTCCATGCGTTGCTGGGCCAGCGCGTCCTCGAGCTGCTGGGGCGAGACCAGGTCCAGCGCCAGCAGGGCCTCGCCGATGCGCACCATGGGCATGCGGGCCTGCTGCTCGATCGCCTGCAGCAGCTGCTCGGCGCTGACGATTTGCTGCGCCACCAGGATGTCGCCGACGCGGCGGCTGCGCAGGTCCTGCTGCTCGCGCGCCACTTCCTCCACCTGTTCCTCGGTGACCAGGGCCTCCTGCACCAGCACCTCGCCGATGCGCTCGCCGAGTTCGACGCTGCCCAGCACCTCGCGCGGGATGAAGACGCAGCGCACCGCGTCGTTGCCCTCGCTCAAGGGCGGGAACAGGAACAGGCCGTTGTTATCGTGCTGGTGGCCTATGGTCGTGCCGCTGAATTCGCCACCGCCCTGGAACAGCACCTTGAAGCTGCTGCGCGGGCGCTGGTCAAGGCTCAGGCGCACATCGGGTTGATCGGTCTCGCGCGGCGCGGCCGGGATCACGCGCATCAGCTTGAGCGCGCGTATCTGCCCGAACTTCACCGCCATGGCATTGCGTGCCGGTGGCACATTCACCTGCAGCGTGCGTTCGGCCGCCGAGATCAGGAGCACCGAGCCGACGGTGCGGCTGTTGTTGGGGCCGATGATCTCGCAGGCCTCGGGGCCGATATGGGCGCTGGGCTGCGGATAGGCGGCAAACGGCGGGGTGGGCCAGTAGAACAGCGCGTCCGGCGTCGCGTCGCTGCCTGGCTTGGGCGCATAGGGCCAGCTCAGTGGGACGGACGGGTCTGCGGACATCGAAGGGCTCCTAGGGTTCGGCGGGCGTGCACGCGCGTACGCGGCCGCGCCACGTCCTGCCATGCTAAGCCCTGCGGCGCCCGCTGGTCAGCGGAACTGGGCCCGGGCCCCGGCTCAATTCCGCATCCGCTGTGGCAAATAGGTGACGATCTCGGGCAGCAGGTAGATCAGCGCCACCGCGGCGAACAGCAGCAGGAAGAAGGGCAGGGCCATGCGCGCCAGGCTGCCGATCTCGCGCCCCGTCATGCCCTGCAGCACGAAGAGGTTGAAGCCCACCGGCGGCGTGATCTGCGCCATCTCCACCACCAGCACGATGAAGATGCCGAACCACAGCGGGTCGATGCCGGCGCGCTGCACCGTGGGCATGATCACGCCCATGGTCAGCACCACCATCGAGATGCCGTCCAGGAAGCAGCCCAGCACCACATAGAAGAGCAGCAGGCCCAGCAGCAGGCCCAGCGGGCTCAGCCCCAGGCTTGCGATCCATTCGGCCAGGTGCCGCGGCAGGCCGATATAGCCCATCGCCAGGGTCAGGAAGGAGGCGCCGGCCAGGATCAGCGCGATCATGCAGTACAGCCGGGTGGCGCCCATCAGCGCAGCGCGGAAGTTGGCCCAGCCCAGCGAGCCCTGCAGGCCCGACAGCAGCAAGGCCCCCAGCACGCCCACCGCCGCGGCCTCGGTGGCGGTGGCGATGCCGGTGTAGATCGAACCCAGCACCGCGGCGATCAGCAGCAGCACCGGGATCAGGCTGCGCGAGGCGGCGAGCTTTTGCGCCAGGCTCAGCGGCGCATCGGCGGGCGGGATCAGCTCGGGATGGCGCCAGGCCCACAGCACCAGATAGCCCGAGAACAGCGCGGCCAGCAGCAGGCCCGGCAGCACGCCGGCCATGAAGAGCGCGGAGATCGAGACATCGGCCATCACGCCGTAGACGATCATGATGATGGAGGGCGGGATCAGCAGGCCCAGGGTGCCGGCGCCGGCCAGCGAGCCGATCGCGATCTGGTCGGGGTAGCCGCGCCGCTTCAACTCGGGCAGGGTCATCTTGCCGATGGTGGCACAGGTGGCGGCGCTGGAGCCCGAGACCGCCGCGAAGATCGCGCAGCCCACCACATTGGTGTGCAGCAGCCGCCCCGGCAGGGCCTGCATCCAGGGCGCCAGGCCCTTGAACATATCGCTGGACAAGCGGGTACGGAACAGGATCTCGCCCATCCAGATGAACAGCGGCAGGGCGGTCAGCGTCCACGAGGACGAGCTGCCCCAGATCGTCACCGCCATCGCGTCGCCCGCCGGGCGCGCGCTGAACAGCTGCATGCCCAGCCAGGCCACGCCCGACAGGGCCAGGCCTATCCAGACCCCGCTGCCCAGGATGGCAAACAGGGCGAGCACCAGAATGAGGGTGATGGCGATATCGTTCATTCGTTGTGCAGGGCTTCGTTGGGCTGGCTGCTGCGGCGCGTGCCGCGCCACTCCAGCCACCATTCGTCGACAAAGGCGATTGCCAGCACCAGGCTGCCCGCCGCCATGCTCAGCTGCGGCAGCCACAGCGGGGTGGCGTCGTTGAGGGTTGAGACGTCGTGGAAGACCCAAGACTGCCACACCAGGCGCAGGCTGTACCAGGCCGTGACGCCGGCCAGCAGGCTGGCCATGCTGAGCGCCAGCAGCTCCAGCCTGTGGCGGGCCCTGGCGCCCAGCGCATGCAGCACCAGCGTGACGCGGATATGCTCGCCGCGCTTGAGCGTGTGGGCCAGCGCCAGGAAGCTGCTGGCCGCCATCAGGTAGCCGGCATAGGCGTCGGTGCCGGGCAGATAGAAATTCAGCTGGCGCCCCAGCACCGCCAGCAGCACCATCAGCAACAGGCCGACCATGAAGAGCGCCGCCAGCGCGGCCGCGCCGTCGTAGAGCGCGTCCAGCCAGCGCCTCATGGCTTGCGGTAGGCGGCGAGCAAGGCCTGACCCTCGGCGCCGGCCTTCTTCTCCCAGTCGGCCAGCATCAGGCCGCCCATCTGCTGCAGGTCCTGCAGCAGCTTGGCCGGCGGGGTCATGATCTTCATGCCCTTGTCTGCCAGGGCCTTCTTGGTCCAGTCGTTCTTTTCCTGGCTGAGCTTCCAGCCGCGTTCCTCGGCCGCGCTGGCGGCCTGCAGCAGCGCGTCCTGGCTGGGCTTGTCGAGGGCCTCGAAGGCCTTCTTGTTGACGATCACCGCGTTCTTGGGCAACCAGGCCTGGGTGTCGTAGAAGTACTTGACGCTCTCGTAGGTCTTGCTGTCGTAGCCGGTGGCGCCCGAGGACATATAGGACTCGACCACGCCGGTGGCCAGCGCCTGGCTCAGCTCGGCGGCCTGGATGGTGACCGGCTGGGCGCCGATCAGCTCGGCGATCTTGGCCGTGGCCGGGCTGTAGGCGCGCCACTTGATGCCGCGCATATCGGCCACCGAGCTGATCTCCTTCTTCACGAAGATGCCCTGCGGCGGCCAGGCCACCGCATACAGCAGCTGCATGCCCTGCGCGTTCAGCAGCTTGTTGAGAAAGGGCTTTTGCGCCGCGGCCAGCTTGCGCGCCTGCGCATAGCCGCTGGCCAGCAGCGGGATGCCGTCGACGCCGAAGAGCGGGTTCTCGTTCTCGAAATTGGCCAGCAGCAGCTCGCCGATCTGCGCCTGGCCGCCCTGCACCGCGCGCTTGATCTCGCCGGCCTTGAACAGCGAGGCGTTCGCGTGCACGGTGATCTTGAGCCTGCCGGCGCTGGCCTTCTCGACCTCGGCGGCGAATTGCTGCAGGTTCTCGGTGTGGAAGTTGCTGGCCGGGTAGGCCGAGGGCAGGTCCCATTTGGTCTGGGCCAAGGCCTGGCTGCAGGCGAGGCCCAGCAGGCACAGTGACAGCTGGCGGCGACGGTTCATGGCGCTCTCCTTGACGGTGTACACGGCGGATGCCGCAGCATCGGCGATGGCGGCCCGCGCGCCGATCGGGGTTGACCCCAGGATCAGGGTTTTTTGGCGATATGCCGATAAATCGTCAATAAAATGCCGGCATCAAAGGAGCAGCATGAGCCGCAGCAGCACTAGTAGAGCCAAGCCCGGCAAGGCGCGGCCGCCGGCCAAGTCGGCCGGCATCGTCTCTTCCTCGCACCTGGTGTCGCCGCGCAGCGTCGAGCTGAGCGAGTTCGAGTTCGGCCTGATCGTGGCCTGGAATGCCTTCTCGCGCTGGGCCATGCGCTGCATGGCCGCGGCCGGGCGTGGCGACCTGGCGATCACCGACGTGCTGGTGCTGCACCATGTGAACCACCGCGCGCGCAACAAGAAGCTGGCCGACATCTGCTTCGTGCTGAACTACGAGGACACGCATGTGGTGGCCTATGCGCTCAAGAAACTGCTGGCGGCCGGCCTGGTGAGCGCCGAGAAGCAGGGCAAGGAGGTCTTCTACAGCCCCACGCCCGAGGGCGAGGCGCTGGTGGAGCGTTACCGCGAGGTGCGCGAGACCTGCCTGATGGACAGCTTCGACGCCGAGCTCAACCACGACATCGGCGCCCACGCGCGGCTGCTGCGCAGCATGTCGGGCATGTATGACCAGGCGGCGCGTGCCGCCAGCTCGCTATGAGCGCCCCCAGACCTGCCGCTGCGCGTCAGGCCATCGGCGAGACGCCGTTGGCCTTCGAGCCGTCCAAGTCCGCGCTGGCGGACTTGGAGCCGCGGCTCTCAGCCCCCCGAGGGGGGCAAGCCAACTCGGGAACGGCCCTTCGTTTGCTTGTGAGCGCCCCCGCCCAACCGGCGGCAGGGCGCTGGCAGTTCTGGATCGACCGCGGCGGCACCTTCACCGATCTGGTGGGGCGCGCGCCGGACGGCGCGCTGCACACCCTCAAGCTGCTGTCGGAAAACCCCGAGCAGTACCGCGACGCCGCGGTGGAGGGCATACGCCGGCTGCTGGGCCTGCAGGCGCATGAGACGATCAGCGCCGCGCAGGTGGCATGCGTGAAGATGGGCACCACGGTGGCCACCAATGCGCTGCTGGAGCGCAAGGGCGAGCCCACCGTGCTGGTGATCACCCAGGGCTTTCGCGATGCGCTGCGCATCGCCTACCAGGCGCGGCCACGCCTCTTCGACCGGCGCATCCAGCTGCCCGAGCTGCTCTACGAGCGCGTCATCGAGGCGCGCGAGCGCGTCGGTGCGCATGGCGAGCTGGAACAGGCAATCGATCTGGCCGATCTGCGCCAGCAACTGCAGGCCGCCCATGCGGCCGGGCTGCGCGCCTGCGCCATCGTCTTCATGCATGGCTACCGCTACCACGCCCATGAGCTGGCCGCGGCGGCGCTGGCACGCGAGCTCGGGTTTACGCAGGTCTCGGTCTCGCACCAGGCGAGCCCCCTGATGCGCCTGGTGGGGCGCGGCGACACCACCGTGGTGGATGCCTATCTCTCGCCCATCCTGCGCCGCTATGTGGAGCAGGTGGCGGCGCAGATGCCGGGCGTGCCGCTGCTGTTCATGCAGAGCAGCGGCGGCCTCACCGAGGCCGGGCAGTTCCAGGGCAAGGACGCCATCCTCTCGGGCCCGGCCGGCGGCATCGTTGGCATGGTGCGCACCGCGCTGCAGGCCGGGCATGCCAAGGTGATCGGCTTCGACATGGGCGGCACCTCCACCGATGTGTCGCACTATGCGGGCGAGTTTGAACGCGCCTTCGAGACCCAGGTGGCGGGCGTGCGCATGCGTGCGCCGATGCTGAGCATCCACACGGTGGCCGCCGGCGGTGGCTCGGTGATCCGCTTCGACGGCGCGCGCCTGCGCGTCGGCCCGGAGAGCGCCGGTGCCAACCCCGGCCCGGCCAGCTATCGGCGTGGCGGCCCGCTGGCGCTGACCGATGCCAATGTGCTGCTGGGCAAGATCCAGCCCGCGCATTTCCCCCATGTGTTCGGCCCCCATGCCGATGAGGCACTCGATTGCGACGCCGCCCGCCGCGGCTTCGAGGATTTGGCGGCGCAGATGGCTGCGGCCACCGGCCACGGCAGCAGCGCCGAGGAGGTGGCGGCCGGTGCGCTGCAGATCGCGGTGGCGGCCATGGCCAATGCGATCAAGCGCGTCTCGGTGGCCAGGGGCTATGACGTCAGCGACTACACCCTGCAGTGTTTTGGCGGCGCCGGTGGCCAGCACGCCTGCCTGGTGGCCGACGCGCTGGGCATGTCGCGCGTGTTCGTGCACCCGCTGGCGGGCGTGCTGAGCGCCTATGGCATGGGCCTGGCCGACCAGCTGGCGATGCGCGAGGCGGCGGTGGAACTGCCGCTGGACGCCGCCGGCTTGGCGCGGGCGCAGGCCCAGCTGGCGCGGCTGGCAGAAGGCGCGCGCGCCGAGCTGCTGGCCCAGGGCCTGCCGGCCGAGCGCCTGCAGACACGCGCCCACCTGCTCCTGCGCTACCAGGGCACCGACACCGCGCTGCAGGTCGGCGCCACGCAAGACCTGACCCTGCTGCAGCAGGCCTTCGAGGCCGCCTACCGCCAGCGCTTTGCCTTCCTGATGCCGGGGCGCGCGCTGGTGATCGAGGCGGCCGTGGTGGAGGCCCTTGCGTCAGGGGAGTCCCCCGGGGAATCGGCCGATGAAGCAGGTGGGGAGGAAGCCGAGCCGCATCAGGCCGCGCCGCTGGAGCAGCTGCGCATGTACTGCGGCGGCGCCGATGGCCAGCGCTGGCGCGCCGCCGGCCTCTACCAGCGGGAGCAATTGCGCCCCGGCGCGCGGGTGGACGGGCCGGCGCTGATCGCCGAGCGCAATGCCACCACGGTGGTCGAGCCCGGCTGGCAGGCGCGCATCAGCGCCGGCGGCGGCCTGGAGCTGCTGCGCGTGCTGCCGCGTCCGCAGGCCCAGGCCCTGGGCACGCGTGCCGATCCGGTGATGCTTGAGGTCTTCAACAACCTCTTCATGAACATCGCCGAGCAGATGGGCCTGCGCCTGCAGAACAGCGCGCATTCGGTCAACATCAAGGAGCGCCTGGATTTCTCCTGCGCGCTGTTCGACGCCCAGGGCCAGCTGATCGCCAATGCGCCGCATATGCCGGTGCATCTGGGTTCGATGAGCGAATCGATCAAGACCGTGATCGCACGCAACCCCGATATGCGGCCGGGCGACGTGTATGTGCTCAACGACCCGTATCACGGCGGCACCCATCTGCCCGACGTGACGGTGATCACGCCAACCTATCTGGACGCTGGTGCGGCACCGGCCTTCTACGTGGCCTCGCGCGGCCACCATGCCGACATCGGCGGCATCAGCCCGGGTTCGATGCCGCCGCTGTCGACAAGCATCGAGGAGGAGGGCGTGCTGCTCGACAATGTGCTGCTGCTGCGCGACGGCGCGCTGCGCGAGGCCGAGCTGCGCGCGCTGCTGCAGGCCGGGCCCTGGCCCGCGCGCAACCCGGAGCAGACCCTGGCCGATCTGCGTGCCCAGGTGGCCGCCAACGAGAAGGGCGTGCAGGAGCTGCGCGCCATGGTGGCGCAATACGGCCAGCAGACCGTGAGCGCCTATATGGGCCATGTGCAGGACAACGCCGAGGAGGCGGTGCGCCGCGTCATCGGCGCGCTCAAGGACGGCAGCTACCGCATGGAGCTCGACAACGGAGCCCTCATCCAGGTGTCGCTGCGCGTGGACCGGGCGCGGCGCAGTGCGCAGATCGACTTCAGCGGCAGCAGTGCCCAGCTGCCCAACAACTTCAATGCGCCCAAGTCGGTCACCATGGCGGCGGTGCTGTACGCCTTTCGCAGCCTGGTGGACGACGAGATCCCGCTCAATGCCGGCTGCCTCAAGCCGCTGGAGGTGATCGTGCCCGAGGGCTGCATGCTCAATCCGCGCCATCCGGCCGCCGTGGTGGCCGGCAATGTCGAGACCTCCAGCTGCGTCACCAATGCCATCTATGGCGCGCTGGGCGTGATGGCGGCGGCGCAATGCACCATGAACAACTTCAGCTTCGGCAATGCGCGCTACCAGTACTACGAGACCATCTCGGGCGGCTCGGGCGCGGGGCCAGGTTTTGCCGGGACCAGCGTGGTGCAGACGCATATGACCAACTCGCGCCTCACCGACCCCGAGGTGCTGGAGTTCCGCTACCCCGTGCGGCTGGAGAGTTATGCGATTCGAGCCGGCTCGGGCGGTGCAGGGCGCTGGCGCGGCGGCGACGGCGGGGTGCGGCGGCTGCGCTTCCTGGAGGCCATGAGCGCCGGCATTCTCAGCAATGGCCGCAAGCAGGGCGCCTTCGGCATGGCCGGAGGCACGGCCGGCGCGGTGGGGCTGAACCGGGTCGAGCGCCGCGATGGCAGCGTCGAGCAACTGGACCATATCGCCACCGTGGAGATGGCGCCGGGCGATGTGTTCGTGATCGAGACGCCCGGTGGCGGCGGCTATGGCGCCGAGGAGCAGACGAGATGAAGCGGGGGGGCGTCATCTTGCTGACGGGCTTCGAGCCCTTTGGCGGCGAGCACATCAACCCCTCCTGGGAGGTGGCCCGGGCGCTGGACGGCGAACTCATTGCTGGCGCCAGGGTGCAGGCGCTGCAGCTGCCCTGCGTGTTCGGCGCGGCCTTGCAGGGCCTGGCCCAGGGCATTGCGCAACACCGGCCGGCCATGGTGCTGGCGCTGGGCCAGGCCGCCGGGCGCAGCGAACTCTCGGTGGAGCGCGTGGCCATCAATGTGGACGATGCGCGCATCGCCGACAACCGCGGCAGCCAGCCGATCGACGAGGCGGTGATCGCGGGCGCGCCGGCGGCCTATTTCTCGACCCTGCCGATCAAGTCCATGGTGGCGGCGCTGCGAGTGGCCGGCTATCCGGCGGGCGTCTCGCAAAGTGCCGGCACCTTTGTCTGCAACCATCTGTTCTACGGCATGCAGCACCAGCTCGCCGGCAGCGAGGTGCGCAGCGGCTTCTTGCACATCCCCTTGCTGCCCCAGCAGGCAGCGCTGCAGCCGGGCCAGCCCAGCATGGCGCTGGAAACCATGATTGCCGGCGTGCGCCTGGCGCTGGGCGTGGCCTGGCGCGTCAGGAACGATGTGCGCCAGGGCGGTGGCACGATCGCCTGACGCTCTATTCCTTCTCGCTGTAGCTGCGCCAGCGCTGGCTGGCCGCGCGCATCAGCGCCCATTGCTGGGCCACACGCGGGCAGGCATCGCAGGCCAGCATATGAAGGCGCAGCACGAGGCGCTCGCGCCAGGGCAGGCGCCGCTCCTCGGCCTGCATGAGCAGCAGGCTGACTTGTTGGCAGGTGCGCCGCATCATCATCACTCAGGACTCCTTGGCACTGCTGAACCAGTTCAGCTGCAGGCATTCGCGCAAGCGCAGACGGGCTCGGTGCAGCATCACCCAGAGATTGGTCGGGCTGATCGCGAGTTCCTTACAGATCTCCTCGGTCTCCAGCTCCAGCCATTCGCGCATCATGAAGAGCCGGCCCTGCTGCCCCGGCAGCAACTCCACGCAGGCCTCCAGTACGCGCATGAAATCCATTTGCCGCAGCGCATGCTCGGGGTCGCCCCAGTCCTGCGGGCGCTCGCGCCAGTGGCCGCTGCTGTCGAACAGCTCGTCCTCGATCGGCGCCTCGTCCTCGTGCGTGGTGGAGGTAGAAAGTTCCCGGCTGTTGCGGCGGATCTGGTCGATCAGCTTGTGCTTGAGGATGCCGATCAGCCAGGTCTTGAGCTGCGACTGGCCGGCAAAGGTCTGCGGCCGCTCGAGCGCGGCCAGCAGGGTCTCGGACACCGCGTCCTCGGCCCAGGCGGCGTTGCGCAATTGCAGGCGCGCATATTTCAGCAGCTGCGGCCGCAGGCCTTCGAGCGCGGCGGAGAAATCAGCCATCGGCAATCCGGAAGAATGATTTTGTGGGCCCGAGTGTAAGGACTGGACGCTCGCTTGCGACACAAGGCAGGCGACGCGATGATGCGTCACTCCAGCAACCCCATTCATCACGGAGACTTTCCATGTCCACCAACCAACTGATCTCTTCCGCCCTGCTTGCCGCGCTGACGCTTGGTGCCGTCGGCCAGGCCGTGGCCGCCGACGACAAGGCCGCCAAGGAAAAATGCTTCGGCATCGTCAAGGCCGGCCAGAACGACTGCGCCAATCTGAGCGGCAGCCATTCCTGCGCCGGGCAGTCCAAGACCGATGGCTCGCCGGACGAGTGGAAGTACGTGGCCAAGGGCAGCTGCAAGACCAAGGAAATGGGCCTGACGGCCGAGGAAGCCAAGGCCAAGCTGAAGAAGTAATCGGCATGAAGCAATTGGGCATAGGCTGGCGCCAGCCGCATTACGCGCAACTGCTGGACTTGCGGCCGGCGTTGGGTTTCATCGAGGTCCACTCGGAGAACTTCTTCGCCGCCGGCGGCGCCAGCCGCCAGTTGCTACGCGATGCGCGCGCCAGCTATGCGCTGAGCCTGCATGGCGTGGGCCTGTCGCTGGGCTCGGCCTGCGGGCTGGATGCCTGGCATCTGGAGCGCCTGGCCGAGCTGGTGGCGGAGTTGCAGCCGCTGCGCGTGTCCGACCACGCCAGCTTTGCCCGCGTGCCATTGCTGCAGGGGGCCGCCGAGGTCTCGCATGGCAACGACCTGCTGCCGATTGCCTTCAACGAGGCCAGCCTGGCGCTGATGCTGCGCCATGTGGACCAGGTGCAGCAGCGCCTGGGGCGCCAACTGCTGGTGGAGAACATCAGCGCCTACCTGGGCTGGCAGGGCGACACCCTGGCCGAACCCGAGTTCTTCAACGAGCTGACGCGGCGCAGCGGCTGCGGCCTGCTGCTGGACGTCAACAACCTGGTGGTGAACGCGCTCAACGAAGGTGACACGGAGGCGCAGGCCGCCGTGCGCGCCGCGGCCTGGGTGGATGCGATCAGCCCCGGCTCGGTGGGCGAGATCCACCTGGCCGGCTATGCGCGCACGCCGGCGCTGGTGATCGACGACCATGGCAGCCGCGTGCATGCGCCGGTCTGGCAGGTCTACCGGCATGCGCTGCGACGCCTCGGGCCCGTGCCCAGCCTGATCGAGTGGGACACCGATGTGCCCGAGCTGGCGGTGCTGCTGGACGAGGCCTCCAAGGCCCAGACCTGCATCGACGCCCTGTGCGCGGTGGAGGCCTGAGCCATGAGCGCGACCGAGCTAGCGCGCCAGCGTCAGCTGATCCAGGCCGTGCTTGGCGGCCCTGCCGAGGGGCCCTGGCGCGCACCTGCCGGCGTGCAGGGCGGGGCGGCGCGCGGCCTGCTGGCCTACCGCCTGAATGCAGCGGCCTTGGCCGAGCGCGCCTTGGCTGCGGTATTCGCCCAGCTGCGCGAGGCCATGGGGGATGCCGAGTTTGCCGCCATGGCCTGGGCCTTCTGGCGCTGGCGGCCGCCGCGGCGTGGCGATATGGGCGAATGGGGCTCCGATCTGCATGAGTTCCTGGCCGAGCAGCCCGAGATGGAAGCCGCCTGGCTGGGTTTGAGCCGCCTGGAATGGGCCATGCACGAGGCCGAGCGCGCGCCCGATGCCAGCCTGGACGCCGACAGCCTGCTGCGGCTTGGCGACACCGAGCCCGGCCTGCTGCGCCTGCGCATGCGGCCAGGCCTGCGGCTGCTGCCCGCCGATAGCCAGGGTCAGGTCTTGCTGGTATGGCGCCAGGGCTGGCGCGCCCGGGTCGAGCCGCTGGGCGCGGCCCAGGCCCTGCTGATGGCGCGGCTGCTGGCTGGCGCCGATCTGCAATCCGCACTGGATGCCTGCCTGGCGGCGCATCCGGACTTCGATTTTTCGGCCTGGCTTCAGCAGGCCTTGCTGCAGCAACAGCTGTGGCGCGTGGAACTGCTATGAAACTCAGACCTTTTGTAAAAACGGCCTGGCTGAGCCTGAGCGACCCCGGCGCGGACGATGGCGCGCGCCTGCCCGCCAGCTTGCGCGTCCTGCTGCAGCAGGTACAGGCGCTGGCACAACTGGGCGCCAGGCTTTATGTGGCCCAGGTGTTCTGGCTTTCGGGCCTGACCAAGCTGCGCGACTGGGGCACGACGTTGGCGCTGTTCCAGGACGAATACCATGTGCCCCTGCTGCCGCCCGAGCTGGCCGCCTACCTGGGCACCGGCGGCGAGCTGTGCCTGCCGGTGCTGCTGGTGCTGGGTCTGGGCGGCCGCTTCGCGGCCCTGGGCCTGAGCGTGATGAATGTGATGGCGGTGCTGAGCCTGGAGGAGATCGCGCCGGCCGCGCTGGCCGGCCACCAGCTCTGGGGCGCGCTGCTGATCGCGCTGGCGCTGTGGGGGCCGGGGCGCTGGTCGGTGGATGCTTGGCTCGCCCGACGCCGCTGAGACCTATTCGCGTGGTTGGAAGCTGATCACCAGCAGCGATGGCACGCGGCCATCCACATCGCGCGGCAGGGTCTCGGTCTTGTCGATCGCGCGCAGCACGGCCTTGTCCCATTCGGCATCGCCGCTGGGCTTGATGATCTTGCGGCCGATGATGCTGCCGTCGGGGGCCACGCGCACTTCCACCTCGGCGACCGGGTTGCCGCTGGGCATGTCCGAGTAAATGATGTTGGGCCGGATGCGCGCCTTGATGCGGCCGCCGTAGCTGGCCGAGGGGCCCGAGCTTTGCAGCGCGCTGCCGGTGGCAGCGGGCCCGCCCGAGGCACCGGCCATGCCCTGGATGCGGCGCAGATTCTCCTGGCGCAGCGCCTCACGCTTGGCCTCGGCCTGCTTGGCTTCCTTCGCTTCCTTGGCCTCTTTGGCGTCCCTGGCCGCCGCCTCGGCCTGGCGCTGCTTCATGGCCAGTTCTTCCTTCCTGGCCTGCTCCTTCTTGGCGGCCAGTTCCTTGGCCTTGCGCTCGGCTGCTTCCAACTCGGCCAGGCGCTTTTGTTCGAGGTCCTTCTTCTTTTTCTCGGCCTTGGCGATGGCGATCTGGGCATCGCGCTGCGCCTGCAGCTCGCGCGGGTCGGGCTCGGCGGGTTTGGGTTCTGGCCTAGGCTGAGGCTTGGGCGCTGGCGGCTCCTCGGGCGGCAGCTGCTCGCGCGGGGCGGCGGCCTGGGGCACGGCGGCCCAGAGCTCGGCCTCGTAGCTGGGCAGGGTCTGGGTGCGCCAGTGCACGCCGGCGCTCAGGGCCAGCACCAACACCAGGTGGGCGGCCACCGCAAAGGCGAAACCGCGGCCCAGGCCCGGCGCCTGTGGCGGACGCAGCGGGTCGCGGTCGAGATGATGGTGAAAGCGTGAGGCCAGGGCGCTCATGGCGGCTGCGTGGTCGTGGCGGCTTCAGTTGGCGCCGGCGGCCGGGCCGTTGCGCACCGCCAGGCCCACGCGCGCGATGCCCGCGCCCTGCAGCACGTCCATGGCCTTCACCACCGCCTCGTACTTGACGTTGCGGTCGGCCGAGATCACCACCGGGGTGTTGGCGTCGCTGCCCTGGGCGGTCTTGACGCGCTCGGCCAGCTGCTTGAGCTGCAGCGGCTGCGGCTCTTCCTTGTCGAGCTTGAGCTTGAGTTTTTCATCGGCGCCCACGATCACATGGATCACATGCTCGGGCTGCTGGCGGCTCTTGCCAACCGAGGGCAGGTCCACCAGGCCGGTGGTGATCAGCGGCGCGCTCACCATGAAGATGATGAGCAGCACCAGCATCACGTCGATGAAGGGCACCATATTGATTTCATTGATGGTGCGGCGGCGTCCGCGGCCGCGCGAGGCGATGGCTGCCATGCTTGCGTGCTCCGGCGCCTCAGCGCGTATTGTCCCGTTGGCCCTGCTGGCCGGCGGGGGCCGGCTGGCTGGCGTTGCGCTGCAGGATGTTGGAGAACTCCTCGATGAAGGTCTCCAGCGTGATGGCGCTGCGGTCGATCTGGCGCGCAAAGCGGTTGTAGGCCAGCACCGCGGGAATGGCGGCGAACAGGCCGATCGCGGTGGCCACCAGGGCCTCGGCAATGCCGGGCGCCACGGTGGCGAGCGTGACCTGCTGCAGGTTGGACAGACCCACGAAGGCGTGCATGATGCCCCAGATGGTGCCGAACAGGCCCACATAGGGCGAGACCGAACCCACCGAGGCAAGGAAGGAGAGATTGCTCTCCATCGCATCGAGCTCGCGCTGGAAGCTGGCACGCATGGCGCGGCGCGCGCCGTCGAGCAGGGCGGTGGGCTCGACCACGCGGCGCTCGCGCAGCTTGAGGAATTCGCGCATGCCGGAGGCGAAGATGCGCTCCAGCGGCGCACCAACGGTCTTGCTGGCAACGCTGCTGTAGAGCTCGTTGAGGTTCTTGCCCGACCAGAACTCGGTCTCGAAGGCCTCGTTGCTGGCCTTCACCCGGCCCAGCGAGAGCAGCTTGCTGAAGATCACGCTCCAGCTCGCCAGCGAGACCAGCAGGAGCGCGGCGATCACCAGTTGCACCACCAGGCTGGCGTGGGCAATCAGGCTGAAGATGGACAGGTCTTGGTTCATGTCTGCAGAAGAATCGGTCAGGGCGCAGGCGTGATGGCGATGGCCTGCAGGATGGCAGCGGGTATGCGGCTGGGTTTGAAATCGGCCGCGCCCACGCAGCCGATGCGGATCTCGCTCTCGGCCAGCAGGGTCTGGCCGCGCCAGGCCTGCTGCACCAGCTCCATGCTGGCGCGGCCCAGCTTGATCGGCTTCACGGTGACGCGCAACTGATCGTCCAGGCGTGCCGGGCTGAGGTAGCGCACGCTGGTGGCGCCCACCACGAAGAGCGCGCCCAGCTCGGTGCGCAGGCGCTCCTGCTCGAAGCCCAGGCCGCGCAGCCATTCGGTGCGGGCGCGCTCGAAAAACTTCAGGTAGTTGGCATAGAACACCACGCCGCCAGCGTCGGTGTCTTCCCAATAGACCCGCAGCTGGAGCTCGAAGGCGCTGCCGCTATTCATGCGCGTGCCTGCAGATAGGCGCGCATGCGCTGCAGGGCCTCGCGCAGCTCGTCCTGGCTGCTGGCGAACGAGAGCCGCATATAGCGCTCGCCAAAGGCCGGGCCGAAATCGCGCCCGGGCGTCAGTGCCACATGGCAGGCGCGCATCAGCTCGAAGCAGAAGTCCCAGCTGCTGTTCGAATAGGCCGAGACATCGGCCCAGGCGTAGAAGGCGCCGTCGGGCAGCACCGGCACTGGCAGGCCCATGGCCTCGAGCGCCGGCACCACCAGATCGCGGCGCGCGCGCAGCTCGGCACGGCGGCGCTCGTACTCGGCCATCGAGTCGGCCTCGAAGCAGGCCAGCGCCGCATGCTGGGCCGGCGCGCTGGCGCAGATGAAGAGGTTCTGGGCCAGCTTCTCGACCGGCGCCACCAGCGCCGGCGGCAGCACCAGCCAGCCCAGGCGCCAGCCGGTCATGCCGAAGTATTTGGAGAAGCTGTTCACCGAGATCAGGTCCTCGCCCAGGGCGAGCACGCTATGGCCGAAGCGCTCGTCGTAGGACAGGCCGAGGTAGATCTCGTCGACGATGCTGATGCCGCCGCGTGCGCGCACCGCCGCGACGATGGCGCGCAACTCGTCGGGGTCGATCGAGGTGCCGGTGGGGTTGCTGGGCGAGGCCAGCAGCACGCCGCGGCTGTGCGCGGTCCAGGCCGCCTCGATCTGCGCCGCGCTGGGCTGGAAGCGCTGCGCCGGCCCGGCCGGCAGCAGCACGGCGCTGGCGTCGGCGGCGGCCACGAAATGGCGGTTGCAGGGGTAGCAGGGGTCGGGCATCAGCACCTCGTCGCCGGCCTCGAACAGGGCCAGGCAGGCGAGTTGCAGGGCCGCCGAGGCGCCCGCGGTGATGACGATGCGCTCGGCCGCGACGGCCAGGCCGAAATGCTGCGCATACCAGCGCGACAGCGCCTCGCGCAGCGCCGGCAGGCCGGTGGCCGGCGTGTACTGGGTGCGGCCCTGCGCGATGCAGGCCTGCGCGGCCGCTTGCACAGCAGGGGCCGCAGCAAAGTCGGGCTCGCCGATGTTCAGGTAAATCATGCGCCGGCCGCCCTGGGCCGGGTCGCAGGCCGGGCTGCGCGCGATCTCCGCGGCGGCCTTGGCGCACTCCATCACGTAAAAGGGCTCGATATGGTCGAGCCGCCTGGCCAGCTTCATGCCTTGTCTCGGGAGGGGCTTCAGCTGCGCTTGCGGGCGGCCTCGACCTCGCGCGGGCGCAGGTCGACGGCGGCGCGGTCCAGCACGGCGTTCACATATTTGTGGCCGTCGGTGCCGCCGAAGGACTTGGCCAGTTCCACCGCCTCGTTCACCGCCACCTTGTAGGGCACGTCCATGCAATGCTTGAGCTCGTAGGCGCCGATCATCAGCACCGCATGCTCGATGGGCGAGAGTTCGGTGGTCTTGCGATCCACATGGCGCGAGAGCACCGCGTCGAGGTCGGCGGCCTCCAGCACGCAGCCATGCAGCAGGGCGTCGAAATGCGCCGTGTCGCTCTTGCCAAAGCCTTCCTGTTCGCGGGTGTGGGCGTCGATCGAGCCGGCGTCCTCACCGGTGAGCAGCCATTGGTAGAGGCCTTGCAGGGCCAGCTCGCGCGCGCGGCGGCGCGCCGATTTTGGCGCCGCGCGTTTGGCCGCTGGCTTGGCCGCGGGCTTCTTGTTTTCGTTCGCTTCGCTCACTGCAGTTCTTTCATCAAATTGGCCATCTCGACCGCCACACGGGCGGCGTCTCGGCCTTTTTCCTCGGTGCGTGCCCAGGCTTGTGCTTCGTTTTCGACCGTCAGCACCGCATTCGCGATCGGGATGCTGCGGTCCAGCGAGACGCGCGTCACGCCGGCGCCGCTTTCATTGGCCACCAACTCGAAGTGGTAGGTCTCGCCGCGGATGATGCAGCCCAGCGCCACCAGCGCGTCGTAATGCTCGCTGTCGGCCATGGCTTGCAGGGCGATAGAGACCTCCAGCGCACCCGGCACGCTGATATGGCGGATATGGCGCTCGGGCACGCCCAGGGCCAGCAGCTCCTGGGTGCAGGCCTCGGCCAGCGCGCTGGTGATCTTGTCGTTGAAGCGCGCCTGCACCAGGCCGATGCGCAGGTTCTGGCCGTCCAGCGAGGCGCTCTGGCCCTTGTCTGATCCTTGCATGGTGTCTGCTTCCTCAGCTTGGCTGGCCGGCGGCCACAAAGCCGGTGACCTCGAGACCATAACCCGTCATGCTGGGCATGCGGCGCGGGCTGCCCAGCAGCTTCATCTTGTGCACGCCCAGCTCGCGCAGGATCTGTGCGCCCACGCCATAGGTGCGCAGATCCATGCTGCTGGCCGCGGGCGCGCTGGCCTCGGGCTGCAGGCGGCCCAGCAGGGCCTCGGTGTCCTCGCCGGCGTTGAGCAGCAGGGCGGCGCCGCGACCCTCGGCCTGGATCTGCGCGAGTGCCTGGGGCAGGGGCCAGGAATGGCTGCAGGGGCCGATGTCCAGCAGGTCCAGCGCCGAGAAGGGCTCGTGCACGCGCACGGTGACCTCTTCGCCGGGCTGCCAGCTGCCCAGCGTGAGGGCCAGGTGCAGGGCACCGGTGCGGTCGCGGAACACCTGGCAGTCAAAGTCGCCCTGCGGCGTGCGCATGCTGCGCGTGGCCACACGCTGCACCAGCGATTCGTTGCGGCTGCGGTATTCGATCAGGTCGGCGATGGTGCCGATCTTCAGGCCATGCTCCTGGGCGAAGATCTCCAGGTCCGGCAGGCGCGCCATGGTGCCGTCGTCCTTCATGATCTCGCAGATCACCGCGGCGGGCGTGAGCCCGGCCATCTGCGAGAGATCGCAACCCGCCTCGGTATGGCCGGCGCGCATCAGCACGCCACCGTCCTGGGCCTGCAGCGGGAAGATATGGCCGGGCTGCACCAGGTCGCGGGCCTCGGCGCCGCGCGCCACCGCGGCCTGCACGGTGCGGGCGCGGTCGGCCGCCGAGATGCCGGTGGTGACGCCGGTGGCGGCCTCGATCGAAACCGTGAAGGCGGTGCCATGTTTGGTACCGTTGCGCGTGGCCATGGGCGGCAGCTGCAGGCGCTCGCAGCGCTCGCGCGTGAGCGTCAGGCAGATCAGGCCGCGGCCATACTTGGCCATGAAGTTGATGGCCTCGGGGGTGACATGTTCGGCCGCGAGCACAAGGTCACCCTCGTTTTCGCGGTCTTCTTCGTCAACCAGGATGACCATGCGGCCGGCCGCCAGTTCGGCCACCAGCTCGGGAATAGGGGATATCGGCATGGGCGCCATTGTAGGCGGCCCGGGACGCTGCCGAAGAGCGCAGGCTTAGTGCCAACCACCCATTGGACGAAGCCGCAGGCGCAGGTCGCTGCCGATGCGGTCGACCGCCTGCCAATCCCAGCTCGGCACGCCGTCCAGGCTTTGCAGCGCGTCCAGCGCGGCGAGATCGCGGCCGGGGCCGATCAGCTTGGGGGCCAGGTAGAGCAGCAACTCGTCCACCAGGTGCTCGCGCAGCAGCGAGGCATTGAGCTTGTGGCCGGCCTCGACGTGCAGTTCGTTGATGCCACGTTGACCTAGGTACTGCAGCAGCGCGGGCAGATCGACCTTGCCGCCCGGGCCGGGCAGGGCGACGATTTCGGCGCCGCGCTCGCGCAGGGCACGCACCGCGGCGCCCTGCAGATCGACCTGCCCGCAGGCCAGCAGGACCTGGCCGGGTGGCTGCAGGATGCGCGCCTGCGGCGAGGTTTCCAGGCGAGCGTCGACGATCACGCGCAGCGGCTGCAGGTGAGTGTCGATGCCACGCACGTCCAGCCGCGGGTCATCCTCGCGCACCGTGCCGATGCCGGTGAGGACGGCGCCGGCGCGCTTGCGCCAGCGCTGCCCATCGAGCCGCGCCTCGGGCCCGGTGATCCATTGGCTGACGCCGTTGCCGAGCGCGGTGCGACCGTCCAGCGAGGCGGCCATCTTCATGCGCACAAAGGGGCGCTGGCGCAGCATGCGCGAGAAGAAGCCGATATTGAGCTCGCGCGCCGGCCCGGCCAGCAGGCCATGCTCGATGGCGATGCCGGCGCTCTCCAGCCGCGCCAGGCCCTGGCCGGCGACCAGGGGGTTGGGGTCGGTGGTGGCCGCCACCACGCGGGCCAGGCCGGCGGCGATCAGGGCGTCGCAGCAGGGCGGGGTGCGGCCATGGTGCGAGCAGGGCTCCAGGGTCACATAGGCGGTAGCGCCGAATGCGCTGTGGCCGCGCGCCTGCACCTCGCGCAGCGCCATCACCTCGGCATGGGCCTGGCCCGCTGCCTGGGTATGGCCGACGCCGAGCACCATGCCCTTCGCATCGGTGATGACGCAGCCCACGCGCGGATTCGGTTCGCTCAGGCCGATGGCGAGTTCGGCAAGCGCCAGGGCATGGGCCATGGCATCGGCATCATTGCCATGGCGATCGGGGAGGCTTGGGTTGGACATGCGCGCAGTCTAGCCCTCAGGGCTGCAGACTGGCGGTGGCGGTGTTGACGAAGCGGCCGTTGGCGGGATCGGCGGGCTGCCCCGCCGGGCAATTGTTGGCAAAACTCACCACCAGGAAATTCTGCCTGGACAGCGGGCCGTTGACCTTGAGGTAGTCAAGCGGGTGTTCGGCGTTGTCGACCTTGCCGCTGCCGTCGTAGTCGGCGCTGTAGCGGCACACGCGGTAGTTGCCGGCGCCCAGGGGAATGCCGCTCAAGGTGATGCGGCCGGACCAGGTAGTCAGCACTGCGCTGTTGGGATAGACGATGCAGTAATAGGCCACCACGCTTTGGGCGCCCACCACGCCAGGTGCATCGTCAAAGCACTCGTAGGCCGGCGTCAGGTATTTGCCAAGGTCCACGAGCTGCAATTGCACATGCATCGGCAGGGCTGGGCTGGCCGGGCTCTCGGGATCGGCGGCAACCCCGGTGGAGAAGCGCACATAACCGCTCACGAAGTAGCCGGTGGTGACGATGTTGCAGCCGGCCAGGTCGTCCTTGGAGATGTCCGCGATCGCCTTGTCCACATTGCACTTGTTGGTGATCATGCCGGTCAGGTTGTTGAACACCCAGACCAGATTGGCGCCCTGCACCGGTTTGAACACGCTGGTACCGTCGCCCATGTTCTTCGCACCCTTGGGAATCTGCGCGTTGCGCTCAAGCGGCCGCCGTGCCGGGGCGCCTTCGACGGGCTGCTGGAGGAAAGCCGCCAGGGCGGGATCAACCGGCGCGACCAGGGAATCAAGCTGCAGCGTCAAGGGCTCGCCCGTACGATCGGCCCAGCGCACCGTCGTGGTGACCGAGGTCACCCCGTACTGCGGCAGCGCGACAACCTTGCGTTCGATGCCAAAGCTGGTGTTGGTGCCGGTGGACTGGGTCTCGTCACCGTCCGCGATGTCGGCAAAGGTCCGCACGCCGGATGCGGGGTTGGCGGGCGGGGTCAACTCGGAAAACGCGCGCTGCAATTCGACGTCCTGCTGCGACATGCGTATTGCCTCGCCCCGCTGCTTGGCCACATCGGCACTGCGCCTGAAATTGCTCTGCAGCCCGGCCAGCGCGACCATGCCAAACGCCATCACGACCACGGCCACCATGGCCTCGATGAGGGTCACGCCGCGCTGAAGATGTGCTGAGGATATGAACATGATGCTCAGTTGAGGCCAGGTATCCAACTGCCCGGTATGCGCACAAACGCGCCATGCTGCTTGTTCAGAATGGAGATGATTTGCGGGTCGTAGGCCAGGTCGACCAGGCCGGTGGCGCCGAAGCTGCCCTGGGTCACCAGGGCGCCGATCAGTTGCGAAGGCATGGCGCTGGCGTTGTCCCATTTCACATTGCCGGTGACGTAGATGACGCCATGGATCTGGATCGGACCGGTCACGGTCAGATTGCCATTCACGATCAACAGCACCGGGGCAGCGGCGCTGCCAAGCACCACGTTGTCAGCCAGCGTCGCGTCCTCGTTGATCCAGATGACATCGGCCGCCGCGGTGGCCGCAACGCCGGCCGCGGCCAGACAATCGCCATTGCACTGCACCGTCCGCACATTCGGTTGACCCTGGTAGCGGGTCAGCGACATGCCGAAATACCTGCGGAACATGGTCGCCGGCTGCAGGTTGGCATCCTGCTTGACGATCGCGTCCTGGGCCGGCGTGCCCGGCACGCTGGTGAGGCGGTCCGAGCTGCCCAGCAACTGGCCACCGGTCTGCACCACCAGCCCGTTGGTGCTTGGATCGCTGTTGTGCAGGCCCAGATTGGTGCCGAGGTTGACGTCCAGTGCGGCCACCAGCGGGCTGGCCGGCGGCATGCGCAAGGCACTCAGAAAACCGAGCCCGACGGTAACCGAGGTTTGCCCTATAGCACTGTCCACCATGGCCTGGTTGAACGTGGCGCAATCCGACAACAGGCTGCTACATCCGGTGACGTTGAGCAGCACGATGTTCTTCTGCGATCCCAGGCCGGGAAAGCGCACGCCAAAGCTGGGTTGCAGCGCGCTGGCATTGGCCGCCGGGCTGGTCGCGGCGCCAGCGGCCGGGCAATCGCAAACCCAGGTGTTCGGACCATTGGCCGTGCAGCCGGCGCGACTGAAGTTGGCAACGGGCAGTACGGGCCCATATCCCTGGGTGGGCAGGGCCGTCAGATAGCGCTGCCTGAAGTTGCTGCCCGGCGCGTTGACGGCTTGGCAGCTGGCATCCACATTCCCGCCATTGAGCATGGCGATCGCCCACTCGATGCCGGACTCGGCCGCTTCGGCGGCCACGCCGGAGCGGAAGTAGTTGCTGGCAATGCGCTGCTCGAATACCAGATTGCGATTGGCGTAGGCGGCCATCATGGCGAGCACGAAGAACAGCACCATCACCGTGACGAGCGTGGCCGCGCCTTGCTGGGCCGCCTTGGCGGACCGGAACCGAGGGCAGGCAAGCGCGTTCATGGCGTTGGCGGGCATGCGCCGGTCACGATTTCATCGTTGCGCACGCGCGCGCGCAGGCTCAGGGTTCGCTCGACCTCGGCATCGTGCGTGGCTACACCGCGTATGTTGATCCGCACATCGTGCACCTGCAGTGCCGGCGGGCAATTGGCCAAGCCGTTGCAGGGCATCAGGCAGTAGTCGGGCAGCGGCACCGCCTGGGTGTTAAGCGTGACCGTGAATTCCCTGACCTCCAGCATGGCCGGATCGGTCAGCGGCTGGTAGCTGCCACCCAGGCGGTATTCCAGCCGCTTGTTTCTGAGCCGGAAGCCATGCTGCTCGGCGTCGAGCGGCAGCACGGCCGGCGGCGCATGATTCTGCTTGTCGTCCCAGTAGCTGTAGGCGATCTCGTCGCCGCTCACGGCGGCTGGATCACCGGCGGCCAGAATTTGCATGCCGGTATAGGGGTTGCTGTCGGGCGAGCTGTTATCGGGCGCCCAGACCGAAGTGCTCGCCTTTGGCCAGGCACCTGCACGCTTGATGTCGCGCAGCATCATGTCGGCGGCGGCACGCAGATCCTGCTGAACCTGGGTTTCCAGCACCAGCCGCTTGTGGTCACCGATCTGGCTGGTGGCCATCACCACCGCGCCGGCCACCACGATCATGCCGACGGCCAGGCCCACCATCAGCTCGACGAGCGTCATGCCATGTTGGTGCAGGCGTTCTACTGGCATGGCGAAACCCCCGGCATGGATTGGTCGGGCGTACACATCGAGATACGCCCAAGCGGATTCATGCTGATCTGCAATTGCCCAACCCGACTGCTTTGTACCAACACGGAAAAATTGGGCGGGACTGGCGGCATCTGAGCCCCCACGAATTTCAGTCTGTCGCCTGCCTGCGGCTTTAGCTCGACCCCCGTCATGCGCGACACCTGCACCGTTTTCGATTCAATCAGCTGTACAAGAGGCCCGCTCACGCAGGCCGTTCCGGCAGGCCGCGTGCAAACGCAATCCATCCCTGGCCCTTTTGCCGCCGACAAGGTGTAGCAGCTTTGCTTGAGATCGCGATTGAACCAAAACTCCAGTTCCATCGAGCGCAGTCCCGCCTCCGAACGCGCATAGGCCAGGTTGGCGCGCAACTCGGCGGCCACCGCCTCGACGCGGTAGCGCGCCAGCATGTCGGCCAGATTGGGCCAGGCCACGCCCAGCAACACGCCCAGAATGGCGAGTGCGACCATCACCTCGACGAGGCCCACGCCCTGGTGTTGATGCTGTTGCCGCTTGCTCATTTTGGCCAGCATGTATCTGCACTGTCCGAGTTGGCCCCGTTCAGGGCGCCGTACTTGGACGTACCGCCCTTCATCGTGATGGACATGCTGCTGCAGTCGCTGTCAGCCGTTTGCAGGCCACCGGCACGGGGTGTGGCAACAAGCGTGTAACCCGTTGCCGACGCGTTCTTGATGGCGATGTCGTAATGCTTGGCATCGGCATTGGCCGGCAGGCCCATGTCCGCCAAGGAGTCCGCATAGCCTGGCTTGTTGGCGCGCCAGCGCTCCTGGGCCTGCTGTACGGTGGCCAAGGCCGAAATGGCATCGGCACGCCGGCTCTTGGCAACATATTGCCGATAAGCCGGCAGGGCCACCACGGCCAGTATGGCCAGAATGGCCACGGTGACTATCAGTTCAACCAGCGTGAAGCCAGCGGCGCTCCTGGCGAGGCGACGCCGATGTGCGGTGGAAGAGGGTTGTTTGATCACGGTCCGATTATTTGGCGCGGATTCGTGACAAGCTGCACGAACGGACGCCGCTCGTCAGCGCGAGTGGACCGCTCGTCCGCGCTCCCCCTTGCTTGAGGGGGGACTCAGCAGCGCGGCAAGGCGCCGTGGTCGGAGTCCGGCGAGCAGGACCTGATCCTCCCCATGATGCTGACGATGTGCCGCACCACTGCGCCGTCCTTGGCGCTGATCTCGATCGTGGCGGCCGAACTGACCGTGCCCTGCTCACCCTTGAAGGTCATGCGACCGACGTTGGAGCGTATCTGGGTAGCGCTGCTGCTGGGCAACCAATGCGCACGGACCAGCGCGCCTGCCGTACCGCAGCTGACCTTGCCGGTGTTGTCGCAGGCGCAGTCCGTCGTCTTGCCCATATGCATCCAATAGCAGGAGCCCTCGGCGCCGTCGGCAAAGCTCAGATGGATGCTGCTGCCGCTGCGCACCGATTCGCTGCGGGCGTACTGCAAATCGACGTAGAGCTCAGAGGCAACGGCATGCAGGCGGCTGCGTTCGCGCAAATGCCTCAAGGCTTGCAGTGCGGGCAGCGAGAGCAGGCACAGTATGGCGAGGCATATGCAGATCTCCAGCACGGAGACACCGCTGGAGTTTCGCCACGCGGCTGCGCGTCGCTGCTGTGTTGAGCCGTCCATGAAGCACCTCGCCGTTCAAGCCTTGGCGGTGCTGAAAACTTAGCGCGTGGTATCCGGTGTTTCATTCACCCCAAAGTGGGAGTGATGGGGGTGGTCAGATCTCGCGTATCAGCTGCCGGAACTCGTCCACATCTTCGAAGCTGCGGTAGACCGAGGCAAAGCGCACATAGGCCACTTTGTCGATGCGCTTGAGCTCGCGCATCACCAACTCGCCCAGCCGGGTGGACGGAATTTCCTTGGCGCCGCTTGCGAGCAGTTTTTCGTGGATGCGCTCCAGCGCTGCATCGATCTGCTCGATGCTCACCGGGCGTTTGCGCAGCGCCAGCTGCATGGATGCGCGCACCTTGCTCGGATCGAACTCGGCGCGCGTGCCATCCTTCTTGACCACCGCGGGCATGGCGATTTCCGCCCGTTCGTAGGTGGTGAAGCGCTTCTCGCAGCCCTGGCAGCGGCGCCGCCGACGCACCACGTCGCCCTCGTCGGACTCCCGGGTTTCGGCAACCTGGGTTTCGTGGTGTCCGCAAAAAGGGCAACGCATATGGGGCGGCGGCTCGGCTCAGCGGTAGACGGGGAAGTCGCGCGTCAGCGCGGCCACCTTGGCGCGCACCGCTTCGAGATTCGCCTCGTCGTGCGGCTTGTCGAGCACATCGGCGATCAGGTGCGCGGTCTGGCGTACCTGCTCTTCCTTGAAGCCGCGTGTCGTCATGGCCGGCGTGCCCAGGCGGATGCCGCTGGTGACCATGGGCTTCTGCGGATCGTTGGGGATGCCGTTCTTGTTACAGGTCATGTGGGCCTTGCCCAACAGGGCCTCGGCTTCCTTGCCGGTCAGGCCCTTGGGACGCAGGTCCACCAGCATCACATGGCTTTCGGTACCGCCCGAGACGATGCGCAGACCGCGCGCTATCAGCGTCTCGGCCAGCACCTTGGCGTTCTTCACCACCTGTTCCTGGTAGGCCTTGAACTCGGGCGTCAGCGCCTCCTTGAAGGCCACCGCCTTGCCGGCGATCACATGCATCAGCGGGCCGCCCTGGATGCCGGGGAAGATCGCGCTGTTGATCTGCTTGGCCACATGCTCCTTCATCAGGATGATGCCGCCGCGCGGGCCGCGCAGGCTCTTGTGGGTGGTGGAGGTCACCACATCGGCATGCGGCACCGGGTTGGGGTAGACGCCCGCGGCGATCAGGCCGGCGTAATGCGCCATGTCCACCATGAAATAGGCGCCGATTTCCTTGGCCACCTTGGCAAAGCGCTCGAAATTGATGCGCAGGCTGAAGGCCGAGGCGCCGGCGATGATGAGCTTGGGCTTGTGCTCGCGCGCCAGACGCTCCATCGCCTCGTAATCGATGTCTTCCTGCTCGGTCAGGCCGTAGCTGACGACCTTGAACCACTTGCCGCTCATGTTCAGCGGCATGCCGTGGGTCAGGTGGCCGCCTTCGGACAGGCTCATGCCCATGATGGTGTCGCCCGGCTGCAGCAGCGCGAAGAACACGCCCTGGTTGGCCTGCGAACCCGAGTTGGGCTGCACATTGGCATGCTCGGCGCCGAACAGCTGCTTGACGCGGTCGATCGCCAGCTGCTCCACCACATCCACGTATTCGCAACCGCCGTAGTAACGCTTGCCGGGATAGCCCTCGGCGTACTTGTTGGTCAGCTGGCTGCCCTGCGCCTGCATGACCGCCGGCGAGGTGTAGTTCTCCGAGGCGATCAGCTCGATATGGTCTTCCTGGCGCTGGTTCTCATTCAGCACGGCGGCCCACAGGTCGGGGTCTACGTTGGCGAGAGTCGATTGGCTGCGGTCAAACATGGTGTTGGGATGCTGGCTGTACGTTGGAGCCCGACGGCCACGTCACGACGCGGTGCAGGCTGCCCAGGCGAACGGCAAAAAAAGCTGACACGAAGCAGAGCCCATGGCAGTTCGCGCTCCCCGGTGGTCAACCACCTCGGGCCGGCATGGCAATGCATGGCGGCCTTCATCGCCAGTCGCGCGAAGGCTGCAGTGTAGCGGACGATTCCCGGCACATTAGGGTTGTGCCGGGTGGGGCAGTACGTCAATGTGCGAGCGCGATACGCTCATCCGCCACTGCGGGCACCACCGGCTTGGCAACGGGCGGCCGGCCGCTGGCCACCGCCTTGAGCTGCTCGTGCTCGGCCAGCACGCGGCCGGCATAGCCGGCGTCGTCTGGCAGATTGGCGGCGCCAACGTAATAGCGCAGGCCTTCCTCCACGCCACCGGCGCGCTGGATGCATTCCTTCAGCACCTGCACACCGACGCGCAGATTGGTGATGGGGTCGAAAGCGGCGTGGTTGCCGCCGAAGACTTCGTACTTGTCGTCATGCACGCGGGTCATCACCTGCATCAGGCCCTGGGCGCCCACGGCGCTCTGTGCAAACGGGTTGAAGCCGGACTCGATGGCCATGATGGCCAGGATCAGGGTGGGCTCGACACGGGCGCGCTGGCCGATCTCGAAGGCCTCCTTGACGAGGCGGCTGACCGGTTCTGGCGCCACCTTGTAGCGGCGCGCCAGCCACATCGCCACGGCGGCCTGCTGGCGCGGCAGTTCCTTGGGGTCGGTGGCGGTGGCACGGCCGATCGCGTCCGGCTCGGCCAGCGTGCTCAGCATGTCGCCGGAGGCCTCGGCGCGAGCTTCCTGGCGGGCGTGCAGCCAGCCGAAGACCTCGCCTTCCAGGCGCTGGCGCAAATCGGCCTGGCTGTAGAACACCATCAAGGCAGCAACCAGGGCAAAACCCAAGAGGGCAAACGTGTTGTGGCTCACTACCAGCAGACCTTGGCCAATGTCCTTGACGAACAGGGACAGGGCAGCGCCGGTATCGCGGGCCAGGGATATCAGACTTTGACGCGCTGTCATGCGACTCCTTTCTTCTCCGTCCGGCGGCGAGCCCGGGCACAAGGCCAGGGTTCACTGCCCGACAGTGATAATGGGCCGGCTTGTCGCAACGCGGATCCGGTCGGATCCAGGCGCTACTGCTCGGCGTCCATCGGCAGCGGGGCGTCTGCAAGCTCCCACACTCGCAGACACGGGTTATCCCTGAAGGATCTCAGGGATGGGCGGATTCTAGGTTGCAAAAATAACCCGTCAAGCTTATGACTCGGGCCTCTAATTACTATTTGTTATGAAATACAGGGATCTGCGCGACTTCATGGCCGGCCTGGAGCGCATCGGAGAATTGCGCCGAGTCGACCAGCAGCTGTCGGTCAAGCTTGAAATGACCGCTTTAAGCGACAGAGTATTGCGCGCCGAAGGGCCTGCCCTGCTGTTCGAACGGCCAGAGGGCTACCAAATCCCAGTCCTCGCCAATTTGTTTGGCACCCCTAAACGCGTGGCGCTGGGCATGGGCGCCGACAGCCTGGCCGATCTGCGCGACGTCGGTCATGTGCTGGCCAGCCTGAAGGAACCCGAGCCGCCCAAGGGGCTCAAGGACGCGGGTCGGCTGTTGCAGATGGCCAAGGCGCTGTGGGACATGAAGCCGCAGCTGGTGCGCCATGCGGCCTGTCAGGAAGAGGTGTTCGAAGGGGCGGATGTGGACCTGAAGCGCCTGCCCATCCAGACCTGCTGGCCCGGCGACGTGGGGCCCTTGCTGACCTGGGGCCTGGTGGTGACGCGCGGCCCGCAGTCCGTGCCGCAGCCGCGGCTGCGCCAAAACCTGGGCATCTACCGCCAACAACTCATTGGCCGGCGCCAACTCATCATGCGCTGGCTGGCGCACCGTGGCGGCGCGCTGGATTTTCGCGACTTCAGCCGCGCCAACCCCGGCCAGGCCTTCCCGATCGCGGTGGCCCTGGGCGCCGATCCGGCCACCATCCTGGGCGCGGTCACGCCGGTGCCCGACAGTCTGTCGGAGTACCAGTTTGCCGGTCTGCTGCGCGGCGGCCGTACCGAATTGGTGAACGCCTCGGTTGGCGAGGCCGGCCGGCTGCTGCAGGTGCCCGCCAGCGCCGAAATCGTGCTGGAGGGGCATATCCCGCCGGCGCCTAAGGGCTATGTCGGGCAGAGCGAGGACGGCATCGCGCTGAAGGAACTGAACGGCTATCTGCACGCCCTGGAAGGCCCCTTCGGTGACCACACCGGCTATTACAACGAACAGGACTGGTTCCCTGTGTTCGAGGTGCAGCGCCTGACCCAACGCCGCGAACCCATCTACCACTCCACCTATACCGGCAAGCCGCCCGACGAACCCGCCGTGCTGGGCGTGGCGCTCAATGAGGTGTTCGTGCCCATCTTGCAGAAGCAGTTCAGCGAGATCGTGGACTTCTACCTGCCGCCGGAAGGCTGCAGCTACCGCATGGCTGTGATTTCGATCCGCAAGGCCTATCCGGGCCATGCCAAGCGCCTGATGTTCGGGCTCTGGAGCTTTCTGCGCCAGTTCATGTACACCAAGTTCATCGTGGTGGTGGATGAAGACGTCAATATCCGCGACTGGAAGGAAGTCATCTGGGCCATCACCACCCGCATGGACCCAGTGCGCGACACCACCCTGGTGGATCAGACGCCGATCGACTACCTGGACTTCGCTTCGCCGGTGAGCGGTCTGGGCGGCAAGATGGGCTTGGATGCCACCAACAAATGGCCCGGCGAAACGGCGCGCGAATGGGGGCGCACCATCAGCATGCCGGTCGAGGTTGAGGCGCGCGCCACCGAACTCTTCGAACAGTTGTTTTCTTCGAGCCAGGTCAAGCCCGGATAAACCTGGGGCTGTCAGGCCTTGAAAGGGGTCTGGCGCTCACCTACTGTTGGAAGGCCTTTACAGGCAAAACCTCTGGCGCAGTCTCTGCGCGCCAGGAGCCCTGCGGCAGCTAGCTGCGGAGCCCCAACCGGCGGCGTCAGCCGTCCACCCCTTCCAGGCGCAGGCTTGGGAGGGGTTTCTATTTCTGCTGGTTGTGCTGCCGATCAATGCCCCAGCCTCAGTGCCAGCCATTCGTAGACGGCATAGCGGGTTCTGGCCAGGCCTTCGCTGGATGGCAGCCAATCCAGCGCTTCGAGCGGGGCATCGGGAGCTCGCAGCCCCACGGGGGCGGCGATCAACTCGACCTGCGCACCGAAGGCGAGCCGGAAATGATGCAGGGCACGCGGCATATGCTGGACATGGGTGACCAGCACCAGTCGGCGCAGGCCTGTCGGCTTGAGCAAGGCGGCGCTGTACCGCGCGTTGTCGCGAGTGTCCTTCGCCTGGTCTTCGAGCCACTGCAGCCGCAGGCCCAACAGCTCGCGGGCATAGGCCTCGGCAAGCTCGGCCTCGCTCTGGTCTCCGGGCTTGCCGTTGCGACTCAGGCCGCCCGTGAATGCCAGCGGCAGCTGGGCCTGCTTGGCCAGCCAGGCGCCGTAGTTGAGCCGCTCGATCGACAAGGGCTTGAGCCAGCCCGAGCGGACCTCGGGCACATCCTGGCGCGCCCCGGCGCCCAACACCAGAATGGCGGTGTGCTCTGCCACGCGGGGGTCGGACGGGGTCGGCAGCGGCCATTGCAGGGCCGGCACTTGTTCCCCCAGCAGCAGGCGCGCGGCGGTGACGGCGCCGACTTCGGTACAAGACAGCCAGGCCCCGCTCAGTCCGATGACCAACAAGGCGCGCGCCCAGCCCTTGGCTCGCTGCCGCAGCAGCCAGGCCAGCAAGACCAGGAACAGCAGCGGTGCCGGCGGGAGACTGAGGGCTTGCGCCATGCTGCGCAGCCCGCTTGCAAGACTTTCAAGAGCAATCATCGCCGGCAGTATCGCGTAGGCTCATCGCCTCGGGATAATGGTGGCCGACTCCTGCAAACACGACGCACATGACCTTGACGATACGCGCCCCCTGGATGAAACGCTTGGGCGCCGCGGTGCTGGCCTTGCTGGGCCTGCTCGTGCTGCTCAGCTGGGCGCTGCCGCGCTGGATTGAAAGCCGCGGCGTCGAGCAGGCCAGTCAGTTGCTGGGCCGGCCTGTGCACCTGGAATCGGCTCGCTTTGAACCCTGGCGCCTCGGCCTGGTGCTGAACGGCCTGCGCATCGATGGCCCGGCCGGCAGCGCTGCGCCGCTCTTGAGCCTGCGCCGCCTGGATGCGGCGCTCTCGCTGCGCTCGATCTGGCATTTCAGCCCGGTGCTGGCCTCGCTCCAGATCGAGGCGCCGGTGCTGCGCCTGAGCCGGCTCGCGCCGGGCCGCTACGACATCGATGACCTGATCCAGCGCTTCGGCACCAGCAGCGCATCGCCCGAGCAGGCGTCGTCGGGCGTCGCGCTCTACAACATCCGGCTCAGCGAGGGTCAGGTCTTGCTGAACGACGTGCCGGCTGGCGGCCAGCATGCCCTGAGCGAGCTGCGCCTGGACCTGCCCTTCATCTCCACCCTGGAGACCGATGTGGCGGTGCATGTGCAGCCGCTGCTGTCCGGCCGGCTGAACGGCGTGCGGTTCCAGCACAAGGCCGATGCCCAGCCCTTTGCCAAGACGCGCAGCGCGCAACTGACGCTGCACCTGGACGAGCTCGACCTCAAACCCTATCTGGGCTACTGGCCCAAGGCCTTGCCGGTGAGTCTGAGCCAGGGTCGGGTAGCGGCGGATCTCGCCGTCAACTTTGCCCAGCCCGAGGGCAAGCCGCCCAGCGTCTCCATCAGCGGCAGTATTCGCACCCGCGACCTGGCGTTGCAGCAGGGCGGGCAAGTCCTGCTGGCATGGCAGGCGCTGACGCTGCTGCTGACCGATGTGCAGCCGCTGGCTCGCAGCGCCAAGCTGGCCGAGCTGAATTGGCAGGCGCCGGTGCTGAAACTGCGCCGGCGTGCCGACGGGCGGTTGGCCCTGCCGGGGCTGGGGGACGCGTCGGCCCCTGCGCAAGCGCCGTCCACAAGCGATCGGCCCTGGCGCCTGCAGCTGGATCGCTTCATTCTGGCCGGCGGGCAGCTTGGCTGGCGCGATGAGAGCAGCAAGCCGGCGGCCGAGCTGGGCCTGCGGGAGCTGAACCTGAAGCTCGCGCGGCTGCAATGGCCGCTGGCCGGCGAGGCCAGCCTGGAGTTGCAGTCGCTGCTGTCGCCGCCCAACGCCGCCAACGCTACCGAAGCGGCCCGCTTGAGCGCCCAGGGCCAGCTGCGGCCGGCCGGCCTGGATGTCGACGCGGCGTTGCAAGGCCTGCAACTGGCCTGGGTCGCGCCCTACACGGCGGCGCTCTCGCCGCTCAAATTGCAGGGCCTGGCGCGGGCCGAGGCGCATCTGGCCTGGCCTTTCGGCGAAGGCGCTGCGCCTAGCCTCGCGCTGAAGAAACTCAGCCTGGAGGGCTTGAAGGCCTGGGAGCCCGCTGATGGTCGCGCTGCGCCCAGCCTGCAGTTAGCCTCCGTGCAGCTGGATCAGGCCGAACTGGACCTGGGCAGGCGCAGCGCCAAGCTGGGCAGGCTGAGCATCGTTGAACCGCGCCTGGCATTGCGTCGGGCGGCCGATGGGCGCTGGAATCCGCAGTCCTGGCAGGTGGCCAGCGCGCCCGCGCCAGCCGCAGCGCAGGCCTCGCCCGGTTGGACATTCAAGCTTGGCGCCCTGCAACTCGCCAAGGGGCGCGTGAGCCTGCAACAAGATGCGCTGGCGCATCCGGTGGAGGCAGAACAAGGCATCCTGGTCGACGAACTGAAGCTTGATCTGGCCGACCTGGCCTGGCCGGCCAAGGCCGGATCGCCCAGGCTGCCGGCCTCGCTGAGCTTGGCGTTGGCGCCGCTGGGCGGCACCGCGGCCAAGCCTGCCGAGCGCGGCCGGCTCAGCTGGCAGGGCAAGCTTGGCTTGCAGCCATTGGCCCTGCAAGGCGCGCTGCGCGCCGAGCGCCTGCCGCTGCAACTGCTGGACCCCTATCTGGATCCCCAGCTGGGCCTGCATCTGGCGCATGCGGAGCTGGGCCTAAAGGCCCAGCTGAGCCTGGCCAGCGCTGCCGAGGGCCTGCAGGCCCAGCTGGATGGCGATCTGCTGCTGGCCGATCTGCGCCTGCAGCAGGCGCGCCTGCGCGAGGGGCAGCGCGTGCTTGGCGAAGACCTGCTGAACTGGCAGGCACTCAATCTGGCGGGGCTCAGGCTCGCGCTGCAGCCCGGCCAGGAAGCGCGCGTGCAGGTCGAGCAGGCCAGCCTGAACGATTTCTACGCGCGCCTCATCATCAACGAGGAGGGCCAGTTCAATCTGCGCGACCTCGGCGCGGCCGAGCGCCAGCAGGTGGCCGCGCAGCTTGAGGCCGCGGCGGCACCCAAGCCCAGCATCAGCGTGGCGCAGACGCGCGTGTTGAACGGCCGGGTCGATTTCAGCGACCGCTACATCCGCCCCAATTACAGCGCCCGGCTGAGCGATCTGAATGGTGCCCTCGGTGCCTTCAGCTCCGAGCGTAGCGAGATGGCCGAGCTCAAGCTGAAGGGCCGCGTGGCCGGCACCGGCCTGCTGGACATCGGCGGCCGCATCAACCCCGGCGTCTCGCCGCCCATCATGGACCTGAGCGCCAGCGCCACCGACATCGAGCTGGCGCCACTCTCGCCCTATGCCGGCAAGTACGCGGGCTATGCGATCGAGCGCGGCAAGCTCTCGACCCGGCTGCAATACCGCATCGAGCCGGGTGGTGCGCTGCAGGCCGAGAACCAGGTGATACTGAATCAGCTCAGCTTCGGCGAGCGCATCGACAGCCCCGACGCGACCAAGCTGCCGGTGCTGCTGGCGGTGGCCCTGTTGAAGGACAGGCATGGCGTGATCGACGTCAACCTGCCCATCAGCGGCTCGATCAACGATCCGCAATTCAGCGTCGGTGGCCTGGTCTTCAAGCTGATCCTGAACCTCATTGGCAAGGCGCTGACGGCGCCGTTCTCGCTGCTCGCGGGCGGCGGCGGACCGGATCTGAGCCAGGTGGAGTTCGTGCCGGGTGCGCCGCAGCTCGCCGAGGCCAGCTTGCCGGCGCTGGACAAGCTGGCCAGCGCCCTGCTGGACCGCCCGCAGCTCAATCTCACCGTCACCGCCTACGCCAACCCGGCCACCGAAGGCCAGGCCATGCAGCAGTTGCATGTGGAGCGGCTGCTGGTGCAGGAGCGCCGCCGCGAGCTGCAGCGCCAGCAGACCGCGCAGGCCCAGGCCGATGCCGAGAGCGGCAGCATCAGCCTCAGCGAGGCCGAGCGTCAGCGCCTGCTCAAGCAGGTCTATGGCGCCGCCAAGCTGCCGGGCAAGCCACGCAATCTGATCGGCCTGGCCAAGGACATTCCGGCGGACGAGATGCGGGCGCTGCTGGCGGCCGACCACAGGGTTACGCCAGAGCTGCTGCGCCAGCTGGCGCTGGAACGCGGCGTGGCGGTGCGCGACGCCTTGATCGCCCGCGGCGTGCCCAACGAGCGCCTGTTCCTGGCTGCGCCCAAGCTGGCGTCCCCGGAGGAGGGCGCCGAGGCCAAGGCCTGGCTGCCGCACGCGGAGCTCTCGCTGGCCGCACAATGAGAGCCCCTGCCGGGCGGTGCCGCCCGGCGAACCGAATGGAGATCCTGCACCGTGGGCCAAGCCGCAAATACCGTGACCGACGAAGCAAACGGCAACGAGCAACTCATCACCGTGGCCGGGGGCTGCTTCTGGTGCCTGGAGGCGGTGTACGAGCGCGTGCAGGGCGTGCTGGGCGTCGAGTCGGGCTATAGCAATGGCCACGCACAGCAGCCCGCGTACGAGCAGGTCTGCTCTGGCTCGACCGGACATGCCGAAGTGGTGCGGGTGCGCTTCGACCCGCGGCAGATCAGTCTGCGCGAGATCCTGGAGATCTTCTTCGTGATCCATGACCCGACCACGCTGAACAGCCAGGGTGCCGACGTCGGCACGCAATACCGCTCGGGCATCTATTTCCACGATGCCCAACAGGAACAGCTGGCGCGCGCGGTGCTGGACGAGGTGCAGCATCTGCATCAGGGCCGCGCCGTCACCGAGCTGCAGCCCGAGCGCAACTACTGGCCCGCGGAGGCCTATCACCAGCATTACTACGCGCGCCATCCCGATCAGGGCTACTGTGCCTTCGTGGTGGCCGCCAAGGTGGACAAATTCCTGGCCACCTTCGCCCGCCATGTACGCCGCGCTTCCTGAGACCGCGTGCGTTCCATGATCGAGACCAGGCGGCTGGCCTATGCCTATGCAGGGGGTACGCGGCTCGGCTTTCCCGACCTGTGCCTGCCCGCCGGCGGCCACCTGCTGTTGCAAGGGCCGTCGGGCTGCGGCAAGAGCACCTTGCTGGCCCTGCTGGCCGGGCTGCTGAGCGCCAGCGAGGGCGAGCTGCGCGTGGCTGGCACCGAGCTGGGCAAGCTCGGCGCACGGGCGCGCGATGCCTGGCGCGGTCGACAGCTGGGCTTTGTGCCGCAGCGCCTGCACCTCAGCAGCAGCCTCAGCGTGCGCGAGAACCTGGCCATGCCCTATGTGGCGGCCGGCCTGCCGCCCGATGCGGCACGCAGCGCCAGCCTGATGGCGCGGCTGGGCATTGCCGCGCTGGCCGAGCGTCGGCCGCACCAGCTCAGCGTGGGCCAGGCGCAGCGCGTGGCGCTGGCGCGTGCGCTGCTGCGCCAGCCGCGCCTGCTGCTGGCCGACGAACCCACAGCCAACCTGGATGACGCCGCCGCCGCCGCGGTGTTGGACCTGCTGACCGAGTCGGCCGAGCAGGAGGGCCTGAGCCTGGTGCTGGCCACCCACGACGCCCGCGTGGCCAGCATGATGGCCGCCTTGCCAGGCCTGCAGATACTGCGCCTCGAAGGAGCCGCGGCATGAGGCTGGCGGCGTTGGCCTGGCGCTATCTCTGGTCGCGGCCGCTGGCCAGCCTGCTCAACCTGGCGCTGCTGAGCCTGGGGCTGGCGGCGATGAGCTTTGTGATGCTGTGCAGCGAGCAGCTGGAGGCCGGGCTGCGCCGCGACCTGGCCGGTGTCGATCTGGTGGTGGGCGCCAAGGGCAGCCCGATGCAGATCATGCTGGCGGGCCTGTTCCATCTGGATGTGCCGACCGGCAACATCCCGCTGCAAACGCTGGCGCAGCTGCGCGCCCAGCCGCTGGTGGCGCGCGCCATCCCGCTGGCGCTGGGCGACAGCCTGCGCGGCTACCGCATCGTCGGCACCGAGCCCGACTACCTGGCGCAGTACCAGGCCGAGCTGGCGCAGGGCGCGCTGTGGCAGCGGCCGCTGCAGGCCGTGCTGGGCGCCGAGGTGGCGCGCCGGACCGGGCTGCGTCCGGGCGATCAATTCGCCGGCAGCCATGGCCTGGGCCAGGAGGGCGAGGCGCATGAGCGGCAGCCCTACGAGGTGGTGGGCGTGCTCAAGCCCAGCGGCAGCGTGCTGGACCGGCTGGTGCTGACCGATCTGGCCTCGGTCTGGGCGCTGCACGGGCGTGAAGACGATGCGGCCGACGCGCCAGAGCGCGAGATCACCATGCTGCTGCTGAGCTACCGCAGCCCGCTGGCCGCGGCCAGCCTACCGCGCTGGGTGAACGCCCAGCCCGGTCTGCAGGCGGCCGCGCCGGCGCTGGAGACCGCGCGCCTGTTCCGCATGCTTGGCCTGGGCGCCGAGGTCTTGCGCGGCTTTGCCCTGGTGCTGTTGCTGGCCTCGGCGTTGTCGGTGCTGGTGGGCCTGCTGAGCGCGGTGCGCGAGCGGCAGGGCGATCTGGCGATGCTGCGCATGCTGGGCGCGCCGGCCTGGCGGGTGGCGGCGCTGGTGAGCCTGGAGGCGGTCTGGCTGGCGCTGCTGGCCAGCGTGCTGGGCCTGGCGCTGGGCCATGGCCTGGCGCAGGGCCTGGGCGTGCTGCTGGCCGAGCAACAGTCGCTGCGGCTGACCGGTGCCTGGTGGAGCAGCTGGGAATGGGCGGTGGTGGGCCTTGCCCTGCTGCTGGCGCTGGCCAGCGCGGCCTGGCCGGCCTGGCGCGCCTTTCGCCTCGACGTCACCGAGCTGCTGCAGAGCCCGCGTTGAGCTATTGTTCGGTGGCACGAGAAACAACAAGGTCTTGAGCTTGCAAACCATGAATTCCAAGAACCGCTTTTCGAGCATCGCTGTGCTGGCGCTGGCCCTGATGCTGGGCATGGCAGGCGCATGGGCGCAGAGCCCCGCGATCGGCCAGGGCCCTGGCTACCACGACCCGCGCAGCCCCTTCAAGCCCCTGCAGGAGCGCGAGGGCATCCTGCCATGGCAGTTGCTGTCCTCGGTGACGAGCAAGGCCGAGAAGAACCGCCTGGTGCCGAGCTTCCCGAGCGCGGTGCAGGCGCTGGACAAGCAAAAGGTCAAGGTGCAGGGCTTCATGCTGCCGCTCGAGCCCGGTGACAAGCAGCGCCATTTCTTGCTCTCTTCGGTGCCCACCAGCTGCTCCTTCTGCGTGCCCGCCGGCCCCGAGGGCCTGGTGGAGGTGCGCAGCAAGAATCCGGTGCGCTACACGCTCGAGCCGGTGGTGGTGGAGGGCACGCTGGCGGTGCTCGGCGACGATCCCTACGGCATGTATTACCGCGTCAGCGACGCGCAGCAGCTCGGTAACTGAACTCAGGGCGCCAATCGCTCCTGCAACCAGCTGCCATCCTCCTGCAGGCGGTAGCGTAGCCGGTCGTGCAGGCGCGACTTGCGTCCCTGCCAGAACTCCCAGCTGTCGGGCACCAGGCGCAAGCCGCCCCAGTGTGGCGGCCGCGCCGGGTTGAGCCCATGCTGCACGGCGGCCTTGGCGGCATTGGCCACCAGCACCGCGCGCGAACTGATCACCTGGCTTTGCGGCGAGGCCCAGGCACCCAGGCGCGAATCGAGCGGCCGGCTGGCGTAATAGACGTCGGACTCGGCGGCGCTGGTGCGTTCCACGCGGCCCTCGATGCGCACCACCCGCTCCAGCTCCACCCAATGGAACTGCAGCGCGGCAAAGGGGTTTGCGGCCAGCTCGCGGCCCTTGCGGCTGTCGTAATTCGTGTACCAGACGATGCCGCGCGCGTCATAGTCCTTGATCAGCACCACGCGCGTGGAGGGGCGGCCATCCGCGCCCACGGTGGCCAGCGTCATGGCATTGGGCTCCGGCAACTCGGCCGCCAGGGCTTCGCCCAGCCAGCGCCGGAATTGCTCTAGCGGTGCCTGGGCCAGGGTGGATTCGTCGAGCTCGGCACGTTCGTAGCTCTTGCGCAGGTCGGAGAGTTTTTTGTTGTTCATCTGCCTAGTATCCGTCCCCGCAACCGGTGACGGTAGAAAGCCTTAAGTGAAGTCACCACTAGGCCCTGCAAGGGGCGGCGGGCATGCTTGCCGCAGGAGAAGTGCCCGCGGGCTTGCTTAGAACACAATTCGACATGCGGGCAACCGAGGGCTAGATGGAAGGCATGATCCAGATGACAAAACGGCGACCTGCAGTCGTCGTGCTTGCGGCGGGACGCGGCATGCGTTTTCGCGGCGCAGGGCACAAGCTGGAGCAATCCCTGGGCGACGAGACCGTGCTGGCGCGCACCATAGGCCATGCGATTGCCAGCGGCATGCGCGTGGTGGTGGTGACGACCGCTGCGCTGGAACCCAGCGTGAAACGCGTGCTTGCCTCCAGCGAGCTGGTGCTGGTGCCCGAGCTGAATGCGCGCGGCCAGCCCAATCCGCTGGGCATGGGTTTTTCGATCGCGGCCGGTGTCAGCGCCACCGGCGACGCCGATGGCTGGCTGATCGTGCCGGGCGACATGCCGATGCTGCGTGCCAGCAGCATGGTGGCGGTGGCGCAGGCGCTCGAGCAATACCCGGTGGCCTATGCGCAGTACCGCGGCCAGCGCGGCCATCCTGTGGGTTTCAGCGCCGAGCTCTATTCCGAGCTCGTGGGGCTACAGGGCGACGAGGGCGCACGCCGGCTGGTGGCGCGCTATCCGGCCCAGGGGGTGGAACTGGACGACCCCGGCGTGCTGCTGGACGTCGATACCGATGAGGACCTGGCGCGTGTGCGCGCGCACGCGGCGGGTCAGTCCTGAATGCCGGCCGCCACAAGGCCATGCGCCACGGCCAGCGCCAGCTGGCGCTCCATGTCACGGTCGTGGATGCCGTGCTCGCGCAGGCCCGCCACCGAAAGCGCCAGATAGTCCAGCGTGCTGCCATAGCGCCCCTGCGCGTGGCGCAGGATGTGCAGCAGCTCCGCATCGGCGACGGCGCCCACATAGCCGGGGCTCTTGCGCGAGAGCGTGAAGCTCAGGCCCTTGAAGCTGCCCGCCGGCGTGCGGCAATCCAGCCAGCGCGGATCGTAGGAACCCACCACCATCTCGCGCGCCCACAGCGCCTCCAGCACCTGCTGGCTGTGCGCCGGCGCCACGCGGTAGAGCAGGCCGCGGCAGCTGCCACCCGATAGCAGGGTCAGCACCAGGCCGGGCTGCGTGCGGCTGCCGCGGTTCACCAGCGAGCGCAGGCGCAGCGCGCGGTGATAGCCATGCACGGCGGCGGGCCAGCGCTCCAGCGGGGCAAAGCCAGGTTTCCAGATCAGCGACCCGTAGGCGAACACCATGAGGCCGCGCCGGCGGTCCCATTGCTGGCTGGCCAGCGCCAGCAGCTGCTGGCTGCGTGGGGCTAGCGCGCTGAGATCGACGCGCTCGGCAGGACTTGTCTGCATGGTCCGCATGCTGCCACATGCGCAAGCACAGGCCGGCGCGCGCCGCCCTGGGGCTTGCCCGCTTGCCAGGCGCAAGGCTGCGGCGAGAATGCGCGCTTCCGTGATGAAGTCCAAGCCCCTTGCCTCACTGTTGCGCCTGATGGCCCTGCTGACGCTGTGCGTCGGCCTGGCCACGCCCGCGGCCGCGCAGGGCGAGGAGGCCTCGGCCACGCTGCGCAAGGTGCGCGACACCGGCGTGATCGTGCTGGGCTACCGCGTGGCCTCGGCACCGTTCTCCTACCTGGACGCCAAGCTCAAGCCGATCGGCTACTCGATCGACCTCTGCCAGCGCGTCGTCGAGGCGGTGAGGAAGCGCCTGGAGCTGCCCGACTTGGAGGTCAAACTGATCGCGGTGAGTTCGGCCACCCGCATGCCCCTGGTGGCCAACGGCAGCGTGGACCTGGAATGCGGCATCACCACCAACACCATCGAGCGGCAGAAGACCCAGGCCTTCTCGATCACCACCTTCGTGGCCGAGAGCCGCCTGCTTTCCAAGCGCGCAAGCGAGATCCGCGGCCTGGAGGACCTGCGCGGCAAGGCGGTGGCCACCACCATCGCCACCACCAGCATCCAGTTCCTGCACCAGCTCAACCAGAGCCGCCGCCTGGAGATGAAGATCCTGGGCGGCATGGACGACAAGGACGCCTTCCGCCTGCTGCAGACCGACCGCGCGGTGGCCTACGCGATGGACGACGTACTGCTGCGCAGCGCCCTGGCTGGGGTGGCCAATCCGGGCGATTACGTGATCTCGGACGAGGCGCTCAGCGTCGAGCCCTATGCCCTGGGCCTGCCGCGCGATGATGCGGGCTTCAAGCAGTTGGTGGACGGGGTGCTGGCCGATCTCTACAAGCGCGGCGAGATCCACGCCATCTACCAGCGCTGGTTCCAGGCACCGATACCGCCGCGCGGCATCAATCTGCAGCTCGCCATGAACGAGGCTTTCAAGCGCGTCATCGCCAAGCCTACCGACACGGCCGATCCGGCCCATTACCGCTAGCCGGGCTGGCGGAACTTCTCCAGGTCGATGGCGTGGCGGTGCAGCTTGTCGTAGAGCGTCTTCTTGGCAATGCCCAGCATCTCCATCGCCACCGGCACCTTGCCGCCGGCGCGCCGCAGGGCCTGCTCGATGAGGGCCTTTTCCACCAGGTCCATATGCTGGGCCAGGCTGGGCAGGCCGGCGCCGGTCTCGGCCGCGCTCACGCCCTCGCCGCTGCCGATCGCCAGCACGAAGCGGTCGGCGGCATTGCGGATCTCGCGCACATTGCCGGGCCAGTCGTGCGCCATCAGCTCGCGCAGGCGCTGTGGCGTCAGCTCCGGGGCAGGGCGCTCGTAGCGGGCGCAGGCCTGGGCCACGAAATGCTCGAACAGCAGCGGGATGTCCTCGCGCCGCTCGCGCAGCGGTGGTAGCTCCAGCGTCGCCACATTGAGCCGGTAGTAGAGGTCGCCGCGGAACTTCTGCTGCTCGCTCAAGGCGCGCAGATCGGCCTTGGTGGCGGCGATGAAGCGCACATTGATGGGCAGTTCGTCGTTGGAGCCCAGGCGTTCCAGGCGGCGCTCCTGCAGCACGCGCAAAAGCTTGATCTGCAGCGTGATCGGCATGGTCTCGATCTCATCCAGCAGCAGGGTGCCGCCGTTGGCATGCTCGATCTTGCCGATGCGGCGCTTGGCCGCCGAGGTGAAGGCGCCGGGCTCGTGGCCGAACAGCTCGCTCTCGAACAGCGCCTCGGGCAGGCCGCCGCAGTTGATGGCGACGAAGTGGCGGTCGCGCCGGTGGCTCTGGTCGTGCAGGCAGCGCGCCACCAGCTCCTTGCCGGTGCCGGTCTCGCCCAGGATCATCACGTCGGCTGAGGTGTCAGCGAGGTTGAGGATCTGCGCCCGCACCTGCTCGATCGCGGCCGACTTGCCCAGCAGCACCGCCTCGATGCCGCTGCGCCGCTGCAGCTGGGCGCGCAGCTCGTCCACCGCAACGCGCAGCACGCGCTTGTCGAGTGCGCGGCGCGCGGTCTCGACGAAGCGCTCGGGCGCGAAGGGCTTCTCGATGAAATCGTAGGCGCCGCTGCGCATCGCGCGCACCGCCATCGCGATATCGCCATGACCAGTGATCAGCACCACCGGGATGCCGGCGTCGGTGGCCATCACATGGTCCAGCACCGCCAGGCCATCCATGCCGGGCAGGCGCACATCGGTCACCACCACCAGCTGGGCGCCGGGCTGGATCTGCGCCAGCGCCTCCTCGGCGGAGCCGCAGGCCTGCACCTCCAGGCCTTCGAGTTCCAGCGTCTGCGCCAGACTGGCGCGCACCGCTGGGTCGTCCTCGATGAAGAGGACCTTGTAACCTTCAAACATGGGCATCCCTGTCGACCGCCTTGAGGTCGAAAACAAAACTCATCCCGGCGGCATGCGGGCCGCGACGCGCCCGCAGCGTGCCGCCGAACTCATGCACGATTTTCGTTGAGATCACCAGGCCCAGGCCCAGCCCCTGGCCGGGCGGCTTGGTGGTGAAGAAGGGCTCGAACAGGCGCGCGATGGCGGCATCGTCCATGCCGGTGCCGGTATCGCTGACGCGCACCACCACGCGGTCGCCGGCGCGCGCCGCGCTGATGCCGACCCAGCGCTCGGTGGAATCCTTCACCGCGTCGAGCGCGTTCGCCAGCAGGTTCACCAGCACCTGCTCGAGGCGGTTGCCGTCGCAATGCACCAGCAGCTCCTCATGCACCTCGACACGCAGGCGCACACCCTCGGATTCGATGCGGTGCTCCATCAAGAGGCGCACATTCGTGACCGCCTCGGCCAGCGAGACCGGCGCATAGACCACCTCGGCCTTGCGCGCAAAGCTCTTGAGCTGGCGCGTGATGCGGCTCATGCGCTCGACCACGTCGTCGATCATGCGCAGGTTGTCGGCCACCGACGCGTGGCGGCCCTTTTCCAGCAGCTGCAGGCTGTTGCGCGAGAGCGCGCGCAGCGCGGTGAGCGGCTGGTTGATCTCGTGCGTGATGCCGGTCGACATCTGGCCCAGCACCGCCAGCTTGCCGGCCTGCATCAGCTCGTCCTCGGCCTGGATGCGTTGCGCGATCTGGCGCTTCAGCTCCTCGTTGGTGCTGCGCAGCTCGCGCGTGCGCTCGGCCACCACCCCCTCCAGCTGCACCTGCGCCAGTTGCAGCTCGTCGCGGGCACGCGAGAGCTGCAGCAGTGCGCGCTTGCGCGAGGCCAGGTAGAGCGCCAGCATGCCCACGCTGGCGCCCACCGCGCCACCACCCCAGCCTGCATAGCGGGCCTGGGCCCAGACTTCGCTGGGGTCGGAGAGCGCCAGCAGGCGCACGCCGGCGGTCACCGCGGCGCGCTGCTGCGCCAGCAGCTGGCGCGGCCGGCCGCGCGGCCCCACATCGGCATCGTCGCGCGGCGCCGCCACCAGGCTGCTGTCTTCCTGCTCCAGCACCTCGGGTGCCAGACCGATCGGCTCGAGCGTCGCGCCGGCATAGCGCCCGCTGGTCTCGAGTTCGAGCCGGCGCGCCTCGTCGAGTTCGCCCAGCACGCGGTATTTCCAGCGCGGCACCGAGGACATGATGACGACGCCGTGCTCGTCCACCACCAGCAACTTCTCGCCCTGCGAGCGCAGCCCCAGGTCCACCCAGGTGGCTTCCAGCGGCGCGAGGTCCAGCTTCACAACGATCAGCGCCTGCAGGCGCTCGCCGCGGCGCACCGGGTGCACCAGGTAGTACTCGGTGCTGGCCTGCTCGCGGTTGGCGGCAAAGAAATGGCCGGGCGCCTCGTTGAGCGCCAGCGCCTGCGTCAGCACGCCCGGCTCCACCGCCACATTGGCCTGGGCCTGGCTGCTGGACAAGACCTGACCCTGGGGGGTGGCGATGAAGCTCATCAGCGCACCGGCACGCACATTGATGCGCGCCAGGCGCAGGCTGGCGCGCTGGCGCAGCGTCGCCTCGCCGGGGGCCTTGAGCATCGCCGCCACCTCCTCGTCGATGGCGATCAGGCTGGGCAGATAGGCGTGGCGGGCCAGCTCGGCCTCCAGCATGGCCGCATACAGCTCCAGGCGCTCGGCCGCCACCGCGTTCAGCTGCGCGATGCCGTTGCGCTCGCTCCAGCGCTGGCCCAGCCAGAGGCCGGCGCCCAGCAGTATCAGGGTCAGCCAGACCATGAAGCTGGGGCGCGACAGGCGCCGCCGTAGCCGCGCCGGCCAGCCGGGCGTCAACGACAGCAAGCGCTGGCCGCGCCAGGAGGAAGAAGAGGAATCAGCGAACCGCATGAGCTTGCGTAGTGTGCCCAACATTCGGGCCGGCGGCGGCATGCCCGGCTTGGCGGGGGCACCGCCTGCCGCCTCGCTGCATGTCGGTTTGTGCCGAAGTCCGCACGCCCCGGCTGGCGCCAGTGTCGATTTCCGCCCTCCCTGGCGGCGATCGGGTGCGCGGCGGGCCCGTCAGCCCTGGGTGATCTCGGTGATTACCCGAGGCTTGTGATTTTTGGCACGGGTGTTGCAAACCCTGGCCTCAGTCTGACGGCTGATCCGTCACAAAAAGGAAGTAAGCAGATGGAGACTTTTTTGCAACAGATCATCAATGGTCTGGTGCTCGGGAGCATGTATGCGCTCGTGGCACTGGGCTACACGATGGTCTACGGCATCATCAACCTGATCAATTTCGCCCATGGCGAGATCCTCATGGTCGGGGCACTCGTGAGCTGGACCGTGGTCAGCGCCCTGGCTGACACCGGTCTGCCGGGCTGGGCGCTGATGGTGGTGGCACTGCTGTGCGCCATCGTCGTGTGCACCCTGCTCAATTTCGCGGTCGAGCGCATTGCCTACCGGCCGCTGCGTAATGCGCCGCGGCTGGCACCGCTGATCACCGCGATGGGCATGTCGCTGCTGCTGCAGACCCTGGCGATGATCGTCTGGAAGCCCAATCCCAAGCCCTTCCCGCTGTTGCTGCCCTCGGTGGCGATCGACCTGGGCGGGCCGGTGATCACGGTCACGCAAATCCTGATCCTGGTGCTCACCTTCATCATCCTGGGCGGCCTGCTGTTCCTGGTGAACCACACCAAGCTGGGTCGTGCGATGCGCGCCACCGCCGAGAACCCGCGCGTGGCGGGCCTGATGGGTGTGAAGCCCGATGTGGTGATCTCGGCCACCTTTGTGATCGGTGCGGCGCTGGCCGCCGTGGCCGGTCTGATGTGGGCGGCCAACTACGGCACGGTGCAGCACTCGATGGGCTTCATGCCGGGACTGAAGGCCTTCACCGCCGCGGTGCTGGGCGGCATTGGCAACCTCGCCGGCGCGATGCTGGGCGGGGTGGTGCTGGGCCTGATCGAGGCTATCGGCGCGGGCTATCTGGGCGACCTTACGGGTGGTGTGCTGGGCAGCCATTACGCCGACATCTTCGCCTTTGTGGCGCTGATCCTGGTGCTGACCCTGCGCCCCTCGGGCCTGCTGGGCGAGCGCGTGGCCGATCGTGCCTAAGGAGTACACGATGCAAAACAACAAACTATTCGTCTTTCTGGCGGCCGCCATCGGCCTGCTGATCGTGCCGCTGTTCGTGCAGCAACTGGGCAACGGCCCGGTGCGCATCCTGGACCTGGCCCTGCTCTATGTGATGCTGGCCCTGGGTCTTAACATCGTGGTGGGCTATGCGGGCCTGCTGGACCTGGGCTATGTGGCCTTCTATGCGGTGGGCTCGTACATGTTCGCGCTGCTGGCCAGCCCGCATCTGAGCGAGAACTTCGAGTCCATCCTGGCGATGTTCCCGGGCGGCCTGCATTCGCCGCTGTGGGTGATCGTGCCGCTGGGGGCAGGTCTTGCCGGCATCTTCGGCGTGCTGCTGGGGGCACCGACGCTGAAGCTGCGCGGCGACTACCTGGCCATCGTGACCCTGGGTTTTGGCGAAATCATCCGCGTGTTCCTGAACAACCTGGAGCATCCGGTCAACATCACCAACGGCCCGCGCGGCATCGGCCAGATCGACGCGATCCACTTCTTCGGCATCGACCTGGGTAAGCCGCTGGAGGTGTTCGGCTTCACGCTGCCGTCGGTGACGCTGTACTACTACCTGTTCCTGGCGCTGGTGGTGTTCACCGTGATCATCTGCTATCGCCTTGAGAACTCGCGCATCGGCCGCGCCTGGATGGCGATCCGCGAGGACGAGATCGCCGCCAAGGCGATGGGCATCAACACCCGCAACCTCAAGCTGCTGGCCTTCGGCATGGGCGCCACCTTCGGCGGCGTGGCGGGTTCGATGTTCGCGTCCTTCCAGGGTTTCGTCAGCCCCGAGTCCTTCAGCCTGCAGGAGTCGGTGATGATCGTGGCCATGGTGGTGCTGGGCGGCATCGGCCATATCCCGGGCGTGATCCTGGGCGCGCTCTTGCTCTCGGCGCTGCCGGAAGTGCTGCGTTATGTGGCCGGCCCGCTGCAGGAAATGACCGGTGGCCGGCTGGACGCCGCCATCCTGCGACAACTGCTGGTGGCACTGGCGATGATAGGCATCATGCTCTCGCGCCCGCGCGGCCTCTGGCCCGCGCGTGAACACGGCAAGGGTGCGCCCCAGCCGGTGAGCAAGTGAGCAGCAGCAAAGAGAGCAACAGCATGAGCGAACAGCAAACCGTATTGAAAGTCGCCGGCGTCTCCAAGCGCTTCGGTGGCCTGCAAGCCCTCTCGGACGTGGGCATCCAGATCAACAAGGGCCAGGTCTACGGCCTGATTGGCCCCAACGGCGCCGGCAAGACCACCTTCTTCAACGTCATCACCGGCCTGTACACGCCCGACTCGGGCACCTTCGAGCTGGGCGGCGCGCCCTATGCACCCACCGCGGTGCACCAGGTCGCCAAGACCGGCATCGCGCGCACCTTCCAGAACATCCGCCTGTTCGCGGAGATGACGGCGCTGGAGAACGTGATGGTGGGGCGCCATGTGCGCACCCATTCCGGCCTCATCGGCGCGGTGTTCCGCACCCCCGGCTTCAAGGCCGAGGAGGCAGCGATTGCCAAGCGCGCCCAGGAACTGCTCGATTACGTGGGCATAGGCAAGTACGCGGAGTTCAAGGCGCGCACCCTGAGCTATGGCGACCAGCGCCGCCTGGAGATTGCGCGGGCACTGGCCACCGACCCCAAGCTGATTGCGCTGGACGAACCCGCCGCCGGCATGAACGCCACCGAGAAGGTGGTGCTGCGCGAGCTGATCGACCGCATCCGCAACGATGGCCGCACCATCCTCCTGATCGAGCATGACGTGAAGCTGGTGATGGGCTTGTGCGACCGCGTCACCGTGCTGGACTATGGCAAGCAGATTGCCGAGGGCACGCCGGCCGATGTGCAGCGCAACGAGAAGGTGATCGAGGCCTACCTCGGCGCCGGCCACAAAGCACATTGACTCACCCCCTACGCGCTGCGCGCGCCCCCTCAAGGGGGCGAGCACCTAGGGCCGGCAAAGCCGGACCCTGGCGCTCCGCTGGAGGCGCGTGCGGTCAATCGAACGAATGGAGTCATCAATGACGAATCAAGTACTGCTCAAGGTCAGCGGCCTGAAGGTCGCTTACGGCGGCATCCAGGCCGTCAAGGGCGTGAGTTTCGAGGTGCGCCAAGGCGAGCTGGTGAGCCTGATCGGCGCCAACGGCGCCGGCAAGACCACCACGCTGAAGGCCGTGACCGGCCTGCAGCCGGTGGCCGACGGCGAGATCGAATACCTGGGCAAGCCCATCAAGGGCCAGGGCGCCTGGGACCTGGTCAAACAGGGCCTGGTGATGGTGCCCGAAGGGCGCGGCACCTTCACGCGCATGACCATCACCGAGAACCTGCAGATGGGCGCCTATATCCGCAGCGACAAGGCCGAGATCCTGGCCGACATCGACAAGGTGTTTGCGATCTTTCCGCGCCTGAAGGAGCGCCGCAACCAGCTGGCCGGCACTATGTCGGGCGGCGAGCAGCAGATGCTGGCGATGGGCCGCGCGCTGATGGCCAAACCAAAGGTGCTGCTGCTGGATGAACCCTCGATGGGCCTCTCGCCCATCATGGTGGACAAGATCTTCGAGGTCGTGAACGACATTCACGGCCAGGGCGTGACCATTCTGCTGGTGGAGCAGAACGCCAGCCGGGCGCTCGCCGCGGCGAACCGCGGCTATGTGATGGAGAGCGGCATCGTCACCATGACCGGCGAAGGCAAGCACCTGCTCAACGACCCCAAGGTGCGCGCCGCCTACCTGGGCGAGTGAGCACCCAACAGCAACGAGTTCCAGCGGGCAATTAGCCGGCCAGGGAAGGGCGTGCGCCCGCGCGCCACGCAAAAGCCGCGAAATGACTTCCCCGGCCGGCACAACACATCGGAGATAGACAAACCTATGACCTCCCTCATGACGAAACCCACCCTGATTGCCGCTGCGGCCATGCTGCTCGGCGCGGCGCCCGCGATGGCGCAAGACCTGGTCGTGAAGATCGGCCACGTTGGCCCCACCAGCGGCGCGATTGCCCACCTGGGCAAGGACAATGAGTTGGGCGCCCGT
>NZ_JBBHJW010000014.1:0-106110 GCF_037482845.1 Paucibacter soli
AGAGGTGAGCGGACGCCGAAGGCGGTCCGCTCGACTGCCAGGTTATGCACAGCCCAGCTGCTGGCACTGACGTGGAAGTGGTCACCAGCATACCGAAGTGTGCGCCGCGAGGCGCAAACCGATGGCGTCAGGCTCGTCCGAGAGAGCATTGTTTCGCCGCGAACCAAGACCGACAGCGCAACCAGCCGTCCGAATCCCGCCGGATCAGCGGCCGCCGCAGCGGACCCAGGTCGGGCACGGCGGATCATGGCGAGCGAGCTGCTTGGCCTGGCGCTCAGCTGATGGCGCACGCCGGAACCACAAGCGGCCTCGGCAGTTTGGCTAGCCTGGTGCATAACGTTCGAGTTGAGCCGCAGACCGAGGCTTGCCGAGGGCTGTCGGGTCGAACGACTGGTTCGGCCTCACGCTCTGCGCGAATGACGGGCGACATACTGTTGCAACACGCCATCCATCCGCGACTGCCAGCCCTCACCTGTGGATTTGAAGTACGCCACCACCTCAGGGCTGTAGCGGACAGACACAAGCAACTTCTTGTTTTCAGACTTGGGTCGACCGCGCACCGCCTTGAGCGGAACCATGGCCTGCAATTGCTTGGGCGTCAGTGGCTGCGCATCAGGATCGGCCTTGGCCGCTGTCGTGATGGCTTTGTCTTCGGCCACGGTCGGCATGACAACCGCTGGCCGCTTAGTAACTTTGGACATAGTGCTTCACCTCACGTCGATTGGCCTTGCGCAAGCTGATGATCCGACGGACGTCATCACGATCCACAAACGCCACGTAGTACAGAATCCCGGTATCCGGCGCGAGCGCGATCATCCGCAACTCGCCGTACTCGTACCGATCATCAACCCAGACCAGAGCCTCATCCCAGTCGAGCGCTGATGCCAGCGCAAGTGATAGGCCGTGCTTCTCTTGATTGGACGCATCTTTGGCTGGGTCGAACTCAATCCGCATACTTAATTGTAGCTACATCAATTAAGCATCGCAACCGACCGGCACGGTTGTGTTTTGTGGGGCCGAACGTTGATGTATGGCGCATGAAGTGACGCATAGCACCGCCAGCTGTCGCCATATGTCCGGTCGTGGGTTCGGCCGCTGGGCCGCTTGAAATCTTGGCTTGCCTTGCATGTGCTGTGTGTGCGTACAGTGCTAAATAGCTGCGAAAAACCTCACCCAATTCTGAACTGGCTGGACCCCGGGGCGGCTCGGTAGCAACCCCGTGATGGCGGCCGCTGCCATTGGAGGCGGTCATGCTCGATTTGTCCATCGTTCCGACGGGGGAGGCTGTGTCGGCGGCGGCGGCGGCGTCGGCGTCGGTAAGTAAGTGAACCTGAATGAACCTGGGGTCACTGGGAGGTCTTTCATCTGAACCCCACCCACCCAGGTCAGCCGCATTCTCACCATGCATTGCCCGTTCCGCATCGAATCGCTCGGTGTTGTCTGACACGTCGACGCAGTGTCCTGCCTCCAAGTTGGGCACTGCCGCCCATGCGATGATTTGCCCATGCGCGAAACCACCTTGTTATTGCCGCGCCGGCCGGTCTGGCAGCGCCTGCTGTGGGTGCTGGCCGGCGTCGCCAGCCTGGCGCTGGGTATCGTCGGTATCTTCGTGCCGCTGCTGCCCACCACACCCTTCGTGCTGCTGGCGGCCTTCTGCTTTGCGCGCGGCAGCACGCGCTGCGAGGCCTGGCTGCTGAACCATGCGCGCTTCGGGCCTATGGTGCGCAACTGGCGCGACCACCATGCGATCCCGCTGCGCGCCAAACAGCTGGCCTGGAGCATGATGACGCTGGGCTCGCTATGGGCCGGCTACCGGCTGCCGCTGGCCTGGTGCTGGCTGCCGGCCGCCTGCTGCGCCTGCGTGGCCTTCTGGATGTGGCGCCTGCCAACGCGCTGAGCGCTTGAGCATCAGAACAAGGGCAGGTTCTCGGCCCTGGCCGGCGCGGCGGGCTTGGCGGCACGCCGCGGCACTGCGGCATCGCCCGGCCGCGACAGGCTGCCGATGCGCACGCCCAGGAGGCGCAGGCGCTGGCTCAGGTCCACGCGCTTGAGGCAGGCGCCGGCGGCGCGCCGGATCTCGCTGGCGTCCTGGGTGGGCAGCTCCAGCGTGAGGTCGCGCGTGACGGTGCGAAAGCCCTCGAAGCGCAGCTTGATGCCCACCGTGCGGCCCAGATAGCCCTTGCGCTCAAGGTCGGCGGCGAGCCGCTCGCACAGGCGCGTGAAGATCGCGCCCAGCTCGGCGCGGTCGTGCCTGGCATGCAGGTCGCGCTCGAAGGTGGTCTCGCGGCTGATCGAGACCGGCTCGCTATGAGTTACTACCGGTCGCTCGTCGTGGCCATGCGCGGCCTCGTGCAGCCAGGCCGCGTAGCTCGCGCCGAAATGCTGGCGCAGCAGCGCCGGATCGGCGGCCGCCAGCTCGCCCACGGTTTCGATGCCGAGCTCCAGCAGCTTGGCGCCGGCCTTGGGGCCGATGCCGTTGATCTTGCGCACGCCCAGCGGCCAGATGCGCGTGGGGATCTCCTCGGCCATCAGGATGGTGATGCCGTCGGGCTTGTCGAGCTCGGAGGCGATCTTGGAGAGCAGCTTGTTGGGCGTGATGCCGATCGAGCATGTGAGGCCGGTGGCGCGCAGCACCGAGTTCTTGATCTCGCGTGCCACCGCGCGCACCCCGCCCAGCGGATCGTGGCCCACCGGTTCGCGGATGCCCGGCACCTCGGAGAGGTCGATGTAGATCTCGTCGATGCCGCGGTCCTCGATCACCGGCGCCAGTTCGGCCACGGCGGCCTTGAAGAGCCGCGAGTAACGCCGGTAGGCGTCGAAATCGGTGGGCAGCAGGATCGCGTCGGGCGCACGCAGCGCCGCCTTCATCAGGCCCATGGCCGAGAACACGCCCAGATCGCGCGCCGCGTAGGAGGAGGTGGTGACGACGCCGCGGCCCGTGTAGTCGCGCAGCCGCGCGTATTGGCGCGTGCCGTCGGGCAGGGTCTTGGGCTCGTGCGCGCGCCGCCCGCCCACCACCACCGCCAGGCCCTTCAGATCGGGATAGCGCAGCAGCTCGACGGAGGCATAGAAGGCGTCCATGTCGAGGTGCGCGATCAGGCGCTTGGGCAGGGGCCCGCTGGCGGTGGAGGGGGGAGGCGATGCGGCCATGCCGCATTGTGGCGCGCGCTGCTGACAGGCAATGGCAGCAGCGCGGCCAACCGCTCAGGCGCGCTGACGGCCGCGCATGAAGCGCAGCAACTCCTTGTCGCCGCGGCGGATGTGCAGCGACAGCCAGTCGCGCAGCAGTGCCGAGAGCTGCGCCGCCACGCTGATGCTGCCGGCTTCGAAGCGCGCGCGCAGGGTCTGCAGATCGGCCACGAACTGTTGGTGCGTGAGCCGGTGGCGCTCGAGTTCGGGGAACTGCAGCTCGGCCATGCGCTGCTCTTCGCGCCGCAGGTGCTCGGCGGTGTAGTCCAGCAGTTCCTTGAGGATGGCCTCCACCACCTCCATGCCGCGGCCCTCGGTGGTGGCGCTGTGCAACTGGTTCACCAGTTCGACCAGATGGCGGTGATCCGCGTCGATCGCTCCGCCGTCGATCACCATGTCATCGGCCCATTCGAAGTAGGCCATGGCGTCAACCCTGGCTCGGCGTTGCAGTGTCCAACCTGAACACGCTTACCGCGCGCACCAGGCCCTGGGCCTGGCTGGACAGCGACTGCGCCGCAGCGGCGGCCTCCTCGACCAGGGCGGCATTCTGCTGCGTCACCTGGTCCATCTGCCCCACCGCCTGATTGACCTGTTCGATGCCGGTGGTCTGCTCCTTGCTGGCGGTGGTGATCTCGCCCATCAGATCGGCCACGCGCCGCACATGCACGACGATCTCGTCCATGGTGCTGCCGGCCTGCTCCACCAGTTTGCAGCCTTCGCGCACATTGCCCACCGAGCCGGTGATGAGCTTCTTGATCTCGCGCGCGGCCTCGGCACTGCGGCCCGCCAGGCTGCGCACCTCGCCGGCCACCACGGCAAAGCCGCGCCCCTGCTCGCCCGCGCGCGCCGCTTCGACCGCGGCGTTGAGGGCCAGGATATTGGTCTGGAAGGCGATGCCGTCGATCACGCCGATGATGTCGGCGATTCTGTTGGACGAGGTGTTGATGGCTTCCATGGTCTGCACCACCTGTGCCACCACGGCGCCGCCCTTGAGCGCCACGCCCGAGGCGGTCTCGGCCAGTTGGTTGGCATGGCGGCCGCCGTCGTAGTTGTGCTTGACGGTGGCCGACAACTGCTCCATCGAGGCCGCGGTCTGCTGCAGGGCACTGGCCTGCTGCTCTGTGCGCGAGGACAAATCGAGATTGCCCGCCGCGATCTGGTCGGTGGCAACAGCCATCGAGTCGGCACCCTGGCGCACCTGGCTGACGATGTTCACCAGGCTGGCATTCATCTCGTGCAGGGCCTGCAGCAGCTGCCCGCACTCGTCGGCGCTGCGTACCTCGATGCGGCAACTGAGGTCGCCCGCCGCCACCGTGCGTGCGACGCGCAAGGCCTCCTGCAGGGGCCGGGTGATGGAGCGCGTGATCCACCAGGCGAAGCCCAGCCCCAGGGCCAGGCCCAGCGCACCGACCCCCAGCAGCAGCATGCGGCCCTGGCCGAGACCGGCACGCAATTCGGCGCTGCTGGCCACCACCATCTTCTTCTGCAGCGCGGTCAAGCCGTTGATCGGCTCCTGCATGGCGTCCAGCAGCGCCAGGGTTTCGCCGTTGAGCAACTGCGTGGCCTCGTCCTTGCGACCCGCGTCAACCAGCGCCGCCACCTTGCTGAAGGAGGCCACGTATTTGCTGCGTGTCTCCTTCAGCTGGAGCAGCATGGCCTTGCCCTCGGGCAGGCGCACCAAGGCCTCCAGGGTCTGCAAGGCCTCGTTGATGATCTGCCTGTTGGCCTCGATGCGCTGCTTGGCGCGGGCCGCCTGAGCCGGCTCGGCACTGACGATCAGCTCCAGGGTATTGCGCGCATTGGCGCGCGTGCTGGCGTTCACCACATTGGCCGCATCGGCCTTGACCCATTCCTGTTCGATGATGCGGCTGTTGATCAGGTCGGCATGGCCAAACTGCTGCCAGGCGATCAAGATGACGACCGTCATCATCAGCAACAACACTCCGAATCCCAGGCCCAGGCGCACGCCTATGCCGAGGTCAGCGATCCTCTTGCTCATATCTTGTCCTTCCCTGTGTTCCTGCCGCGGCGTCGGATCGGCGCGAAGACGGCGGACCAGGGGATTGGACTTGGGGGTTTACCCTTGGGTCAAGCGATCGGGTTGCCCTATGTCAAAAGACGCGGACATAGGGGGGCAGCAATTGCGCTCAGCCGCAGCTGCTGCTGCCGCAGGAACTGATGGCGGTGGGCTCGCCGCCCAGGGGCTGGGCCAGCGTGCCGGTGGCGCTGTCGTAGCCCACCTGGCTCATGTGGAACACCAGCGAGGCGTCCATCATCTCGGCATGGGCCGGGAACCATTGCGCCAGCTCGCCCACGATGATGCGCATGGGTTCCATGTCCTTGAGATCGACCGCATAGCGCCGCACCTCGCGCAGGGTGTCCAGCACCATGGCGTGCTGCTTGCTGTGGCAGTTCTCGGGCGCGAAGCCGGTGGCGGCCATCCAGCGCTCTTCCATCGCGAAATGCTCTTCGGTATGGGCGAGCAGGCGCTGGAAGGCGGGCAGGGGGTCGGCGCCGCTTGGCAGCACCGCGTCCAGTTCATTGAGGAGTCCGACGAACTCCTGGTGGGTCTGGTCGATCTGCGGGTGCGCGAGCGCGAGGTCGTCGCGCCAGGTCAGGGTACTCATGAGGGGCTGCGGAAGTGGGGCCGGCACGATGGCCGCGGCAAGGGCGCTATTGTCGCAGCTCAGCCGCAGGCGCCGGAGCCGCAACTGGTGAGCGCCTGTGCCGGCAGGGCCTGGCTGCACTGGCCTGTGGCGGGGTCGAAGCCGACCTGGCGCAGGTGGTAGACCAGGGCCGCATCCATCATGTCCACATGGGCGGGCAGCCAAGCGGCCAACTCGGCGATCAGGCTACGCAGCGGGGTCAACTCCGCTTTTTGCGCGACATGCTCGCGCACCTCACCCAGCACCCGCAGCACCATGGCGTGCTGCGTGCTGTGGCAGTTGTCGCGCGCAAAGCCGCTGGCCGCCATCCATTGCTCTTCAAGTTCGAAGTGGGTGCTGGTGGCGGCGATGATCGCATCGAACAGCGTCAGGGCCTGTGCCACTGGCGCGCCAGCCTCGATCTGCGCGTTCAACTGGGCCAGGCCCTCCAACAGGGCGCGATGGTCGCCGTCGAGTTTCTCGTCGCCAAGCGCGAGCTGTTCATGCCAAGTCAGTGTGCTCATGGTGAGCGAGCGTAGCGCGCGCGGGCCGGCCGAGCTTTGAGATGACGCAAGCGCTGGCGCCGCTCGGACACTTAGCCCATCAGTCGGGCGCGATGCCTGGCCACCTGGGCGCGCACCTGGGCCGGCGCGGTGCCGCCCAGGATGTTGCGGGCGTTCAGCGAGCCGCGCAGCGAGAGCAGCTCGAACACATCGGCTTCGATGCGGGCGTCGAACTTCTGCAGTTCGGCCAGCGGCAGCTGCGACAGGTCCACGCCCATGCCAATCGCCGTCTTGACCGCATGCGCCACGATCTCATGCGCATCGCGGAAGGCCAGGCCCTTCTTCACCAGGTAGTCGGCCAGATCGGTGGCGGTGGCATAACCCTTCAAGGCCGCGCGCTCCATCGCCTCGGGCTTGACGCTCAGGCCGCCCATCATCTCGGCAAAGATGCGCAGCGTGTCCTTGAGCGTGTCGACGGTGTCGAACAGCGGCTCCTTGTCTTCCTGGTTGTCCTTGTTGTAGGCCAGCGGCTGGCCCTTCATCAGCGTGATCAGGCCCATCAGATGGCCGACCACGCGGCCGGTCTTGCCGCGCGCCAGCTCGGGCACATCGGGGTTCTTCTTCTGCGGCATGATGGACGAGCCGGTGCAGAAGCGGTCCGCCAGGTCGATGAAGCCGAAGCTCTGGCTCATCCACAGGATCAGCTCTTCGGACAAGCGCGAGATGTGCACCATCACCAGCGTGGCGGCGCTGCTGAACTCGATCGCGAAGTCGCGGTCGCTCACCGCGTCCAGGCTGTTCTGGCACACGCAGGCCACGCCTTCGTCATCCACCATGCCCAGGGTCCGCGCCACGCGCTCGCGGTCCAGCGGGTAGCTGGTGCCGGCCAGCGCGGCGGCGCCCAGCGGCAGGCGATTGACGCGGCGGCGCGCGTCGGCCAGGCGCTCGGCGTCGCGGGCGAACATTTCCACATAGGCCAGCAGATGATGGCCAAAGGCGACCGGCTGCGCCACCTGCAAATGCGTGAAGCCAGGCAGGATGACCTCGGCATGCTTCTCGGCCACCTCCACCATGGCCAGCTGCAGCGCTTGCAGCAGCGCGCCGATGGCGTCGATCTCATCGCGCAGCCATAGGCGCACATCGGTGGCCACCTGGTCGTTGCGGCTGCGGCCGGTGTGCAGGCGCTTGCCGGCGATGCCGATCAGGGTGGTCAGGCGCGCCTCGATGTTCAGGTGCACGTCCTCCAGGTCGAGCTTCCATTCGAACTCGCCGGCCTCGATCTCGCGCGTGATCTGCGCCATGCCGCGCTGGATGGCGGCATGGTCGTCTGCACTCAGAATGCCCTGGGCGGCCAGCATCTCGGCATGCGCCAGGCTGCCCTGGATGTCGGCCTTCCAGAGGCGCTGGTCGAAGAACACGCTGGCGGTGTAGCGCTTCACCAACTCGCTCATCGGTTCGGAAAAAAGCGCGGACCAGGCTTGGGACTTGTTGTCGAGTTGGTTGTCGGCGGACATGGCGGGAAGGTTGCAGGAAGGGTGGGAAGGGGGCAGGGCGCGCCGCTGAAGCAGAATGCAGGCATCGATTCTAAGGGCGGGGCTCCATGGGCCCCCTGGCATGGCAGGCAAGCACCACGACGACTGGCAGGACAGCCGCAACCTCACGAGCATGCTGGGTCTTGCACCCACGCCCGCCGAGGTGGAGGACCAGGTGGCGCCGCTGTTCGACGGCGAACGCGTCTTCGACGTCTGCCATGTGGGCCTGGTGCTGCGCGCAGTGCTGGGCGTGCAGGCCCTGCTGGCACTGGGCCTGGCGCTGGCGGCGCGCGATGCCGTGCAATGGCTGTGGTGGATGAGTAGCGGCACGGTGGTGACGCTCTCGGCCGTGCTGTTCTGGCTGCTGGTGGTGTGCGGCGCGCGCCGGCCGCTGGCGCGCCTGCGTGAGCCCTGGCAATGGGCCGTGCTGCTGGGCCTGGGCGCCTTCAGCGCCAGCCTGGGCTGGCAGCTGCTCAACCTGGCCAGCGACGAGGCGAGCGGCCGCTTCCGGCTGCTCAGCGTGGCGCTGGCCGGTGCCGCCATGGCCGCCATGCTGCTGTACTGGATGAAGCTGCGCGAGCGCTCGCAGCGGCCCGCCGATGCGCTGGCGCAGCTGGTGGAGCTGCAAGCGCGCATCCGCCCGCATTTCCTCTTCAACACCCTCAACACCGCGATGGCCCTGGTGCGCGTGGATCCGAACCGCGCCGAGGCGGTGCTGGAGGACCTGAGCGAGCTGTTCCGCGTGGCCCTGGCCGAGGCCAGCACGGTGGTCAGCCTGAACGAGGAGGTCGAGCTGGCGCGGCGCTATCTGGACATCGAGCAGATCCGCTTTGGTGAGCGCCTGCGCATCCGTTGGCAGCTCGACGCCGCCGCCGGCAATGCGCGCGTGCCGCCCTTGCTGCTGCAGCCCCTGGTCGAAAACGCGGTGCGCCATGGCGTCGAGCCCAATGACGCCGGCGGCACGCTGGAGGTGCGCAGCAAGAGCCGCGGCGCCGAGGTCGAGATCCTGGTCAGCAACAGCGTCGCTGCCGCCTCGACGGTGCCTGGCCATGGCCTGGCGCTGCGCAATGTGCGCGACCGCCTGCGTCTGATGCATGATGTGGCCGCGCGCTTCGAGGTCCGCCAGGAGCCCGGCCGCTTCACCGTCCGAATCGTTCTGCCCCGCTGAACCATCATGCATCTGCAGCCCGCCCTCAAGGTCCTGATCGTCGACGACGAGCCGCTCGCGCGCATGCGCCTGCGCGGCCTGGTGGAGAGCTGCGCCGAGCCCCATGCCGAGGTGGTGGCCGAGGCTGGCACCGCCTCGCAGGCCCAGCAATGGTTGCGCGAGCATGGCTGCGATCTGATCCTGCTGGACGTGCAGATGCCCGGCCCGGACGGCCTGCAGCTGGCCGACGTGCTGCGCACGCGCGAGCCACGTCCGGCGGTGGTGTTCGTCACCGCCCATGCCGAGCATGCCCTGCGCGCCTTCGAACTGGAGGCGATCGACTACCTCACCAAGCCGGTGCGGCGCGAGCGCCTGCAGGCGGCGTTGGCGCGCGTGGCACAGCGCATCGCCGAGCGCGCCGCCGCCAGGTCTCAACAGGGCGCCGCCGACGCCGCCGCCGAAGGTCCGGTGATCAATATCAGCGACCGCGGCCGTCTGATCCGCGTGCCGCTGGCCGAGGTGCTGTACTTCAAGGCCGAGCTCAAGTACCTGACCCTGCGCACCGCCAGCCAGAGCTATGTGATGGACGGCAGCCTCAGCGAACTCGAGCAGCGCCTGGGTGAGCGCTTTCTGCGCGTGCACCGCAATGCCCTGGTGGCCAAGGCCGCGGTGCGCGAGCTGGAACGCCATGCGGCCACTGAAGGCAGCTGTGCCGAAGCCGGCGAGGCGGGCGAAGGCAGCGAAGGTGCCGAGGGCTGGGCGGTGCGCGTTGCCACGGTGAATGAATGGCTCGCCGTCTCGCGCCGCCAGGTGGCGGCGGTGCGCGAGGCGTTGGCGGCCGCATCGGGCTGAAGGGCGCCAAGTCAGCTTCCGCTCAGCTCAAGTCGCCTAGCATGGCGCACCATGCAGGAGCAGCGCCAAGAATTCTTTCCCCGCCAGGTGGTCGAGCCAGCGCTCAACCGCTGGGACTGGGCCTTGCTGCCTCTGGTGCTGGCCGGCTTCAGCCTGCTGGCGCTGGCCGCCACGCAAATGGCCAGGCCCTTCCATGTGGGCGAGGTCCTGCCCATCAGCCTGGACCCGCTGGCGCTGCCCTATTACCTGCTGCGCACCACGCTGCGCATGTTCCTGGCGCTGGCGGCCTCGGTGCTGTTCGCCTGCGTGTTTGCGGCGCTCGCCGCCAAGGTGCGTGCGGCCGAGAAGCTGTTGGTGCCGCTGCTGGACATCCTGCAGTCCATCCCCATCCTGGGCTTTCTGTCGATCACCGTGACTGGCTTCATCGCGCTCTTCCCGGGCAGCCTGCTGGGAGTGGAATGCGCGGCCATCTTCGCCATCTTCACCTCGCAGGCCTGGAATATGGCGTTCAGCCTCTACCAGTCGCTGCGCACCGTGCCGGCCGAACTGCAGGAGGCTGCGCGCATCTTCAGGCTCTCGGCCTGGCAGCGCTTCTGGCGCCTGGAGCTGCCGTTCGCGATGCCGGGACTGCTGTGGAACATGATGATGAGCATGTCGGGTGGCTGGTTCTTCGTGGTCGCCTCGGAGGCGATCTCGGTGGCCAACCAGGACATCAAGCTGCCGGGCGTGGGCTCCTATATCGCGATGGCGATCGCCGCCAAGGACCTGAGCGCGATCGGCTGGGCCATCCTGGGCATGTTGATCGGCATCCTGCTCTACGACCAGCTGTTCTTCCGCCCGCTGCTGGCCTGGGCCGACAAGTTCCGCTTCGAGGAGTCGGGCAGCGAGACCGCGCCGAGCTCCTGGCTGCTGACCTGGCTGCGCCGCACCCAGCTGCTGCGGCGCCTGGGCGACTGGCCGGGGCGTTGGCTCACCGCCAGCTTCGCGCTGACGCGGCTGCGCTTTGACGGCACCTCGATCCGCGCCCGACCCCGGCCCGCCAACCCGCTGTGGGGGCGGGCCTGGGACGCGGTGCTTGCGGCGCTGGTGTTGTTCGCGCTCTGGCGCCTGCTGGGCTTCATCCACACAGAGGTCGGCTGGGCCGAGGCCGGGCATGTCTTCAAACTGGGCTTTTACACGCTCGCACGCGTGCTGCTGCTGATCGCGCTGGCCTCGCTGATCTGGGTGCCCATCGGCGTGTGGATCGGGCTCAACCCGCGCATCGCCGGGCGCGTGCAGGCGCTGGCGCAGTTCTGCGCCGCCTTCCCGTCCAACCTGGTGTTTCCGGTCGCGGTGCTGCTGATCCTGCGCTGGCACCTCGACCCCGACATCTGGCTCTCGCCGCTGATCATCCTGGGCACGCAGTGGTACCTGCTCTTCAACGTGGTGGCGGGCGCCTCCACGATTCCGTCGGAGCTGCGCTACGCGGCCCACAACCTCGGCCTGAAGGGCTGGCTGCTGTGGCGGCGCTACCTGCTGCCGGCGATCTTCCCGAGCTTCGTGACCGGCGCCATCACCGCCAGCGGCGGCTCCTGGAACGCCAGCATCGTGGCCGAATACGTGAGCTGGGGCGACACCAGCCTGCAGGCCCAGGGCCTGGGCAGCTATATCCAGCAAATGACGGCGGCGGGCGACTTTCCGCGCATCGCGCTGGGCATCGGCGTGATGTGCGTGTTCGTGATGGCGCTCAACCACTGGGTGTGGCGGCGCCTGTACCGGCTCGCCGAGCAAAGAATGCACTTCTGAACCCAGCCATGACGAATCTGATCGAACTGAAGAACGTGGCCAAGAGCTTCAAGTCCTCGGACGGCAGCTCGCGCTCGGTGCTGGAACGGGTGGACTTCGAACTCGCCAAGGGCGAGATCGTGGCGCTGCTGGGCCAGTCGGGCTCGGGCAAATCCACCTTGCTGCGCATCATGGCGGGGCTGATTCCGGTGGATGGTGGCACGGTCAGCTACCGCGGCCAGCCGCTGTTCGGGCCGGCCGAGGGCATCGCCATGGTGTTCCAGTCCTTTGCGCTGTTCCCTTGGCTGACGGTGCAGCAGAACGTTGAGCTGGGTCTGGAGGCGCGCGGCGTGGCGCCGGACGAGCGCGCCAAGCGTGCCGAGGCGGCGATCGAGCTGATCGGCCTGGCCGGTTTCGAAGGCGCGCTGCCGCGTGAACTCTCCGGCGGCATGCGCCAGCGCGTGGGCCTGGCGCGCGCCCTCGTCACCGAGCCTGCGGTGCTCCTGATGGACGAGGCCTTCTCGGCGCTGGACGTGCTCACCGGCGAGCGCCTGCGCAACGAGATCCTGGAGCTCTGGGACGGCGGCAGCATGCCGACGCAAGCCATGCTGGTGGTTTCTCACAATATCGAGGAAGCGGTGTTGATGGCCGACCGGGTGCTGATCTTCTCCAGCAACCCCGGCCGGGTGCGCGCCGAGCTGCCGATCAGCCTGCCGCGCCCGCGCCACCCCGACAGCCCCGAGGTGCGCCTCTTGATCGACGAGGTGTACAGCCTGATGACGGTGGGCGTCGTGCCTGCCGGCCAGGCCGAGGCGCCCAAGCCGCATCTGTCGGACCGCCTGCCCGAGGCCGACGTGGGCCGCATGGAAAGCCTGCTGGAGCTGCTGGTGGACGAGCGCTTCAAGGGGCGCGCCGACCTGCCCCAGCTGGCCGAGGAAAGCGAGCTCACCGACGAGGACCTGCTGCCACTGGCCGATGCCCTGCAGCGCCTGGGCCTGGCCCAGCTCGAGCATGGCGACATCCTCATCACGCCGCTGGGCCAGAAATATGTGGAGGGCGAGCACGAGTTCCGCCGCGAGATCTTCGGCCAGCAGCTGCTCGCCCATGTGCCGATCGCCGCCTTGATCCGCCACAGCCTGGAGCAGGAGCCGCATGGCGAGCTGCGCGAGGAGCCCTTCCTCAAGCTGTTGCAGGAGAGCATGGATGCCTTTGATGCCGAGCGCGTGCTCCAGGTGGCCATCGAATGGGCGCGTTATGGCGAGGTGTTCGAGTACAACTACCACACCGGCATGATCCACCTGCCGGAGTCCGGCGAGGCGTGACCGGGTTCAGGGCAGCAGGATCTCGAAGCGCGTGCCGCCGCCTGGGCGGTCCAGCAGGCTGACGCTGCCGCTGCGCGGCCCGAGCCGGTGGGCGCGTGCCACCGCCGCGCACAGCTCCTGGCCCAGGCCGGTGGATGACTGCGCCGAGGGGTCGGCGCTGCCCAGGCCGGGGCCGTCGTCGTCCACCGAGAACAGCAGCTGCCCCTCGCGCAGGCCGGCGTCCAGCACCACCTCGCTGCGCGCGAAGCGCCAGGCGTTCTGCAGCGCCGCCTCCAGCGCCAGCCGCACCAGCCTTGCGTCGAAATACCAGAAGGCCGGCGCGCCGCTGCAGGGGCCCAGGCGCAGCGGTGCATGGTCGGGACGCGAGTCCACATGCAGCAGGCCTTGCAGAAAGGCCTGCGGCGACTCGTCCGAGGCCTGCGCGAGCAGGCGGCTGCCGTCGGCGCCGTAGAGCGTGAGGTAGGCGATCAGGCGCTGGCGCAGCTGCGCGCAATGCTGGTGGGCGCGGTGCGCCAAGTCGGTTTCGGGCCGCCGTTCCAGCTGCGCCAGCTCGGCCTCCAGCACCCCCAGCTGGTTCTTCAGGTCGTGGATCAGCAGGGCCAGCAGCTCGCGGTTCATGCCAGGGCGCTGAGGGTGTCGCGCAGGTATTTGCGCATCTGGGCGACGCGGTCGTGGCCCGGCAAGAGGCGCTCCAGCCGGCTCAGATAGCCGCGCACCTGCTCGACGCGCTGGGCATCCAGCCGCTTGCGCAGGCGCAGCACCATACAGTTCATCTGCGCGCATTCCAGCAGCACCGTGGTGTTCTCGGGGAAGTCATGCAGCTCGGCTTCGATGGCGGCCAGGGCTTCGTCCAGCTGGCCGGCGCGCAGCGCCAGCTTGGCCTGGTGCAGCCGCGTCTTCAGGCCGCCGCTGGTGGCGGTGACGATGTTGGCGATCTGGTCCGCATGGCCGGTGTCGCGCAAGGCCTTGCTGACCAACTGCTGCATGCGCGCGTTCTCATGGTCGGCGCTCACCACCTTGCCCAGCAGGGCCAGCCCGCGCTCGGCCTGGCCGGTGGACAGCGCCGCGCGCGCCACCGCGATGGTGGCGAAATCGGCCCTGGCCTGCGGCGTCTCGGCCAAGGCCTGCTCGGCCAGCTCGCGCGCCTTCCCGGCCTCGCCCAGCAGGGCATGGGCTTGCGCGCGCAGCGCCAGCATGGCTGAAGCCTGTTCGGCGCTGCGCTGCGGCTTGGGCGAGGGCTCGACCAGCACCGCCAGTGCCTCCTTGGCCTCGCCCAGGTCGATATGGGCCTGGGCCAGCACCAGCGCGTCCATGGGCTGGGCGCTCAGCGAGCCCTGGCTGGACTTGAGGGCGCGCGCCAGGCTCTGCTTGGCCAGCTCGGTATCGCCGTTGCGGTAGGCGCTCTCGGCCAGCGTGCGCAGGCGCTTGGCCGAGGGCACGATCTCGGCCGCCTGCTTGAGCACCGCCAGCGCCTCGGCCTGGCGATCCAGGGCCTCCAGGGCCTGCGCCAGCAGCTCGTGCGCGGCCAGGTTCTTGGCGCCCTCGGCGCTGCCTATGAGTTCGCGCATCAGCTGCACGGCCTCATCAAGGCGGCCGGCGGCCCTGAGCGCGCGCGCCTGGCCCAGCTGGGCCCAGATCAGCTGTGGGCGCAGCTCCAGCGCCTGCTGGTAGACGGCGCGCGCCTCGTCCAGCGCGCCCAGCTCCAGCAAGACCTGACCCTTGAGCTGCAGGGCCTGCATGGTCCAGCGGTCCTTCTTGGCCAGCAGCGCGTCGCAGGCCTTCAGCGCTGCGGCCAAATCCTTGCGGCCGAGCTGTTTGTTGATCTCCAGCAGAGCCTGGCGCTTCTCCAGCTGGGCCTTGAGGCGGTCCTCGATGTCACCCGCGGTGATGGGCTTGAGCAGATAGGCGTCGGGCAGGTGCTCGCTGGCCGCGGCCACCGAGAGGTAGCTGTTCTCGGCCGTGATCATGAAGAACAGGCAGTCCGGCGCGAGCAGCTGGTGCTCGCGCAGGTATTCCAGCAGCTGCTGGCCGTCGGTCCTGTGGTTGAGGTTGTAGTCGCACAGGATCAGGCCGAAGGGCTTGGCGCGCACGTGGCGCAGCGCGTCTTCGGCCGAGCTGGCGCCCTCGATGCTGTGGATGCCCAGCATGCCCAGCTGGCCGCGCAGCGTGGTCTGCTGCGTGGCCATATCGTCGACCACGAGGGCCTCGATCCGGGAATAGGGGGTGTCGGCGCGCATGCTCGTCCTGTGCCTGCCAGCAAGCGGCGGGAGTGCGCCGAGCTTACAGGACGAGCGGGGCGCCGGGCAATCAGCCGGTGTTGCGCAGCCCGGCGGCGATGCCGTTGATCGACAGGTGGATGCCGCGCTGCACGCGTTCCATGCTGGGATCGTCGGCGCGCAGCTCGGGTGCCACTGCGCGGTAGCGCCGCATCAGCTCGACCTGCAGGTGGTTGAGCGGGTCGATATAGGGAAAACGGTGCTCGATCGAGCGCGCCAACCCCGGGTTGGCGGCCAGGCGCTTGTGCTCGCCGGTGATCAGCGCCAGCGCCTCCTGGGTGCGCTCGAACTCGGCCTTCACCGCCGCGAAGATCTTCTTGCCCAGGCGCTTGTTCTCCACCAGCTCGACATAGCGCGCGGCGATGTCGATATCGGTCTTGGCCAGCACCATGTCCAGGTTGGACAGCAGGGTGCGGAAGAAGGGCCATTGCTTGACCATGCGCTTCAAGAGGGTCAGGTTTTGCGCGCGCTGCGCCGGATCCTTGCCCAGGAAGGCCTCCACCCCCGAGCCAAAACCGCACCAGCCCGGCAGGGCGATGCGCGACTGGCCCCAGCTGAAGCCCCAGGGGATGGCGCGCAGGTCCTCGATGGCGCGGGTGGCCTTGCGCGAGGCCGGGCGCGAGCCGATGTTCAGCTCCGCGATCTCCCGGATCGGCGTGGACGCGAAGAAGTATTCGGCGAAGCCGGGCGTGTCGTAGACCAGGCCGCGGTAGGCCTTGAAGCTGGCGTCCGACAAGGCTTGCGCCGCCTCCAGAAAACTCCTGGGCGCGCTCTTGGTGGGGTGCAGCAGGGTGGCTTCCAGCGTGGCCGCCACCAGGGTTTCGAGATTGCGCCGGCCGATCTCGGGATTGGCGTATTTGGAGGCGATCACCTCGCCCTGTTCGGTGAGGCGGATCTGGCCGTTCACCGTGCCGGGGGGCTGGGCCAGGATGGCCTGGTAGCTGGGGCCGCCGCCACGCCCCACCGTGCCGCCGCGGCCATGGAAGAGGCGCAGTGTGACGGGCTGGTGCCGGGCCTTGAGTTGCTCGAACAGCTCGACCAGCGCGATCTCGGCGCGGTAGAGCTCCCAGGAGCTGGTGAACACGCCGCCGTCCTTGTTGGAGTCGGAATAGCCCAGCATGATGTCCTGCTCGCCGCCCGAGCGCTGCACCAGCGCGGCAATGCCGGGCAGGGCGTAGAACTCGCCCATGATGCCGGGCGCCTCGCGCAGGTCGCCGATGGTCTCGAACAGCGGCACGACGATCAGGTCGCTGATGGCAGCGGTCTGCGCCTCGCCATCGAGCGTGCCGCGCAGCAGCCCGACCTCCTTGAGCAGCAGCATCACCTCGAGCAGATCGCTCACCGACTCGGTATGGCTGATGATGTAGTGGCGCAGGGCCTCGCGGCCGAAGCGCTGCAGCACCTCGCGCGCGGCCTCGAAGATGGCCAGCTCGCCCTGGGCCCGCTCGCTGTAGACCGCGCCGATCACGCGCAGCGGGCGGGCGTCCTGCAGCAGGCTCAGCAGCAGGGCGCGGCGCTCGGCCTCGCCGAGCGCGCTGTAGTCGGGCTGGATGCGCGCGACCTGCAGCAGCTCGGCCACCACGGCCTCGTGCTGGTCGGAGCTCTGGCGCAGGTCCAGCGTGGCGAGATGGAAGCCGAACACCTGGATGGCGCGCATCAGCGGCTTCAGGCGCGGCGCGATCAAGGCCTCGGCATGGTGGCTGCGCAGCGAGCTTTCGATGATGCGCAGATCGGCCAGCAGCTCATCCGGGCTCAGGTAGGGATCTTGCGGGGCCACGGCATGGCGCAGCGCCTCGGTGCCGGTGAGCTCGTGCAGGGTGGCGGCCAGGCGCGCATACATGCCGGTGAGCGCCCGGCGGTAGGGCTCGTCCATGCGGTGCTCGTTGCGATCCGGGCTGCGCTCGGCGAGCAATTGCAGCTCCGGGCTGATGCTGGCCAGGCGGGCCGAGATCGAGAGTTCGGCGCCCAGCTCGTGCAGCTCGGTGAGGTAGTGGCGCAGCGCCACCTCGCCCTGGCGCTTCATCGCATGGCGCAGTGTGGCGGCACTGACATTGGGATTGCCGTCTCGGTCGCCGCCGATCCAGTGGCCCATGCGCAGAAAGCTCTTGAACTCGTGGCCGGGCAGGGCCTCTTCCAGCTCGGCGTAGAGCTTGGGGATCTGGCGCAAAAAGGTGGCGTGGTAATAGGAGAGCGCGTTCTCGATCTCGTCGGCCACCGTCAGCTTGGAGTAGCGCAGCATGCGCGTCTGCCACAGCTGGGTGATGCGGGCACGCATCAGGGTCTCGTTGTCGCGCAGCTCGCGCTCGGTGTGCAGGCTGTCGCGCTGGCCCACCAGCTCGGCAATCGCGCGCTCGGCGTCCAGGATGCTCTTGCGCTGCACCTCGGTGGGGTGGGCGGTCAGCACCGGCGAGATGAAGCCATGCTGCAGCGTCTTGGCAACCTCGCCGGGGCGCACGCCGGCCTCGTGCAGGCGCTCCAGCGCATAGGCCAGCGAGCCGGGCTGCAGGCTGCCGGCGCGCTCGTGGATCTCGCGGCGGCGCACATGGTGGCGGTCCTCGGCGATATTGGCCAGGTGCGAGAAATAGCTGAAGGCGCGGATCACGCTCACCGTCTGCTCGCCCGACAGGCTCTTCAGCAGCTTGTCGAAGCTCTTGCCGGCCTGCGCATCGCGCTTCAGGCGAAAGGCCACCGAGAGCTTGCGGATGCGCTCCACCAGCTCGTAGGCATCGCGGCCCTCCTGCTCGCGTATCACCTCGCCGAGGATGCGGCCCAGCAGGCGGATGTCGTGCATCAGCGGCGCATTCTTGTCCTTGGCTTCGGCCTTGCTGGAGTTGGCGGCCGTCTTGACGGCGCGGGGCGCGGGAGGGGCTGGTCGGGCTGGCATGGTCTGGATTTGGGGGAGCGTTGGGGGTGGGGCGCGTGTAACCAAGTTACCAGTTTTCGACTTTAACAGTTTCTTTGCGCAAGCCGGAATGGGCTCGCGCCGCGCTGAGCTAGCATGACGGCATGACGCAACAACTCTTGATCGCGACGCGCGAAAGCCGCCTCGCGCTGTGGCAGGCCGAGCATGTGCAGGCCCTCTTGGCCGAACGCCTGAAACTCGATGTGGGCCTGCTGGGCATGACCACGCGCGGCGACCAGATCCTCGACCGCTCGCTCTCCAAGGTGGGGGGCAAGGGCCTGTTCGTGAAGGAGCTGGAGACGGCGCTGGAAGAGGGGCGCGCCCATCTGGCCGTGCATTCGCTCAAGGATGTGCCCATGGACCTGCCCGAGGGCTTTGCCCTGGTGAGCATCCTGGAGCGCGAGGATGCGCGCGACGCCTTTGTCTCGAACCGCTACGCCAGCCTGGCCGAGCTGCCGCAGGGCGCGGTGGTGGGTACCTCCAGCCTGCGCCGCGTGGTGCAGCTGAAGAATCTGCGCCCCGACCTGCGCATCGAGCCGCTGCGCGGCAATCTGGACACGCGCCTGCGCAAGCTCGACGAAGGCGGCTACGACGCCATCGTGCTGGCCGCCGCCGGGCTCAAGCGCCTGGGCCTGGCCGGGCGCATCCGCAGCCTGTTCGCGGTGGACGAGATGATTCCCTGCGCCGGCCAGGGCGCCCTGGGCCTGGAGGTGCGCGCCGATGCCACCGAACTGAGCCAGCAACTCGCCAGCCTGATGCACGAAGCCACCTGGCTGGCCACGCAGGCGGAACGCGCGGTGTCGCGCGCCCTGGGCGGCAGCTGCAGCATGCCGCTGGCCGCGCATGCGGTGTGGGAGGGCGGCGAGCTGCAGCTCACCGCCGCGCTGGGACATCCCGAGCACCATGAGAAACCGCTGCTGAAGACGCTGGGCCGCGGCCAGCCACGCAACGAGGCCGAGGCGCGCGCGCTGGGCGAGCAGGTGGCGCAGGCGCTGCGCGAGCAGGGCGCCAGCGCCTACCTGGCGTCCGCCTGAGTGACCGTGCAGCCGGGCATGAGCGAGCGCACGCTGCTGCTGACGCGGCCGCGTGCCCAGGCCGAGGACTGGGTGGCGCGCATGGCGGCGCAGGGCGTGCCGACGGCGGTGCTGCCGCTGATCGCGATCCAGCCCGGCAATGCGCCGGACGCCGCGGCCCAGGCCTGGCATGAGCTGCCGAAGGCGGCGCTGGCGATGTTCGTCAGCCCCAATGCGGTGGCCGCCTTCTTCGCTGCCCGGCCCACGGGAGCGTGCTGGCCGGACGCGACGCTGGCGGCCACGGTCGGCCCCGGCAGTGCCCAGGCCTTGCGCGCTGCGGGCGTGCCCGAGGAGTTGATCGTGCAGCCGCCGGCGCACGCGGCCAGCTTCGATTCCGAACATCTGTGGCCGCTGCTGCAAGGGCGCGACTGGGCCGGCCGGCTGGCGTTGATCCTGCGCGGCGACGGCGGGCGCGACTGGCTGGCCGAGCGCCTGCAGGAGCGCGGCGCCCAGGTGCGGCAGGTTTCCGTCTACCGGCGCACCTGCCCGCAGCTGGCGCCTGCCGAGCGGGCCCTGCTGGACGCCGCGCTGGCTGCGCCCGAGCGCCTGGTCTGGCTGTTCAGCAGTTCCGAGGCCATCGCCCATCTGCAGCAGTTGGCGGGCCCCGACGCGGTCTGGTCGCGCAGCCTGGCGATCGCCACCCATGAACGCATTGCCGAGCGCGCGCGAGCCCTCGGATGTGGGCATGTGGTTTTGGCGCGACCCGAGCCCGGCGCCATCGCCGCAGCGCTGCGAAGCCTCTAGGTGCGGACCCTACAATCTGCGCCAACGTGAGCGAGCTTCCCAACCCCCTTTCTCCAGACGCGGCGCCGCAGCCCATGGCAGCGGCCAGCGCGCGCCCTTCGATGCTGATGCCGGCGCTGGCCGCGGGCCTGGCGGTCTGCACCCTGGTGGCCCTGGTGCTGGCCTGGCAGAGCAACAGCCGGCTGCGCAATCTGGAGCAGGAGCTGGTGCGGCGCCAGGACAGCAGCCAGGCCGCGGCCCAGGAGGCCGCCAACCAGGCCAAGCAGTCGCAGGACCTGAGCCGCGACACCGCCGCCAAGGTGGCACTGCTGGACGCGCGCCTGGCCGAGGTCTCGCTGCAACGCGGCCAGCTGGAAGAGCTGATTCAGTCGATGTCGAGGTCGCGCGACGAGAACGTGGTGGGCGATATCGAAGCCTCGCTGCGGGTGGCGCTGCAGCAGACCAGCATCACCGGCAGTGCCGAGCCCCTGGTGGCCGCGCTCAAGCAGGCCGACGAGCGCCTGGTGCGCTACAAGCAGCCGCGCCTGGAGGGCGTGCGCCGCGCCGTGGTGCGCGACCTGGACCGCGTCAAGGCGATCAGCGTGGTCGACGTCTCCACCCTCAGCATCAAGCTCGACGAGGTGGTGCGCCTGGTCGACGAGCTGCCCCTGCTGTCCGCGGCCGACAAGGCCGGCGAGCCGGCGCGCCAGGCAAGACCTGACACCAAGCCAGCCCCAAAGCCCGCCAGCAAGGCGATCGAGCCCGGCGTGAGTGGCATGAGTGGCTGGTGGGAGCTGGTGCAGCAGCGCTGGGGCGACACCGCCGGGCTGGCCTGGCAGGAAGCCAAGTCGCTCCTGCGGGTGACGCGCATCAACCACCCCGAGGCCATGCTGATGGCGCCGGAGCAGGCCTATTTCCTGCGCGAGAACATCAAGCTGCGCCTGTTGAACGCCAGGCTGGCGCTGTTGAGCCGGCAGTTCGAAACCGCACAGAGCGATCTGCGCGACACCCTCGGCATGCTGGATCGCTACTTCGACGCGCGTTCGCGCAAGGTTACGGCGGCCAATGAGCTGCTGCGTCAGGTGGTGGGCCAGGCGCGCCAGGTGGCGGTGCCACGCCCCGATGACACGCTGGCGGCCCTGGCCGCCGCGGGCCGCTGATCCGGAGCACGATCCCCATGCGCACGGTGATCTGGTTGGTGCTGCTGTTCGCGGTGGCGGTGGTGGCGGCCCTGACCCTGGGCAGCAACGATGGTCTGGCCAGCTTCTACTGGAATGGCTGGCGCCTCGACGTCTCGCTGAATCTGTTCCTGCTCACCCTGGTAGGCAGCTGTTTTGCGCTGGTGACGGTCATAAAGGCCATGGATTCGCTCACCACCCTGCCGCGGCGTGCGCGCGAGTGGCGGCTGGCACAGCGCGAACGCAGCGCCCAGCTGGCGCTGCGCGACGCCCTGGGCGAGTACTTCGGCGCGCGTTACGGGCGCGCCCAGAAGGCCGCGCAGAAGGCGCTGAGCATACAGGCACAGACGCCCGACCTGGCCCAGGACACCGGCTTCCTGGCGCTGGGTCATTTGCTCGGCGCGCAGAGCTCGCACCGCATGCAGGACAAGCGCCGCCGCGACGAGCAGCTGCAGCTGGCGCTGGAGCTGGCGCAGCGTTCGCCCCAGGCCAAGGCGCAGGAAGAGGGCGCCCGCCTGCTCGCCGCCGAATGGGCGCTGGACGACCGCGACGCCGGCCGCGCCCTGGCTCTGCTGGCCGAGCTGAGCCCCGGTGTGGCGCGCCGCACCCAGGCTCTGCGCCTGAAGCTGCAGGCCGCACGCATGGCCAAGCAGCCGCTGGAGGCCTTGCGCACCGCGCGCCTGCTGGCCAAGCACCAGGGATTTTCCAAGCTGGCGGCACAGGGTCTGCTGCGCTCGCTGGCCTTCGAGGCGCTGGAATCGGCGCGCGACGTGGACCAGCTGCGCGGCATCTGGCAGCACCTCGACGCGGCCGATCGGCGCGATGTCTTCGTGGCCGCCCGCGCGGCGCAGTGTGCGGCCGCGCTGGGTGCGCCGGACGATGGGCGCGGCTGGTTGCGCCCGGCCTGGGAAGAAGTCGCCGAGCTGGGCACCGACGAGCGCGTGGCCCTGGCCGAGGCCCTGGTGGTCTGCATGGCCGGCATGGGCCCCGAATGGCTGCAGCGCCTGGAGCAGGCTGCGCAGCGTTTCCCGCGCGACAACTACATGGCCTATGCCTTGGGGCATGCGCTGGCGGAGCGTCAGCTCTGGGGCAAGGCCAGGTTGATGCTGGAGCAGGCGGGCGGCGACCGCGCACTCTCGGTGGCAGCACGCCGCCGCAGCTGGCTGACCCTGGCCGATCTGGCCGGTCGCGATGGCGACGCCGAGCGGCGCGCCCGCTGCCACGAGGCTGCGGCCACCTTGGCATGAAAGCTTGCTGAGCCCGAGAATTTCAGGCTATACTAGACAGCTTCAGCGGCTGTAGCTCAGTTGGATAGAGTACTTGGCTACGAACCAAGGGGTCGTGGGTTCGAATCCTGCCAGCCGCACCAGAATGCCAAGAGCCAGTGAGCTTTCACTGGCTTTGTTTTTCTGGTTCTCGAGAGAGATGTGAAAATTGAAAATCAAGCGCTTAGCTTGTGTATGCGATAAAAAGCATGCTATAGTCTAAGGCTTCGGCGGCTGTAGCTCAGTTGGATAGAGTACTTGGCTACGAACCAAGGGGTCGTGGGTTCGAATCCTGCCAGCCGCACCAGAATAAAAAGAAATGGCAAAGGGCCGGTGAGCAATCACCGGCCCTTTTGCTTTGTAGCGATATTTACACGCGGTCCATGGCGGCGATCTCGGCCTCGCCCAGGCCCAGCTCGGCCAGCACGCTGTGGGTATCCTGGCCAGGCTGCGGGGATGGGCGCGGCGCGGGGCCTGGTGTGCGCGCAAAGCGTGGCGCACTGGCCGGCTGGATCTTGCCGTCGACCTCCACGAAATTGCCACGCGCGCGCTGGTGCGGATGTTCTGCCGCTTCGGTCAGGCTCAGCACCGGCGCAAAGCAGACATCGCTGCCCTCCAGCAAGGCGGTCCACTCATCGCGCGTCTTTTGCTTGATGCGTGCGGCGACCTCGGCGCGCGCCGTCGGCCAGCGGCGGTGGTCGTATTGCAGCTGGGCGTCCAGATGCTCCAGATTCAGCTTCTGCAGCAGCAGCTGGTAGAACGGTGGCTCGATCGCGCCCAGCGTGATGTGCCGCCCATCGGCGCATTCAAAGCTGTCGTAGAAGGGCGAGCCATGCAGGAAGAAGTTCTGCGCCGGATCGTCGCCCCACAGGCCGATGCCGCGCAAGGAATGCACCAGGCTGCTGAGCGCGCCCACGCCGTCTATCATGGCGGCGTCCACCACCTGGCCGCGGCCAGAGCGTTGCGCCTCCAGCAGGGCGCAGACCACGCCAAAGGCCAGGAACATTGCACCGCCCGCCATATCGCCCAGCAGGGTGGCAGGCAGGGTGGGGGCCTGGCCGGCGCGCGAGGCTATCGACAGCACGCCGGTGAGCGCCACATAGTTGATGTCGTGGCCGGCGGCCTGGGCCAGCGGCCCGCTCTGGCCCCAGCCGGTGACGCGGCCATAGACCAGGCGCGGGTGCTGTGCCTCGAAGGCCTCGGGCCCCAGGCCCAGGCGTTCCATCACGCCCGGCCGGTAGCCTTCGATGAGGGCGTCGGCGCTCTCCACCAGGCGCTTGATGGCGGCGACCCCGGCGGTCGACTTCAGGTCCACGCAGATGGAGCGTTTGCCGCGGTTCATGGCCGCGCCGCCGCCCAGGGTGCGCAAGGCGGCGGGGCGCTCCACCACGATCACCTCGGCGCCCATATCGGCCAGCAGCATGCCGGCCATGGGCCCCGGCCCGATGCCGGCAAATTCGATCACGCGCAGTCCTGCCAAAGGGCCCTGGGTCATGCCTTGCTCCTGTCTGATGCGCTTGGGGTTGGCCGGGCACAATATACGGATGAGCAAGGCCTTCACCAAGGAAAACGACGGCGACGACGACGAAGACATGGCGCTGCCCGCGCTGCCGTCGGGCGCGCGCAACTACATCACCCCCGAGGGCTATGCGCGGCTGCGTGCCGAGTTCATGACCCTGCTGGACGAGGAACGCCCCAAGATCGTCGAGATCGTCTCCTGGGCGGCCAAGAATGGCGACCGTTCGGAGAACGGCGACTATCTCTACGGCAAGAAACGCCTGCGCGAGATCGACCGCCGCCTGCGTTTCCTCACCAAACGCCTGGACATCGCCGAGGTGGCCGACCCCAGCCTGCACCATGGCAGCGACCAGATCTTCTTCGGCGCCACCGTCACCTATGCCAATACCAAGGGCGAGGAGCGCACCATCACCATCAAGGGCATCGACGAGAGCGACAGCCTGAACGGCGAGGTGAGCTGGGTCTCACCGATCGCGCGCGCGCTGCTGAAGGCGCGTGAGGGCGACGAGGTGCAGTTGATGACGCCCGGCGGGCTGGAGCGCCTGGAGGTGCTCGAAGTGATGTACCCGAAACCTAAGGCTTGATGCGCCAGGCCCGCAGCACTGCGGGTGAGCGCTTGAGGGTGCGCAGCACATCGGCCAGGTGCAGGCGATCGCGCACGCTCAGCAGCAGCTGCATCTCGGCGGTCTCGCGCGCCTGCGCCTCGTCGGTCATCGCGATATGGGTGATGTCGGCCTCGGCGGCGCTGACGGCCGTGGCAATCTGCGCCAGCACGCCCTTGCCGTTCTTCATCAGCACGCCCACGGCGGCCTCGAAGCTGCGGCTCAGTTCCTCGCCCCAGGCCACCGCGATCCAATGCTCGCTGTCGCGCTGGAACAGGCGCCGCCCGACCTGGCATTCACCGGTATGTACCACCAGGCCCTCGCCGCGGCCCAGATAGCCCTTGATGTCGTCGCCCGGGATCGGGCGGCAGCAGCTCGCCAGCCGCACCGAGGCGCCCTCGGTGCCGTCGATCGTGACCTGGCCCTGGGCCGGGCCGTCGTCGGCGCCAAAGCGACCCATGCTGAGCATCACTGCGTCGGGGCGCTGGCCCTGCTCGGCCAGCATGCGTGCCAGCTTCTTGGCCACGATGGTGGCGATCTTGCGGCCCAGGCCGATCTCGATCAACAACTCGTCCACATGGCGGTTGCCGGCCCAGCGGGCCAGGTCTTGCCAGAGCTGGGCGGCGCTGTTGTCCTCGTCGTCCAGGCCGGGCATGGCCAGGCCTTCGGCTCGCAGGGCCTGGGCCAGCATCTTCTGCCCGAGCTCGCGCGACTCTTCCTGTTCCAGGTTCTTGAGGAAATGGCGGATCTTGGAGCGCGCGCGGCCGGTGCGCACAAAACTCAGCCAGGCGGGATTGGGGCGGGCACCGGCGGCGCTGATGATCTCCACCACATCGCCGCTGCGCAGTTCGGCGCGCAGCGGTACCGGCTCGCCGTTGACCTTGGCGGCCACGCAATGGTCGCCCACGTCCGAATGGATGGCGTAGGCGAAGTCCACCGGCGTGGCGCCGCGCGGCAGCGCCATGATCTTGGACTTGGGCGTGAAGACATAGACCGCATCCGGGAACAGATCGATCTTCACATGTTCCAGGAATTCGTTGGCGTCGCGCGTCTCGTCCTGGATGTCGATGAGCGACTGCAGCCAGCGCGAACCCAGCTGCTGGGCCGCCAGCGGGTCGCCCTTGTTCTTGTAGAGCCAATGCGCGGCCACGCCTTTTTCCGCCACCATATGCATGGTCTCGGTGCGCATCTGGAACTCCACCGGCGTGCCCAAGGGGCTCACCAGGGTGGTGTGCAGCGACTGGTAGCCATTCGGCTTGGGGATGGCGATGTAGTCCTTGAAGCGACCGGGCTGCGGCTTGTAGAGCTGGTGCAGCACGCCCAGTGCCAGATAGCAATCGGGCAGCTCGGCCACGATGATGCGAAAGCCGAAGATGTCGCTTACCTGGGCAAAGCTCAGGTGTTTCTCGCGCATCTTCTTGTAGATCGAGAACAGGGTCTTCTCGCGGCCCTGGATCTCGGCCTTCTGGCCAGCCTCGTTGAAGGCCTTGATGACGTCGCGCTCGATGCGCGAGACCAGATCGCGCCGATTCCCGCGCGCTTTCGCGATCGCCTTGGACAGGGCGGCGTGACGCCAGGGGTGGATGTACTGGAAGGAGAGCTCCTGCAGCTCGCGGTAGATCTCGTTGAGCCCCAGGCGGTGTGCGATCGGGGCATAGATGTCGAGGGTTTCGCGCGCGATGCGGCGGCGCTTCTCGAAGGCCATCGCCCCCATGGTGCGCATATTGTGCAGGCGGTCGGCCAGCTTGATCAGGATCACACGCACATCGCGTGCCATCGCCAGCAGCATCTTGCGGAAGCTTTCGGCCTGCGACTCCTCCTTGGTGGAGAACTGCAGCTTGTCCAGCTTGGTGAGCCCGTCCACCAACTCGGCGGTAGGGGCCTCGAAGCGCTCGATCAGCTCGGTCTTGGTGACCCCGCAGTCCTCCATGGCGTCGTGCATCAGCGCGGCCATGATGGCCTGGGCGTCCAGGCGCCAATCGGCACAGATGCCGGCCACCGCGATCGGGTGGGTGATATAGGGCTCGCCGCTAGCCCGAAACTGCCCCAGATGGGCCTCGTCGGCGAACTTGTAGGCCTCGCGGATGCGCTTGATGTCGCCCTTGGGCAGGTAGGCGAGCTTGTGCAGCAGGGCGTCAAAAGACGCCGCCTCGGCCTGTGTCGGTTCCGGGCTGGTCTTGGTAATGCCCGACAGGCCGCCGAGGGCGGCGGGCAGGCGAGCGACGGCGAAGGATCGAAAACCCATGGTCCGAATTTAACGCATGCGCGCAGCAGGCCGGAAAAAGACAAAGGGCGCCCGAAGGCGCCCCTGGCTGGTCGGCCGTGACCTCAGACCGGCACCTTGCGCAGCATCTCGATGCCGACTTCGCCGGCGGCGATCTCGCGCAGGGCGGTGACGCCGGGCTTGTTCTTGCTTTCGATCTTGGGCGTGTGGCCCTGGCTCAGCATGCGGGCGCGATAGGTCGCGGCGAGCACCAGCTGGAAGCGGTTCGGGATCTTGGTCAGGCAGTCTTCAACGGTGATGCGGGCCATTTTTTATCCTGGTAATGAATCTTGGGGAGCGTCAGGGCAGGTCCAGAGCTCGGAAAACCGCGGAACGGTTGCGACGCTGAGCCGCGTATTTTAACCGCTGCGCATGCACGATGGCTTTGAGGTCGAAAAGAGCGGTCTCGAACACCGCATTCACCACCACGAAATCGAACTGCTGGGCCTGCGCCACCTCGACGCGTGCATTCGCCATGCGCTGGGCGATCACGCTCGGCTCGGTGTCGCCACGGCGCTTCAGGCGCTGCTCCAGCTCCTCCCAGCTGGGCGGCAGGATGAACACCAGCACCGCGTAGGGGAACAGCTTCTTGATCTGCAAGGCGCCCTGGAAATCGATCTCCAGCACCACGTCGTCGCCATGCGCCATGCGGGCCTCGATGGCGGCGCGCGAGGTGCCGTAAAGGTTGCCATGCACCTCGGCCCATTCGAAGAACTCGCCGCGGTCGGCCATGGCGCGGAACTCCTCCGGCGTGGTGAACCAGTATTCGCGGCCATGCTGTTCCTGGCCGCGCGGCGCGCGCGAGGTGTGCGAGATCGAGACGTCCAGCTTGGCGTCGAGTTCCAGCAGGGCCTTCACCAAGCTGGATTTGCCGGCGCCGCTAGGGGCGGCGACGACGAAGAGATTGCCGGGGTATTCCATGGTCGGGTCTTGTGCCTGCTTATTCGATGTTCTGGACCTGTTCGCGCATCTGCTCGATCGCCACCTTCATCTCCACCGAGATGTTGGTGAGCTCCAGCGCGGCGGACTTGGACCCCAGGGTATTGGCCTCGCGGTGCAGCTCCTGGATCAGGAAGTCCAGGCGCTTGCCGAGCTCGCCGCCCTTCTTGAGCAGGCGCTCGATCTCTTCCAGATGGGCACGCAGGCGTGCCAGCTCCTCGGCCACGTCGATGCGGATGGCATAGGCGGCCGCCTCGTTGAGGGCGCGCTCGCGCAGCGCCTCCTCGGGTATCGTTTGGGCCGCGCCCGTGCTTGCCAGCGCCTCCTGCCAGCGCTCCAGGAAGCGCTGCTGTTGACGCTGCACCACGGCGGGCACCAGGGGCGCGGCCTGCTCGGCCAGGCCGCGCAGGGTGTCGATGCGCTCCTGCAGAATCGCCACCAGCTTTTCGCCCTCGCGCTCGCGCGCCTCGGCCAGGCCGGCCACGCACAGGCGCGCCGCCTCCAGCGTGGCCTCGTCGAGCCGCTCGGCCGCGCCGCCGCCCTTGCACCATTGCAGGATCTCGTGCACCGAGAGCGCCTGCGCCTTGGGCAGCCAGTTCTGCACCGTGCCCTCCAGGCGCGCCAGCCGGTTGAGCTGCTCGGCCTGGGGCTGGGGCCAGTTGTTGTCCCCCTCGCGCTGGGTGTTGATGCGCAACTCGATCTTGCCGCGCTTGAACGCCTTGGTGAGCAATTCGCGCAGGGAGGGCTCCAGCCCGCGCAGATCCTCGGGCATGCGGAAGCCCAGGTCGAGGAAACGCCCATTGACGGAGCGTGCTTCCACGGTCACGCTGGCGCTCGAGACGGTGCCGGTCTCGCTCGGTGAAACGGGTTGCGAGCTGGCGCTGGCGTAACCCGTCATGCTGTAAACTGGCATGAGCATTCGGTTGAGCAATCAAAGCGCGATTATGTCAAAGCCGAAACCGGCGCCCTTGCCTGCAGGGACGGTAGTTGGGGGCTACCAGATCATCAAGAAGTTGGCGGCAGGCGGATTCGGTGTGGTTTATCTCGCCGAGGATCCCGAGCACCACCTGGTGGCCCTGAAGGAATACCTTCCCTCGTCCCTGGCGGAGCGCTCCCCCGGAGAACTCACTCCGCGCGTCAAGCCCGAGAAGCAGCCCCTGTATCGACTCGGGCTGCGCAGCTTCTTTGAGGAAGGGCGTTCGCTCGCCCAGATCTCGCACCCCAGCGTCGTTTCGGTGCTGAATTTCCTGCGCGAGAACGAAACCGTCTACATGGTGATGAACTATCTGCAGGGTGACACCTTGCAGGACTTCATCGTCACCGCACGCGATCTGAAGCGCGACAAGGTGTTTCGCGAGTCCACCATCCGCTCGCTTTTCGACGAGATCCTGAAGGGCTTGCGCATCGTGCACCAGCACAAGATGCTGCACCTGGACATCAAGCCGGCGAACATCTTCATCACCAACGACAACAAGGCGGTGCTCTTGGACTTCGGTGCGGCGCGCGAGGTGCTGAGCAAGGAAGGCAACTTCATCCGCCCGATGTACACGCCCGGCTTTGCCGCGCCCGAGATGTACCGCCGCGACGGCGCCCTGGGCCCCTGGACCGACATCTATGCGATCGGCGCCTGCATCTACGCCTGCATGCAGGGCTATCCGCCTAACGATGCACCGCAGCGTCTTGAAAAGGACCGCCTGGCGCTGAGCCTGTCGCGGCTGCGCAATGTCTATTCCGACAACCTCATCGAGGTGACCGAGTGGTGCATGTCGCTGGACCCGCTGGCGCGGCCGCAGAGCGTGTTCGCGTTGCAAAAGGAACTGGCGCGCGAGACCGAGCGCCGCTACACCAAGCTGAGCTTCAGCGAGCGCCTCAAACTCCAGCTTGAGAACCTCAAGGCAGGGGCCAAGGCGTGAGGTTCGGCATCTATCAGGTGAGCCGACGTGGCGGCCGGGAAAAGAACGAAGACCGCATGGGGTATTGCTATACCCGCGACGCGGTGCTGTTTGCCCTCGCCGACGGCATGGGCGGCCACCCTGAGGGCGAGGTGGCGGCGCAGATCGCGCTGCAGACCGTGGCCAGCATGTTCCAGCGCGACGCCAAGCCGGTGCTGGACGACCCGAATCGCTTTCTGGAAGATGCGATCCTGGTCGCGCACCAGCAACTGCTGCGCTACGGCCAGGACAAGGGCCTCACCGACACCCCGCGCACCACCGTGGTGGCAGGCGTGCTGCAACGTGGCAATGCCCATTGGGCGCATTGCGGCGATTCGCGCCTGTACATGGTGCGCGGCGGCGAACTGATGGCGCGCACGCGCGACCATTCCTACAGCGAGCTGCAGGAGGCCCTGGGTCGCCATGCAAATGGCGCCGAGCGCTTCAACCGCAACGTGCTGTTCACCTGCCTGGGTAGCCCCGGCAAGCCCATGATCGATATCTGCGGCCCGATTCCGCTGCAGACCGGCGACCGCTTCATGCTCTGCTCCGACGGCATGTGGAGCACGGTGAGCGATCTGGCCATTGCCGATCAGCTCTCCACCCGCGTGATTGCGGACGCCGTGCCCGAGCTGGTGGAGCAGGCGCTGCGCAACGGCGGCACGCGCTGCGACAATGTCACCGCGCTGGCGGTGGAATGGGAAGGTGAGGACGAGCCCGACACGGCCGACTCGATCTCGACCCAGAACCTGGCCGACGACGGCTTCGCCTCCACCATCCAGGCGGCCGCGCTGGAAGCGCAGGAACGCCGCGAGGATCTCAGCGAAGCTGAGATCGAGCGCTCGGTACGCGAGATCCAGGATGCGATCCGCAAGGCCGGCAAAAAGTAATCCTGAAAGGTCTTTTCCCGATGTCTGCTGAAGTCCAACGCGCGGGCGAGCGCGCCGCTGCTGCTTTGCGCCCGGTGCGCATTACCCGCCACTACACCTGCCATGCCGAGGGTTCGGTGTTGATCGAGTTCGGCAACACCAAGGTCTTGTGTACCGCCTCGGTGGAAGAAAAAGTGCCGCCGCACAAGCGCGGCTCGGGCTCGGGCTGGGTCACGGCCGAGTACGGCATGCTGCCGCGCGCCACCCATACGCGCAGCGACCGCGAGGCGGCCAAGGGCAAGCAGAGCGGCCGTACCCAGGAGATCCAGCGCCTGATCGGCCGCTCACTGCGCTGCGTGTTCGATCTGGCCCTGCTGGGCGAGCGCAGCATCCACCTCGACTGCGATGTGCTGCAGGCCGATGGTGGCACGCGCACCGCCGCGATCACTGGCGCCTATGTGGCCGCGCACGATGCGGTCAGCTGGCTGCTGGCGCAAGGCAAGATTGCCCAATCGCCCATCAAGGATGCCGTCGCCGCGATCTCGGTGGGCATGCTGGAGGGCACGCCGCTGCTGGACCTCGAGTACACCGAAGACTCGGCCTGCGACACCGACATGAATGTGGTGATGACCGGCTCGGGCGGCTTTGTGGAACTGCAGGGCACGGCCGAGGGCCTGGCCTTCAATCGCCTGGAAATGAACGCCATGCTGGACCTGGCCGAAAAAGGCATCAAGGACCTGCTCGCGGCGCAGCGCAAGGCCCTGGGCCTGTGAGCATGAAGCTGGTCCTTGCCTCCAACAACGCCAAGAAGCTCGCCGAGCTGCAGGCCCTGTTCGCGCCGCTGGGTGTGGAACTGGTGACGCAGGGCTCGCTGGGCATTGCGGAGGCCGAGGAGCCCTTCGAGAGCTTTGTGGAGAACGCGCTGGCGAAGGCGCGCCACGCCGCGGCGGCCAGCGGCCTGCCGGCGCTGGCCGACGATTCGGGCCTGGCCGTCGATGCGCTGGACGGCGCGCCCGGCGTGCTCTCGGCGCGCTATGCCACGCTGTTCGGCCAGCCCAAGTCGGACGCCGACAACAACCGCGTGCTGCTGGAGCAGCTCGCCGCCCATGGCGAAGGCCCGCACCGCGCCCAGTTCGTCTGCGCCCTGGTGGCCGTGCGCAGCGCCCGGGATCCGGTGCCCTTGATCGCGATGGGGCGTTGGCAGGGGCAGATCTTGCCCGCGGCGCAGGGAGAGGGCGGTTTCGGCTACGACCCGCTGGTGTTCATTCCCAGCCTGGGCCAGAGCGTGGCGCAGCTGAGCGCCGAGCAGAAAAACCAGCTGAGCCATCGGGCGCTGGCTGCCGCTTCGCTGGCACAGCAACTGCGTGAGGTCTGGCAACTTGGCTGAGCTCATGCACATGATGCGCCCCGGCACGCTGAGCCTGGCCGCCTTGCCGCCGCTCTCGCTCTATGTGCACCTGCCCTGGTGCCTCAAGAAATGCCCCTATTGCGACTTCAACTCGCATGAGTGGAAGGATGGCAGGCAACTGCCCGTGGACACCGCGCGCGCCTACCTCGGCGCGCTGCGCGCCGACCTGGAGGCCGCGCTGCCGCTGATCTGGGGTCGGCCGGTGGTAAGCATATTCATCGGCGGTGGTACGCCCAGCCTGTTTGCGCCGGAGCAGATCGCCGAGCTGATTTCCGACATCCGTGCGCGCCTGCCGCTGGAGCCCGGTTGCGAGATCACGCTGGAGGCCAACCCCGGCACCTTCGAGCGCGACCGCTTCCGTGGCTTTGCCGCGGCTGGCGTGACGCGCCTGTCGATCGGCGTGCAGAGCTTTGACGATGCCAAGCTCAAGGCCCTGGGCCGGGTGCATGACGGCGCACAGGCGCGCGTCGCGATCGAGGAGGCCGCCCAGGCCTTCGAGACCTTCAATATCGACCTGATGTACGCGCTGCCGGGCCAGAGTCTGGCCGAGCTGGAGCAAGACCTGAGCCTGGCGCTGGGCTATGCGCCGCCGCATCTGTCCGTCTACCACCTCACCATCGAGCCGAATACGCGCTTCGCGATCGCGCCGCCGGTGGTGCCCGACGCCGATCTGGCCAGCGACATGCTGGACCTGATCACCGCGCAAACGGGCGCCCGGGGCATGGAGCGCTACGAGGTCTCGGCCTATGCACGCGCCGGCCATCGCTGTACGCACAACCTCAACTACTGGCAGTTCGGCGACTATCTGGGCATAGGCGCGGGGGCGCACAGCAAGCTGAGCTTCCCGCACCGCGTGCTGCGCCAGGTGCGCTGGCGCGAACCGGCCAGCTATATGGCCAAGGCGGGCGAGGGCGCGGCGGTGTCCAACGAGCACGAGGTGGCGCGCAAGGAACTGCCCTTCGAGTTCATGCTCAACGCGCTGCGCCTGCGCGAGGGTGTGCCGATGCAGCAATTCCTGGAGCGCACCGGCCTGCCGCCCTCCAGCATCGCCGAGGCCTTGCAGCAGGGGCGCGGCAAGGGCCTGCTGGAGCTCGATCCGCTGCGCATCCAGCCCACGCCGCGCGGCTTCGATTTCCTCAGCGACCTGCAGTCGCTGTTCCTCGCCTAGTCGCCGTATAGCGCGCGCGCCGATTGCTCGATCTCGGCGTGCAGCCAGGTGCAGAGGGCGCGCAGCGCGGGTTCGTCCTTCAGCGCGGGCGGGTAGACGATGTGGTAGCTCTGCGCCTGCGAGCCCTCCAGGGCCTGGCCCGAGACGCGCACCAGGCGGCCGTCCAGCAAGGCATCGGCCGCCAGCAACTCCCGCGTCAGCGCCACCCCCATGCCCTGCTCGGCCGCCTGCAGGAGCAGGCCGGCATCGTTGAAGCTGGCCATGGTGCGGATCTGCCGGCTCAGGCCCGCCTCGGCAAACCATTGGGTCCATTGGGCGGCGTCGCCCAGCAGCGATTGCGCGGCCAGCTCCTCCAGGGGCGCGCCGATCAGGCGCTGCGCCAGCGCCGGAGCGGCCACCGGCACCGAGCGCGACTGCAGCAGCACCTCGTTGACCAGGCCGGTCCAGGGCCCGACACCCTGGCGCAGCGCGAGATGAAAGCCCTCGCGCTCCAGGTCGACGAGCTGCTGTGACACGTTCAGCTCCAAGGCGATCTCCGGATGCAGGGCATGCCAGCGCCCCAGCCGTGGCATCAGCCAGCGTTGCGCGAAGGAGGGCAAGGCGGTGATGCGCAAGGCCTGCAGCGCGCTGCCATGCGCGGCGCTGGCGGCCTGCAGCCCGCGCTCCAGCTCGACCCAGGCGCGCTCCACGCCGCGTTGCAAGGCCTCGCCCGCCTCGTTGAGCCGGATGCGGCGGCCGCTGCGCTCGAACAGCTGGAAACCCAGCTGCGTTTCCAGCGCCGTGAGCTGCTGGCTTACCGCGCTGTGGCTGAGGTGCAGGCGCTCGGCCGCTGCGCGCAAATTCTGGGTCTGGGCCGTGGCGCGGAAAGCGGCCAGGTATTGCAGGGGCAGGCGTGGGGCTCTGGGCATGCTGGTAAGCAAAGCTGAACAAGATGGCCCGATTTTCGCGCTATTGCCGGCGGGTATTAATGCTTAATATGACCAGCACTGCATCAGGAGATTCTCATGAGCAAACATCCCCTCGCTGTCTATCTCGCCACCACCGCCATGGCCCTGAGCGCCGCCGCTGCCAGCAGCCTGTTGTGCACCTGCTGGGCGGCACCGGCGCAGCTGGGGGCGGAGCTGTATGAGTTGCCGCCTGCGCAGCCTCAGCCCACTTCTGCCACCCAACTTCTAGCCCAATCGCATGCCCCTGCCAACGAGTCCTGCCGAGCTGATCCAGCGCCAGCTGGAGGCCTACAACGCCCGCAATATGGACGCTTGGCTGGCGACCTATGCGCCCCAGGCCCGCCAATACCTCTACCTGGCTACGTCGGTGGCCGAGGGGCATGAGCCGGACCTAACCTGAAGGGCCGGGCCAGCTGGAGATGGCTGCCATCTACGACGTTGACGGCGGCCTGATCCAGTCGGCCGTTTTCGCCGCCGGTGAGCCTCAGCTGGCCATCACATAAATGCCCAGGGCGCCATGCTTGGCATGGCGCTTGGCGGTGGCCGCCGCGCTGGCCACATCCTCCGAGCGATGCAGGCTGCCCGGGCTGACGCGCACCGCGCCGATCGACAGCGTGGTGCAGGGGTGGAAGCGCAGATTGCCCTGGCGATCCTCGGCCATGATGCCGCCGGCTTCCAGCGCCGCGGCGTCGAAGAGCTTGCGCGCCAGCTCGTTGAAACGCTCGACGATGAGCTCGCAGCGCTGTTCCCAGTCGTCGCTCTGGAACAGCATCACGAAATCGTCGCCGCCCACATGGCCGAGGAAGTCGCGCTGGCTGTCGCAATGCGCGCTGGCCACGCGCGCCAGCAGGCGGATCATCTCGTCGCCGCGCCAGTAGCCGTACTCGTCGTTGAAGGGCTTGAAGTGATTCAGGTCGGCATAGGCGGCGACGAACTCGCGCCCGCTCGTCAGCAGGCGGCCGATGTGCTGGCTGAGCGGGATGTTGCCGGGCAGAAAGGTCAGCGGATTGGCATGGCGCGCCGCCTCGATGCGCGCCTCGGTGACCGAGCGAACCAGCTGTTCACCCGTGCCCAGCCCCAGATAGCGACCCGCGCGCGTGATGATGAAGCCCTCGCGCAGATAACGTTGGTCGGCCGAGGTCAGCACGCGGGTGAGCGCCTCGATGCCGGTGGCGGCATCGACGACCAGCGGCGAGGCATTGGCGAACAGGGTACAGGCGTGGCGCCCGTAGAGATCGTTGAAGAAGGGCTTGGCCCAGCGGCCGATGAACTGGGCACGGTCCACCAGGGCCACCGGAATGCCGGCGTCGTTGAGTATGGCCACCGCGTGCAATTGCTCATGCGCGTTGAAGAGGCGGTAGAGCTGCTCGTTGCTGGCGCTCTCGTGCAGGGTGGGTGCCGTCACCATCAGCTGCTCGGCGCAGATACTGCTGCCGCCGGCGCGGCGCAACTCTGGCAGCACCGCGATGTCGGCGCTGGCCAGCACCTCGGCAGCCGGCCCCAGCACCTCGCGATGGCCCGCCGGGCCGGGTCGGCCCAGCAGCCAGCCCTGGCCGAAGGCTACGCCCAGATCGCGCAACACGCGCAGCTCTTCCGGGCTTTCGATGCCCTCGGCCACCAGCTGGGCACCAAAGGTCTCGGCCAGCTGCAGCAGGGCGCGAAAGGTCTGCAGCTTCTCGGCGTGGGCGGGCAGGTGGTGGGTGAAGTATTTGTCGATCTTGACCAGTTGGGGCTGGATCTCGGACCACAGGCGCAGCGAGGAGCGGCCGTCGCCGAAGTCGTCCAGCGCGATGCCCACGCCCAGTCGGCGCAGGCGCGTCAGGCCCTGGCGCAGGGCTTCGATGTCGGCGACGCGTTCATGCTCGGTCAGCTCGATGATGATGTCGGCCGGTGCGATGCCGATACGCTCGCACAGGCCCAGGCCGCGCGCCCAATAGGCGTCGCTCACGGCGCGTGCCAACGCCGCGGCGCTCATATTGACGAGCAGTTTGCCGGGCAGCTTCAGCCGCGCCCAATCCTTCAGCGCCTGCAGCGCGCAGCGCACCTCCAGCTCCACCGTCAGGCCCTCGCGGCGGCCGGCAGCAAACAACGCGTCGGGGTATTCCAGCGCCGAGCCGGCGGGGCCCCGCACCAGCGCCTCATGGCCGTAGATTTCGCCGCAGTCCAGCTTCACGATGGGCTGGAACAGGGTGTGCAGCAGATCCTCGGCGATGAGGGTCTGCACCTGCATGGGCAGGGCTTGCTGGCGGTCAGGGAGAGTGGTCATCATGTCGGTAGGCTCGCTCAAGCAGCGAGCTTGCCGACAGTTGATGACAGGGCTGCGAAACTACACGCGATTGGTGGAGAAGCCGGCGGTGCTGCGCAGGCGCTCCAGCAGGCGCGGCGCGATCTGGTCCAGCGGCAGCACCTCGTCGGCGGCACCGGCGTTGATGGCCTCGCGGGGCATGCCGAACACCACGCAGCTGGCTTCGTCCTGCACCAGGTTGTAGGCGCCGGCGTCCTTCATCGCCTTCATGGCCTTGGCGCCGTCGGCGCCCATGCCGGTGAGCATGATGCCCAGCGCGTTGGGCCCCACCACGCGGGCGGCGGAGTTGAACAGCACCTCCACCGAGGGCTTGTGGCGGTTCACCGGCTCGCCGTCCTGCACGCGCGCAATGTAGTTGGCGCCCGAGCGTTCCACGCTCAGGTGCATGCCCCCGGGTGCGATATAGCCGTGCCCAGGCAGCACACGCTCGCCGTCCTGGGCCTCCTTCACACGGATGCGGCACAGCCCGTCCAGGCGCGCCGCATAGCTGCGCGTGAAGCCAGGCGGCATGTGCTGTGTGATCACCACGGCCGGGCAGTCGGCGGGCAGGTTGATGAGCACGTCCTTGGTAGCCTCGGTGCCGCCGGTGGAGGCACCGATGAAGATGATCTTCTCGGTGGAGAGCCGGCCCAGGCTGGCCATTGGCACGGGCTTGGGCGCCGGCGCCGCGCCGGGTGCGGCGGCGCTGGCGGGGGCCGCATGGCTGCGGTGGATGCGGGCCTTGGAGGCGATGCGGATCTTGTCGGTGATGTCCTGGGCCAGCAGGCGGATGCCGTCGGCCACGCCGATCTTGGGCTTGGCGACGAAGTCCACCGCGCCCAGCTCCAGCGCCTTCATGGTGACCTCGGCGCCGCGCTCGGTCAGCGTGGACACCATCACCACCGGCATGGGCCGCAAGCGCATCAGGCGCGAGAGGAAGTCCAGCCCGTCCATCTTGGGCATTTCCACGTCCAGCGTGATCACGTCCGGATTGAGGTTGCGGATCATCTCGCGCGCCACCAGGGGGTCGGCGGCCGCGCCTATGCATTCCATGTCGGTCTGACGATTGATGATCTCGGTGAGGATGCTGCGCACCAGCGCCGAGTCATCCACCACCACGACTTTGATCTTGGCCATTCTTGAAAACTCCTCGTGCGCGCCGGCTCAGAACAAATCGATGGAGCCGCCGCTGGCCACCACGGGTTGGGCCTTCTGCGCCGCTGCGCGGTCCTGCTGGATCAGCGCATCGGTATTGGTCGGCGCCAGGCGCTTGACCATGGCCTTGCCGCTGTGCGGCAGAAAACAGACTTTGCGGGGATAGATGTCCATGACGTCTTTGGAAACAATCGGGATGCGCTCGGTCTTCAGGTAGTCGAGCACGAAGTTGGTGTTGCGTTCGCCGACATTGATGGTGTTCATGCCGGAGATGACGGCGCCGCCGCCGAAGATCTTGGCTTCCATGCGGCTCTTGGAGGCGCCGCGCTTCATCATCTCGTTGATCAGCAGTTCCATCGCGAAGGAGCCGTAGCGACCCGAGTCGCCGGTGCCCTCGGGCAGCATGAAGTGGTTCATGCCGCCGATTTGTGCGTGGCGGTCCCACAGGCAGGCGGCGATGCAGGAGCCTAGCGTGGTCATCACCAGCAGGTCCTCGTTGTCGACGAAATATTCGCCGGGCAGCACCTTGACCGCGGCGTTCTTGAAATGCGCGTCGTAGAAGAAGAAGGAGGCTTCGCCCTGCTTGCGCGACTGCGCCTTGAGCTGGGCCACGCGGGCGGCGCCGGGGCCACCGGCGAGATAGCTGCCGGCGCTGGCTCCGGACGGGGGCAGGGGCGTGCTCATTGGTTGGTTTTCGGCCGGTTACAGGGTGGACTTGAGCGCAGCCTCAGACGCGCTCGTAAATGGTCTTGCCGCGCAGGCGGAACAAGTCCTTGGACTCGGTGAAGTTCTCCGAGTGCCCGACGAACAGCAGGCCGTGCGGCCGCATCACCTTGTGGATGCGCTCCAGCACCTTGCGCTGCGTCGGTGCGTCGAAATAAATCATCACATTGCGGCAGAACACCATGTGAAAGGGCTCGCCCAGCGACCATTGGGTGTGCATCAGGTTGAGGGTGCGGAATTCAATGCTGCGCGCCAGCTCGGGCTTGACGCGGATGCGCCCGTCGTTGGCGCCGGTTCCGCGCATGAAGAAGTTCTTCAGCCGTGCCGGCGAGAGGCCGCGCGAGTCGGCACTGTAAACGCCGCGCTTGGCGGTATTGAGCACATTGGTGTCAATATCGCTGGCCACGATCTGCACCTGTGCGCCCGAGCCCAGCGACTCCGCGCAGGTCATGGCAATGGAATAGGGCTCCTCGCCCGTGGACGCGGCGCAGCACCAGATGCGCACCGGCTTGCTGTTGACCGCCTTCAGGTCGTCGGCCAGGCAATGGAAATGGTGCTCCTCGCGGAAGAAGGAGGTCAGGTTGGTGGTCAGGCAGTTGACGAACTCCTGCCACTCCTGCTCGCCCTGCGGGCCGCTGGCCTGCTCCAGCCATTGCAGATAGTCGGCAAAACTGCGGTGGCCGGTGTCGCGCAGGCGGCGCGAGAGCCGGCTGTAGACCATCGCGTGCTTGCCATCGTGCAGGCTGATGCCGGCATGCTGGTAGATGAGTTGGCGTACGCGATCAAAGTCGGCGCGGCTGAAGCTGAACTCGTGGTCGACCGCTTCGGTTGCCGTGGACTGAGGCGTTCCTGGGCGCATGTAGGGCTCGCTTCTTCTGGTTGGCGGCTGCGCAGGCATGCGCACTCCGGGGGATTCTCGGGTTTCTGGAGTTTGTGCGCCAGCCTGGCGAGGCTAAATGGCGAACAGGCCGGTGCTTGGATGTTTTTTTGCACGGATTGAGGCGCTGCCCCGCTGCTAGACTGCCCCGGCACTACCCCAGGAGCCCCTTGGAACCCAGCGCAACACCCCGTCCGGTCGACGCCAGCGAATTGCGACTCGAACTGGCCTTGCAACTCCTGCAACAGGCCGGTGCCATGCTGCCCGAGGCCGAGCCCTTCAGCGCGGCATGGCTGCAAGGCGTGATCGATGCGCTGTGCGACCTTTCCAGCAAGGATGCGCTCACCGGCCTGGTGAACCGCCGCAGCTTCGAGATGGCGTTGTCGCGCGAGGTCGACCGGGTGGCGCGTTCGGGCGAATCGGCGCTGCTGCTGGTGCTGGACATCGATCATTTCAAGGCCGTCAACGACACCTACGGTCATGCTGCCGGGGATTTGGTGATCAAGGCGGTGGCCGACGCGATTGGCCAGACCGTGCGGCCCATGGATACCGTGGCACGTGTGGGCGGGGAGGAGTTTGCGATCATTTTGCCGAGTTGCCCGCCCAGCTTCGGCGTGACCGTGGCCGAGCGCATACGCGAGCGCGTCGCTGCGATGGAGGTGCCGGTCACGCCGGCGCAGAGCCTGCGCGTCACCATCAGCCTGGGCGGCGCCTACGCCCCGCAGTGGGTGCGTTCATCGTCTCTGCTGTGGATGGAGCGTGCCGATCGCCAGCTGTATCGCGCCAAGGCCGAGGGCCGCAACCGTGCCTGCCTGGAGAGTCAGGTGGAGTCGCTCGTCAGCGCAGAGGAAAAAGGCATGTTGTTTGCCGTAACGCAACAGGAAAGCGAATGACTACCACCATGGCGCCTGCTGCTCCTTCGAAGTCGGGTCGCGCCGTCGCACGCACCCTTGCCGTCACCAGCGGCAAGGGCGGTGTGGGCAAGACCTTCGTCACGGCCAATCTGGCCGCCGCCCTGGCCGCGCGCGGCCAGAAGGTGCTGGTGCTGGATGCCGACCTTGGCCTGGCCAATCTGGATGTGGTGCTGAACCTGCATCCCAAGCTCACCCTGCACGATGTGTTTACCGAGAAGGCCACGCTGGAGCAGGCCATCCTGCCCGCCCCTGGGGGCTTCCATGTGCTGCTGGCCGGCTCGGGCATGGTCGAGTATTCGCGCCTTACGGCCGAGGTGCGCGACAAGCTGCTCTCCATCATCGATCTGGTGAAACCGCGCTTCGATTGGGTGCTGCTCGATACCGGCGCGGGCATCTCCGACGTGGTGCTGTTCGCCGTCTCGCTGGCCACCGATGTACTAGTGGTGGCCACGCCGGAGCCGACTTCGCTGACCGACGCCTACGCCACCATCAAGGTGCTGGCCACCCAGCAGGGGCGCCGCGAGGTGGGTCTGGTGGTGAACCAGGCCAACCGGCCCGGCGAAGGCAAGCTGATCTGTGGCCAGCTGCAGCAGGTGCTGCAGCGCTTTGTGGGCCCCACGCCGGGCCAAACCTTCCGGCTCGATCTGCTGGGCGAGGTGAAGAACGACCAGGCGGTGCGCCAGGCGGTGCTGAAGCGCCAGCTGCTGATGGAGCATTACCCGGGCAGCGATGCGGCCCAGGCCATCAAGGCACTGGCCAGCAAGGTGCTTGGCTGAATCGCCCATGGCTGAGACGAATACGCCGGCGACGGCCTTCGACCGGGTGGGGGGCGAGGCCGCCGTGCGCGCCCTGGTGGACCGCTTCTACGATCTGATGGAGCTGGAGCCGGCCTATGCGCCGCTGCGCGCCCTGCATCCCGGCAGCCTGGACGGCTCGCGCGACAAGCTGCACTGGTTTCTGTGCGGATGGCTGGGCGGCCCCGACTATTACATCGAGCGCTTTGGCCACCCGCGCCTGCGCGCGCGCCACCTGCCGTTTGCAATCGGCATTGCCGAGCGCGATCAGTGGATGGACTGCATGCGCCGTGCCATGCTGGAAACCGAGCTGGACGCTGAGTTGCGGCAGCGCCTCGACGCCTCCTTCATGAACACGGCCGACTGGATGCGCAATGTCTGATCAGCGTCAGGGCTGACCCAGCAGCACCATCAGCGCACCGGCCCCGCCATCGCTGGCGCGCGCCTGCACAAAGGCCAGCACCTCCTGCTTCTGCACCAGCCAACGGCGCACGCGGCTTTTCAGCACCGGTTCGCGCCCCGGCGAGCCGTTGCCCTTGCCATGCACCACGCGCACGCAGCGCAGGCCGCGCCTGGCGCTTTCATGCACGAAGGCGCCCAGCGCTTCGCGCGCCTGGTCGCGGCGCAGGCCGTGCAGGTCGATCTGGCCCTGCAGGGCCCAATGGCCGCGGCGTAGCTTGCGCACCGTCTCGGGGCCCAGCTCGGCGCGCCGGAACGACAGGGTCTCGTCGGTCTCCAGCAGCGAGTCGACGTCGAAATCGTCCGACAGCGCCTGGCGCAGCACCGCCTGTTCGTCCAGCAGACGCTGGCGCGGTTCGGGTGTGGGCGGCTCGGCGCGCAGCAGCACGCGCCGGGCATCGGGCAGCCGGGTCACGGCACCAATGCTGAGCTCGAACAGGCGCTGCTCCTGCTCGCGCAGGCGCGCCGCGGCGGCCGCGCGCTCGGCGCGTTCCTCGGCCTCGCGGCGGCGCAGCAGCAACTCCTGCTGCAGCGCCTTGAGATCCTGCAGGCTGTGAAAGATGGCGGGCTTGGGGCTCACAGCAGGCCTCGCTCGGCCATCGAGACGGCGTCGCCGCCGCCGACCACGAAATGATCCAGCACCCGCACGTCGATCAGGCTCAGCGCGTTCTTCAATGCCTGGGTCAGCAATTCGTCGGCGCGCGAGGGCTCGGCCACGCCGGACGGATGGTTGTGCGCCAGGATCAGCGCCGCCGCACCATGGGCCAGTGCCCGCTTGACGACCTCGCGCGGATAGACCGAGGTTTGCGTGAGGGTGCCGCGGAACAGTTCTTCCATCGCGATCAGGCGATGCTGGGCATCGAGGAAGAGCAGGGCGAACACCTCGTGGCCAAGGCCGTCGAGCTGCAGGCGCAGGAACTGCTTGACGCTGTCGGGCGTATCGAAGACGGTGCGGCGCTCCAGCTGTTGATGCAGGGCGCGGCGCGCGATCTCGAGCACCGCGGCGATCTCTGCACGCTTGGCCGGACCCAGGCCCTTGACGGCTGCGAGGGCCGTCACATCGGCGCGCAAGAGGCCAGCCAAGCCGCCGAAATGGTCAAGCAATTGCTGCGCTAGCTGCAGTACCGATACGCCCTTGAAACCGGTGCGCAACAGCAGGGCCAGCAGTTCGGCATCGGCCAGGCTGGCGGGGCCGCGTGCCAGCAGCTTTTCGCGCGGGCGCGCGTCGGGCGGCAGTGCATCGAGCGGCATGGGCAGGGCAGGAGGGGGCTGGAAAAGCCCGCATTGTCGGCCAAGCCTAAAATCCCCCCAAACCAACGCAGCCGGACAAGCCCGGAATCGCCGTGAACCTGATTCAACAAGGGTCCTTCCTGACCCTGCACTACCGCTTGACCGGCCCCGATGGCGGCGAGCTGATCAACACCTTTGCCGACAAGCCGGCGACGCTTTCGCTGGGCAATGGCGAACTGGCCCCGGCCATCGAACAGCGCCTGATCGGCCTGGCCGAGGGCGCGCACCAGCGTTTCGAGCTGGCGCCGGGCGAGGCCTTTGGCGCGCGCAACCCGGAGCTGCTGCAGCGCGTGAAGCTGCAGCTGCTGCGCCAGCTGGGCGACCCCGACGAGCAGTACGGCATCGGCGACGTGGTGCAGTTCCCCACGCCGGACGGGCAGGGTAGCTATGCCGGCCTGGTGCGCGAGGTGGGCGAGGACTGGTTGCTGTTCGACTTCAACCATCCGCTGGCCGGGCAGCCGGTGAGCTTCGAAGTGCAGGTCATCGGGGTGCTGTGAGCATGAGCCTGATCACCCAACCGCAGGAGGTCCTGCTGGCCGAGCCGCGCGGCTTTTGCGCCGGCGTGGACCGCGCCATCGAGATCGTCGAGCGCGCCATCGTCAAGTTCGGCGCGCCCATCTATGTGCGCCACGAGATCGTGCACAACACCTATGTGGTGAACGACCTCAAGGCCAAGGGCGCGATCTTCATCGAGGACCTGGCCGAGGTGCCAGCCGGCGCCACCCTGGTGTTCAGCGCGCATGGCGTCAGCCAGGCGGTGCGGCGCGAGGCGGCCGAGCGCGGCTTCCATGTGTTCGACGCCACCTGCCCCCTGGTTACCAAGGTGCATGTGGAGGTGGCCAAGCTGCACCGCGAGGGCTATGAGTTCATCATGATCGGCCACAAGGGGCATCCCGAGGTCGAGGGCACGATGGGCCAGCTCAGCGAAGGCATCTACCTGGTCGAGGAGGCGGCTGACGTGGCGCATGTGCGTGTTGTCAATCCGGCCAAGCTGGCGGTGGTGACGCAGACCACGCTGAGCGTCGACGATGCCGCAGAGATCCTGGCGGCGGTGAAGCGCCATTTCCCGCTGGTGCGCGAGCCCAAGAAGCAGGATATCTGCTACGCCACCCAGAACCGCCAGGACGCCGTCAAGGTGCTGGCGCCGCAGGTGGACGTGGTGGTGGTGGTGGGCAGCCCCACCAGCTCCAACAGCAACCGCTTGCGCGAACTGGCCGAGCGCCTGGGCACGCCCGCCTATATGGTGGACGCCGCCGAAGACCTGCAGGCCGAGTGGCTGGAGGGCCGCAGCCGTGTGGGCCTCACGGCCGGAGCCTCGGCGCCCGACGTACTGGTGCAGGCGGTGATCAGCCGCCTGCGCGCCCTGGGGGCCACCGCCGTGCGCAGCTTGGCCGGCGTGGAGGAGCATGTGCGGTTCCCACTGCCACTGGGCCTGGGCGACAAGTCCATGGCCGAGACGAATTCATCCCGATCCTGACGCGGGCGTTGTCGCTGCAAGCGGCGCCCGCTGGTGGCGCCGCTTTGCTTCATAGAATCCGGACTGAACAAGGAATCCCCATGCTAGATATCAGCCTGCTGCGCAAAGACCTGGATGCGGTCATCGCGCGACTCAATACCCGCAAGAATCCCCAGCCCTTCCTGGATGTGGCGCGTTTCACCGCGCTGGAAGCCGAGCGCAAGGGCGTGCAGACCCGCACCGAAGAGTTGCAGGCGCGCCGCAACAGCCTGTCCAAGCAGATCGGCATGCTCAAGGGCAAGGGCGAAGACAGCAGCGCCGTGATGGCCGAGGTGGGCGGCATCGGCGATGAACTGAAGGCCGGCGCCGAGCGCCTGGACGCGATCCAGCAAGAGCTCAACGCCATGCTGATGGGCGTGCCCAATCTACCGCATGAGTCCGTGCCGGTCGGCGGTGACGAAAGTGCCAACGTCGAAGTGCGCCGCTGGGGCAGCCCGCGCAGCTTCGACTTCGAGGTCAAGGACCATGTCGACCTGGGCGCGCCGCTGGGCCTGGATTTCGACACCGGCGCCCGCCTAAGCGGCTCGCGCTTCGCCTTCCTGCGCGGCCCGGCCGCCAAGCTGCACCGCGCGCTGGCGCAGTTCATGCTCAACACCCAGACCGATGAGCATGGCTATACCGAGTGCTACACGCCCTATATCGTGAACCGCGAGGTGCTCGAGGGCACCGGACAACTGCCCAAGTTCAAGGAAGACATGTTCTGGGTGCTGCGCGGCGGCGATGAGGAACAGGCCGAGCAGTATCTGATCTCCACCTCGGAGATCTCGCTCACCAACAGCGTGCGTGAACAGATGCTGGACGCCGCCCAACTGCCCATCAAGCTGACCGCCCACAGCCCCTGCTTCCGCTCGGAGGCGGGCAGCGCCGGCCGCGACACGCGCGGCATGATCCGCCAGCATCAGTTCGACAAGGTCGAGATGGTGCAGATCACTCACCCCGAGCAGAGCTATGCGGCGCTGGAGGAGATGGTGGGTCATGCCGAAGCCGTTCTGCAGAAGCTGGGCCTGCCGTACCGCGTGGTGAGTCTGTGCAGCGGTGACATGGGCTTCACCTCTGCCAAAACCTATGACCTCGAGGTCTGGCTGCCGGCGCAGAACACTTATCGCGAGATCAGTTCCTGCTCGAATTGCGAGGCCTTCCAGTCGCGGCGCATGCTGACGCGCTTCAAGAACGCCCAGGGCAAGAACGAACTGGTGCACACCCTGAACGGCTCCGGCCTGGCGGTCGGCCGCACGCTGGTAGCGGTGTTGGAGAACTACCAGAACGCCGATGGCAGCATCACGGTGCCCGAGGTGCTGCGCCCCTATCTGGGTGGCCGAGAAATTTTGCGCGGCTGAGTCGCAAAACCCTGACAGGCTGGAAAAAGTTCGCTATACTAGCGGGCTTGACTCGCACTGAACCACGCGAGCACCGAATACCGGAGAGGTGGCAGAGTGGTTGAATGTACCTGACTCGAAATCAGGCGGGCGGAAACGCCTCGGGGGTTCGAATCCCCCCCTCTCCTCCAAACGAAATGCCCCGTCGCGCCAGCGTCGGGGCATTTTCTTTGCTGCGGCGCGTTGCCGGCGACCCGGCCATCGCGTACAAGCCTGGCAGGCACCCCTACATACACCGAGGACTTCAGCATGAGCGGCAAACCTAGCGCCACCAGCAGCCCAGCGGCCGAGCAGCCGGCAGCGCTGCCCAAGCGAGCCAAATGCCCAAAGGGTGTGCCGCCGTCCAAACTGCTGTCCTGCAGCAAGTTCCGCCCGGTCGGGCCGGATCAGCCGCAGACCTGCGCGCTGTGCGGCCGCACCCAGAAAAGCGCCTGAACCGGAGCGCCTCGCGCGCATCTTGAGACGCCTTGCATGGTGTAAATATATCGTAATATGCGTTACTGTTTCAAAACCATGCGGCCGCGTCCATGCCTTCCACATCCTTCCGTAGGCGCCCCTTCGTGCGCGCCCTCAGCACGGCCAGCGTGATGCTATTGCTGGCCGCCTGCGCGGCGCCCACGACGCCGTCCAGCGCCGTCCCGGGTGTCGAGCAGGTGCTGAGCCGCGTGCACCGCTGCAGCGCCAGCCTGAGCCTGCGTTCTCAGGCGCTCGATGCCCATCAGGAGGCGGACATCTGCCGCGAGTTGGCCGCCATCGAGGCGCGCTTTCATGCGCTATTCCACACCGCCGGCAAGCCGATGGCGCATGACCTGAACACCTCGCTGCGCGCCAATATCTATCGCTCGGGCGACGACTTTGTGCGTTATGCGGGCGTCCATTTCAACATGCCCACCAACAACGGCGGCATGTATCTGGAGGGCCTGCCCGGTCGGGCGGGCAACCAGGCCGAGTTCGTCGCCAACCAGAGGGCCGATGGCACGGTGCGCAATCTCGGCCATGAGTATGTCCACTACCTCGATGGCCGCTACAACCTCTACGGCGACTTCTGCGCCAATCTGCATGATTCGCATGCACCGCCCGAGAACTGCCCGCGGCCGGCGCCGCTGACGCCCTATCTGGTGTGGTGGAGCGAGGGTGTGGCCGAGTACCTCGCGCGTGGCAGCGATCATCCCAAGGCGCTGCAGGCCGCGGGCGCCAAGACCTTTGCGCTGAGTCAGTTGTTCGACACCGGCTATGAGTCCAATAGCGGTGAGGCGCGCATCTACAGCTGGGGCTATCTGGCGGTGCGCTTCATGATGGAGCGCCAGCGCGACAAGATCGACCAGATGCTGGTCTTCACCCGCGCCGGCGACTACCCGCGCTACCAGGCCCTGCTGCGCGGCTGGGGCAGCAGCATGGACGGCGAGTTCGCCACCTGGCTGGAGCGGCTGGCGGCGCCTTGACACATGCTGTTGCATGTGATCGTCGATCTGCGGCCGCAGGCCTGGCCGAGCTCGGGTCAGTCGCTTACATCTGCATCCCCCCTCAGTGGGAGGTGCGCGCCGCTGCGTATAGGTTCACAGTCGCGCTGCGGTCGGCGATGCGTTGATCGCACAGGAGTCGGTCATGCATTTCCAAGAAGTAGACGCAGGGGATTTCAGGATCTACGCGGGGGCGCTGGAGCGGCCACGCCAGTACGGCTATGTGGCCGCCGTGGTGGTAGTGCGCATGCCGGCCGGCCAGCCGCGTCGCGAGACCTATCGCGACGAGAGCCTGGCGGGCGGTTTTGCCTGGTCATCGCCCGCGGAGGCCTTGCGCTTCGCGCTCAATGCCGGGCGCGACGCAGTGATGTGTGGCCGCCCGGCCATGCCCTGACCCTGCCACCCGAGGCCTGATTCCGGTCGTTCGTCGCGCCGCCAGCCGCCGACGCTTGGTGGGGGCGCGCAAGGCCGCTATCGTGCGGCCCATGTCGACCGCCAGCCCTCTTGCCCCCGCGGCATCGCCCGCAGCGCCCAGCCCCTGGCAGGGCTTCGTTGCCTACCTGACGCCGTTGCGGCTGGCGCTGGCGCTGGGCCTGGCGGGCTTGGCGGCGGTGATGCTGGGCCCGATCTTCATCACTCCCTTCCCGGTGCTGGTGGGCCGCACCATGTTCGTCGGCCTGTGGGCGCTGCTTGCCTTTGCCGCTGCGGGCCAATGGCCACGGCGCCTGCCGCGCTGGTGGGCGCGCTGGCTGTTTCAGGTGCTGGTGGTGGCGCTGGCGGTGCCGGTGGCCACCCTGCTGGTCTACCTGGTGGCGGTGGGCGGCGACTTCGCCTCGCTGATCCGCAGCGAGGGGCGGGTGATGGGCTTTCTGTGGATCGCCGGTTCGGGCCTGCTGGTGGGGCCGCTGCTGGCGATGGGCGCGCTGTACCGTCAGCGCGACGCTGAGGCACGCAACCAGGCGCTCAGCTTCGAGCTGGAGCGCAGCGAGCTGGAGCGGCGCGCACTCGACGCGCGCCTGCGCCTCTTGCAGGCCCAGGTGGAGCCGCACTTTCTCTTCAATACTCTGGCCAATGTGCGCGCCCTGGTGGAAGCGGGATCGCCGCAGGCCGCGCCGGTGTTGCGCAGCCTGATCGCCTATCTGCGCGCCGCCATGCCGAGGCTGCAGGACGAGACCGCCTGCCTGGCCGACGAGCTGGGTCTGGTGAAGGCCTATCTGGAGCTGATGCATCTGCGCATGCCGGATCGCCTGGTCTACGAGATCGCTGTGCCTGCCGAGCTGCTGCGCCAGCGCTTTCCGCCCATGGCCTTGCTGACCCTGGTGGAGAATGCGGTGCGCCATGGCATCGACCCCAGCGAGGAGGGCGGGCGCATCGAACTGGGCGGCTTGCTCGAGGACGGGCAGGTGCGTTTGTGGGTCTCCGACACCGGTGTGGGCCTGGTGCAGCAGATGGGCTCGGGCACCGGCCTGCGCAATCTGCGCGAGCGCCTGCAGGTGGTCTATGGCGAGGGCGCCGCGCTCGACCTGCAGGAGAATCGGCCCCACGGCCTGCGCGCCGAGATCCGCTTCACGCCATGACCGCTAGCACCGCCCCCACCGCCCTGATTGCCGACGACGAGCCCCTGCTGCGCGAAAGCCTGCAGCGCGCCCTGGCCACGGCCTGGCCCGAGTTGCGCGTGCTGGCCCAGGCGCGCAACGGGCGCGAGGCGGTGGAGCTGTTCGAGCAGCATGAGCCCGACATCGTGTTCCTCGACGTCCACATGCCCGGCATGAACGGCGTGGAGGCGGCACGCCAGATCGCGCGCCGCGCGCAGGTCGTGTTCGTCACCGCCTACGAGCAGTACGCTGTGCAGGCCTTCGAACAGGGCGCGCTCGACTATCTGGTGAAGCCGGTGGACGAGTTGCGCCTGGCCGACACCGTGCAGCGCCTGCAGGAGCGCCTGCGAGCGCGCGCGGCGGGCACGCCGGCGCCGCAGCTCGATCTGCAGGCCGCGATCGAAACCCTGGCGCGCAAGCTGATGCAGCCCGAGGGCGGCGCCGGCGCGGCGGCCTCGACAACTGGCTCAGCGGCGGGCCATCTGCAATGGATACGCGCCTCCGTGGGGTCGACGCTCAAGCTGATCCCGGTGGACCAGATCGTCTTCATGCGTTCGGACGAGAAATACACCCTGGTGGTCTGGCACGAGGGCGAGGCGCTGATACGCACGCCGATACGCGAGCTGGTGGAGCAGCTGGATCCGCAATGCTTTGTGCAGGTGCACCGCTCGGTGGTGGTGAACCTGCATGCGGTCAGCCATGTGACGCGCGGGCCGAACGAGACCGCCGACCTGCATCTCAAGGGTCGGCCCGAGATCCTGCCGGTCAGCCGCAGCTATCTGCACCTGTTCCGGCAGATGTAGCAAAGGCGCACAACTCAACGGCCAGGTAGCTGGCCGGGAGGCGTGGCCTGGCCTTCCACCACCACCCGATCCAGCCGCCAGATCACCGGCGTGCGACCCTCGGGCGTGAAGAAGAAGGCGTCGACCAGAATCAGCGCCACGATACCGATCAACGCGGCCAGGAGTGCAGTGTGCAGGCCGCTGTCGGAGAAGTTGTGAATCTTTCCGCTTGACATGATCTGCTCCTAAAAGGGAATCGGGATCTGCCCGATCACTCTAAGCTTCTGGCGGCGCGGCGTCCATAACATTGATGACTTCTTGCGCCAGCGCAAGCACTCGCGGCGCCATCTGCTTGGCAATGGTCCTGCTGCCGGGCTCGCACCGGCTGTGCGGGGCTGCTTGGGACCACGGTTGCTACACTTGCTCGCCTGCCCATGACCGAGCCATTCAATCCCCCCCAGCCGCAGGCCCCCTTCAGTGCCGCCGACGAATACGCGATGCGGCTCGCGCTGGACCAGGCCCACAACGCCCTGCTGGTGGGCGAGGTGCCGGTGGGTGCGGTGCTGATGCGCCGGGGCCAGGTGATCGCCACCGGCTACAACCGGCCCATCACTACGCATGACCCCACCGCGCATGCCGAGATCGTGGCGCTGCGCCATGCCGCCACCTTGCTGGGCAATTACCGCCTGCCCGAGTGCGAGCTCTATGTGACCCTGGAGCCCTGCGCGATGTGTGCGATGGCGATGATGCATGCGCGCCTGAAACGCGTGGTGTTCGCCGCGCCCGACCCCAAGACCGGCGTGGCTGGCTCGGTGCTGGACCTGTTCGCCGAAGCCAAGCTCAACCACCACACCGGCATCCAGGGCGGCCTGCTGGGCGAGGCCTCGGCCAGGCTGCTGCGCGAATTCTTTGCCGAGCGGCGCGAGGCCGCACGCAAGCGCCGCGAACTGGCACGCGCGGCGCAAGCACCATCCCATAGCGACTCCGATTGCGAATCCCAGCCCATTCCCACGGGCGATGCCATTCACCTGGACGACTTCAAACCATGAGTTCCCTGACCCTCTACACCCCAGCCGGCGTGCTGGCACAGGCCCAGCCCCTCAAGCGTGCCGCCAAGCGCCTGGGCGCGCTGGGCTTCGAGGTGACGATAGACGAAGCGGCGCTGGCCAAGCATCAGCGCTTTGCCGGTGACGATGCAACGCGCCTGCAAGCCATCCACCGCGTGGCCCGGGCCGCGCCCTCGGTGGCGCTGGCCACGCGCGGCGGCTACGGCCTGACGCGCTTGCTGGACCAGCTCGACTGGACCTTGCTGGCCAAGAGCGTGGAGCGCGGCACCCGCTGGGTCGGGCAGAGCGATCTGACCTCGCTGCAGCTGGGGCTGCTGGCCAAGGCCAAGCTGCAGAGTTGGGCTGGCCCGCTGGCCTGCGATGACTTTGGCCGCAGCGATGCCGAGGGCGGCGTGGACGACGTGACGCAGGGTTGTTTCACCGAGGCCATGAGCGGGCTGCTGGAGGCGGTGGGCTTTCGCACCGAGGCCGGGCACGACGGCTTCGAGGCGCGCGGCACCCTGTGGGGCGGCAATCTGTGCGTGCTCAACTCGCTGCTGGGCACGCCCTACCTTCCGCGCATCAAGGGAGGCATCCTGTTTCTGGAGGATGTCAACGAGCACCCCTATCGGGTTGAACGCAATCTGCTGCAGCTGCAACAGGCGGGGGTGCTGGACGCGCAGAAGGCCATCGTGCTGGGTGAATTCAGCGCATGGAAGAAGTCGCCGCTGGACCGTGGCTACACGCTGAAGACGGCCATCGAGGCGGTGCGTGCGCGCACCAAGACGCCGATCTTCACCGGTCTGCCCTTCGGCCACGTGGCCACCAAGGTCTGCCTGCCGGTGGGCGCCCGCGTGGACATGGTGGTGCAGGGGCGCGACGCGCTGCTGGCCTGGGGCCACTGACCTGTCGTGGCAGGGGGCGTGTTGAAACGACTGTGCTGGGGCATGCTGGCCTGCGTGGGCGTGCTGCTGGGTGCCTGCAACAACAGCCCCTATCCGATCGGTGCCGAGAAGGACAACACGCTCTATATGTCCTTCGATGAGCGCTCGCCGCGCTATCTGGACCCGACCGCCTCCTACACCGCGCCCGAGGGTGCCTACGCCTACCATATCTACGAGCCGCTCTACGGCTACCACTACCTCAAGCGTCCCTACCAGCTGGAGGGCCGCGCCGCGGCCGAGGTAGTCAAACCCTATTACCTGGACGCCAAGGGTGAGCGTCTGCCCGACGATGCGCCGGCCGAGCAGATCGCCCAGGCGGTCTACGACATCCCCATCCGCCGCGGACTGCGCTACGCGCCGCACCCGGCCTTTGCCAAGAATGCCCAGGGGCAGTACATCTACCACCGCCTCACACGCGCGGAGCTCGGTGACAAGCGTTCGCCCTGGGAGTTTGCCCAGCAGGGCACGCGCGAGCTGGTGGCTGAGGACTTCGTGTTTGCCATCAAGCGCCAGGCCACTCCGCGTATCGAGGCGCCGCTGTTCGGTGTGTTCTCGGAACATGTGCTTGGCCTCAAAGCCTACAGCCAGCGGGTGCGTGAGGAGAACGCCAAGCTGCTCAAGGGCCTGCCCGACAACCTCGCCGACAAGCCGTTCCTGGACTTTCGCAAGTGGCCGCTGGAAGGGGCCGAGGCCCTGGACTCGCATACCTTGCGCATCCGGCTCAATGGCAAGTACCCGCAGTTTCAGTACTGGTTGGCCACCACCTTCTTCGCACCCGTGCCTTGGGAGGTGGACGCCTTCTATGCCCAGCCGGGCATGAACGAGAACAGCCTGTCGTGGAACCAGTGGCCGGTGGGCACCGGCCCCTTCATGATGACCGAGTATGTGCAGGACCGCCGCCATGTGATGGCGCGCAACCCCTATTACCGCCAGGACAGCTACCCCTGTGAGGGGGCGCCCGGCGACAAGGCCGCCGGTCTGCTGGACGATTGCGGCAAGCGCCTGCCCTTTGTCGACAAGATCGTCGCCAACATCATCAAGGAGAGGGTGCCGCGCAAGGAATTGTTCAAGCAGGGCTATCTGGACCTGCCCGAGATCGAGCGCACTGACTGGGGCGTCGAGTTCATGGTGGACAAGAGCGACTCCGACGAGGTGTTCCGCAACTACGCGGCGAAGGGCTACCGCTTGCCCATGGATACCGACATCGGCAGCTGGTACGTGGGCTTCAACTGGCTGGATCCGGTGGTGGGGCAGGGCAGCACGCCGGAGCAGCGCGAGCGCAACAAGAAGCTGCGCCAGGCCATCTCGATCGCGATCGACTGGGAGGAGGGCTATGGCCGCATCTTCCGCAACAAGGGCGGCGATGCCGCCCATGGCCCCACGCCACCCGGCGTGTTCGGCTCGCGCGAGGGCCAGCCGGGCTGGCACAACCCGGTGACGCACAAGATGGTGGATGGCAAGGTGCAACGGCGCTCCATCGAGGAGGCCAAGGCCCTGCTGGCCGAGGCCGGCTACCCGGAGGGGCGCGACGCCGGCACCGGCAAGCCCCTGGTGCTGAGCTATGACTTCATGCGCGTGGTCACGCCCGAGATGAAGGCCGAGAACGACTGGATGGTCAAGCAGTTCGCCAAGTTGGGGCTACAGCTGGACGTGCGCGCCACCGACTTCAACCAGTTCCAGGAAAAGGTGCTCAAGGGCAAGCACCAGATCTACTGGTGGGGCTGGTTGGCCGACTATCCGGATGCCGAGAACTTCCTGTTCCTGCTCTACGGCCCGAACAGCAAGTCCAGGTTCGAGGGCGAGAACGCCTCCAACTACGAGAACCCCGCGTTTGATCGCCTCTACAAGCGCCTGCAGACCCTGGACGATGGCCCGGAAAAGCAGCGCGTAATGGACGAGATGCTGGCCATCGTGCGCGAGGACGCGCCCTGGTCCTGGGGCTACTGGCCCTATGTGGGCCTGGCCTTCCAGCACTGGGTCTACAACGGCAAGCCCAGCATCGTGGTACGCGACGTGGGGCGCTATTACCGCGTCGATGCCGCCGAGCGCGCGCGCAGGCAGGCCGAGTGGAACCATCCGATCTGGTGGCCCCTGCTGCTGCTGGCGGCGGGCGCGGCCGTGATCGCCTGGCTGACGCGCCGTTCCTTCCGCGCCCGCGAGCTCGCCACCGCGCGCGGCGCCTGAGGCCTGAGGACATGATCAAGTACCTGCTACGTCGCCTCGGCTACGGCATCGCCGTGCTGGTGGGCGTGAACCTGCTGACCTTCTTCCTGTTCTTCTCGGTCAACACGCCCGACGACATGGCGCGCCTGAACATCGGCGGCAAGCGCGTCACCCAGGAGCAGATCGAGAAATGGAAGACCGAGCGCGGCTACGACAAGCCGCTGTACTACGACGCAGCGCAGGCGGGCAGCCAGAAGTTCACCCACACGATTCTGTGGGAGCGCTCGATCTCGCTGATGCTGCTGGACTTCGGCCGCTCGGATGCGCGCCAGGCCGTCAACATCGGGCACGAGGTCAAGGTGCGCATGGGCGTGAGCCTGCAGCTGGCGGTGCCGCTCTTTGTGCTGCAGGTGATCGTGAGCACCGCCTTCGCGCTGCTGCTGGTGTTCTTCCGCAACACGCGCATCGACTTCTGGGGCGTGGTGCTGTGCGTGCTGATGCTGTCGATCTCCAGCCTGTTCTACATCATCGTCGGCCAATACTTCTTCTCGCGCCTGTTGCGACTGGTGCCCATCGGCGGCTACGAGCCGGGCCTGGACGCGATCAAGTTCCTGGCCCTGCCCATCGTGCTCTCGCTGCTCTCGCGCCTGGGCGGCGAGGCGCGCCTGTACCGCGCCATGTTCCTGGAGGAGGTGGGCAAGGACTATGTGCGCACCGCCCGCGCCAAGGGGCTCTCCGAACCGGTGGTGCTGTTCCGCCACGTGCTGCGCAATGCGCTGATTCCCATCATCACCAGCGCCGGCTCCTACCTGCCCTATGTGTTCCTGGGCAGCCTGGTGTTCGAGAGCTTCTTCGGCATCCCCGGCCTGGGCGCCTTCATCATCGAGGCCATCTCGGGCCAGGACTTCGCCATCGTGCGCACCATGGTGTTCCTGGGCGCGGCCCTTTATGTGGCCAGCAATGCGCTCATCGACCTGGCCTACACCTGGGTGGATCCGCGCGTGCGGCTGTCCTGAGCCCCACATCGAAGATTAGGAATCATGTCATCGTTCAAGATCGTCGTGCTCTGGACCGATGTGGCCCTGTGGGCCATGTTCGCCGCCTTGCTGGGCTATCTGCTGCGCATCCTGCGCCAGCCCCATGTGCGCGTCACCTGGGCGCGCGTGCTGCGCGATGCGGCCTCCTGCTGTGCCGGTGTGGTGCTGCTGCTGTTCATGGCGGTGACGCTGCTGGACAGCCTGCATTTCCGCCGCGCCCTGGATGGCGTCGAGGGCGCCGGCGCGACCGGCCAGCCCTTCTACAGCACCCGCACCGAATCGCTGCTCGACCTGCTGCTGGCGCGCCAGGTGGCGATGCGCGAGACCAGCTATTCGGCGCCGCTGGCCTACCAGGGTTTCAACAAGGACAACATCAGCGAGGGCGGCGAGCTGCGCCGCGACTACCCGCGCCTGCAGTTCGGCGGCGCCCATCTGCGCCTGCCGGCCGAGCAATGGGCCGGCGATGTGCTGGGCCGCGCCCTGCGCGGGCTGGCCTGGGGCCTGCTGGCCGTGCTGCTGCTGGGCTTAGGCCTGGTGGCCGCGCTCGCCGCCGGCCATGGCGGATGGCGGAGGGCGCTGCAGGACCTGCTGCGCGACCGCACGCATTACCCGCTGCGCGCGGTGCTGCTGACCCTGGCGGTCACCGCGCTGCTGAGCGGGCCCAGCATCGCGCTGATGGATCACTACCATGTGTTCGGCACCGACCGCACTGGCAACGACGTGCTCTATCAGGCGCTCAAGAGCATACGCACCGCCTTCGTGATCGGCGCGCTCTCCACCCTCGCGACCCTGCCGCTGGCCCTGGTGCTGGGCATCCTGGCCGGCTATTTCAAGGGCTGGGTGGACGAGTTGATCCAGTACCTCTACACCCTGCTGACCTCGGTGCCCAATGTGCTGCTGATCGCCGCCTGCGTGCTGATGGTTCAGGTCTTCCTCGACAAGAACCCCGATCTGTTCGAGACCAGCGTGGAGCGCGCGGACCTGAAGATGTTCCTGCTGTGCCTGATCCTGGGCGTGACGGGCTGGGCCACGCTGTGCCGGCTGATCCGCGGCGAGACGCTCAAGCTGCGCGAGCTGGACTATGTGCAGGCCGCCACCGCCTTCGGCGTCGGGTCGCTGCGCATCATGTGGCGCCACATCGTGCCCAATGTGATGCACCTGGTGCTGATCACCACGGTGCTGAGCTTCTCGGACCTGATCCTCTACGAGGCGGTGTTGACCTATGTGGGGGTGGGCGTGGACCCGGGCATGAACAGCTTTGGCGGCATGATCAATCTGGCGCGCGCCGAGATGTCGCGCGACCCGCTGGTGTGGTGGAGCTTTGCCGCGGCCTTCGGCTTCATGGTGAGCCTGGTGCTGGCCGCCAACCTGTTTGCCGATGGCGTGCGCGATGCCTTCGACCCGCGCGCCCGCAGTCTGCGCCCGCGCGTGCTGGGCCTGGCCAAGACGCGCAAGGCCTGAGCATGCTGCACATCGACGATCTCAATGTCACCCTGGATGCCGATGCCGGCCTGGTGCGCGCCATCGACGGCATGCAGCTGACGCTGCAGCGCGGCGAGACCTTTGCCCTGGTGGGCGAATCGGGTTGCGGCAAGAGCATGACGGCGCTGGCGCTGATGCGCCTGCTGCCCGACAACGGCCGCATCACGGCGGGCCGGCTGGAGCTGGACGGGCGCGAGGTGTTCGGGCTCAGCGAGGCGCAGATGCGCGGCGTGCGTGGCGGTCGCATCGGCATGATCTTCCAGGAGCCCGCCACCAGCCTGAATCCGGTCATGCGGGTGGGCGCACAGATCGTCGAGGCGATCGAGGCGCACACCGCCCTGCGCGGCGCCCAGGCGCGCGCCAAGGCGATAGCCTGGCTGAGGCGGGTCGGCATTCCCGAGCCCGAGCGTCGCATCGACGAATACCCGTTCCGCCTGTCGGGAGGGCAGAAGCAGCGCGTCATGATCGCGATGGCGCTGGCCGCAGAGCCGGATTTCCTGATCGCCGACGAGCCCACCACCGCGCTGGACGTGACGATACAGGCGCAGATCCTGCAATTGCTGATGGAGCTGCAGCGCGAGCGTGGCCTGGGCCTGCTGCTCATCACCCATGATCTGGCGGTGGTGGCCGGCATGGCGCATCAGGTGGCGCTGATGTATGCGGGCCAGATCGTCGAGCTGGCACCCGCTGCCCAGTTCTTTGCCGAGCCCAAGCATCCCTATGCGCGGCTGCTGCTGCAGGCCTTGCCGGATGCCGGCAAGCGCGGCGCGGCCCTGGCGGCTATCGCCGGCACGGTGCCGTCGCTGTGGTTGCAGTTCGAGGGCTGCCGTTTTGCGCCGCGCTGCGACCGCGCCATGCGGCACTGCGCCGCGCAGCCGCCGCTGCTGAGCCAACAGGCAGCGACGCATGAAGTGCGTTGCCTGCTCTACAGCGCGCCCGGCGAGGCCCTGCCGACTACCGCACCGGCGCGGCCCGACACCGCCCCGGCCGCGGCGCCAGCGCCTGGCGCGCAGCCCCTGCTGGCGGTGCGCGATCTGCGCGTCGTCTACGGTGGGCTGCGGCGCGGTGGCCGGCGCGAGTTCCGGGCGGTGGACGGCGTGTCCTTCGATATCGCGGCCGGCCAGACCCTGGCCCTGGTGGGCGAATCGGGCTGCGGCAAGACCACCTCGGGCAAGGCCATCGTGCAATTGCTGCGCCAGCAGGCGCGTGTCGAGGGTCAGGCCTTGCTGGATGGGGTGGACCTGTTCGGTCTGCAGGGTCAGGCCTTGCGCGCGGCGCGCCGCCAGGTGCAGATCATCTTCCAGGACCCGTTCGCCTCTCTGAACCCGCGCATGCGCGTCATGGAGGTGCTGGAGGAGGGCCTGCTGGCGCTGCGCCCCGAGCTGGACGCGCCGGCGCGGCGCGAGCTGCTGCTGGCGCTGCTGGACCAGGTGGGCCTGCGGCGCGATGCCCTGGAGCGTTTTCCGCACGAGTTTTCGGGCGGCCAGCGCCAGCGCATCGCGATCGCGCGTGCGCTGGCGGTCCGGCCCAGGCTGATCGTCTGCGACGAGCCGACCTCGGCACTGGATGTCTCGGTGCAAGCCCAGATCCTCAATCTGCTGCGCGAACTGCAGCGCAGCCAGGGTCTGGCCTTTCTCTTCATCACCCACAACATCGGCGTGGTGGAGTACATCGCCGACGCCGTGGCGGTGATGCAGGGCGGTGCGATCGTCGAGGCGGGACGCACCGATTCGGTGCTTGAACGGCCGCAGCACGCCTACACACGCAGCCTGCTACAGGCCGTGCCGCGGCTGGGCTCGGCGCCCATGACCTTGGGCAGTTGACAAGCCCTTGTTCAAGTGGGTGTTCTGGCGTGGCGTTACCGCAACGAAGGGGTCGAGCCCAATGCCGGCTTCTGCAGTGTTTTCAATGACTTACAGCACTTAGCGGAAGAGCCTAGGGACACTACGGGGGAGGCTGACGCGTGACTGAATTGACACTCGCACGACCCCAATCTGAGATGGATGCTCAGGCCAAGGTCGAGCCTTATCGTGGCTCGCCAAGCGTGCCCAGTTTCAGTACGCGAATGTTTCTCACAAAGGAGTCCTTATATGTTTAAAAGGAAGACCATCAACGTCGCCGCCCTGCTCGCGCTGGGCGTCGGCTTTCCGATTGCCGCAATTGCCCAGGATACGCAAAAGCTAGAGCGCATTGAGATCACCGGCTCGGCCATTAAGCGCCTGGATGCTGAGGGCTCGCTGCCTGTGACGACCGTCACCCGTGAACAAATCGCACGCAGCGGCGCCGTCAATACCGAAGAGCTGCTGAACTCTGTTGCAGCCGTCAGCTCGATTGGTGGTATCACCAACGCCACTGGTGCAGGCTCTTCCACTGCCGGTCGTTCGACCGTGTCGCTGCGTGGCTTGAGCGGAGGCCGTACGCTGGTGCTGGTCAACGGTCGTCGCCTGGCGCCTGCCGCCGGTGGTGCGGGTGGCTCGGTGAACGTGAACAACATTCCGATGGCGGCCATTGACCGCATCGAAGTGCTCAAGGATGGTGCCTCCAGCATCTACGGTTCAGAAGCACTGGCTGGCGTGATCAACTTCATCCTGGCCAAGGACTTCAATGGCGTGGATATCGGCGTCAGTGGAGGCATGCCCACCCGTGATGGCGGCGGCAAGACCAAGAAGGCCACCTTGGTGGGCGGCATTGGCAATGTGTTGAACGATCGATTCAACCTCACAGCATCGTTCTCGGCCGAATCGGAAGATGCGCTGTTCGCCAAGGACCGTGAGTTCGCCAAGACCGGCAATGTGGCACCCTATATCGTGGCCGGCGCCACCGGGCAGGGCAATATCGAAGGCGCCTACACACCCGGCACGCTGGTCAATGGCGTTTGGAAGGAAGGCTCGCGTCAGGCCGGCTTCGGCGGCAGCCCCGGCGCTGGCTACGGCAATCCCTTGGCCGCGACCGGCAAGTGCGGCGACATCAACATGTTCAAGAATCTGACGAACACGGCCAAGGGCACGCCCTACTGCACGTTCGACAGCAATGCCTTCGTTGGCCTGATTCCTGAGCGCAAAACCTCGAACCTGACCCTGAACGGGGTGTTCCGTGCATCGGACGCGCTGGAGGTCTTTGGTGACGTGCTGTTCTCGAGGAACGAGCAGACTCAGCGCTTCCAACCCAGCCCGGTGCGTCGCAGTTTCCTGACCTCGGATGCCGAGTTCAAGAAGCAGGGTGTCGATCCCGCGCTGCTGCTGCTGCCCAGCAATCCCAACTACCAGATTGCCGCCAACTATCTGAATGCGAACGGCTTCGGTGCCCTGGTTGGCCAACCTCTGGCCATCACGGCCCGGGTGTTCGATTTCGGCCCTCGCACCAGCAAGGACATCACCGAGCAGTCCCGCTTTGTCGTGGGTGGGCGCGGCGAGGTGATGGGCCAGAACTACGAGGTCGCATATTCGGACAGCAAGTACGAACTCAGCGGCACCGTGCCGGACGGTTACTTCTCCCAGGTTGCTTATGCCAAGGCGATCCGCAACAGCACCGACTGGAACCCCTGGTCCCTGACGCAAAGTGCGGCTTTCCAGTCCGCCATTGCACCCGCCAAGTACACCGGCGCCACGCTTGACGGTACGACCAAGTCCAAGGTTCTTGACGCCAAGATGAGCGGTGAGGTTTTCAACCTGCCGGCTGGCGCCGTGGCTTATGCCGTGGGCTTGCAGCATCGCGAGGAGTCCTACCAGACTCGCCCGAGTGCCGCGCTCTTCTCCGGTGACATCGCCGGTCTTGGCGGTGCCCAGGAGCCCGTTGACAAGGACCGCAAGATCGACTCGGTGTTTGCTGAGGTGATCGTTCCGGTGCTGAAGACGCTGGAGGGTGGTGTGGCAGTGCGCCGTGACCGCTACAACGACGTGGGTCCTGCCAACACCTACAAGGCCAATCTGCGTTGGCAGCCGAGCAAGCAAGTGGTTGTGCGCGGCGGCGTGGGCACTGGCTTCCGTGCGCCGACCTTGGTCGAGCTGTGGATTCCGCAGACGGTCGGCACCTCGGCGCAGTTCACTGATCCGAAGTTCCCGAACAACCCCAATCTGCAGGTCAACGAGCTTTCGGGCGGCAATCCGGATCTCGCCCCCGAGAAGTCGAAGCAGTACTCGCTCGGCGTGGTGTTCCAGCCGGTTGACGAGATCTCGATCGGTGCTGACCTTTGGCAGTTGAAGGTCAACGGCATCATTACCGCACCTTCGACCCAGGAAATCGTCAGCCGTTACCGTGCGGGCGATCCGGCCTATGCCAACCTGGTGACGCTGAGCCCGACCGGTGACGTTGATCTGACCAAGGCCATCAACGCCAACGTCGGTAGCGCCAAGCTGTCGGGCCTGGACGTCGATGTGACGGGCCGTTTCAAGGTGCCTGGTGGTCGTTTGGATGCCACCCTGAATGGCACCTACATGATCAAGTACGACCAAACCAGCCCGGGTGGCTCTATCTCCCGCAAGGTCGGTACCATGGTTGAGCCGAACGGCGATCCGGTGCTTGAGGCCGATGGCGGCGGTGTGGTGCTGCGCTGGAAGCACAAGCTCTCGGTGACCTACACCACCGGCGCGTGGAGCATCACGGGTGCCCAGAACTACTACACCGGCTATCGTACGGGTGACAGGCAAGTGGATGGCGAGCAGAACTTCGTGCCCGCCCAGGCGATCTACGACATGAACCTGAGCTACTCGGGCTTCAAGGGCTTGCGTCTGGCTGCTGGCGTGAAGAATGTCTTTGACAAGAATCCGCCGATCTACGTGCCGGTTAGCAATCAGTTCCAGGCCGGTTACGACATCAGTCTGTACGATCCGCGCTCGCGTTTCGTCTACGTGTCTGCGAACTACAAGTTCTGATATTGACTTCCTCTTGTGAGGTGAAGGGCGGGAGATTCTCCCGCCCTTTTTTTTGTTGTTCGTGCCTTACTTACGGGAGATCGTAGTGGGTATCTTGAGCCGGGCATGGTCGTCCTTGCGGCAGTCCTATGCCGTGCGCTTGATGTGACCGGCCGCCGCTGCCAGCACTTCGTTCATATGTACCTGCTGCGGCGAACATGGTGAACTGCGGTTGCGTAGCGACAGCCAATGCGCTGGCTTGAGCACGCTACGAAGCGGTTTGTCCTGCCACAGTCGATTGGCGGCGTCGGCGTGAATCCGCGTGAAGAACTCTCGATCATGCATGGCCAGGACGCGGAAGCGGGCATAGACACTGCGACCCTGGCCTACTGCCGAGACCAAGGGCTGGGTCTTTGACTCTCTGCTTGCGTATGCACCCCCGGCGACCTCGGCGCTCCTGGCTCTTCGTGGTGTAGACGATCAGCACGCCGATCGTTGGCCATGGACTGGCTCGAAGGCCCAAGCGGGCACCAATCCATGGGGGCCGGCTTGGCCGGGGAGATGCAAGCGCGTGACGCCGAGGGTAAACACGGAAGCGCTGTTTGCATCGCGCCGATCAAATACCAGTAAGATACCAAATGTGGGCAACGAGCCACGCTGCTGGCAGCGTAGGCGGCGTCGGCGCCGAGTGGTTAGGGGCTTCAGGCTGGGGTAAGCCCCATGTCAGGGGCGATTCCCATCTCGGTTATGATCTCGCCCGACGAAGCAGGGCTTGCATGTAGTGGAACTACATGCCTGGACCGATCTTCGTTGCGCCCGTGGCCGCAAGCCAGCGGGCATTTTTTGTTGAGTCGGGTTTCCGTCGTGCTCAGTGTTTTCCTCGATCGCAAGTCTTGGAATGCTGGGTCAGGAGGCGTCCCTCGTGCAGGCGCTGTGAAGAGTCGTACTCCCCCACGTGTCTTGATGAATGAGTTTCGCAGTCTTATGAAGGAGCGCGCATGAACTTTGCGCAGGAGAACAACGGCTCGTCGCGCGTGACAGGTTTCGGTGTCGTGGTGTTGATCCACGTATTCCTGATCTGGGCGCTGGCAAGCGGTTTGGCCCGCAAGGCCGTCGAGGCCATCAAGGGCCCGATCGATGTGAAGGTGGTGGAGGAGAAGGTTAAGCCGCCGCCGCCGGTGGAGAAGCTGTTGCCGCCTCCGCCCGACATGAAGGCTCCGCCGCCGCCGTTCGTGCCGCCGCCTGAGGTTCAGGTGACCGCGCCGACGCCGCCGCAACAAACGATTTCTGTCCAGAGCAACACGCCGCCCCCGACGCGCGAAGTGTCTGCCACGCCTCCGCCCAGGCCCGTGGAAGCGCCACCGGCGCCAGTGAAGCGCGAAGGCCCGATCAAGGCTGCAATGGTCTGTACCAAGATGGGGCAGCCCGAAGTGCCTGGCGTGAGCTGGAGTGGTGAGGCGCTGTTCAGGGTGCTGGCGACCGTCAAGTCGGGTCGCGTCACGGCCATCGAAGTCACCAGCGTGAAGATGCAAGGTGGCAATGACCGCAAGGCGCAGCGCGCAATGCTGGGTGCGATCGAAGCCACCCTGCGCGACACCTATGAATGCCCGGGCGATCATGTGTTCGAGCAGGAATTCCTGTTCCGCATCAACTGATCCCCTACTTTCCGAATACCGGGATGTGGCTGGGACCCATCCCGTTCTGTCTAACCTGAGTTCCCGATCTCTTTTGCGTAGGAGTTGACTCCATGATCTCTCGTATCTCCGCCTTGTTTGCGGCAATCGCCTTTGCTGCGACCCTGGCCGTTTCGCCCATGGCCCAAGCTCAAGCTCCTGCTGATGCCGCTTCCGCAGTGGCTGCTGATGCCGCCCCCGCTCCCGCCGCTGCTCCCGCGGCGAAGAAGGAAGAAAACCCCTACGGTCTGATGCATACCCTGTCGCACGGCGACATGGTGTCCAAGGGCGTGCTGGGCCTGCTGCTGATCATGTCCATGGGTTCGTGGTACATCCTCTTCACCAAGCTTTGGGATACCCAGAAGCTCAGCAATGAAGCCAAGGAAGTCCGTGCCACCTTCTTCAAGAAGGCCAGCCTGGCCGAAGGTGTCAAGGGTCTGAACGAAACCGGTGCGTTCCGCTACATCGCTCAGAGCGCCATTGAGGCTTCCGAGCACCATGAAGGCGCGCTGACCGAGAACATCGATCACAACACCTGGGTGACGATGAACATCGATCGCTCGGTGGCCGATGTGCAGACTCGTGTGCAAGGCGGCCTGGGCTTCCTGGCAACCGTGGGTTCGACCTCTCCGTTCATCGGCCTGTTCGGTACGGTGTGGGGCATTCTGCAAGCGCTGACCGCCATCGGTGTGGCCGGCCAGGCATCGATCGACAAGGTGGCTGGCCCCGTGGGTGAAGCCCTGATCATGACCGCCATTGGTCTGGCTGTGGCTGTGCCGGCCGTGCTGGGTTACAACTGGCTGGTGAACCGCAACAAGTCGGTGATCGCGCAAGTGCGTGCCTTTGCTGGCGACCTGCATGGCGTGCTGATGGGCAACCGTCAAGTCAAGCGCTAATCAATAGCCCCGGAGCACCATCATGGGCATGAACGTCGGATCATCTTCCGGCGATGATGAAGTGGTCTCGGCCATCAACACCACGCCACTCGTGGACGTGATGTTGGTGCTGCTGATCATCTTTCTCATCACCATCCCGGTGGTGACGCAGTCGGTGGCGTTGAATCTCCCCAAGGAGACCAACCAAGTCCGCGTTACCAAGCCGGAAAACATTGAAATCGCGGTGACCAAGGACGGCGACGTCTACTGGTACACCGCCCTGGTGCCGGACAACGAGGCCCTGGTCACACGCCTGAAGAAGGTTTCGGTGCTCAATCCGCAGCCCGAAGTCCATATTCGCGGCGACGACAAGGCTCGTTACGAATCGGTGGGCCGCGTGATGGTGGCTTGCCAACGTGCCGGTATCCTGAAGATTAGCTTCGTCACCGAGCCTCCGGCCCGCGGTGGTTGAGCCCAGGAGAACAGCATGGGAATGAATGTTGGTAGTTCGAGCGGCTCGGACGAACCGGAAGTGATGATGGACGTCAACACGACGCCCCTCATCGACGTGATGCTGGTGCTGTTGGTGATGTTGATCATCACCATCCCGATCCAGCTGCATTCGGTGAATCTGGACATGCCCGCGGGCAACCCGCCGCCTCCGCTCAAGGAGCCGGTGGTGCATGAAGTCTTCATCGATTTCGATGGCACGGTGAGCTGGGATGGCGTGGCGCTGGCCGATCAGGCCAGCGTGGAAGCCAAGCTGGCCGAAATCGCTGCCATGCCTGACCAGGAAGAGGTGCACATCAAGCCCAACAAATTGGTCGAGTACGGTAATGTGGCCGCAGTGATGGCCGCGGCGCAGCGACTCGGTGTCAAGAAGATGGGCATGGTCGGCAACGAACAGTTCCTGAACTGATGACCGCTTGATTGAATTGAACGCGCTGTCCGCAAGGCCGGCGCGTTTTTCTTCGTAGGAGATAGACGAATGAAGCTCAAAAGCTTGGCCTCGGCAACCCTGGGTGCCGCGGCATTGGTGTTCAGCCTGAGCCCGCAGGGCGAACTCGGGTTTGCTCAAGCGGTTGCGCAGGCCGAAACCGTGCGCCCCGAAGTGGGCAAGCATCTGAAGGATGCCTCGGCCTTCATCAAGGGCGGCAAGTACAAGGAAGCGCTTGCCAAGGTGCGTGATGCCGAGGCCGTGGCGGGTCGGACCGCCGCCGAGAACAATGCGATCGAGGGCATGCGCGTGGCCGCTGCCTCGGGCGCGGGCGACGCCGAGTCCATGGTGCGAGGCTTCGAGGCCCTGAAGGCCGCCGGCAAGCTGGCCGGCCCCAACCAGCTGCAGATGATGGAGTCGATCGCCGGCACCTATCTGCGCGCTGGCAATGCCGCCAAGGCGCTGGAATGGTCCAACAAATACTTCGCGGCCGGCGGCAGCAGCCCGACCATGAAGCAGGTGCAGAGCCAGGCACAGTTCAAGTCCGGCGACATGGGTGCCGTGTTGAAGGACACGCTGGCCGAGCTTCAGGCGGACGAGAAGGCCGGCAAGGTGCCGACCCAGGACAAGCTGAACCTGCTGCTGTACGCGGCGCAAAAGAAGAACGACGCCGGCGCTGAGGCCTTTGCCACCGAGAAGCTGCTGAACTACTACCCCACCAAGCAGCTGTGGGCCCAGTTGCTCGGCAGCCTGCCGAGCAAGAAGGGTTTCTCGGACCGCTTCGCCCTGGACGTCTACCGTCTCAAGCTGGTCACCGGCAATATGCGCGACGCCAACGACTACATGGAAATGGCGCAGCTCGCTGCCCAGGCCGGCTATCCCGACGAGGGCAAGCAGGTGGTCGATAAAGGCCTGGCTGCCAATGTGCTGGGCCAGGGTGCCGAGGGCGCTCGCCACAAGCGCCTGTCCGACCTGCTGGCCAAGAAGATCGCCGAGGCCAAGGCCGCCCAGACGGGCGCCGAGAAGGACGCTCAGGAGGCCAAGGACGGCAATGCGCTGATCACCCTGGGCCTGGCCTTTGCTCATCGTGGCGAGGCCGCCAAGGGCGTCAAGCTGATCGAGCAGGGCATCGAGAAGGGCAATCTGAAGCGCCCCGAAGATGCCAAGCTTTACCTGGGTCTGGCCCAGTTCATCGGCGGCGATGTGGTCAAGGCGCAAGCCACCTGGCGCGGTGTCAAGGGCACGGACGGTGTCGCCGATCTGGCGCGTCTGTGGAGCGTGCAGGCGCGTACCAGCAAGAAGTGATGCGCGGCTGAATTCCTTGAGCCCGCATGAGAAAGGCCCCGGAGTGGCAACACTCCGGGGCCTTTTGTCTGGCTCGTCTGCGCAGGATTACTTCGGCGCCATGCGGATCGCGCCGTCCAGACGGATCACCTCGCCGTTGAGCATCTCGTTGGTGACGATCTGGTGCACCAGCTTGGCATAGTCTTCGGGACGGCCAAGGCGCGAGGGGAAGGGCACGCTGGCGGCCAGCGCATCCTGCACCTCCTGCGGCATGCCGAACAACATCGGTGTGCCGAAAATGCCGGGGGCGATGGTCATGTTGCGGATGCCGTTGCGCGCCAGGTCACGCGCGATCGGCAGTGTCATGCCCACCACGCCGCCCTTGGACGCAGCGTAGGCCACCTGGCCGATCTGGCCGTCGTAGGCGGCCACCGAGGCGGTGGAGATCATCACGCCGCGCTCGCCGGTGGCCTCGGGTTCGTTCTTGCACATGGCCTCGGCGGCCAGGCGGATCATGTTGAAGCTGCCCACCAGGTTCACATTGATGACCTTGGCAAACAGTGCCAGCGGATGCGCACCATCCTTGCCCACCGTCTTCACCGCCGGTGCGATACCGGCGCAGTTCACCAGGCCCATCAGCTTGCCCAGGCTCAGCGCCTTGGCGATCACTGCCTGGCCATCGGCCTCCTGGCTCACATCGCACTTGACGAACGCGCCGCCCAGTTCGGCCGCCAGGGCCTCGCCGCGCTCGGCCTGCAAGTCCGCGATCACGACCTTGGCGCCTTCGCGCGTGAGCATGCGTGCCGTGCCTTCGCCCAGGCCCGAGGCGCCGCCCGTGACGATGAATACCTTGCCTGCGATCTCCATGATGCTTTCTCCAGCTGAGTGACGTTAACGTAAACGTCAATTGTCGGGTAAAAACAAAGCCGCTGAGAAGCGGCTTGTTGGTTTTGCGGCTTGCGCCGAGTCAGCTCAATGCTGCCAGGGCACGCTGGGTGATCTCGTCCACCGAGCCTATGCCTTCGATGCGGCGGTATTTGGGTGCCTGCGCATCTCCCTGGGCAGCCCAGTTCGAGTAGTAGTCCACCAGCGGCCGCGTCTGCGCCTGGTAGACGTCCAGGCGCTTGCGCACGGTTTCTTCCTTGTCGTCGTCGCGCTGGATCAGTTCCTCGCCGGTGAGGTCGTCTTTGCCTTCGACCTTGGGCGGATTGAACTTGAGGTGGTAGCTGCGGCCCGAAGCCACATGCACGCGCCGGCCGCTCATGCGTTCGATGATGGCGCTGTTGGGTACATCGATCTCGAGCACGAAGTCCAGCTTCACGCCGGCCGCCTTCATGGCGTCGGCCTGCGGGATGGTGCGGGGAAAGCCGTCGAACAGAAAACCCTTGGCGCAATCGGGCTGGGCAATGCGTTCCTTTACCAGGCCGATGATGATCTCGTCGCTGACCAGGCCGCCGGCGTCCATGATCTTCTTAGCGGCCAGACCCATTTCGGTGCCGGCCTTGACGGCGGCACGCAACATGTCGCCGGTGGAAATTTGCGGGATGCCGAATTTCTGGCAGATGTAGGCCGCTTGTGTGCCTTTACCGGCGCCGGGCGCGCCAAGAAGAATCAGTCGCATGGGTCTCCTCAATACTCAACAAGGGCTGCCCATACGGCGGGTCGGCCCCAGACACTGCCGGCGAGGATAGCATGGGCAAGCCTACTGGCCGCTGACGCGCGCTGGGCTGAGGATGGGGTGTAACCCGAGGGTTCAGGCGTGCGCCAGCAGCGCACGCACGCGTGCCAGATCCTCGGGGGTGTCGACACCCGGCCCCGGCTGCTGCTCGCTCATGTGCACCGCGATGCGTTCGCCATGCCAGAGCACGCGCAGTTGCTCCAGCGCCTCGATCTGCTCCAAAGGGCTCACCGCTAGGCTGGGAAAGCGCCGCAGGAAGCCAGCGTGGTAGCCGTACAGGCCGACGTGACGCAGCACCGCACCGGCATGCGGTTGCGCGCCGCCGCCGGGTGCATCGCGCCACCAGGGAATCGGCGCGCGCGAGAAGTACAGCGCCGTCTGGCGCGCATCGGTCACCAGCTTCACCACATTGGGGTTGGCAAATTCCTCGGCGTCGTGGATGGCATGCGCCACCGTGCTCATCACGCAGTCGGGCCGCTCGGCCAGCAGGGCCGCACAGGCGCGAATCATGGCCGGCTCGATCAGCGGCTCGTCGCCCTGCACGTTCACTACCAGGTCCTGGCCGTCCAGGCCAAGCAGGGAGCAGGCCTCGGCCAGGCGGTCGCTGCCGCTGGGGTGGTCGGCGCGCGTCAGCAGGGCACGCACGCCATGCGCGGCGCAGGCTGCCAATACCTCAGGCGCATCGCTTGCCACCACCACCTGCTCGGCGCCGGCGAGGGCGGCGCGCTGCGCCACCCGCACCACCATGGGCAGGCCATGGATGTCGGCCAGCGGCTTGTTGGGCAGCCGCGTCGAGGCCAGGCGCGCCGGGATGATGACGCTGAACTTCATCATGCCGCGGGCATGCTCGGCCGCGTCGGCGCGGCGGACGCGGGATCGATGGCACGTGCCTCGTTTTCCAGCATCACCGGAATGCCGTCGCGCACCGGGAAGGCCAGGCGATCGGCGTGGCAGACCAGCTCGCGGCCGGTTTCGTGGCGCAGAAGTTCCAGCGGGCCCTTGCAGATGGGGCAGACCAGCATTTCCAGCAATCTTGTATCCATGATCTCTAGCGCAGCAGCCCCTGCACCGCGGTGTGCAAGGCCTGCTGAAAAGCGTGTTCGGGGCTGAAGTCTAGCGCCACCACCCAGATCGGCGTGGCGCCGCAGCGCGCCGGGTCCAGCTTGACGGCATCCTTCTCGGTCACCAGCACCGCCGCCTTGCGGCCCGCCCAGGGCAGGGTAGCGAAGTCGTAATGATCCGGCAGCGGCAGCTCGTCGAAGCTCAGGCCCGCCTCGCGCAGCATCGCGAAGAAGCGCGCCGGCTGTGCCATGCCGGCCGCCGCCAGCAAGACCTGACCCCGCAGGGCTTGCAGGGCCGCGGCGCTGGCGGGCGCGCCCCGCCACCAGTCGGCCAGGCTGACCGCGCCGCGCAGGCGCCGTTGCGCCACGAAGCCCGGCAGGGCGGTGCTGGGCCTGGCCGCGTTGTAGAGCACCAGCTGCGTCGTGGCACTGCCCGGCGGCGCCGGCAGGGGGCCGCGCTGGCGCAAGGGCCCGGCGGGCAGCAGGCGGCCGTTGCCCAGGCCGCGCTCGTCGAATACCAGCACGCTGAGTTGGCGCGGCAGGCACCAATGCTGCAGGCCGTCGTCGCTGATCAGGATCTGCAACTCCGGGTGGGCTTGCAGCAGCGCCCGTGCGGCGGCGCTGCGGTCGCGTCCCACCGCCACCGGCACGCGCGCACGCAGATGTATCAGCAGCGGCTCGTCGCCCACCTCGCGCGCCGATGATGCCGCGCTCACCAGGGCCAGCGGCTGCGTCTCGGCGCGGCCGTAGCCGCGCGAGATCACGCCGGCGCGCAGCTTCAGCGCCGCCAGTTGCTCCAGCAGGTAGAGGGTGGTGGGGGTCTTGCCGGCGCCGCCGACGATCCAGTTGCCGACGACGATCACCGGCACCGGCAGGCTGGCGCTGCGCTTGAGCCGCAGCCGGTAGAGCAGCACGCGCAGGCGCAACAGGGCGGCGTGCAGAGCGCCCAGCGGGCGCAGGGCCTGGGCCAGCCAGTCCCTATCGTCGCGCCAGGCCGCCTGGATGCGCTCGGCCCAGCCCATTTCAGGGGCTGCCGGCAGTGGCCTGGCTGGCGAAGGTCAGGCGTGGCAGGCCGGCGCGGCGCGCGGCGTCCATCACATTGATCACCGCCTGGTGCGGTGTGGCGGCATCGGCCGAGACGATCACCACCGCATCGCTGCGGCCCGCGGCGGCGGCGCGCAAGGCGCTGGCCAGCACCTCGACCGTGCGGCCATCCACCGCCTGGCGGTTGATGGCGTAGCGGCCCTCGGCCGACACGGCCACGATGACCTCGCCCGGCCGCTCCTTCATCTTCTCGGCATCGGCCGTGGGCAGGGTGATCTGCAACTCGGTGAAGCGCGAGTAGGTGGTGGACAGCATCAGGAAGATCAGGATCACCAACAGCACGTCGATAAAGGGGATCAGGTTGATCTCCGGCTCCTCCGAGCCGCGGCGGCGGAACTTCATTTGCTGGCGGGCTGCAACGGCGGCAGGCAAAAGCGGCTCAGGTGCGAGAGAAAGCGCTCGCTGGCCTGTTCCATCTCCACCACATAGGCTTCCACCCGGCCGCGGAAGTAGCGGTAGAACATCAGCGAGGGGATGGCGATGATGAGGCCGAAGGCGGTGTTGTAGAGCGCCACCGAAATACCGTGCGCCAGCAGCGTCGGGTTGTTGCCGGTGGGGCTCTGGCTGCCGAAGATCTCGATCATGCCCACCACCGTGCCCAGCAGGCCCAGCAACGGCGCCGCGGTGGCGATGGTGCCCAGGGTGTTGAGGTAGCGCTCCATCTGGTGGATGGCATGGCGGCCCGACAGCTCGAAGCTCTGGCGCAGGCGCGTCTCGGGAATGCGCGGCTCCAGGATCACGGCGCGCAGGCCACTGGCCAGCACCTGGCCCAGCAGCGAGTTCTCGCTCAGCTTGCTGACCACGTCCAGGCTGGGCAGTTGCTGGCTGGTGACGCCCAGCACCTCGTCCAGCAGCTGGCCGGGTGCGACGCGCGCGGCGCGCAGGCTGGAGAAGCGTTCAATCACCAGGGCCAGGGCCACGACGGAGCACAGAAGCAGGGGCCAGATCGGCCAACCGGCGGCTTGTATGATCGAAAACAAAGGCTACCCCTCTCAGGACTTGGTCGGCTTGTTCATGGTGCTCGGCGCCGCGCAACAGGCGTGCCGCACTGCGGGGGCGATTATGGCCCCAAGCCCGGTGCTCCAAGACATGCGGCTGGGCGGATTTTGGTCAGGGTTTGTGCCTCCGAAGTCATCCACTTTTGCTGTGGATAACTTTGTGCGTAACTGGGTCGGCATCGGTTGCGGAGCACACAGAATCGGGCCCAAGGACAAATTGCCTCATTTTTAAGCAGGAAAAAGCTCTTGAAATTCAAGCGTTTATGGCTCTGTGACGGTCTCGTGACGGCCCGCATGGGCCGCCAGGCCAGTGTTGGCGCGGCTGTGGAGTTCTGGACCCGCGCCAGCATTGGGTTTGCGCATGGTTGAGCCCTTCAAACCCGCTCCAACACGGCTGGTCTGGGGCGTGCAGGCGCTGCTGACAGCGGTCTCCGACAGCCTCGCCAGCCGCTATGCCAACTGCACCGTCGAAGGCGAGTTGTCGGGGTTCACCCGTGCCGCCAGCGGCCATTGCTATTTCAGCCTCAAGGATGCCGACGGTGCCACGGCGCTGCTGCGCTGCGCCATGTTCCGGCGCGCCGCCAGTCTGGTGGACTTTGCGCCGGGCGATGGCCACCGGGTCGAGGTGCGCGGCCGGCTGGCGCTCTACGAGCCGCGCGGCGAGCTGCAATTCGTCGTCGAGGCGATGCGCCGCGCCGGCGCCGGAGCGCTCTATGAGCAGTTCCTGCGCCTCAAGGCCAAGCTGGAGGCGCAGGGCCTGTTCGATGCCGATCGCAAGAGGCCCTTGCCGGCCTATGCGCGCCGCATCGGCGTCATCACCTCCAGCGCCGGTGCGGCCCTGCATGACGTGCTGACGGCGCTGCAAAGGCGTGCGCCGCATGTCGAGGTGTTCGTCTATCCGAGCCTGGTGCAGGGGCCCGAGGCGCCCGACAGCCTAGTGCGCGCGCTGCAGAGCGCCAACGAGCGTGGCGATGCCGACTTGCTGCTGCTGTGCCGCGGCGGCGGGTCGCTGGAGGACCTGTGGGCCTTCAACGACGAGCGCGTGGTGCGCGCGGTGGCCGCCTCGGCGCTGCCGGTGATCTGTGGCGTCGGCCACGAGACCGACTTCAGCCTGGCCGATCTGGCCGCCGACCTGCGCGCGCCCACCCCCACCGCGGCGGCGGAACTGGCGACGCCCTCGCGCTCATCCTGTCTGGATGCGCTGGACGCACTGGCACGCACGCTGCGGCGCCGGCTGGAGCAGCGCCTGGACGCCGCCGCCCAGCGCCTGGACCGCGTCGCCCTGCGGCTGGCGCGGCCCAGCGACAGCCTGACGCGCCAGCGCCGGCGCCTGGCCCTGCTGGCGCAGCGCTGGGGTCAGGTCTTGCCGCGGCTGCAAGGCCTGCAGGCGCAGACGCTCAGGCATCAGCAGCAAAGGCTTGCGCGCGTGCTGCCGCAGCAGCTCGAACGGCAGGCGCACCGGCTCGATGCCTTGGCGCAGCGCCTTGCCGCGCTGGACCCGCACCAGGTGCTGGCACGCGGCTATGCCTGGCTGGACGACGGGCAGGGCAGGGCGCTGAGTTCGGTGCGGCAACTGCAGCTCGGCGCGGCCGTGCATGCGGTACTGGCGGACGGCCAGGCCGAACTGCAGGTGCTGGCCCTCAGTCCGGACCCCCAGAACTGAATCCCCGCACCGGAAAAGGTCGGCCCAAGCTGCCTACAATCGCGCCGGTCTTTAGCCCCACTTGCGAATCAGAGGAGTCTCCATGGAACATACCTTGCCCGCCTTGCCCTATGCCAAGGACGCACTGGCCCCCCACTACAGCGCCGAGACGCTGGAGTTCCACCACGGCAAGCATCACAACGCCTATGTGGTGAACCTGAACAACCTGCAAAAGGGCACCGAGTTCGAGGCCATGGCGCTGGAAGAGATCGTCAAGAGGTCCAGCGGTCCGATCTACAACAACGCGGCCCAGATCTGGAACCACAGTTTCTTCTGGAACTGCATGAAGCCCAATGGCGGCGGTGCACCGAGCGGCGCGCTGGCGGACGCAATCAACGCCAAGTGGGGCAGCTTCGACGCCTTCAAGGAAGCGTTCACCAAGAGCGCGGTGGGCAACTTCGGCTCGGGCTGGACCTGGCTGGTGAAGAAGGCCGACGGTTCGGTGGACATCGTCAACACCGGCGCGGCCGGCACGCCGCTGACCACGGCCGACAAGGCGCTGCTGACCATCGACGTGTGGGAGCATGCCTACTACATCGACTACCGCAATCTGCGCCCGAAGTTCGTCGAGGCCTTCCTGAACCATCTGGTGAACTGGGAGTTCGCGCAGGCCAACTTCGCCTGAGCCAGGCTTTGTCCTTGCCGAGGCCGGTCGCTGACCGGCCTTTTTCATGGCCGACAATGCCGGCCACCTTGGAGGGCCCCGATGCGAGTGTTGCTGGTCGAGGACGATGCCGCGCTGAGCCTGGGCGTGGCGCGCGCGCTGGAGCGCGAGGGTTGGCAGGTGGATGTGCTGGCCGACGGGCGCCAGGCGGCCGCGGCCGGCCTGGTGGCGCAGTTCGAGTTGGCGGTGCTGGACCTGGGCCTGCCCGGGCTGGATGGCATGGGCGTGCTGCGCGCCTGGCGTGCCCAGGGCGCCAAGCTGCCGGTGCTGCTGCTGACCGCCCGCGACGAGCTGGCGGATCGCGTCGGCGGGCTCAATGCCGGTGCCGACGACTATCTCGTCAAGCCCTTCGATCTGCCCGAGCTGATCGCGCGCCTGCGCGCCCTGCAGCGACGCGCCCAGGGGCGTGTCAGCGATACCTTGCAGCTCGGCGAGCTGCTGCTTGATCTGACGCACCGAGAGCTCTTGTTCCGCGGCGAGCCGGTGCGCCTGAGCCAGCGTGAATTCGCGCTCACCGAGATGTTGATGCAGCGCGCCGGCCGCGTAGTGGGCAAGGACGCTATCGTCGCGCGCCTGTCCAGCTGGGAGGCGGATTTCAGCGAGAACTCGGTCGAGGTCTATGTGCATCGCCTGCGCAAGCGCTTCGCCGAGCTGGGGGTGGAGATACGCACGGTGCGCGGCTTCGGCTATGTGCTCGAGCCTGGTTCGCAGCCGCCTGGCACGGACGCGCCATATGCCAGCTAGGCCGCCGAGCCTGCGCCGGCAGTTGCTGGCGCCCTTGGTCTGGATCTGGGCGCTGGCCATCGTGCTGGCTGCGGCCGGCGCCTATGGCCTGGCCAGCAGCAGCGCGAATGCCGCCTTCGACCGCGGGCTGCAGGACGAGACCAGCGCGCTGGCCGCCAAGATCGCATGGACCGATCGCGGCCCCTTGCTCGACATGAGCCCGCAGACCCTGGAACTGCTGACCTGGGACAGCACCGAGCGCAACGCCTTCGTGGTGCTGGACGAGTCCGGACGCGTGCTGGCGGGCGACGGCGAGGTGCCGCGGCCCGAGCTGCGCCACCACAGCTTTGCCAGACCACTGCTGTTCGATGGCGAGTTCCAGGGCCAGTCGGTGCGTGGTGCGATGTTCTCGCTGACCTCGCCGATGCTGGATCGTTCGGTTTCCATCATCGTGGTCGAGACGCGCGGCAAGCGCCAGCGCCTGGTGCGCGACGTGCTGGTAGCAATGGCACTGCCAACCCTGGCATTGGGCGGGCTGAGCATGGTGTTGCTGGCCTGGGGCATACGGCGCGGTCTGCAGCCCTTGCGCGAGGTGGCGCGTGAGGTCGCGCAGCGCGCCTCCAGCGATCTGCGCGCGCTGCCGATCGAGGGCGTGCCGGCCGAGGCGGTGCCGTTGATCGAGCGCATCAACACCTTGCTCAGCGACGTGCAGCATTCGGTGGCCCTGCAGCGGCGCTTTGTGGCCGACGCCGCACACCAGATGCGCACCCCGGTGGCCGGCCTGCGCGTGCTGACCCAGGAGTTGGAGCAGGAACTCAAGGCCTTGCCCATGGCGGCTGGCAGCGCGCCGGCCTGGGAGCCGGTGCTGCGGGCGATGCTGCAGTCCAGCGAGCGCCTCGCCCGCCTAACAGGTCAGTTGCTGAGTCTGGCGCGCTCGGAAGCGGCGCTGGCCTTCGACGGCGAGCAAGGCCGCATGGACCTGCGCCCCATCCTGCGCGAGGCCGCCGCACCGCTGGCCCTGCGCGCGGCGCGCGAGGGCAAGAGCCTGAGCCTGGAAATGCCGATCCGGCCGGTGCTGGCCCAGGCCCATCCACTGTGGCTGGGCGAGGCGCTGGTGAACGTGCTGGACAACGCGCTGCGCTATGGCGGCCCGCACATTGTGCTGCGACTGGGTCTGGTGGAGGGGCAGGCGCAGCTCGATATCGAGGACGACGGTGAGGGCGTCGCGCCGCAAGATCTGCCGCGCCTGAGCGAAGCCTTCTGGCGCGGCGCGCGTGCCGACACACGCAACGACGGTGGCACCGGCCTGGGCCTGGCGATTGCCCATGAAATCATCAGCCGGCTGGGCGGCAACTGGGCCGCTTTCACCCGACCCGAGTTGCAGGGCTTTCGCATCCGCTGGCGCCTACCCTAGGCTTACCTGGGGAGCGCTTGACATTAGTCATGACGTCCGATGCGTTTGTGCGTAGATTACGGCCTGCCGCGCGCCTCGCGGCGCCAGACCTTGCTCATGTCCACCACCGCCGCCAGTGCTGCCGGCCCCGTCTCGGGGCTGGACGCGTTCGATGATCCTGATCTGCTTGCCAGCTATACGCATTGGCAGACCCCAGCCGATGGTGTGCGCATCGGCGTCTCGCAGCTGCAGCTCACCGGCATGCATTGCGCGGCCTGCGCCGGCATCATCGAGTCCGCCCTGAGGGCGCAGGCCGGCGTGCTTGGCGCCCAGGTGAACGCTGCGGCCGAGCGCCTGCAGCTGCACTGGGACCCGGCGCGCACCCGCATCAGCACCCTGGTGCAGGCGATCGCCGCGGCAGGCTATGGCGCCGCGCCGGATGCCGCCGCGCCGGCACGCGAGCAGCGCGAGCGCGAGCGCCGCCAGGCGCTGTGGCGTTTGTTCGTTGCGGCGTTCCTGATGATGCAGGTGATGATGCTGGCCACGCCCATCTATGTGGCAGATCCCGGCGATATGAGCGCCGACCTGCGCCAGCTGCTGCAGTGGGGCTCCTGGGTGCTGAGCCTGCCGGTGATGCTGTTCTCGGCCGGGCCATTCTTCAGCTCTGCCTGGCGCCAGCTGCGTGCCCGCCAGCTGGGCATGGACGTGCCGGTGAGCCTGGGCCTGCTGGTGACCTTTGTGGCCAGCACCGGTGCCACCTTCGATCCCGCTGGCCCCTTCGGCCACGAGGTGTACTTCGATTCGCTCACCATGTTCGTCAGCTTTCTGCTGGCCGGGCGATTCCTGGAGTTGCGCGCGTGGCACCGCGTGGCGCAAAGCCTGGAGCAGGCGATGTCACGCCTGCCGGATCGCGTCGAGCGCCTGGAGCCGGACGGCAGCTGCAGCCAGGTGAGCCCGCAGCGCCTGCGTGCCGGGGACCTGGTGCGCGTGTTCGCCGGTCAGGCCTTTCCGGCCGACGGGCGCTTGGAGCAGGGCGTCACCGAGGCCGACGAGGCTTTGCTGAGCGGCGAGTCGCTGCCGGTGCCCAAGCGAGTTGGAGACGAGCTGGTGGCGGGCAGCATGAACCTGCATGCGCCGGTGCTGCTGCGGGTGCTGCGCGTAGGCGCGGACACGCGCTACGAGGGCATCGTGCAGCTGATGCGCAGCGCGCTGACGCAACGCCCGCGCGAGCTGCGCATGGCCGATCGCATCGCCGGGCCGTTTCTGTGGGGCGTGCTGCTGCTGGCCGGGTTGGCGGCGCTGGCCTGGCATTTCGTCGCGCCCGAGCGCGCCATCTGGGTGGCGGTGTCGGTGCTGATCGTCACCTGCCCCTGCGCGCTCTCGCTGGCCGGGCCCTCGGCCTGGCTGGCCGCGGCGGGCGCGCTGGCGCGGCGCGGCATCCTGCTGGGCCGCCTGGAAGCGCTTGAAACCCTGGCGCGTGTGGACATGGTGGTGCTGGACAAGACCGGCACGCTCACCGAAGACCGGCTGGTGCTGGCGGGCAACTGGCCGGCGCGGCCCGATGCCGAGTTGCTGGCCCAGGCTGCCGCGCTGGCTCACCACTCGCGCCACCCGATGGCGCTGGCGCTGGCGGCGGCGCATCCGGTGGACGAGCTTGCCAAGGCGCAGTGGCAGGACGTGCAGGAGCTGTCCGGGCGCGGTCTGCAGGCGCGCGATGCACAGGGTCGGCAATGGCGCTTGGGCAGCCTGGACTGGTTGGGTGCGGACGCTGCGCTGCTGCCCGAGGCGCAGCTCGCGTTTGGACGTGAGGGAAGCGAGGGAAGCGAGGGCCCGCAGGACGGCGTGCGCCTGATGCTGGCCTTTGACGAGCAGTTGCGCCCCGATGCCGCGGCCGCGATGCAGGCGCTGCGCGCACAGGGCCTGGGGACCCTGCTGCTGTCCGGCGATCTGCCGGCGCGCGCCGAGCGCGTGGCGCGGCAGGCCGGTGTGCAGGCGGCGCGCGGCGGCGTCAGCCCCGAGGGCAAGCTGGCCGCGGTGGCCGAGCTGCAGGCCCAGGGGCGCTGCGTGCTGATGGTGGGCGACGGCATCAACGATGCGCCGGTGCTGGCGCGTGCCGACGCCAGCCTGGCGATGGGGCAAGGCGCCCTGGTCGCCAAGGCGCAGGCGGATGGCATCGTGCTGTCGACACGGCTCGGCGATGTGGTGCTGGCGCGCGAACTGGCGCTGCGCACGCGTCGCGTGATACGCCAGAACCTGGGCTGGGCCGCGGCCTACAACGCGGCCTGCATCCCCCTGGCCCTGCTGGGCTATCTGCCGCCCTGGGCTGCCGGCATCGGCATGGCGGCGAGTTCGCTGTTCGTGATCCTCAACGCGCTACGGCTATCGCAAGCGCTGGGCCAAGAGCTGGGCAAGACCTGACACCATGGAAATCCTGTATTTGCTGATCCCGCTGTCGGTGGTGCTGGTGCTGCTGATCGTGGGCGTGTTCGGTTGGGCCATCAACAACGGGCAGTTGGACGATCTGGAGCGCGAGGGCGGGCGCATTCTGGAGGATGAAACCGTGGTGGTTGACGGCGATCAAGCTCGGCCGCCGCAACAACCCTAAGAATCGCCGGGTTTATCTAGAAAATGTGTAAGGAGCACGTCAATGGCTAGTGTCTCGCAACCGGGTGGGCCGGTGTATGAGGACGGCGTCGTACGCGCGTTTGCGCTTGCGGCCGTCCTGTGGGGCGTGGTCGGCATGCTGGTCGGCGTCATTTGCGCCGCCCAACTCGCCTGGCCCGAACTCAATCTGGGAATCCCTTTCCTGAGCTATGGCCGCTTGCGCCCATTGCACACGAACGCGGTGATCTTCGCCTTCGGCGGTTGCACGCTGTTTGCGACCGCCTACCATGTGGTGCAGCGCACCGGCCAGACGCGCTTGTTCGCGCCCGGCCTGGCTTGGTTCACCTTCTGGGGCTGGCAGCTGGTGATCCTGGCGGCGGCGATCAGCCTGCCAATGGGCTTCACGCAGGGCAAGGAATACGCCGAGCTGGAATGGCCGATCGACATCCTCATCACCGTCGTGTGGGTCTCGTATGCCATCGTGTTTTTCGGCACCGTGGGCACCCGCAAGATCCGCCACATCTATGTGGCGAACTGGTTCTTCGGCGCCTTCATCATTGCCGTGGCCTTGCTGCACCTGGTCAACAGTGCCGCCATCCCCGTCAGCCTGACGAAGAGCTACTCCGCCTATGCCGGCGTGCAGGACGCCATGGTGCAGTGGTGGTACGGCCATAACGCCGTGGGCTTCTTCCTGACCGCGGGCTTCCTCGGCATGATGTACTACTACATCCCCAAGCAGGCCGGCCGCCCGGTGTACAGCTACCGCCTGTCGATCGTGCATTTCTGGGCGCTGATCTTCACCTATATGTGGGCGGGCCCGCACCATCTGCACTACACCGCGCTGCCCGATTGGGCGCAATCGGTGGGCATGGTGTTCTCGCTGGTGCTGCTGGCGCCCAGCTGGGGCGGCATGATCAACGGCATCATGACGCTCTCGGGTGCCTGGCACAAACTGCGTGACGACCCGATCCTGAAGTTCCTGATCGTCTCGCTGTCCTTCTACGGCATGTCGACCTTCGAAGGCCCGATGATGTCGATCAAGACGGTGAACGCGCTCTCGCACTACACCGACTGGACCATTGGCCATGTGCACTCGGGTGCCCTGGGCTGGGTGGGGCTGATCTCGATGGGCTGCCTCTACCACCTGATCCCGCGCATGTTCGGCCGCGTGGAGATGTACTCCAAGCGCGCCATCGAGCTGCACTTCTGGGTCGCCACCATCGGCATCGTGCTCTACATCGCCGCGATGTGGATCGCCGGCGTGATGCAGGGCCTGATGTGGCGTGCGGTCAACCCCGACGGCACCCTGGTCTACACCTTCGTGGAAAGCGTCAAGGCCACCTATCCCTTCTATGTGATCCGCCTCGGCGGCGGCCTGCTCTACCTGAGCGGCATGCTGATCATGGGCTGGAACGTGGTGAAGACCATGCAGGTGGGCAAGGCTCAGGCCGTGACCATCCCCGCCGTGGCCGCCCACGCCTGAAGCAGACGGAGTCAACAAATGGCAAATAGCAATCACGCCGTCGCTGGTCACGAGAAGATTGAAACCAGCAATTTCCTGATGATCGTGTTGGTGCTGCTGACGGTGGTCGTCGGCGGCATCGTCGAAATCGTGCCGCTGTTCTTCCAGCGCTCCACCACGCAGGCCGTGGAAGGTCTCAAGCCCTATACCGCGCTGCAACTGGCCGGCCGGGACATCTACATCCGCGAGGGCTGCTACAACTGCCACTCGCAGATGATTCGCCCCTTCCGCGCCGAGACCATGCGCTACGGCCATTACTCGGTGGCCGGCGAATTCGTCTACGACCACCCCTTCCAATGGGGCAGCAAGCGCACCGGGCCGGACCTGCAGCGCGTGGGCGGCAAGTACAGCGATGAATGGCATCGTATCCACATGACCAATCCGCGCGACCTGGTGCCCGAGTCGAACATGCCGGCCTACCCCTGGCTGGCCAAGGCCAGCGTCAACCCGGCCGACATGGCGCCCAAGTTCCGCGCCCTGCGCACGGTGGGCGTGCCCTATACCGAAGACGACATCGCCAAGGCTGGCGATGAGGTCAAGGGCAAGACCGAGCTGGACGCGGTGATCGCCTACCTGCAGGTCATGGGCACCGCGCTCAAGTAAGGAGTGACCATGGATATCAATGACCTGAGAGCGGGCTTCACCCTGCTGTCGCTGCTGATGTTTGTGGGCATTGCCCTGTGGGCCTACTCCAAGCGCAATCTGCACCGTTTCGATGAGGTGGCCGCCGTCCCCTTGCTGGACGATGACGTGCCAGCCGAACCCAAGCTCTCCAGGAGGCCTGAATGAGTGACTTTTTCTCCCATGGCTGGTCGGTCTTCGTGGCCGGCGCCACCATCCTTGGCCTGCTGCTGTGCCTGGTGCTGTTGATCATCGCCAGCCGCCGCCGCATCATGGCCAACGACAACACCACCGGCCATATCTGGGACGAGGACCTGCGTGAACTGAACAACCCGCTGCCGCGCTGGTGGATGGGCTTGTTCGTGCTGACGGTGCTGTTCGCTGGCATCTACCTGGCCATGTATCCGGGTCTGGGCAGCACCGAGGGCAGCCTGAAGTGGACCAGCACCGGCCAGTACGAGGCCGAGCAGGCCAAGGCGCGCGCCGCACTCGAGGGCGTCTACGCCAAGTACGCGGCCATGCCGGCCGAGGCCCTGGCCAAGGACCCGCAGGCGATGGGCATTGGTGAGCGCCTGTTCGCCAACAACTGCGCCGGCTGCCATGGCTCGGACGCCAAGGGCTCCAAGGGCTTCCCCAACCTGACCGACAGCGACTGGCTCTATGGCGGTGCCCATGACACCATCATCGAAACCATCAGCAAGGGCCGCAACGGCGTGATGCCGCCGATGGCCGCCGCGGTGGGCACGCCGGAAGACGTGCGCAATGTGGCCAACTATGTGCTGAGCCTGTCGGGCAGCCCGCACAACTCGATCGCGGCCCAGCTGGGCAAGCCCAAGTTCGGTGCTTGCGCGGCCTGCCATGGCCCGGACGGCAAGGGCAACCAGGCCCTGGGTGCGCCCAACCTGACCGACAAGGTCTGGCTGCATGGCTGGGGCGAAGATGCGGTGACGGCGATGATCAACAACGGCAAGAACAACGTCATGCCCGCCCACGCCGCGCGCCTGAGCCCCGAGCAGATCCGGGTGCTGGCGGCCTATGTGTGGAGCCTGTCGCAAACCACCGCAGTGGCCGCGAAGTAAGAAGCAGGGAAAAAGCAGCAACTGATGAGCAGCGAAGCCAGCGCCACGACCCAGCCCAGCCAGCGCGGCGGTGATGCCGCCGTGGAGATGGTTTCGCTCTATCAGGCACAGAAGAAGATCTACCCCCGCGCCGTCACAGGCTGGTTTGCGACCTGGCGCTGGAGCCTGGTCTGGATCACGCAGCTGCTGTTCTACGGCCTGCCCTGGTTGACTTGGAACGGCCGCCAGGCCGTGCTCTTCGACCTGGGCGCGCGCCGTTTCTATATCTTCGAACTGGTCCTGTATCCGCAGGACTTCATCTTCCTGACCGGGATCCTGCTGATCTCGGCCTATGCGTTGTTCCTCTTCACCGCGGTGGCGGGGCGGCTGTGGTGCGGCTACGCCTGCCCGCAGACCGTCTACACCGAGATCTTCATGTGGGTGGAGCAGCGCTTCGAAGGCGATCGCGCCGCACGCATTCGGCTCGACGCTGGCCCCTGGAATGCCGAGAAGCTGGCCCGCAAGGGCGGCAAGCAGCTGGTCTGGCTGAGCCTGGGCCTGTGGACCGGCTTCAGCTTTGTCGGCTACTTTACGCCCATCAAGCTGCTGGGCAGCGAGGCCCTGGCGCTGAGCTTCGGGCCCTGGGAATGGTTCTGGGTGCTGTTCTACGGCTTTGCCACCTATGGCAACGCAGGCTATATGCGCGAGCAGGTCTGCAAATACATGTGTCCCTATGCGCGCTTCCAGAGCGCCATGTTCGACAAGGACACGTTGATCATCAGCTACGACGCCGAGCGCGGCGAGCCGCGCGGCGCGCGCGGGCGCAAGGCCGACCCGCAGCAGCTCGGGCTGGGCGCCTGCATAGACTGCAATCTGTGCGTGCATGTCTGCCCCACCGGCATCGACATCCGCCGTGGCCTGCAATACGAATGCATAGGCTGCGCCGCCTGCGTCGATGTATGCAACGGCGTGATGGACAAGATGGGCTATGCGCGTGGCCTGGTGCGCTACGACACCCAGAACGGCCTGGCGCAGCACCTGACCCGCAGCCAGCTGCTGGCGCGCATGTTCCGTCCGCGCGTGCTGATCTACACCGCCATCCTTCTCGTCGTCAGCACGGCATTGATGGCGAGCATTGCGCTGCGCACCACCTTCAAGGTGGACGTGGTGCGCGACCGGGCCGCGCTGGCGCGGCAGGTCGAGGACGGCTATGTGGAAAACGTCTACCGCCTGCAGATCATGAATGCCACCGAGCAGGAACAGCGCTTCACGCTGGCGGCCTCCGGCCTGCCGGGCCTGCGCATGCAGCCCGCGCCGGAGGTTGTGGCGGTCGGGCCCGCCGAAGCGCGCTGGATCTCGGTGGCGCTGCGTGTGCCGCCCGAGGTCGCGGCCAGCGCGGGCGCCGGCGCCCATGCGATCCAGTTCGAAATCCGCCGCCTCGCCAGCCCGGGTACCGACGCCGGTAGCCTGATGGAAAAATCAACCTTTGTGCTGCCGCGTTGAGCGGCGGCCAAGCGACCAGAAAGAGCAAGCCATGAGCAAACAGCAAGACCTGACCCCGGCCGACAAGCCTGCGCCCTGGTGGCGTGAACGCATGATGTGGCTGGTGGTGGGCGGCCCGTCGGTGGTGATCGTTGCCTGCATCGCCACGCTGACGCTGGCAATCCGCTTCCCGGATCCGGTCATCGAGACCAAGGCCCGTCCGTCGGCCGACAGTGCCGAAGAGCAGGGCGCGGCCCTGCAGCCCGCGATCAAGGCCCGCAACCATGCGGCGACGGGCGGCCACTGAGGCCGCAAACTCGCAAGCCGAGGGGGACGCATGGACGATGCAGCTTTGGAGCGCAGACCAGGTGACCGGCCGGGGCTGGTGCGTTCGGCCATGCTCATCCTCTGGCCGGCCTTCTTCATGGCCGGGGTGACCTTGGCGCTGGTGTTTGCGGTAGTGGACCCGAGCGACCTGAGCTGGTTCGGTGCGGCGCCGATGGCGCTGCCGCGCGCGGCGATCTACACGCTCAGCTTCTTCATCTTCTGGCTGCTCATCAGCATCGCAGCGGCGATGTCGCTGTACCTGTCCAAACAACAAAGCCCGCCGGAGGCGGGCTAGCGTCGGTCTGCGGCGAAGCCGCTCAGCAGGTGGTGCTGTTGACCAGCTTCTGCAGCCCCGGCTGATCCATGATGCGGATCTGGCGCTGCTTCACTTCCAGCAGGCCGTCTTCCTGGAACTTTGAGAAGGTGCGGCTGACCGTCTCCAGTTTCAGGCCCAGATAGCTGCCGATTTCCTCGCGCGTCATGCGCAGCACCAGGGCCGAGGCCGAGAAGCCACGCGCCTGCAGTCGCTGGGTGAGGTTGAGCAAGAAGGCCGCCAGGCGCTCCTCGGCACGCATGCTGCCCAAGAGCAGCATCACGCCATGGTCGCGCACGATTTCGCGGCTCATGATCTTGTGGAACTGATGCTGCAGATCGGTGAACTCGCGCGACAGCTCTTCCAGCTGGCTGTAGGGGATCACGCAGACCTGCGAGTCCTCCAGGGCCACGGCGTCGCAGCTGTGGCGGTCATTGCTGATGCCGTCAAGGCCCAGCAACTCGCCGGCCATCTGGAAGCCGGTGACCTGGTCGCGCCCGTCTTCGGACGACACACAGGTCTTGAAGAAACCGGTGCGCACCGCGTAGAGCGACTGGAAGGAGTCCCCGGTACGGAACAGCGTGTCGCCGCGTTCGACATTGCGGCGTGTGGCCACCAGGGCGTCCAGTTGATCCAGGTCACCCTTGGACAGGCCGACGGGCAAGCACAACTCCCGCAGGTTGCAACTGGAACAAGCTACCTTGAAGGGCTCGATCTTGATGGCGTGGTTGGCATTCATGTGGCGAATTATCGTGGCTGGCCCGGGAGCTGGGGCGGATTCCGCGCCCGACGGCGTGCCTGTGTGCATAGAGTTGAACATGATGCTCCTCAAGATTGACGCCATTCTTTCTCTATGCTTGCGCTGCAAGATTGACCCAAGTCAAACGCCGAGTCAACCGGCTTGGCACAGTACGGTCCCATGGAACCAAGAGTCGCTGAACCCCTGCCCGGCATTACCGAAGAAGTGTTGCGCCGCTTTGACGTTTCCGGCCCACGCTATACCTCCTACCCGACCGCAGACCGCTTCGTCGAGGCCTTTACGGCCTCCCAATATCGTCAGGCCTTGCAACAGCGTGCCCAAGGTGGGGTGGTGGGCGGCGGCGCGCCCTTGTCCATCTACGTGCATATCCCCTTTTGCGAGTCGGTCTGCTACTACTGCGCCTGCAACAAGGTCATCACCAAGCACCATGAAAAGGCGGCCGAGTACCTGGACGCGCTAGTCACGGAGATGGACCTGACGCTGGCGGACCTTGGGCGCACGCCGTCGGTATCGCAGCTGCATCTGGGCGGCGGTTCGCCGACCTTCCTCAGCGATGCGGAGTTGACGCGGCTGATGGACGACATCCGTAGTCGCTTCAAGCTGGCGCCCGGGGCTGAGGTGTCCATCGAGGTGGACCCGCGCACCGTCACCAACGAGCGCCTGCAGCATTTGCGTGGCCTGGGCTTCAACCGCCTGAGCTTTGGCGTGCAGGACTTCGACCCGGCGGTGCAGAAGGCCGTGCATCGCATGCAGAGCTACGAGAGCGTGGAAGCGCTGATGGTGCAGGCGCGTGCCCTGGGCTTCGAATCCACCAATGTGGACCTGATCTACGGCCTGCCGCAGCAGACGCCCGCGTCCTTTGCCCGCACCATCGCCCAGGTGGCGGCACTCAAGCCGGACCGCATCGCGCTGTATGGCTATGCCCATCTGCCGCAGCGCTTCAAGCCGCAGCGCCGCATCGACGCCACGCTGCTGCCGGTGGCGGCCGACAAGCTGCACATGCTGTCGGCAGCGCTCAGCGGCTTTGTCGGCCATGGCTACACCTATATCGGCATGGACCATTTCGCCCTGCCCAGCGACAGCCTGGCGGTGGCCAAGCGCCAGGGCAGGTTGCACCGCAACTTCCAGGGCTACAGCACCCAGCCCGATTGCGACCTGATCGGTCTGGGCGTTTCAGCGATCGGCCGCATCGGCGCCACCTACAGCCAGAACGCCAAGACCCTGCCCGAGTACTACGACGCGCTGGCCCATGGCCAACTGCCGATCGAGCGCGGCCTGGCCCTGTCGCGCGATGACCTGGTGCGCCGCGCCATGATCATGGCCCTGATGTGCCAGGGGCGGGTGGAGTTTGAGTCCATCGAACTGGCGCATCTGATCAAGGTGCAGGACTACTTCGGCGCCGAGCTGGAGCGCCTGCGCGCCATGGCCGATACCGGGCTGGTGGTGGTGGAGCCCGGCGCGATCCAGGTCACCGCGATGGGCTGGTATTTCGTGCGCGCCGTGGCCATGGTGTTCGACCGCTACCTGAGCGCCGACCAGACGCGCGCCAAGTTCTCGCGCATCATCTGAGCTTATGTTAGACCTCGCGCTCGCCGGCTCGGCCCTGCTCATGGGGCTGGCCGGCACGCCTCATTGCCTGGCCATGTGCGGCCCGGCCGCCGCTGCTTGCGGCCGTGCGGGCCGGCAGTCGGCGAGTGCCTTCCAACTGGGCCGCATGCTGAGCTACGCACTTGGCGGCGCCGTGGTTGCGGCCAGCGTGGGCGCGCTGGCCTGGATAGGCAGCGCGGCGGCCTGGTTGCGGCCGCTGTGGTTGCTTGTCCATGGCGCGGCCCTGTTGCTGGGCATGTACCTCTTGGTGTTCGCCCGGCAACCGGCCTGGCTGGGTCAGCTGGGTCGGCCAGTCAATGTGGCCACAGTCGCGATGCCCGGTACGGGGCGGATGGTGTTGTCGGCACCGGCCCGATCCGGGCTGGTCGGCCTGGCCTGGGTGGCCTGGCCTTGCGGCTTGCTTCAGTCCGCGCTGCTGACAGCGGGCCTGGCCAGCGGCCCACCCGCCGGCGCCCTGGTGATGGTGGTCTTCGCCCTGGGTTCCGGGGCAGGCCTGGCACTCGGCCCCGGCATGCTGCTGAAAGCCCTGGGCGCGCACGGCATGGCCTGGGCGGTGCGTCTGGCCGGATTGGCCCTGATCACGGCCTCCGGATGGGCCCTGGGGCATGGTGTCTGGTTGCAGCTTGCCGCGCTCTGCGGCTTGCCCAACTGAGAAACTGATCAAGGCCAAGACTTCTATAAGACTTGGCTTCCCAGCCGGCGTGCCTGCCCTAGAATCACCGCTCTATTTGTCCACCCCTGCGGGCCTGATTGATGGGCCGATCTGGATACCTCATGACTACTCAGCAACCGACCATCATCTACACCCTGACCGACGAAGCGCCGCTGTTGGCGACGGCGTCCTTCCTGCCCATCGTGCGCGCCTTTACGGCGCCCGCCGGCGTGCATGTCGAGACCAGCGACATCTCGGTCGCCGGTCGCATCCTGGGCCAGTTCCCGGAAGCCTTGAGCGAGGCGCAGCGCGTGCCCGACCATCTGGCCGAACTGGGCAAGCTGACCCTGAAACCCGAGGCCAACATCATCAAGCTGCCCAATATCAGCGCCTCGGTCGCGCAGTTGAAGGCTGCCATCAAGGAGCTGCAGGACAAGGGCTACAAGATTCCCGACTTCCCCGAGAAGCCGCAGACCGATGAGGAAAAGGACATCCGGGCGCGCTACAACAAGTGCATAGGCTCGGCCGTGAACCCGGTGCTGCGTGAGGGCAATTCGGACCGCCGCGCGCCTAAGGCCGTCAAGGAATACGCGCGCAAGAACCCGCACAGCATGGCCGACTGGAGCCAGGCCTCGCGCTCGCATGTCTCGCACATGCATGCCGGCGACTTCTACCACGGCGAGAAGTCCATGACCCTGGACCGCGCGCGCAACGTCAAGATGGAGCTGATCACCAAGAGCGGCAAGACCATCGTGCTAAAGCCCAAGGTCGCCTTGCTGGACCGCGAGGTCATCGATAGCATGTTCATGAGCAAGAAGGCCTTGCTGGAGTTCTACGAGCGCGAGATCGAGGATGCGCGCCAGACCGGCGTGATGTTCTCGCTGCACGTCAAGGCCACCATGATGAAGGTCTCGCACCCGATCGTGTTCGGCCATTGCGTGAAGATCTTCTACCGCGAGGCCTTCGACAAGCACGGCAAGCTGTTCGACGAGCTGGGCATCAACGTCAACAACGGCATGGTCGATCTCTACAACAAGATCGCCACGCTGCCGCAGAGCAAGCAGGACGAGATCAAGCGCGATCTGCACGCCTGCCATGAGCACCGCCCCGAGCTGGCCATGGTCGATTCGGCCAAGGGCATCACCAACTTCCATTCGCCCAACGACATCATCGTGGACGCCTCGATGCCCGCCATGATCCGCAACGGCGGCAAGATGTGGGGTGCCGATGGTCGCCTGAAGGACGTCAAGGCCGTGATGCCGGAGTCGACCTTCGCCCGCATCTACCAGGAGATGATCAACTTCTGCAAGTGGCACGGCGCCTTCGACCCCAAGACCATGGGCACGGTGCCCAACGTCGGCCTGATGGCCCAGCAGGCCGAGGAATACGGCTCGCACGACAAGACCTTCGAGATCCCCGAGGACGGTACGGCCAACATCACCGACCTGGACAGCGGCGAGGTGCTGATGAGCCAGGACGTGGAGCAGGGCGACATCTGGCGCATGTGCCAGTGCAAGGACGCCGCCATCCGCGACTGGGTCAAGCTGGCCGTCAACCGCGCGCGCAACTCGGGCATGCCGGTGGTGTTCTGGCTCGACCAGTACCGCCCGCATGAGGCGCAGCTGATCACCAAGGTCAAGATGTACCTGCACGAGCACAACACCGCCGGCCTGGACATCCAGATCATGAGCCAGGTGCGTGCCATGCGTTACACGCTGGAGCGCGTGATCCGCGGCCTGGACACCATCAGCGCCACTGGCAACATTTTGCGCGACTACCTGACCGATCTGTTCCCCATCATGGAGCTGGGCACCTCGGCCAAGATGCTGTCCATCGTTCCTCTGATGGCCGGCGGCGGGATGTACGAGACCGGTGCCGGTGGTTCGGCGCCCAAGCATGTGCAGCAGCTGGTGGAGGAGAACCATCTGCGCTGGGATTCGCTGGGCGAGTTCCTGGCGCTGGCGGTGAGCCTGGAAGATCTGGGCCTGAAGAACAACAACCCGCGCGCCAAGCTGCTGGCCAAGACCCTGGACGCCGCCACCGGCCGGCTCTTGGACAACAACAAGAACCCCAGCCCCAAGACCGGCCAGCTGGACAACCGTGGCAGCCAGTTCTACCTGGCGTTGTACTGGGCCCAGGCGCTGGCCGAGCAGGGCGATGACGCCGAGCTGGCCGCGAAGTTCGCACCGCTGGCCAAGGCCTTGGCCGACAAGGAGGCCACCATCGTCGCCGAGCTGGCCGCGGTGCAGGGCAAGCCGGTGGACATCGGGGGCTACTACATGCCCGACATGGCCAAGCTGGAAGCCGTGATGCGCCCGAGCGCGACCTTCAACGTGGCGCTGGCGTCCGTCGCATCCTGATCAGAAAGACCGCACCATGTACCAGCACATCAAGCGCCCCGAGCAGGGCAGCAAGATCACCGTCAACGCCGACATGTCGCTGACGGTGCCTGATGAGCCCATCATCCCCTTCATCGAGGGCGACGGCACGGGTGTCGACATCACGCCGGTGATGCTCAAGGTGGTCGACGCGGCCGTGGCCAAGGCCTATGGCGGCAAGCGCAAGATCCACTGGATGGAGGTCTATGCCGGCGAGAAGTCGACCAAGGTCTATGGCCCCGATGTGTGGCTGCCGGCTGAGACGCTCGAGGCCCTGCGCGAATACGTGGTCTCCATCAAGGGCCCGCTGACCACGCCGGTGGGCGGCGGCATCCGTTCGCTGAACGTGGCGCTGCGCCAGGAACTCGACCTCTATGTCTGCCTGCGCCCGGTGCAGTACTTCAAGGGCGTGCCCTCGCCGCTGAAGGAGCCCGAGAAGACCCATATGGTGATCTTCCGTGAGAACTCGGAAGACATCTACGCCGGCATCGAGTTCGAGGCCGAGAGCGACAAGGCCAGGAAGCTGATCAAGTTCCTGCAGGACGAGATGGGCGTGAAGAAGATCCGCTTCCCGAACACCTCGGGCATCGGCGTCAAGCCGGTCTCGCGCGAAGGCACCGAGCGTCTGGTGCGCAAGGCCATTCAGTACGCGATCGACAACGACAAGCCCAGCGTCACCATCGTGCACAAGGGCAACATCATGAAGTACACCGAAGGTGGCTTCCGTGACTGGGCCTATGCCCTGGCGCAGAAGGAATTCGGTGCCGAGCCGATCGACGGTGGCCCCTGGTGCCGGCTCGTGAATCCGAAGAATGGCAAGCACATCACCATCAAGGATTCGATCGCCGATGCCTTCCTGCAGCAGATCCTCTTGCGTCCGGCCGAATACTCGGTGGTGGCCACGCTGAACCTGAACGGCGACTACATCTCCGACGCGCTGGCGGCGCAAGTCGGTGGCATCGGCATCGCGCCGGGCGCCAATCTGTCGGACTCGGTGGCCTGTTTCGAAGCCACCCATGGCACCGCGCCCAAGTACGCCGGCAAGGACTATGTGAACCCCGGTTCGGAAATCCTCTCGGCCGAGATGATGTTGCGCCACATGGGCTGGTTCGAGGCCGCCGATCTGATCATCAGTGCGCTGGAGAAGGCCATCGCCAGCAAGAAGGTCACCTATGACTTCGCGCGCCTGATGGATGGCGCGACCCAGGTCTCATGCTCCGGTTTCGGCCAGGTCATGATCGACCAGATGTGAGCGACAAGCGGGGGCCAATGCCCTGCGTCGGCAAGCAAAAAGGCCCGCTGCAAAGCGGGCCTTTGTCTTGCTGGCTGCTGAAACCCGCTGCCTATGCAGCGCCGCTCAGCGAGGCCTCCTGCTGGGCCGCGGCGGCCGCTTCCAGCGGCGTGATGTTCTGAGCCAGCTGCCCCTTGGGACCCTGCACCAGCTCATAGTTCACGCGGCCGCCCTGCTTGAGGGTGCGGAAGCCCTCCATCTGTATCGCCGAAAAATGGGCGAACACGTCTTCTCCGCCTTGCTCGGGTTCGATGAAGCCAAAGCCCTTGGCATCGTTGAACCACTTGACAGTTCCTAGTGGCATTATTCCTTCTCCATCCCGGTGTCTGACGCACCAGCCGCGGATTCTCTCCACTGTCTCCCGGATGTCAATTCAGGGCCTGCCCGGGGGTGTCGAAAGCAAGGGTCGAGAAATGCTGCACGGCCCGGGGCCATATCGCGCAATGTAGGCGCCGGACTTGTCGGAAGATGGACCGGCCCCATGTGGGGAGTAGCCCCTGTCGATAGAATCGCGGCATGCCTGATCTTCCCAAGAAGCCACCCACGCCACCCGGTCAGACGCCGGGCGCCGTGCCGGGGCGCGACGACGCAGACGGCACCACGATTCTGGAGCGGGTGCCGCAGAAGACCGAGCCCCCGCGCCTGTACCAGGTGCTGATGCTCAATGACGATTTCACCCCGATGGAATTCGTGGTGATGGTGCTGCAGGAATATTTCCGCCATGACCTGGATACGGCCACCCAGATCATGCTCAAAATCCATCACGATGGCCGAGGCGTTTGCGGTGTGTTCACCAAGGACGTGGCGGCCACCAAGGTCGAGTTGGTGCTGGCCGCCGCAAGGCGTGCCGGCCATCCTTTGCAGTGCATTATGGAGGCCGCATGATTGCCCAAGAGCTTGAAGTCAGCCTGCACATGGCGTTTGTCGAAGCGCGCCAGCAGCGCCACGAGTTCATCACCGTGGAGCATCTGCTGATGGCCTTGCTGGACAACCCGTCCGCGGCCGAGGTGTTGCGGGCCTGTTCGGCCAATATCGACGATCTGCGCAAAAGCCTGGCGCAGTTCATCAAGGACAACACGCCCACGGTGGGCGGCAGCGACGAGGTGGACACCCAGCCGACACTGGGCTTTCAGCGCGTGATCCAGCGCGCCATCATGCATGTGCAATCCACCGGCAGCGGCAAGAAGGAAGTTACCGGCGCGAACGTGCTGGTGGCGATCTTCGGCGAGAAGGATTCGCACGCCGTCTACTACCTGCACCAGCAGGGCGTGACGCGGCTGGACGTGGTGAACTACATTGCCCACGGCATCAAGAAGAGCGAGCCGCCCGAGCCACCCAAGGGACAGGAGGGCGGTGGCGGAGAGGCCGAGCGCGAGGAGGCGGACGCCAGCGGCGGCGGTGGAAAGGGCTCGCCGCTGGAGCAGTTCACGCAGAACCTCAACCAGCTCGCCAAAGATGGCAAGATCGATCCGCTGATCGGCCGCGAGCATGAGGTCGAGCGCGTGGTGCAGGTGCTGTGCCGTCGGCGCAAGAACAACCCGCTGCTGGTGGGCGAGGCCGGCGTGGGCAAGACCGCCATTGCCGAGGGCCTGGCCTGGCGCATCACCGAGGGCGAGGTGCCCGACGTGCTGAGCGAGGCGGTGGTGTATTCGCTGGACATGGGTGCGCTCTTGGCGGGCACCAAGTACCGCGGCGATTTCGAGCAGCGCCTCAAGGCCGTGCTCAAGCAGCTCAAGGACCAGCCCAACGCCATCCTGTTCATCGACGAGATCCATACCCTGATCGGCGCGGGCGCCGCCTCGGGCGGCACGCTGGACGCCAGCAATCTGCTCAAGCCGGCGCTGTCGTCGGGCGCGATGAAGTGCATAGGTGCGACCACCTTCAACGAGTATCGCGGCATCTTCGAGAAGGACGCCGCGCTGTCGCGGCGCTTCCAGAAGGTTGACGTGGTGGAGCCCTCGGTGGAGCAGACCGTCGAGATCCTCAAGGGCCTGAAGTCGCGCTTCGAGGAGCACCACAGCGTCAAGTACGCGCTCGGTGCCTTGCAGGCCGCGGCCGAGCTCTCGGCTAAGTACATCAACGACCGTCACCTGCCCGACAAGGCCATCGACGTGATCGACGAGGCCGGTGCGGCGCAGCGCATCCTGCCCAAGAGCAAGCAGAAGAAGACCATCACGCGTGCCGAGGTGGAGGACATCGTCGCCAAGATCGCGCGCATCCCGCCGGCCTCGGTGTCCACCGACGACCGCGGCAAGCTCAAGAGCCTGGACCGCGACCTCAACAGCGTGGTGTTCGGCCAGGAGCCGGCCATCGACGCGCTCGCGGCCGCCATCAAGATGGCGCGCTCGGGCCTGGGCAAGCCCGACAAGCCGATCGGCTCCTTCCTGTTCTCCGGCCCCACCGGCGTGGGCAAGACCGAGGTGGCCAAGCAGCTCGCCTATATCCTGGGCATCGAGTTGATCCGCTTCGATATGTCGGAGTACATGGAGCGCCATGCGGTCAGCCGCCTGATCGGCGCGCCCCCAGGCTATGTGGGCTTCGACCAGGGCGGCCTGCTGACCGAGGCCGTCACCAAGAAGCCGCATGCGGTGCTGCTGCTCGACGAAATCGAGAAGGCGCATCCGGATGTCTTCAATGTGCTGCTGCAGGTGATGGACCATGGTTCGCTCACCGACAACAACGGACGCAAGGCCGACTTCCGCAACATCATCATCATCATGACGACCAATGCGGGCGCCGAGACGATGAACAAGTCGACCATAGGCTTCACCAACTCGCGCGAACGCGGCGACGAGATGGGTGATATCAAGCGCCTGTTCACGCCCGAGTTCCGCAACCGCCTGGACGCCATCGTCTCGTTCCGTGCGCTGGATGAAGAAATCATCATGCGCGTGGTCGACAAGTTCCTGCTGCAACTGGAAAGCCAGCTGCAGGAAAAGAAGGTCGAGGTCACCTTCAGCGACAAGTTGCGCAAGCATCTGGCCAAGAAGGGCTTCGATCCGCTGATGGGCGCGCGCCCGATGCAGCGCCTGATCCAGGACACCATACGCCGCGCACTGGCAGACGAGCTCTTGTTCGGCCGCCTGGTCGATGGAGGCCGCCTGGGCGTGGACGTGGACGACGCTGGCGAGGTGCTGCTGGAGATCCAGCCGCTCAAGCGCAGCGACAACAAGCCCAAGGCCGAGCCGGCCACCACCAGCTGAGAATAAGCTTGTTCAGCCGGCCGGGTCCTGCCTGTAGAAGCCGCTGAGCAGCCGGTACAGTACCGGCTGCTCGTCCAGCAGTTCTCTTGGGGCGACGAAGAAGGCCTCGCTGGCGACGGCGAAGAATTCCTCAATTGCCTCGGCGCCGTAGGGGTCGATGAGGGTGGCTTCGCCGGCATCGACGCGCTCGCAGAAGCCCAGCCATTCGGCGTCCAGCACCCGCAGCCACTGCGCGCGTGCCGCCGCGCTGCCTTGCGGCGGCACGCCATCGGCGATGCCATCGCGCATGTCCAGCACATGGGCGAATTCGTGGATCACCACGTTGTAGACGCTCTCGCAGGCCGTTAGCGCGGTGGGCTCGGGCGCCAGTTCGCTCCAGGCCAGCATCAGCGGGCCGCCTTCCATAGCCTCGCCGGCCAGCACCTCGTCGTATTCGTGCACGACGCCGTCCTCATCCATGAACTCGCGCGCGGCCACCACCTCATGCGCATGCATGACGATGCCGACGAAGTCGTCGTACCAGTCCAGCCCCAGGCGCAGCACCGGCAGGCAGGCCTGGGCGGCCACGGCCACGGCCACCTCGTCGCTGACCTGGAAGCCGGCCACGCCGTGGAATTCCTTGCGGGCCAGGAACTGCGAGCAGAGCTGGCGCAGCTCGCTGAGCTCGGAGACCGAGCGCGCCGCGATGAAGGGGTAGCGGGCGAGGGTGAGTTGCCAGACCGGCTCGGGGATCTGGCGCTCGTGGCGCGCGCGCCAGCGGCGCCACCAGGCGCCCAGCATCAGTCTATGCCCAGGCGCGAAGGGCCGGCGGCCGTGAGGCGCAGCGGCCCGCCGCGCGGCGCGCCATGCTCGCAGTCCCAGTCGGGCAGCACCCAGCGGCTCAGGCCTTGGCCCAGGTCGTGCTCGGCAGGGCGGTGGGTGTGGCCGTGGATCAGCACCGGTGCGGCTGCCTGGCGCAGCCAGGCACGTGTGGCCCCGGCATCCAGGTCGGCCCAGTTCTCGGGCTTCATGGCCTGTTGATTGGCGATGCTCTGCAGGCGCAGCTGGCGCGCCTGCTCGCGCCGGCGCTCGACCGGCTGCGCCAGCATCTGGGCCTGCCACGCAGGGTTGCGCGACATCGCGCGGAACTGCTGGTAGGGCTTGTCGTCCAGGCATAACGCGTCGCCGTGACTGAGCAGCCAGCGCCGGCCAAACGCCTCCAGCAGGCAGGGGTCCGCAAGCCGCTGGAAGCCGGCGGCGGCGGCCATCTCGTCGCCGACCAGGAAGTCGCGGTTGCCGGCCATGAAGAACAGGGTCAGGTCTTGACTGGCGGCTTGCAAGAGCGCCGTGCATTCGGCCTCGAAGGCGTCGCCGCGCGCATCGTCGCCGATCCAGACCTCGAAGATGTCGCCCAGCAGAAACACCGCCTGGGCCGGCGTGGCGCGCAGATAGCGCCGCAGCGCGGCCAGGGTGTGTGGCGTCTCGGGGGCCAGGTGCAGGTCGGAGATGAAGTCGATCGCCGTCCAGTCGGACGGCGCCTGCACCCTGCTCAGCAGATCAGCCAATTTCGACCGCGCGCTCGATCACCACATCTTCCAGCGGCACGTCGTCGTGGAAGCCGGAGCGGCCGGTCTTGACCTTCTCGATCGCATCCACCACCTCGGTGCCGGCGACGACCTTGCCGAATACAGCATAGCCCCAGCCCGAGGGGCTCTCGGACTTGAAGTTGAGGAAGTCGTTCTTGGTGGTGTTGATGAAGAACTGGGCGGATGCCGAGTGCGGCGCATTGGTGCGCGCCATCGCCAGGGTGTAGTGCTCGTTTTTCAGGCCGTTGTTGGCCTCGTTCTGGATCGGCGCCTCGGTGGGCTTTTGTTTCATGCCGGGCTCAAAACCGCCGCCCTGCACCATGAAGCCCTTGATGACGCGGTGGAACACCGTGCCGTTGTAATGGCCGCTGTTCACATAGCTGAGGAAATTGGCCACGCTGATGGGAGCCTTGGCGTCATCCAGCTCGACGCGGATCACGCCATGGTTGGTCTGCAGTTCTACGGTCTTGGTCATTTCTTGGACTCCACAATGGCCTTGGTGATGAGGACGGTTTTGGTGGGCAGGTTCTGGTGCATGCCCTGGGGGCTGGTCGGGATGGACTTGATCTTGTCGACCACGTCCATGCCCTCGATGACCTGGCCGAACACCGCATAGCCCTTGCCGTCGCGCGCGTTGGCCGCGTCGAGGAAGGCGTTGTCGGCCACGTTGATGAAGAACTGGGCGGTGGCCGAATTCGGGTCGTTGGTGCGGGCCATGGCCAGCGTGCCGCGCGTGTTGAGCAGGCCGTTGTTGCTCTCCAGCGGGATCGCCGGCTTGGTGGGTTTTTGCGCCAGCTTCACGGTGTAGCCGCCGGTCTGGATCATGAAGTTGTCGATCACCCGGTGGAAGATCACCCCGTCGTAGTGGCCGGCCTTCACATACTGCAGGAAGTTGGCCACGGTCTTGGGCGCCTTCTCGGCGTCCAGCTGGACGCGGATATCGCCTTCGGTGGTGCTGAGCTTGACGGTCTGCGCCGTCGCGCCGGCGCACAGCAGGGCGGCGCAAAGAACTAGGAGCTTGCTGTTCATGTCGCGGTTGCGTTTCGAGAGGGTGGATATTGTGTCTCAGCGGCCGGGCGCGAGCAGGCGCGCCAATTCGCGCGTGCGGCCGAGCTTGAGTTCGAGGGCAGGGCGCGTGCTGACGCTGAGCTTGTGCGCCCGCTCATAGGACTGCAGCGCAAGGCGCAGCAGCACATCGCCGAGGTTTTCCTGCGCCTGCAGATGCTCGGGTTGCAGCGCCAGCGCCTGCTCCAGCGCGCGGCGCGCGCCTTCGAGCTCGCCGCGGCCGGCGCGTATCACGGCCAGGTTGTTGTAGGGGTCGGCCAGATCCGGGAAGTCCTGGGTCAGGCCCAGCAGCAAGGTCTCGGCGGCATCTGCGCGGCCGGACTCCATCTGCATCACCGCCAACGCAAAGCGCAGGCGCGCGTCCTGCGGCGATTCGTTCAATGCGGCCTGCACGCTCTGCAGGGCTTGCTCGCGCTTGCCTGCCAACCAGTCGGCCTGGGCCTGTTCCAGCACGCCGGCCTGGGCGGCGTTCGCCAGCAGCATGCTCAGCAGCAGGGCCAGGGTTCGTTGACGGTACATGGGTCGGGGGTGTTGGAGTGCGGCGGCTGCCGTGGGTGCTCGTCTGAGGGCCGGCCCTCATGCCTCGCTGGAAGTCGAGCCGGTATACTTCGGGCCATTCTAGAGTGCCTGATCGCTGCCCGGCGCCGGTCAACCGCCCGTGCCACCACCGGCATGATCAGTGGGGCGCGCAGCAGCCTATCTTGCATCCAAGCCCAGCCCCATCCATGACTCTGCGCATCTACAACTCGCTCACCCGTGCGGTCGAGCCCTTTGCCCCCATCGAACCCGGTCATGTGCGCATGTATGTCTGCGGCATGACGATTTACGACCTTTGCCATGTGGGCCATGCCCGCATGATGATGGCCTTCGATGTGGCGCAGCGCTGGCTCAAGGCTTCGGGCTTGCGCGTCACCTATGTGCGCAACATCACCGACATCGAGGACAAGATCATCAAGCGTGCGGTGGAGCGTGGCATCAGCATCCGTGCGCTCACCGACGAAATGATCGCGGCGATGCACCGCGACATCGGCGCCCTGGGCGTGGAGCGCCCCACGCATGAGCCGCGTGCTACCGACTATGTGGGCCAGATGCTGGACCTGATCGGCACGCTGGAAGGCAAGGGCCTGGCCTACCGCGCCAGCAATGGCGATGTGAACTTTGCGGTGCGCAAGTTCCCTGGCTACGGCAAGCTCAGCGGCAAGTCGCTGGACGATTTGCGCGCGGGCGAGCGCGTGGCGGTGGATGACGGCAAGCTGGACCCACTGGACTTCGTGCTGTGGAAGTCGGCCAAGGAGAGCGAGCCCGAGGACGCCAAATGGGCCAGCGGCTACGGCCCCGGCCGCCCGGGCTGGCATATCGAATGCTCGGCGATGGCCTGCGCCCTGCTGGGCGAGCGCTTCGACATCCATGGCGGCGGCATGGACCTGCAGTTCCCTCACCATGAGAACGAGATCGCCCAGAGCGAGGGCGCGCTGGGCCATCCCTTCGTCAATGTCTGGATGCACAACGGCTTCCTGAATGTGGACAACGAGAAGATGTCCAAGTCCCTGGGCAATTTCTTCACCATCCAGGACGTGCTCAAGCGCTACGACGGCGAGACCCTGCGCTACTTCATGCTGCGCACCCATTACCGCAGCCCCTTCAATTTCAGCGACGTGAACCTGGACGACGCACGCGCCGCACTGCGCCGCCTCTACACCGCGCTGGACGGCGTCGAGGTGCCGGATGGTGAGATCGACTGGGCGCAGCCGCAAGCCGCGGCCTTCAAGGCCGCGATGGACGATGACTTCAACACCCCGGGCGCGGTTTCGGTGCTGTTCGAGCTGGCGAATGCGGTGAACCGCAGCCGCTCGGGCGCCGACGCGGCCCTGCTGAAGGGTCTGGGCGCCACGCTGGGCATCCTGCAGCAGGCGCCGCGCCAGTACCTGCAGGCCGGCAGCGGCCTGGACGAGGCGGCCATCCAGGCGCAAATCGAGGCCCGCGCGGCTGCCAAGGCCGCGCGCCAGTTCGCCGAGGCGGATCGCATCCGCGCCGAGCTGCTGGCCCAGGGCATCGTGTTGCAGGATTCGCCCAGCGGCACCACCTGGATGAAGGCCTGATGGGGCGCGCGCCAGCCGCCGGGGTGACCCCGGATTACTGGGACGAGGCTTGCCGCCATCTGAGCAAGCGCGACCGCGTGATGAAAAAGCTGATCCCGCAGTTCGGCGAGGCGCGGCTGCAGAGCAAGGGCGATGCCTTCACCACCCTGGCGCGCTCCATCGTCGGCCAGCAGATCTCGGTGAAGGCCGCCCAATCGGTGTGGGACAAGTTCTGCGCCCTGATCAGCGGCCCCAGCCACAAGGTGCCGCCGCAGGCGGTGCTGGCGCTGACCGTGGAGCTGCAGCGCGGCGCCGGCCTGTCGGCGCGCAAGGTGGAATACCTGCGCGACCTGGCCGAAAGCTTCGAGGCCGGCCGCGTACATGTGAAGCAATGGACGCAGATGGACGATGAAGCCATCATCGACGAGCTGATCGCGATCCGTGGCATCGGCCGCTGGACGGCCGAGATGTTCCTGATCTTCCACCTCATGCGCCCCAACGTGATGCCGCTGGACGACCTCGGTCTGCTCAAGGGCATCAGCCAGAACTACTTTTCCGGCGAACCGGTATCGCGTGCTGAGGCGCGCGAGGTGGGCGAGGCCTGGGCCCCCTACCGCTCGGTAGCCACATGGTACATTTGGCGCAGTTTGGACCCGCTGCCGGTGGAGTACTGACCCACCCCCTACCGGCTTCGCCGGCCCCCTCAAGGGGGCGGGCGCGGAGGACCGGCTCAGCCGGATCCTCGCGCCCCGCGCGGTCAAATCTCATGTCAGGAACACAACTGATGAGCAAAAAACACTTCCTAGAATTCGAGCAGCCGATCGCCGAGCTCGAAAGCAAGATCGAAGAGCTGCGCTATGTGCAGAGCGAGTCGGCGGTCGACATCTCGGAGGAGATCGACCGTCTCTCCAAGAAGAGCCAGCAGCTCACCAAGGACATCTACTCCAGCGTGGCGCCATGGCAGACCTACCAGGTCGCGCGCCACCCGCAGCGTCCGCAGACGCTGGACTATTGCGCCGACATCTTCACCGAGTTCCAGGAACTACACGGTGATCGCCATTTCGCCGACGATGCCGCCATCGTCGGCGGCATTGCCCGCTTCAATGGCCAGGCCTGCATGGTGATAGGCCACCAGCGCGGCGCCGACGCCAAGGAACGTGCGCTGCGCAACTTCGGCATGCCGCGCCCCGAGGGCTATCGCAAGGCCCTGCGCCTGATGAAGCTGGCCGAGAAGTTCGGCCTGCCGGTGTTCACCTTCATCGACACCATGGGCGCCTATCCCGGCATCGGTGCCGAGGAGCGCGGTCAGTCGGAAGCGATCGGCCGCAACATCTTCGAGATGGCGCAGCTGGAAGTGCCCATCATCGCCACCGTGATCGGCGAGGGCGGTTCGGGCGGCGCCCTGGCCATCGGCGTGGCCGACCAGGTGCTGATGCTGCAGTTCTCGGCCTATTCGGTGATCTCGCCGGAAGGCTGTGCCTCGATCCTGTGGAAGACCTCGGAGCGCGCGCCCGAGGCCGCCGATGCGCTGGGTATCACCGCCCACCGCTTGAAGGCCATGGGCCTGATCGACAAAATCGTCAACGAGCCGGTGGGTGGCGCACACCGCGACACCAAGCAGATGGCGTCCAACCTGAAGCGCGCGCTCTCCGATGCGCTGCGCCAGGTCAGCGATCTGAAGGTCAAGGAACTGCTGGAGCGCCGCTACGAGCGCCTGCAGGCCTATGGACGTTTCAGCGACACCAAGAACCGCTGATCCAGCCCGCCGCGTCGCCGTTGCCTATAGCGGCGGGCGCGATTCCACCGCCTTGCTGCATGCCACGGCCGCTCAGGCCCTGGGCTGGGGCCTGCATGTCTGCGCTCTGCATGTGCACCATGGGCTGAGCCCGCAGGCCGATGCCTGGCTGGCGCATGGCCAGCGGCAATGCGGGCAATGGGCCGCGGCTGGCCTACCCGTCAGTTTCCATGCCCGGCGCCTGAGCGGTGCGCCCGCGCCCGGGCAAAGTACCGAGGCCTGGGCGCGTGCCGGGCGCTACCAGGCCCTCGCCGAGATGGCGCAGCAGCAGGGCTGCAGCCTGCTGCTGCTGGCCCACCATCGCCGCGACCAGGCCGAGACCTGGCTGCTGCAGGCCCTGCGCGGTGCCGGCAGCGCCGGGCTGGCGGGCATGCCGCGCGAGCAGTTGCGTGCCGGATTGGTCTGGGCCAGGCCCTGGCTTGACCATCCCCGCGCCGCCATCGAGGCCTATGTGGCGGCCCATGGGCTCACGCATATCGAGGACGACAGCAACCAGGATGCGCGTTATGCGCGCAACCGCATCCGCTTGCAGCTCTGGCATGGCTTGAGCGAGGCCTTTCCGCAGGCCGAGGCCAGCCTGGCCCGGGCCGCCGCCTGGGCGCAGCAGAGCCTGAGCCTGCAGCAGGAGATCGCCGCCGAGGACCTGGCGCGCTGGGCCGACGCTGCCGGCCTGCAGCAGGCCGCGCTGAGCACGCTCTCGCCGGCGCGCGCCAGCAATCTGCTGCGCGCCTGGCTGCTGCAAGGCCTGGGCCGGGCCGCGCCTGCCAGCTTGGTACAGCGCCTGCTTGACGAGCTGCCGACGGCCAGCTCGGGCTACTGGCCGGTGCCGGGCGGGCGCTTACAGCTCTATCGCGGGCGGCTGAGCCTGCTTCCCACGCAAGTGGCTCTCGTGACGCCGCGGCCCGAGCTGCTGGACCTCAGCCAGCCGGGTCTTTACCGCAGTGCGCAATGGCCCGGCGAATGGCAGGTCTGCGCGGTGGAGCAGGGCGGGGTGGCGCCGTCTTTGCTGGCCCACGTGCAGGTGCGCGCTCGCCAGGGCGGCGAGCAATTCCTTTCTCATCCGAAAAGGGTGACTCGCAGTCTCAAGAAGGCTTGGCAGGCGGCCGGCGTGCCCGAGGCGGCGCGGCATGGGCCCTTGCTCTATGCGGGGGCGCAATTGCTCCATGTGCCGGGCCTGGGGCTGGATGCGCGCTGCTGGGCGGAGACCGGTCAGCCCCAGCTCAGCATCGTTTGGCATGCTGATGCCAGCTCTGTTTGACGCAGCTCTGTAACCCGCAAGGCTAGGGTTTTTCCGGGAAGCGGCGCTTAGAATCGCCGGCTGCGACCGCGGCGCACACCCGAGCTTTTCCGAACCCACCGCGCATGCAACAAGACATCCCATGGCTTTGATCGTTCACAAGTACGGCGGCACCTCGATGGGCTCGACCGACCGTATCCGCAACGTGGCCAAGCGCGTCGCCAAATGGGCGCGTGCCGGTCACCAGATGGTGGTGGTGCCTTCGGCGATGAGCGGCGAGACGAATCGCCTCTTGGGCCTGGCCAAGGAACTTTCGCCCGCTTCCACCAGCCCCGAGCTGATGCGCGAGCTGGACATGATCGCCTCCACCGGCGAACAGGTGTCGGTGGGCCTCTTGGCCATCGCACTGCAGGCCGAGGGCATGGAGGCGGTCAGCTACACCGGCTGGCAAGTCCCGGTCGCCACCGATTCCTCCTACACCAAGGCGCGCATCGAGAGCATCGACGACGCCAAGGTGCGTGCCGATCTGGCCCGGGGCAAGGTGGTGGTGATCGCCGGCTTCCAGGGCATCGATGAGGACAAGAACATCACCACCCTTGGGCGCGGCGGTTCGGACACCTCGGCGGTGGCGATTGCCGCCGCGATGAAGGCCGACGAATGCCTGATCTACACCGATGTGGACGGCGTCTACACCACCGATCCGCGCATCGTGCCCGAGGCACGCCGCCTGCACACCATCAGCTTCGAAGAGATGCTGGAGATGGCCTCGCTGGGCTCCAAGATCCTGCAGATCCGCTCTGTGGAATTTGCCGGCAAGTACCGCGTGCCGCTGCGCGTGCTCTCCAGCTTCACGCCCTGGGACATCGATATCAACGAGGAAGCCAAGTCCGGCACCCTGATCAGTTTTGAAGAGGACGAAAAAATGGAACAAGCCGTCGTGTCGGGCATCGCCTTCAACCGTGACGAAGCCAAGGTGACCTTGCTGGGCGTGCCCGACAAGCCCGGCATTGCCTTCCAGATCCTGGGCCCGGTGGCGGATGCCAATATCGACATCGACGTCATCATCCAGAACGTCTCGCAGGACGGCAAGACCGACTTCTCCTTCACCGTGCACCGCAACGACTACGCGCGCACCATGGAGTTGCTGGAACAGACCGTGGGCCCGGCCACCCATGCCGCCAAGGTGATGGGCGACCCCAAGATCTGCAAGGTTTCCATCGTCGGCATCGGCATGCGCTCGCATGTGGGCGTGGCCTCCAAGATGTTCCGCGCACTCAGCGAGGAGGGCATCAACATCCAGATGATCTCCACCAGCGAGATCAAGACCAGCGTCGTGATCGACGAGAAGTACATGGAGCTGGCGGTGCGCGCCCTGCACAAGGCCTTCGACCTCGACCAGCAAGCCGCCTAAGAAAATTCGTCGAAACATGGAGTTTCGCTTGAGCAGGCAAAAACTGCTGCTATACTGCGAGGCTCTGCTGGAGTCGTGACCGAGTGGCCGAAGGTGCTCCCCTGCTAAGGGAGTATGTGGGCAAAACCTGCATCGAGAGTTCGAATCTCTCCGACTCCGCCAAGAAGACTGGAAACCCGCCCTCGTGGCGGGTTTTTCTTTGTCTGGCCCGCACCGTGCGGGCTACCGCCGGGCGGCAATTTCCCTGTCAGCGAGCACGCCACCATGAATAGGCCCCAACGGCGCGTTTTTCTCTGCGCCGAAGATTGGCAGTACGACTTTGGCCCGCCGACTTGGCCGACCGCAACAGCGCAGGGCGCCGAAGCGCCTCGTTGATTGATGTGGTCCAGGGGCCGTGCTCAGCCATCGAACCCCAGTACCCGACGCTGCTCCGCCCAATCCAGCGGCAGCGGCACTTTTGCGATCAAGCCGGCCGCATTGATCTTCGGCGGCTGCTCACTCCTGGTGATAGCTTGCACAATGTCCGGGGCTAAGAACGCCAGGTGCACGACACGGTTCACATACGAGCTGCCGACGCCCTCCGCAGTTGCGATCTCCAAGATGCCCGCTGCCTTGCCTGAGGTTAGCTTGCCCGCCCAATCGTGCGCCTTGGCCAGCAGCGCAATCAGCTTGGCATCCGGTGCTCGGTGCTTCGGCGCTGAGCCGCCCACGATCGAACCTGTCAGAAACTTTGTGTGTGAGGCATAGCATGTCGACAAGGAGCATGAATGCCACGCAAGACGAAGACTACCGCTGCACCGGACAAGGCGGAGCAGCCGCAATTCTCAGCCGAACTGCTTGAGCAATTGATTCCCGGGCCTGTGACACCGGCCGAGTTGGAACACATCTTCCAGCAGTTCAAGAAGGCAGTGCTGGAGCGCGCCCTGGGCGCCGAGATGAGTCACCACCTGGGCTATGCGCCCGGTCAGGCCAAGCCCGAAGGAACTGCGGCCAATCACCGCAACGGCAAGAGCGCCAAGACGGTGTTGACCGATGCAGGCGCCCTGCGCATTGATGTTCCCCGCGACCGTGAGGGCAGCTTCGAGCCGCAACTCATTGGCAAACACGAGCGGCGCTTCACCGGTTTCGACGACAAGATCATCGCCATGTACGCGCGCGGCATGACGGTGCGCGAGATCCAGGGCTTCCTCGCCGAGATGTACTCGGTGGACGTCTCGCCCGACCTCATCAGCAGCGTGACCGACGAGGTGATGAGCGAGGTCACGGCCTGGCAGACCCGGCCGCTGGAGCCGATGTACCCGGTCGTGTTCTTCGACGCGCTGCGCGTCAAGATTCGAGAGGACGCCGTGGTGCGGTCCAAGGCCGTGTACCTGGCGCTGGGCGTGCTGCCCGACGGCACGCGCGACATCCTCGGGATCTGGATCGAGAACACCGAGGGGGCCAAGTTCTGGATGAAGGTCTTCAACGATCTGAAGACCCGCGGGGTCCATGACATCCTGATCGCCGTCACGGACGGGCTCAAGGGCATGCCAGAGGCGCTGGGAGCGGTGTTCCCGGCCACGACGCTGCAGACCTGCATCGTGCACCTGATCCGCAACAGCCTGGACTTTGCGTCATGGAAGGACCGCAAGGCGCTGGCCGCGGCCATCAAGCCGATCTACACGGCGGTGAACGCCGAGGCCGCCGAGGCCGAACTGGACGCGTTTGAGGCCGGGCCTTGGGGGCAGAAGTTCCCGACCGTCGTCAGCGCCTGGCGCCGAGCCTGGGACAAGGTCATTCCGTTCTTCGCCTTCCCGCCCGAGGTGAGGCGGGTGATCTACACGACCAACGCGATCGAGAGCGTGAACGCGCGGCTGCGCAAGATCATCAAGACGCGTGGGCACTTCCCCAGCGACGACGCGGCGACCAAGCTGATCTGGCTGGCGCTGCGCAACATCACCGAGGACTGGGGGCGTGCTGCGCACAACCGGAAGGCCGCGATGAATCAATTCGCGATCCTCTACGAAGACAGGTTCACGAAGTTGACGCCGTAAGATCGCCCACCAGCTTCACGAATTCGGTGAAGGTTCAATGAGCCTCACACACAGAAATTCGGACAGGTCCGCGTTCATTGCCTACGTGCGAATGCAATTGGACGAGATGCGTCATGGAGGTGCGGTTTGACCACTGACGGCCCGATGGCGGGCATTTCGTCTCCATTCAGCATAGGTCAGTCGCGTGCCGATGGACGTGTTCAATGACGTCGCGTGCCTGATCCGTCGACCGATACGCTGATGCATTTAGGGTTTCTGCTGATTGGCTCGGCCGCGCAGCGCAACTCCTTCATCTGAGTTGATGAATTAGAGGGCAGCTTAGGGGTTCACCGCGGCATTTGCTTCAACGTAGATTCGTGCAGCCCGAGTCGGATGCTGGGTCGCCAAGCCATTCAAGCAGGTCGCAGAACCTGCATTGGCATCGCCGGATGCATCTGGTTCTTGCCGGTAGGGATCCACTACAGGGGGAAGCAGCACATGGCGATCATCAACTTCGTGCCCAGCACGTCGGCGAGTTTTAGTGCGGCGACAGACACCTTGCAGTTCGCCGCCAGCTACAGCGCGTCAAACCTTCAGTTTCAGCAGGGCGCATCGCTCCAGGTAGGCATTGCTGGGCAGTACATGAGCTTGCTCGGCGCCAGCTATGCGAGCCTCACGTCCAGCAACTTGAACTTTGCCGATGGCTCGCTCTTTCGCAAAGGCACGGCGGGCGGCGATGCGCTGACGGGCGGCAGTCATGGGGACTATTTCGACCTGGCAGCCGGTGGCAACGACAGCGCATCGGGTGGTGATGGTGACGATACCTTTGTGTTGGGCGATGCCCTGACGGCCTTGGACAGTATTTCGGGTGGAACGGGCACCGACACCTTGCGGCTTTCAGGGACCTATGCATCCTCGGTCGTGCTTGGCGCCGCCACGGTGACTGGCGTCGAGCAATTCCAAATTGGCGCGGGCACGGTCAGGCTCACGCTCAATGACACCGGTGTGTTCACTAGTGTGACCAGTTCACTTCGATTCGACGCCTCGGCGCAAGGGGTGGGCGACGCCTTCGTCTTTGACGCCAGCCTGCTGGGCGTGCCGCTGCCCACGCCGTACTACGGCAATCTGCAAATCATCGGTGGTGCCGGCAACGACACGCTCTATGCCGGCGCGGGCAGTGACCATCTCAATGGTGGAGCGGGCGATGATGTCCTGCGCGGTGGCGCCAACAACGACTCCCTCTTTGGCGGCACAGACAACGATCAACTATTCGGTGAACTGGGCCAAGACACCATCTACGGCAACGACGGCAACGACCAGATCGACGGTGGCGATGGCAACGATTCGCTGAACGGCGGTGCCGGCAACGACGTGATCGTCGGCGGCGCCGGTGACGATGCCGTTGCTGGTGGCATGGATGCCGACACGCTGACCGGAGGCAGTGGTAACGACACCTTCCGGTTCGACTTTGGCACGCCACGCACCGAGTCTTCGCAGACCACGATCGACACCATCACCGACTTCACCAATGGCGACCGGCTCGATCTTCCAGGCACCAACTACATCAACGGCCTGCCGCTGGCCACGGTGGCTGCCGAGACACCGTTCCGAACCGATGATCAAGCGTTCAGCTCGGGTAGCCTGGGTGTGCGCCCAGGATCAAACCCCGGCGACGGCTTTGTGGACGTGCTGTGGCGTTACTCACCGGGGCTCAACCACATCGAGGTCTGGGTCGATGGCAACGATGATGGGCAGTTCAGCGAGGTCGATACCTTTGTCATTCTCGACAGCAGCCTCACGGGCAAGACCAGCCTGAGCGGCAGCGATTTCGTCGACAACTTCGTCGCCTGGCGCGGCACCGACAACGGCGACAGTTTCGGCGCCGCCACGCCGGGCATCAACATCGGCGCGGACAACATTGCCTACGCGTTGGGGGGCAACGACACGCTGGACGGCGGACTGGGCAGTGATCAGCTCTACGGAGGAGCTGACAACGACACGCTGAGCGGTGGCGACGGTAATGACTACCTTTATGGTGGAAGCGGTGCCGACACCTTGGACGGTGGTAGCGGCAGTGACTCGCTTTATGCGGAGGGCAATGATCGGCCTGGTGTTGCTGGCAGTGATGCGCCAGGGACGATTAACGTGCTCAACGGGGGCTGGGGCAATGATTCCTTGACAGGTAGCGTCGGCGACGACCAACTGAACGGGCAGGGCGACAACGATTCCCTCTCGGGTGGGGCGGGGATCGACGTGCTGGAGGGTGGCGATGG
>NZ_JBBHJW010000015.1:0-62311 GCF_037482845.1 Paucibacter soli
ACTACTCGCGGGCATCCTTCTCATTTGCTTCTGTATTCAGTTGTCGCACCACGTGCTCAGGCGGTTTGTGGCCCATCCATCAGGATCCACTCGGCTTTCCAACTGGTGACCTTGCCTTGCGAGTCCTTCTCGCCCGGAGTGAACCTGCGGCTGTAGCGGTTGTCGCCGAGCTGAACGACCTCTCGGCTCGCCGCATTGGGCTTCAGCCGATTCAGTTCTGCGGCCGGGATGCCTGGTGCGCTGATGTCCTCGGGAGGGCTGATGCGCTGCTGCAGGGACTGCAGGCGGTTCATGGCGGCCGCCGGCGGCGGCGTGCGAGCCACCGGCGTCTCTGGAGCCTTGAACAGGGTCCGGGGCTTTCCTGGTTGCGGCTGCATGCCGGGCGCCGGCTTCTGCCAGCCGCCGTACCGCTGCGTCGCCCCAGAGAGGGATCCAGCGCGGGCTCGGCGAGCCGCCACCCTCGTGGCCATTCTGTCGCGGGCAGCCTCCTCGGCCTTCTTGGCCAGGGCCTCGTTCTGCATGAACTCTTTGATCGCCTGAGCTTCGTTCCAGGCCGCGCGCTCACCATCGTTCTCGTAGAAATGATAGTAGGCGTACTTCTGATTTGTGTCGGATTCGGACTGCCTGTAGTCGACGCTCACGTCGAGCTTGTCGTCCTCTTTCAGTTGCCGGATGTATTCAGAGAGTCGCGTGCTGCCAGTTTGCTCAGCCCATTCCTTGTTGCTGACCCAGCCCTCGCAGATGAGCTTGAAAGCTTCCTGCTTCCGGTTGACCGCCTCGGGACCGCGACGACGTTTGAGTCCCTTGGCGCGCGCCTCCTCGAGAGTGTAGTCCGGCTTCTCCGGCAGACCGCCATCCGCGTATGGGTGGCGGTTGACCAGAGCGCGCAAGGCGTCGGCTACGCCGTGCTGCACTTCGTGCTCGGACAGAAACTCAATTCCCGCGGCCACAACCTCGGGAGCCTGCCTGGGCAGGTGGTGGATCTGCTTCTCACCGTGGTCCTCGGTGTACCGAGACTCCACCAGCATGGTCAGCCCGAGTGCGTTGACCAGGTAGGCCTTGGTGATCGCCAGGCGGCGTTCCTTGGCATCCGATGAGGCCAGCTCTGGGTCTACCCAGTAGCGACTCATCAGCTCGATCAAGCGAGCGAGCCGAATCGCCATTGGACGAACCACCCTGGCTTCGATATTCCGCTTGGCGATTTGATGAGTCATGTTTGAGTTAAGCTATTCGCATAATATATCATGTACACAGCTCCTCCTGTCTGCCAGCTTGCACTAGAGCAGCCTTAGCTGCTCATTCTTCAAGCATCCTGGGCCTGGACCAACCCGCCAAGGACCGGATCGGCTGCAGCAGTGATCGCCGCGCCCATCATCTTCAGGCATGCAGCCTTCACTTCCTCTGTTAGCGAAAGCCCGGCCTTCTCCATCTCCAAGGCAAAGATTCCAGCAAGGGTTTGGGGCAAAGGCATCTGCCATGGGTGCGTGAAGAGCGCCGCCGGCGGGCCGAAGGCCTCTGCCGCCTCCCTCTGCTGGAATAGGTGCGCAGAGCCATCATGGTGAAAGGCACCCCAGGCCGCAGCGATTGGGAGGCTCAGTTGGACTTGCTCATTGCCAGCGCTGAGCTTGTTGGCGATGACCTTGATCTGCTTCTTGATCTCCGCACGGATGGCGCGCGCTTCCCGGTGCTTCGGGTTTTCTGATAACAGGATCTCCGCCTTGACCAGGCGGCGCATCAGCTTCTCAATTTTGGTGGCCATAGAGCATCCCCTCAGGCATTCATCGCTGACTTTGCGATGTCGTGTTGATGATCCGCGCGGCCCGAAGTTCGATCAGCTCTGCCGACCATCGATCTTCGCGCAGACGACTCAGCTCCCGGTCTCGGACCAGGGAGGCAATTACATCGGCCGCACGTGTGCCAGCAAACTCGGCCAGGACCTCCTTCACGCGGACCGGGTGAACCGCCTCGTGCGGACCTAGATGGGTCAGGTTGAAGGAGTCACCCAGGCAGGCCTGGAAGTAGTTGAACGCAGGCTCCCCAGCTGAGGCTGCCGATTCCAACTCTGGCGCGGCTAGTGCAGCGCCATCCAGGCCCAAGAGCTGGGTCAGCGCCTGGACAAGCTGACGCTGGTCCTTTACCGGAATGCTGGACGTGGGTCCGATTGCTGCGTCGATGGAGGTTTTGATGCGGTCGAGGTGATTCATGAGGCTGTTCCAATCCCAAAGAGGGATATCACATGCTTGGCCATCTGCCCAGGGGCAGTTTTCGATGCCCTATCGGGCTTTGGCGAGCTGGCAAGGGGGAGAGTGGAAATTTCGCGAATGGCGAAGGGGTTGCTTTTGTTGAGGCGCCGATGCCCCGGGCTGGAAACGCCGAAAGGGGCTTGCGCCCCCTTGGTGTTGATGGGGTCGAGGCCTTTGCTTATGCGGCGGCCTTGAAGGCCAGGACATTGCTAGGCGGCGTATCGCTGGCAATTTCGGTCAGTTGGCCAGAAGAGATGCCCAGGACGATTTCACCAATATCGTCGTCGTCTGCAGGGAAGGCCCCGACGGGGGTGTTCAAGTCGGCGTCGATATCGCTGGCATCAAAGCTCACGGCCTTGACATCGCCGCCAACGTTCAGGGTGGCGGCATCCACGGAAGCCGGCACTTGGGCCACGACTACTTCAGCTTCTTGCTTGTCCTGTGCATTGGTTTCAGTCTTGGCTTCAGGATTGACCTGAACCTGAACTTCAGCAGCAGGTGCTGTTGCGGCCTGCGCGCCGGCCTCGACGACCAAGAAGTCATCCTTGGAGCGGCCACCAATGCAAAGGTCCTTGAGCCACTTCGGAGTCGGGCCGCGGCCAGACCAGCCGGCACCCGTCGCCGGGTCGCGATACTTCACAGCATTCAAGTAGCCAGCCTGCAGGGCCAAGTTGGTGCGAATCGCCGGGGGAAGCTTGGCAACTTCTTCGGTCTTTGCGGCAGGCGCTGGTGCAGCCACTACCGAAGCCGGAGCCGGAGCCGGAGCCGGAGCCGGAGCCGGAGCAACAGCCACCACCGGTGACACCACGCCGATTTGAGCAGCCAGTTGCTCCAAGCTGATGGCGCCGCTCTTTAGCAGGTCGATCACGCGGTCGGTAGCGGACTTGTTCAGGTCAGCCTGGATGCTCGCGATGCGCTGGGCAACAGCATCCTTGGCGACGATGATGTGCGCTGCGATGGCTTGTTCAGCGATCACCAGATCACGCGCCATCTGTTCTGCGACCGCCAGCTTGGCTTCGGGGCCGCCTTGGGTGCTGGTGATGACGGAGCCGATGCCAGCTGCCATCGAGGCCAGCATGGCGTTGACGGTGCCGATGTGAGCGATGTTGGTGCCGGTCATATGCAACTCCAGGAGAATCAGTTCAGTTGCCTTTGAGATATTACATACACCACGCTCTGTCAATGATGTTGACTCCGAATGTTTTCAAGACTCTGGCTGTTGGCGCCGACCTAAAACTGAGCCACTTCTGAGGGGTGTGCCGATCTAAAACTGAGCCGGTGTTCGACCTAACCTGCTGCCTTTTTGTGCAGCGGGGTTGATGAGTGATCACCATGGACATGATTGGCAGGATCCGGCGGCTGCACAGCCGGGGCAAGAAGAGCGAGCGCGAGATTGCGCGGATGACGGGGCTGTCGCGCAACACGGTGGCCAAGTGGCTGCATGGGGGCCCGGTGCTGGAGTCGCCGAGGTACGAACGCAGCGAGCGCGACGGCAAGCTGACGGCCTATCAGGAGACGATCAAGCTGGCCTTGAAGGCTGACGCGAAGCGGCCCGCGCATGAGCGGCGCACGGGGCGAGCGCTGTTTGAGGAGATCAAGGCGGCGGGCTATACCGGCTGCTACAGCCGCGTCACCGACTTCATCCGGGCCTGGCGCCAGGGTGAGGGTCAGGCGGCGTTGACGAAGGCCTTTGTGCCCTTGGCATTCGAGCTCGGCGAGGCCTTCCAGTTCGACTGGAGCGAGGAAGGCTTGGTGGTGGGTGGCATCTACTACCGGGTGCAGGTCTCGCACATGAAGCTGTGCGCGAGCCGGGCCTTCTGGCTGGTGGCCTACCCGGGCCAGGGCCACGAGATGCTGTTTGATGCGCACACCCGCAGCTTTGCGGCGCTGGGCGGGGTGCCGCGCCGGGGCATCTACGACAACATGAAGACGGCGGTGGACAAGGTCAAGAAGGGCAAGGGCCGCATCGTCAACGCGCGCTTCTCGGTGATGTGCGCGCACTACCTGTTCGACCCGGACTTCTGCAACGTGGCTTCGGGCTGGGAGAAGGGCGTGGTCGAGAAGAATGTGCAGGACAGCCGGCGGCGCATCTGGATCGACGCGGCCCGGCAGCGCTGGGGCTCGTTTACCGAGCTCAATGCCTGGCTGGCCGAGCGGTGCCGGGCGCTGTGGAGCGAAGTCCGGCACCCCGAGCACGAACAGTTCAGCGTGGCCGAGATGCTGGAGCACGAGAGGCCGCACCTGATGCCGATGCCCGAGCCGTTTGACGGTTATGTAGAGAAGCCGGCGCGGGTGTCAAGCACCTGCCTGGTGTCCGTGGCGAGGAATCGTTACTCCGTGCCCTGCGAGCTGGCCGGGCAGATGGTCAGCACGCGGCTGTACACGAACAGCGTGATGATTGTGGGCGACGACAACCGCATGGCTGCGCGTCACGAGCGGCTCAGTGCAGCGGGCCAGACCCGCTACGACTGGCAGCACTACATTCCTTTGCTGCAGAGGAAGCCAGGCGCCTTGCGCAACGGCGCGCCCTTCGCCGACATGCCCGAGCCGCTGCAGCAGTTGCGCCGCGGGCTGCTGCGCATGCCTGGTGGAGACCGGGTGATGGCGCAGGTGCTGGCCATCGTGCCCACGGCGGGGCTGGACGCGGTGCTGGTGGCGGTGGAACTGGCGTTGGAGACCGGGCCACCGGGGCGTGTGAGCGTGGAGCATGTGGTGAACGTACTGGCCCGGCTGAGCGATGCGCCGGCCCCTGAGAACGCGGTCACGACGCTGCAGGCGAGCGTCGCGCCGCTGGCCGACACGGCGCGCTATGACCGGCTGCGCCAGCAGGCTGAGGAGGTCGACCATGAGTGATGTGCTGATGGAACTCAAGGGCCTGCGCTTGCACGGCATGGCGGCGGCCTGGGCCGATCTCGTGGAGCAAGGCGGCCGCGAGAGCTTGGAGAGTTCGCGCTGGCTGATCGAGCGACTCTTGCAGGCCGAGGTCGTTGATCGCGGCATGCGTTCGGTCAAGCACCAGATGCACGTGGCCAAATTCCCGCTGCACCGTGACCTGGCGGGCTTCGACTTCGAGGGCTCGGCGGTGGACGGCAAGCTCATCCACACGCTGGCGCAGCTGAGCTTCACCGAGACCGGGCAGAACGCCGTCTTCATGGGCGGGCCTGGCACGGGCAAGACGCACCTGGCCACGGCCATCGGCGTGTCCGGCATCACGCACCACGGCCAAGCGGGTGCGGTTTTACTCGACGGTGGATCTGGTCAACCTGCTGGAGCAGGAGAAGGCGCAGGGGAAGGCCGGACGGCTGGCGGTGAGCCTGCTGAATATGGACCTGGTCATCATTGACGAGCTGGGCTACCTGCCCTTCAGTCAGGCCGGCGGCGCCTTGCTGTTCCACCTGCTGAGCCGGCTGTACGAGCACACCAGCGTGCTGATCACGACCAACCTGGACTTCGCCGAATGGAGCAGTGTCTTCGGCGACGCGAAGATGACCACCGCCTTGCTGGACCGCCTCACGCACCACTGCCACATCGTGGAGACCGGCAACGAGAGCTATCGCTTCCTGCACAGCTCGGCGGCGGCGAAGAAGCGGATCAAGGCGAGGGAACAGGCGCGCAAAACAGGCAAGGCCGACGCTGGCGCCTGAGCCGTTGCAACCGGCGCATCACGACAGCAAGGAGGTCAACGAACCAGGCATAGACCTACACTTATCCACAGCTGACCCTCTCACGGGCAGCGATATTCCCTGGCTCAAATTTAGATCGGCAGGGTGGCTCAAAATTCGGTCGGCGCCAACAGCGCGGGGTTCTGGGCGCACTATCGCGTACATGGTGCGGTGCTCTAAGCTCAGACGCTCCCAGTAGTCGTCGCTGAGGTCAGCGGGCTTGTTGCTCAGGAATGTCATGGTGTCACTGAAACTCAACGAGTTCGACCGAGACCTCGATGTCGTAGTGCTTTTTCATGAGCTCACAGAACTCCAGCCACTCTTTGTGGCCGGCCGGTTCATGGGTGCAATGGATGCATTCCTTGGATCCGTTCATTTGTGCCGTCACCGTGGTATGGACATCGAGGCCGAACCTCTTGGAGAAGCGGCCGACAGTCGACCCGTCCATCGCGAAAACCCAGACCGTCGAGCCATCTTGACTTACCTGCACCTGGTCGTCGGGGGTTGCTTGGTTAGAGGGGGCGCTTCCGGCACTTTTATTTGCGTCGGACTCGACAGTTAGCTTGGTGACCAGGCCTGCGTGGATCATCAGACAGTTCCTCAATTGCACCTACAGATATCACATCGCTTCGCGCTTGCAAGCCCGAACAGTCTTCTTTAATCGTTTGCTGGTTTACCCTCAAGCGCGGGGACCAATTCCATCAGCAGTGCGGGCCCCGTCCGCTCAAGATCGACAGCGGCCTGATAGCCAAGCAAGTACGCCTCCGAAGAAGTCTTCATAACGGCACAGCTTTCCATCGGACTCTTCAAGTAGCGCACCTGGGTTCCTGTCGGATAGTGCTGATTCCAGGCTCTGACGTGCTCCATGGCCATTGGAAGATTCGCCTCTCCCAGATCACTCGAGCACTGTTCATTTTCGACGGTTTTCGTATTCATCTGCGTTCTCTCCCTGCTTGGTTCCAGTCAATCTATCGATAGATATCATCACCGACCATATTCTCCAAGACCGAACGACTCTCGGGCATCATTGCATCATGAGCAGACCACCCTCCGAGCCCCCGAAATCGATTCGACTTACAGCGGACAGGCGCCGCACACTCAGAGTGCACCTGCTTGGTTTGGCCTCGGCCGGCCAATCAGTCACAGTTGCCAGAACAAAGTCTGCAGCGTTCGAATTGTTGGGCCTGGACCTCACACAGGAATTGACCGAGAAGACTCTTGCCGACTTCGGGTTCCAAATGAGCAACGATGTCGAGCCCTATCTGGCGCCTGATGGTCGCTTGGCATCGTCGAGGATCTGGGTCGTCGCTCCGGGCCCGAATCCATTGTCCCCGTCAGAGCGAGCTCGGCTCCTCGACGGTCGCCTGCAGGTTCTTGTTGGCGCATTCATTGACGACCTACTCGAGGACCCTCAGTTGCAGTTTGCTGATCTCGGTGACCGAGCAACCGAAGCCACACGCCTATTTGCGCTGACGCTCTCCAAGGCGGTTCAGGCTCGCGCCCGCTTCGCAGCGCAGAAGATCATCCCGTCCTGCGGAGACGTCGCCTCGCTGACTTTCAAGGGAGCTGCCCAGACAGGAAAGCAGCATTGAGCTCGAGCGCCAGGGGGCATCTTCCGCGGACTGAGAGGGCTTGAGCCTTCAACGATACGCGAGAGCTCCCTTGTCCTTTATGGGGTCTCGACCAGCGCCCACACATCCCCCTCTGCTGAGCCTGGGATTTGGGCCGGTGCTGCCGGGGAGGTCTTGGTGTCGTTGTTCATGGCGCCTCTATCTCGGTTGGTTTGCGCTGCAATCAGGGGGCTGGACGACGCTTGGCGTCATTCCGCTTGGCGTCGGCTACGAGCATCATGAGACCTACGCTGATGGGCGCCGGGAGGTCTCGGCACTGCATCTCGTGATCACATGCTGCGGCCGAAATCTCTTGGCGGAGCGCCTTCAAGATCTCTGGAGTCTGGTTCGCTTGAAAGAGCGGAAGTAGTTCTTCCTGCCACATTGCTTCAGCTTGCCGCAGAAGCTGCTGCTCAGCATCGGCCATGGCCTTGATGCGAGCGGCCAGCTCAGGACTCAGGAGCGGATTCGCCGTGACAGCGGAGAGGTCAATATTTTGATTTCCTGCCGGTGCGGTGGTGCTCATTTGGGTGCTTCGAAATCTGGTTGCGTCAGCCTTTCAGATATCACATCCGCCTCGATGCGCAAGCCCTTGGCAAGTTTGTCTGCAGATGATATTTACTATGAACCATGAGCCAGATCGCCCCCTCCTCTTGCCAGCCTGCATCCACCTCCCACCGCTTCGCGGTCGGAGATCGCGTGAACTGGGTCCAGGTGCCGAAGTCCGGTTGGGGTTTGGGTCAGTGCGTCGCGGGTGTGGTTCGCAAGCTTGGTGCCAAGCGCGTGCTGATCGAGGTCAAGTTCAGGCCCCCGTATAGCCGCAGCAAACTCTGGGAAAGTGCGCTCAAGTGGGTCTCGCCTTCGCAGCTGGAGCAACGAATTTATCCGTCGTCGGCGCATGCTGAGCTGATGCGGCTTGAGGTTGCCGGATTTGTCCTCACGCCCTGGATGCACCCCAATGGTGTTTCGAGGCACTTCAAGGACGGCACCTATTACGGAGCCATCGACTCTGATGGGGTTCACGCCACTAGTCCGCATCACCTGACCTGCACAGCGCCATGCACGAGTCCAGAGCAGGCTATCTCCGATGCGCACCATTCCCTCCAGCATGGTGGCTACCGGGCCCACCTGCTCACGCAGATCGACATCCGGGCGCATTGGCTTCGCACTGGCGCAGTTGTTGGCGACAAGGCGGTCACCACGCAAGATGAGATTGGATTGCTGCGCGCTCGTCTGCTCAAGCTCTTTACCGCATTCCCCGAGCAAATCCAGCCCTGCGATCCAACGCTGGTCGATCTTGCTCAATCCGTCGACTCTTCAAAGGTTGGTTCCTGTGTTTGATTCTCTCAAAGATCTCGGCGGCGATTCGGCTCCAAAGATTCCGAAGTTGCCCGATGGCGGCGGTCTTGCTGCATCCATGCTGCAGGCCTACATGTCGTCCGACACGCTCTCCAACAATGCCCTCTACGAGCAGTTGATCGAGAACGGCCTGCTGGATCGCGCCGCAGTGGAAGCCAAGGCTCCTGTGGGCAAAGATGGAGTGCACTTCAGCCTTGCAAAGCGTCGAGTCCGCTGGTGGCAGCAGCACCTCAAACAGCACGGAATCATTGAGCGAATTCCCAGTGAGCGCGGCACCTGGCGCCTTTCCGACCGCAACAAGAAGGACATGACCAAGGCGCCGCCTAAGACGGTCATGATCGGCTTCTCGACTGAGCTTGGTGTGGCGCTCTGGGGTGCTTGCAATGATGTCTTTGGCTCGATGACGGAGAGCATTGCCGTTGCCATCACCTCGCCGCCCTACCCGCTCGCCAACCCACGCGCCTACGGGAATCCTTCTCAGGAGGAGTGGGTGGACTTCGTTTGTCGCTCGCTCGAACCTATCGTCAAGCGCCTGCTGCCAGGCGGCACCATCGCAGTCAATTTGTCGAACGACGTCTTCGAGCCTGGTTCGCCCGCGCGCTCTCTCTATCGCGCGAAGTTCGAAATCGCGATGTATGAGCGCTTGGGCATGTCGTTGCTCGATCAGGTCATTTGGGAGAACCCGAGCAAGCCGCCTGGCCCGTTCCAGTGGGCCAGCAAGCGTCGCATGCAGCTCAACGTCGGGTACGAGCCGATCCTGGTCTTCTGCAACGACCCTTTGAAGTGCTTCGCCGACAATCGCCGTGTTCTCCAGCCTCACACCGAGACGCACAAGAAGCTCATCGAGCGCGGTGGCGAGCAACGTGCGCGCAGCAACTCTGACGGCTCCTACCGTGTCTACCAGGGCTCCTATGGCAATGAGACCGCTGGTCGGATTCCGAAGAATGTTCTTCGCTATGGGCACTCTTGCGCCGATCAGCGCAGCATGCGAAAGATGGCAAAGGCGGCCGGCCTGCCGGTCCACGGCGCATCGATGCCGCTCGCACTAGCTATATTCTTGGTGAAGTGGCTTTCCAGACCTGGAGATCTGATCGTGGACCCTTTCGGCGGAACACAAACCACAGCCAAAGCCGCCGAACTCCTGGGGCGCTTATGGGCCACATCGGAGATCTACGCCGAGTACGTTTGGAACGGCAAGTTCCGTTTCAGCTCGCAGATGGTGGAATAGTTCACGCTTTATGCTTGTTTGCATCACGCGAGCCTGGAACCTGTTCTACCTCAAGCTCTTGACGCTTGTCAGTTTTCGGGCTTTTCGATTTCAGGTTCAATCCGTTCCTGCAACGCGGATCGTCCTTCTGCAAGGTGGTGTTGACTCGCTGCGCGAATTTTTTGCCGAACGTATTTGAGGGCCATTCTCACTCGATTTCGATTGTGTGGCCCGCCATGTTGTCCTGCCCATCTCGTGGGGCACATGAGCCGAACAGTCGCGCTACTTGAAATTCTTGCGACCGTCAAGTACCTCTCCTGACAGTGTCCGGTGTCGCTGATCTAGGTTTCAATTCATCACATCGATAGATCGACAAAGCGTCGACAAAGACGGGTGGAGATGATAGTGATAGATCAGGACTTCAATCGCCACATAGGGCAACCAGGCGGTGATGTTCAAATGGAATCATTGTTGAGGAAGAGTTGGCTCTTCAGGGCTCATGAAGCTCTCAAGCAATTCTCTACCTCCCTGGATGATTTCAGCGACATGCGCTTGACTGACGCCCCTCGTGGCTGCGGGCGCCCGCTAGATGTCAGGCGCAAGGCTTCTATACGTGAATTCGAAACCCGCTGATTCCTATTCCTTGTACTCTCTCACCAAGCGTGAGCGCGAGTATTTGCTTTGGGCGCTTCGCGGCAAGACCGCAAAAGAGACGGCCAAACTCTTGGGTGCATCGCCCAATACGGCCTCCAAAATGTTGCGCGCGGCCGTTGTCAAGATGGACGCGCCGAATAAGTTCGTTGCGGCCATGAAAGCTAGCCGCCTTGGGATGTTGGAGATCGTTTCCATTGATTCCCAAGCTGACGCAGCTCGGGCCTCTGCTTCAGGCCACCCGGGCGTTCTGCCGGTGGATCCAACCACTTGGCCAGCCGTTCTCATCCCCCTCGAATCGGTGGAGTCCCTTCAGTTTGAGCACGTCGAGACTCAGATATTTGACAGCGACTCTCTATCGAATACTGCGTCGCCCCCTCCCTTGGTTGGTTATTCGTTTTGGAGTGTGGACACCCCTTCTGGATACATTGGACTCTGCTGGTTCTGGACTGTGATCTCTTTTGGTGTCACTGCGCTCTGGGACCCGATGAGCATTCATTCCAACTTGGTTGCAACTTCATCGGGTCTTGGCTCCAGCAATCGGCATGTGCTCGCCAGCCTTGTGTCTCGTCTGCCTTGGCAAATCGAGGCCAATCGATGCATGGACAATACTGCTTTCTCGGCAGGTAACGCGCCAAAGCGGATACGGAAATGTCCTCAGGAGGATCGACCGGGCCGGGCTTCAGGGCCCTTGTGGTTCCTTTGTGCGTGTGATATTTGAAATTCATGAGCAAGATTCCTGAGTACCTCTACCACTACACCGTCGGTCCCAAGCTGAAGCAGATTGCGGATTCGGGTCGATTGGAGCCCAAGGGCTTTGGCCTGGCTAAGTGTTGCATCCCATGTGATCATTTGCCCTTCAGGAGTTGGGCGCTGTTCAAAGCCCGAGACGTGATGCGAGGGCTGGTGCAATCGCTTCAAGCCGATCAACGCCGAAGTCAGATTGCCGCATGAGCCAAGTCCACGCCCGAGCCCGCACCACTCCGTTGATCCGAGCCGAGATCCAAGCCTCGGTGCTGAGCCAGGCCGAGCTCGCCCAGCAGTACAACGTCAGCCGCGCCACCATCGCCAAGTGGAAGGGCCGCGACGGCACGCAGGATCGCTCGCATCGCCCGCACAGGCTCGCCACCACGCTCAGTGAAGGCCAGGAGCTCATCGTCGCCGAGTTGCGTCGGCTCACGCTGATCCCGCTGGACGACTTGCTGACAGTGGTTCGGCAGTTCATCCACCCCGAGGTCTCACGCTCGGGGTTGGATCGCTGCCTGCGTCGCCACGGTGTGAGCAATTTGCGCGACATCCAGGCCGCTGCGTCGGACGAGGGCGACAAGCCGACCAAGACATTCAGGGACTACGAGCCGGGCTTTATGCACGTGGACATCAAGTACCTGCCACAGATGCCAGACGAGGCTGCAAGGCGCTACCTGTTCGTGGCCATCGACCGCGCCACGCGCTGGGTGTTCCTGCGCATCTACGCCGACCAGGGCGAGGACAGCAGCGTGGACTTCCTGGAACGGCTGCATGAAGCCGCGCCGATGAAGATCGCCAAGGTGCTGACCGACAACGGCAGCCAGTTCACTGACCGCTTCACCAGCAAGAAGCGCGAGCCCACAGGGCGGCACAAGTTTGACGTGAGGTGCCAGGCACTGGGCATCGAGCACCGCCTGTGCCCGCCTCGCCACCCGCAGACCAACGGCATGGTGGAGCGCTTCAATGGGCGCATCAGCGAGGTCGTGCGCCAGACGCGATTCGGTTCAGCAGCGCAGTTGGAACAGACGCTCAACGCCTATCTCAAGACCTACAACCACGCCATTCCTCAACGCGCGCTGGCGCATCAGACCCCGGTTCAGGCACTCAAGAAATGGCGTTCGGAAAAGCCGGACCTGTTCAACAAACGGGTGTATGAACAGGCGGGTCTTGACAGCTAAGCAGCGACGCGAAAAGCCTGTGCTCTGGTTCTCTGAGAATCCAGTTTGGGAACCGACTGCCAACAAGGTGATCTCCACTGACGGTGGCGAGACCTTCAGGCGCCCTGCACTTCGTGAGTTGCATGAAATCGCCGGAGGTATCTTCCGGTTTCGTGTGATTCCGGCGGCGCTCGCGAAGCGCTCGGGGGCTCAGATCAAGCTCTTCCAGTGGGGCAAGATTCAAAGTGTCGCTCATATCGCGCCTTCTGAAGCGGCAGCAATGGTCACTGCTGGCCTCGGTTGGGGCGCAACCCCAACGCATTGGTGGGGCTCCCTGGAGCCTCTCCCCTTGTCGCTGATTGCCGAAGGCTTGATGCAGCTTGAACGGCGTTCGGTGCCGGCGATTGGTGAAGGCCCAGACGTCTGGAGCCTTGTCGGCCTTGATGAGGCTGTGGAAGGCTATTTGGCGCGCGGACTGCGTGTGCATCAGACAACGGCCTCCGAGAATCCCAAAGTCTGGGGAGTCTGACCGATGTCAAGATTCAAGATCGTCGTCCAGGCCTGTCGTCGTGTCCGGGTGCCGCACTACGGTCCTGAGGCATACACGGTTGATCGACAGGAGCGAGAGTTCCCGTACGGGAAAGGGCGTCCTCACCGAACCGGCGCTGAGGCGAAGGAAGCCGCGCTATCGTTCGCTCGAACCCTGTTCTCCGAGTCAACGGAAGTGCAGCTGATTGCCAGGAATGGCTGTTTTGGGCGGAGTCAGATTGTTGAGCGATCTGAGCGAGAGTTCGATGTCTTCTTCGATGGCACGTCTCCCAGCCTTCGGTGGCGCATGGAGGCGGCATCTTCTATCGAATGACGCCGTAGGCACATGATTGCGCACCAAATGGTGTATATGGTATTCTGTATGTCAGCTGAATTCCTCAACACCACAAGGAGACGAGCGTGCTAAAGCCCGCCGTCGGCACTTCAACTCTGCGCAATCCCGCGACCGCCAATGACTGGCGCTCTGTGCAGACCGCGCTCATGCGCGTCGGTGAGTTTCTCCAGAAGCCTACGCGCTTGGTCCTGATCGGATCGAGCGTCGGCATGTGGTACGGCCAGCCCGGCCGTATGACAGAAGACGTCGACATCTGGTCGCCCAGATCCGAGGTCGACTTGGCGGACATCTCCCAGGCCTGCGAGAAGGCCGGCATCCACTTCGATCCTCGCGAGTACGACGTGCCGCGTGACGGCCTCTACCTGCAGATGGTCACACCCGGTGTGGTCAACGTGGGCAAGTGGAAGTCCGAGTCCTCGATGTTCAAGTCCGGGAATCTTGAGGTGGTCCACCCGCCGGTCGAGAACGTGATCGCTTCCAAGCTGGTACGCGCTCAACCCTTTGATATCGACGACATCGTCTTCTTGATGGGGCGCTTGCAGGTATCAATGACTCAAGTTCGCGCGGCCGTGGCAACTCTTCCAGAGTCCGCTCGCGAGGTTGCAGAGGAAAACATGATCTACCTGGAGATCCGCGACGAACTGCTTGCGGATGTCAACGAATTCGCGGACCGAGCAACGATGCCGAAGCGCCGCCCGCATCCATGAGTCAAAGGGCGCATTTTACATGATATCATTTACACCCGTACCAACCGACATCAAAGGAGACGGCAACATGCTGACTCGAATCCTGCGCCTGTTGGCGCCGTTCCTGCTGGGCCTTGCGCTGTTTGGCGCCGGCGCACAGACCATGCCGGATTCGTCGTCGACCTCGACGACAGCTCCGATGCAGAAAACGTACTGCCCGAACATCCCGTTTCCTTGGTATGCGGCTGGCACCGTCCCTCCCGGCTACTACAAGTCTGTCTCGACTAGCGACTGCTTGCCGATTCCGTCCTGCCCAGGCAACCAGTATTTCAATACCGGCGCTGCCGAGACCTGCATGTGCCCTGGCGGCACGAGCTGGGACAGTTCGGCCGGCTGGTGCCACGTTCCCTGCCCGGGTGGCACTTCGTGGGATGGATCCAGCTGCGCCAGCATCTGCCCGTCGGGCACCTCCTGGAACGGATCCAGTTGCGCGAGTATTTGCTCTGCCGGCCAGACTTGGAACGGCAGCGCCTGTGTCAGCTCGTGCGCTTCAGGCCAGACTTGGAACGGCACCAGTTGTGTAGGTAGCTGCCCTGCAGGGCAGACCTGGACTGGTGCCGCCTGCGTCAGCTCGTGCCCTGCCGGCACTATCTGGGATGGCTCTTCATGCGTTGGCTCCTGCCCTGCTGGGACCTCCTGGGATGGTTCCATGTGCGCCTCCAATTGCTCTGGCGGTCAAGTTTGGACTGGATCCGGATGTGGCTGCCCTGTCGGCTCAACATGGAATGGATCGTCATGCGCTCCAACGGTAGGTTCCCCGCCCGTTATCACTGGCTTCACCGTTGGCCCAGCGTCCGTCAATGTCGGCAGCAGCTACTCGGTGAATTGGGGGAGTAGTGGCGCAACTTCAGCACAGATCCAATGCTCAGGCGCATCGGCCGCAACGTACGCACTGAATCCACCTTCTGGCGGGTCCGGTTCGTTGCCGGCAACAAGGCCGGGATCGACCGACTGCGTGATGGTGGCCACCAACGCATCGGGGGGTGCATCAAGTGCGGCGCCGACGGTCACCGCTGGCTGCCCAGCAGGCCAGGTCTATGTCGGATCGACCTGCGGCGCTCCGCCCTATTTTTCATCGTTCACGGTAAGCCCAACGTCTGCTCCCATTGGGTCATCATTCACGATTTCATGGTCGGCTGCATATACAACGACAGTGTCCATCAGTTGCTCTGGCGCCAACTCTGGCGCCGCATCTGGCGGTGCTGCCGGCAGCGCAACGCTGGCGGCAACGGCTGTGGGGTCTAGTACATGCTCTGCCACAGCAATCGGAAACTACGGCATTGCTAGCGCAACAGCCCCGGCAGTAACTTCAACGTGTCCGGCATCGATGCTATACAACCCCGTCACTCAAAAGTGCGAGGTTGCCGCTCCCCCGGGTCCAGCCATCGGACCTCGCGTGGTCAATTTGATGGTGCCCTACCACCTTGGAGACGGCGCGCCTGCCTGGGCGCAGGTGCTCAGCTTGACGGTTGACGGGACCGGTACCGCATCGCTAGGTAGCTGTACAGTCTCCGCCTCCACTCCGTATTGCAGCGGCGTGCTTCCGTCTGGGAATATGTCGAATGGGCGTACAACGATCGGCTACTCCATCGAACTCTCAGGCGACTCAATCTCAGTATCCACAGACGCTGATGGTGGCCCGTTGGACTACTACCAGACGAGCGTATACGCAGGGCGCTATTTCGGGTCTTGGAGTGTCAGTATGAGCTCAATGACCTCGCGGTCGGTTGGCTGGACGGCGACAGACTACATGAATGCGTCGCGGTGACCCGCTGCATGTGAATTCATTCGTCACCATTGGCGAAAAGGCCAGCATATGCTGGCCTTTTTCTATGCACTGACCCAAACTCGCTTCTGTTCTGTTGATACACAGGAGCCCACTCTTGCGCAACGAGCCAACAGGTGATATCTCGAGCTCGTGAGTACATTCATGAATACCTCCCTGCCCGCCAACATTCTCGACTCCGTCTCTGAGCGCGACCGCCGCAGCATTGCAATTCGGGTCCTTCGCTCCGATGTGACCCTGGGCGACTTGCTCAAGCGGTGCGCCGGGGAGTCGGCTGAAGCTCGGCAGGCCAAGGTTGAGATGGCCTGCGCCCTGTTGATGGCCACGCAGGATGCTCCAGAGGATTTGCAGCTGTCAGATCCTGTGCTGTACAAGCGGCTGCGCGAGCGCATTACCGAAATCCGGATGTCTGGATGGCTGCGCTGAAGCTGACTCCGCAAGCCGCCAAGGCTATTGAGGACTTGGCTGCGACAGCCTTCTGGCGCCGGGTGGCGCGTGAAGGCTACCAGGCCACCTTCGGGTCCATCGACACCAGCGAAGCCGAGGCCATGCTGATCTCGGCCTACACCGCCGATGATGTGCGCACCTACATGACCCAACGCGGCATTCCGGGGACACCAATCGACGTCATCGAGGCGGCCAAGGTCATGATGGTCAAGGCTCAGGATGAGGGTCGCAATCTGCTGGGCCCGATCTACGCCGACGACATCAAGACCTGCCGGACGCCGTCCGTCACGGATGCCATGCTTGAGGAGAGAGTCCAGGCCCCGACGAAGATCATCGGCGGCGGGATGCTTGCGGCTCACGGAACCTTGGTCGTTCGGCCGCCCTTCCCGGCTTTCGTGGTCGGGACTTCGAAGGCGCCCGCCGGCGTCTTCATCGTCAAAGAAACGGCTCGAGCTCTTGGCCGCCAAGTCTTCATGCTCATGCAGCGCCAGCGCACGACCCCGATGTCGTCTGGCGCCATCCTCACCGAAGGCATGCTCCTGATCCCCGCGCCCGATGAGGCACACGGTGACCTATGGGAGCGCCTGGTACCGAATTCAACCCGCAGCGTTGCTTCCATGCGCGCTGTCACCAGTGATGGCCTCAATGAAATCTCCTTCACCTGGTAGCGCCCGCGTCCCGCCATGGTCCGACACCCGGAAGACCTCGAACGGTCGCACCTGCGCTGAGAACTTCGACGCCTGGTTTGCCGGCAGTTGCGTCGTCGACGCCGCCGGCGTGCCGCTGACAATCTTCCACGGCACCAATCAGCCCATTGTTTCCTTCGATGAGGAGCGACTGGGCTCCAGCACCTACTCGACCTCTTCGAAGCTCGGCTTCTGGTTCTCGGACAGTGAGATCGTCGCCGAGGACTACGCCAACAAGGCGGCGCGGATCGTGATCTCCGAAGTCGAAAAGCATGAGCGGCGCACTGCCCAGCTGCTGCGCGACATGGCGGAGGCAGAGCGCCGTAGGGACCATGCTCGTGTTGACGAGCTGACCCACGAGCTCGAGGCGCACGACATCCCCCCAACACGTGAAGGCGCCGTCGGGCAGAACGTGGTTCCGGTCTACCTGGTCATTCGCAGCCCGCTGATCGTGGACGTCAAGGGCGCAGCCCACTGCACTGGCGAAGGTTCCAAGGTCATCAAGCAGGCACTGGCGGCCGGCCATGACGGTGTCATCTTCCTCAACACCGCGGACACCGAGAGCATGACGGTGGCGAACCACTACGTGGTCTTCAAACCCCAGCAAATCAAGAGCGCGATTTCCAACTCCGGACTCTTCGGTCCAGACTCCCCCGATATCTCGGACTCAGATCCGAGCCCGGGCCTGGACGCGCAGCTTTCGAGATCCAAAGATCAGTCCCGGCCCCGGATGCGGGCCTGAGTCAACAGAAAGCGTGGATGTCATGGTCTTTCGCTTTTCCGCACTCAGCACCTGGTTCCCGAAGACGTTGCACGGCAAGACTGCCTTGTGACACAAAGTCGGCGCCGGTTTCTACTTCCTGCTGACGGTCGCGATCTTCACGGTGCTGGTCTTGGGCGACATGCTGAGGACCTCGTGGCCCCTGGTGGCCATGGCTGCGCCGCCGATGGTGCTGCACGTGATCCTGGCACTGGGAGCGCGGCGCTGTTCCAGGTGGGCTCGGATCGGCTCCATCTTCGCCGGCATCTCGCTGCTGTTCGCCTTCCCAATCGGCACGCCCTTTGGTGTCCTGATCCTGATGAGCTCGCTGCCGCGCTGGAGTGTCACCCCTGCTGATGTGGCTGGCGCTTAGATCGCCCGTGAACTGATCGTCACGCGCGACGACCCTCAACCTTCAATGTCGCGTGCTGCGATCAAGAAGCGCTTGCAAGGCTTGCTTGGCAGCTTCCCGATTTGGTGATGTGCACCGCTCGTAGTTGTCCCAGGCGCGAATCTCGTCGAGATCGCGCTGGATCGAGTCCGTTGCCATGGCGTCCATTGGCTTGCCCGCGTACTTGGCCTCCACAGATTCGGCAGTCCAGGTATTCGCCTGCGGCCTCAGGTCACTGATGGAGAACGGGTTCGACGGCAAACGAGGGGCGCTCATGGCAGGAGACTTTCCTTGTGGACGTTCACTTGGACCAAAGCTGCGAGGCCTCTCGCTCTCGCTCTTGCATCGACAGCAACGCAGGCGAGAAGTTCTCTTTCAAGCCAAGGTAGACCAGGCCGTAGTCGGTCAGGTAGGCGTGCAGGTTCGCGGCCTTCACTGCGTCAATGAACATGGTGATGCCCAGCACCGATTTGGCACCGACAGATGGCATTGGCCCTGCAAGCACGGCTCCATCATTCATGGCGACCAATGCAGATTGCCAGTTCTCATGCTTGGCGCCGCGGGCCCAGGCATCGCACGGGTGGATCACGCGCTTCAGCATGTCATCGATAGAAGGCTGCATGTTCATGTTCTCTTACCTTGGTCGGGCCGAGCGCTGCTTTTCGCCAACGTTGACGGCCAGTGATTGGTCTCGCTTCTGGATGAAGCTAGACAGCATCCGGTTGATGATGATCTGGAGGTCATTGTCGCCAATGGCGAACTCCTGGTAGACGCCCACGATTCCTGCCTGGGGATTGCGGCGGACCCAGTCAGCCAGCGCGCTCGCGGCGCCCGCGGTAGCGCCGGCTTGGATCAAGTCGCGCTCGAAGTCGCCCGGGAAAAGGCATCGATTGAAGTGCGCCAGCTCTTCGAGGCTGAACTTCGGTGCCTGGTTGTCGCTTGCGGTCATCAGCATCTCAATGTTGTGTGCAACCCAGATATCACCTGGAGCCTTGAACTGCAACCATCACGACTGCAGAAGGTTCATCCGAATCCGTCAGGTCATCTCTTCGCTGAAATCTATGCATCGCCTGCGTCATCTCGAGCTGAAGATCGGCTACATCAACATCGGCTACCGAGCTGATGGTTTCCCGGCTGCCTTCGACAAAACTCGCGCTGAGTGCAATTGGAGCGTTGACGACTTCCCTCCCGACAATGGATGGGGGAAGGCATATCCTGATGTCGCTCCCACAAGGGCCAAGGAGGCCACCTATGACCCCGTCGCCAAGGAGCAATTCAGCCTGAAGGCTTGGATCGACACCAACGCAGCAGGCAAGAGCCAGTTGCTTGTTCGCATCAACGAGAACCCAGCCATATGCAAGGGATCATTCCTGGTGGATCCCGACAGGTTCTATGTAGAGCAAGGTGGCAAGACCGTGTCGGTGATCCCGGGATTCGACTTTGGCTACAGCTGCACCAAGAAGCCGATCACCTTGGCACTTCAAGGTGACTTCAATCCGGACGCGCCGTTCACGCTGAAGGTCGCGCCGTTCCATTTCCACACGACAGACACGATCACCTTCATCTCGACCGTTTCGCTCCCGTAGTCCTTGGGTCGGGTGCACGGATCGGCTCCGTGCGACATCACTTTGTCGTGGCCGGCAGCATGCCCTGCAGCATTTCGACCTGGCGCCGCAGCTCATCTGCGGCCGATTCAGCGGCCGCGGCACGGCTGATCGCTGCGTCGTATTGGCCCAGTCTGGCCTCCAGGGCCTGGACTCTGGTCTCAGACCCCTCTCTGGCGCGCGACTCCGCACTCTGCTGCGCCTTCACCCCGGCGAGCTCGAGCGCAGCCTGGCGCAGCTCGGCCTGGGAGGCTGCGGCAAGTTCGCGAGTTGCGGCTTGTGCTTGCGCCAGATCCCTCTCCAGATCCTTGATCCTGCCGTCTCGTGACTGGATCCCCGCTTCCTGATCTGCGACACGAGCCAGGAAGTCCTCGACGCGCGCCCGCAGGCCTTCAATCGTCTGGGTGGCCTGGCCAAGAGAAACCTTGGCATCCTGGGCATGGACCAAAGCCGCCTGGCGCTCTGCATTCGCGGACTCGATCCCAGCTTGCGCAGCTTCCAACCTTCCTGCCAGCCTGTCCCTTTCAGTCGCCAACTGCAGGTTGGCGGCCTCCAGTTCCTGTACGCGCGAAGAGAGTGCCGCCTGGGTGGTGGCCAGCTCAGCCAGCTGCTCGTCCTGCTCTGCGATCCGGCCGGCCCACTTGGCCTCTTCCTCAGAGCGGACCTGGCGTAGCGCCATGCCCCAAGCCGCGGTCAGCTCGGTGGGTACAGGACTCAGCCTCTCCCGCTCTTTGGCGTCCTGAGCCAGGTTCCAGGTCTTGAGGTATGGGCCAACGGTGGTGTTGCTCCCTCCCAGAAGCTTGACCAGCTTCGCCTGGGTCGGCCTCTCCCCGCGCTGGAGCATGTCGTCACACGCGCGGTGCACCTCAGCTTCAGTAACAGCTGTCTTGGCCATGGGGACTCCTGCGATTGGGTATCGCTACTGTATCGTATTGGTAATGTATCGATACTACTCGATACGATACGACTCAGTTGTCGCCCGGGCGGCAGCACATGCATTGCCCTCTCGGGCTTTTGCGAGCTGGCAGAGCGGAGGGTTCAGCTATTGCGGGGGCCGGCGCCGCGGTGCGCCTTGCTCCAGTCGTACTTTTCGCCGTTCGGCAGGTGGCCGTTCTCAACGGTATCCACACCAGACTTGCCAACGCAGTTCTCTAGCTCGGAGGAAAAGCACACGTGCCGATTGCCCGCCTTGCGCAGGTCGACGGTGAGTTGCTGCGCGGCCTGGAACTCCTTGTCCTTGAATTGTTCGTGGCCGATGGAGCCGTCTGGCGCCTGCCAAAAAATGATGATGCTCATGTCACGATTGTAGCGCATTGAATATCGTATGCGCAGCGACACTTTGATTCCGGCTGAGGTTGCCCTGGATAACAGTTTGCCCAATTGAAACTTGATGGTGTATGTTATATCTTGTCTGAATTGATAAACGATGCCGACATCATGACCGAAGCCCTCCAGAACAACGATCTCGACCTCGCGGCAATCGACCCCCGCCGTGGCGCGAAGTACAGCCCCAACCTCCATGCGTTCCTCAAGCGCGGCCGCAACGCCGTGCAGCAGCGCCTGGCTCGGGTCTACAAGGATCCGGAGGGCGTTCTCTGGCTCGGATATCCCGATGATGAGTTCTTCATCGGCGCGCGCCTGATGAGCATCCTGTGCAATGGCGCCAAGACCGAGACCTTTGCTCACACGCGCTTGGTGCAGTCTTTGACCGAGGTCGAGGACTTCTGGCTCAGCTATGTTGTTAACGGTCGTTGCGCCATCGACCCGGCGCACACGCAGTCTTTCATCGGCGACGACAGCCGCTGGTCTGTTGATGGCGAGCAGCGCACCTGCAACTGGTGCAGCGGCGCCACCCAGCGAATGAAGCGCTGGACCGAAGTCACCGAGAAGTCTGGCTGGGTCGCAGAACCCACATCGACTGCTGTTTGAACCCCACCTGAGCCCGACTCCCATGAAGATCCCTTTCGCTACCACCCTCATCTACGGCTTCAACTGCATCGCGCGCGCCATTCGTGGCATCTCGAGCAACTCCTTCGAGGCCCAATACCTGCGCCTGGCTCGCAATGTCCTCAAGAGCGGCGTCCTGCAGGCTAATCGCACCGAGTACAAGGCCGTCACGCTGCACGGCGCCTTCCTTCGTTTTGACGTCTCCAAGGGCTTTCCTGCAGTGACGACCAAGAAGTTGGCCATCAAGTCCGTTGGAGGCGAGCTTGCGGGCTTCCTGCGCGCCGTCAAGGACTCCTCGATCTTCCGCGCCCTGGGCTCTGGCGTCTGGGATCAGAACGCCAACGAGGACCAGGCCTGGCTCGACAACCCCTTCCGTGATGGCCCCAACCAATTGGGCCCCGTGTACGGCGTCCAGTGGCGTCAGTGGCCGGCCTACAAGACCATCGACATGACGAGCCCGAAGGCTGCTCAACGCATTGAGGCGGCCGAGGCCAATGGCTTCAAGGTCGTGGCCACGGTGCCGAGTGTTGATGGCCAGGATGCAACGCAGACCCTGATGTTCAAGACCGTCGACCAAGTGCGTGAGTGCCTGGACAAGCTGGTCAACAACCCGGCCGACCGCCGCATCCTCTTTCATGGCTGGAACCCGGCGGTGCTGGACGAGATCGCCCTGCCGGCGTGCCACATCCTCTACGTCTTCTCGGTCAACGTGGCCGCCAAAGAGCTTTCGCTGCACATGACGATGCGCAGCTGCGATATCGGCCTGGGCCTGCCGTTCAACTGTGCATCGGCCGCCACCCTCATGGAGCTCATGGCTCGCCTGAGTGGCCTCAAGGCCAAGTGGCTGTCCGTGAGCCTCGCGGACGCGCACGTCTATGAAAACCATTTCGAGATGCTGTACACGCAGATGCGGCGCCTGCCCAAGGCCGCACCACGCGCCGTGCTGAGCGACCGCATTCCGTCCTACGCCGCCACCGGCCGCTATGAGCCGGAATGGTTGGAGCGCTTCGAGGCCAGCGACCTGACCCTCGAGGGCTACGAGCATCACGCAGGCATCAAAGCTGCTATGGCGGTCGGCAAGCCTGTGGGCAGCAAGTCGGCCTGATCGGAGAAATTTGTGAGCACATCCCCTGCTCCCCTGCAGCTGATCCTTGAGCAAATCTGCCGCGCATCCCCCGACTACAGCGGGTTGGCACGAAGTGCCTGGAGGCAAAGCCGACCCGCTTAGTCGCGGGTCAAGCGGCTGGCACCTCGCGCCATGCGAGGTGCTTTGTACCTTTGGTTTCCATGTGATATCTGATACTCGTGTCCTCCAAGATCATCCGCACCGAAGCGCATGCGCTCGCAGCATCGACTGAGGTTCGTGCCGATATCGACGCCGGAGCAGCTCAAGTCCGACTCCGATCACCTGGCTGCGCGCAAAGATCTCGACTCCTTTTTCGCCAAGCACCAGCACTACTTCGAATTTGCAGGCCGCACTGACCCGGGGACCGGCAAGCTCTATATCGAAAGCAAGCCCGCCCTGGATCGCGAACGCTTTCGCCTGTTCCAGGCCTATGTCGCAACGAACGATGACGGCCACAAGGTCGACGCCCAAGCCAAGAAGGCGGCGGCCGCTGAAATACCTCGCCGGCGAGCGCCTCGGTAGCGACTCCACTGGAGGGTTTGCAACTTCCTAATGTTCAGTGTTGGTGGAATATGTTTACAGGGTTGACAATCCATCGCGTATAGCGTATCTTGTGTGCAATTCCAAAGGATCAAATGAGCGCCGTCACCCACATCGCCGGAACCATCTCGCACATTTCCGCCCACTCGTGGGATGAGCACCTCAATACCTTCTCGGTGGTTGAGCTGCAGACAGCGCATGGCTTGGTGATCCTGAAGAACGTGGTGGTGCCGCGCATTTGCGATCCGGTCATGAAGATTGGCGGTGATGTGGTGTTGGCCACGACTTCGCCCGAGGGTCCTGCCGAGAAGTTCATGGTCTGGGCCGTTCGCGATTTGGATCAGGGCGTCACGTACGCCGACAAGTCGCTCTTCGTGGTGCGCGATGGCGCTGTCGCGCAGGCCTTTCTCTTCTCCCTGATGTCACTGATCGTGATCCCTGTGGGTCTGGTGCTCTTCGTTCTGCCTGGCGTCCAGGCGATAAACGCTCTCTGGAAAACCTGGCGGCGCGCGCTCGCTGTGCCGACGGTTGGCCAGATCGAAAGCGCGGTGCAGGCCATGGAGCTGTTTCAAGTTCCCGTCATGGCTCTGGTCGCCTGAGCCATCTTTCCGAAATCCGTTCAACCAATCCGAAATCCTCCACTCCCAATGAGCAACATCATCGAATCGAAGAATTCTCAGCCCCTGGTCAGTGGACCCGGACGAGTGATTGGCGTCCGCCTTGCCGCTGGTGTTGCCGCCCTCGGCATCCTCGCCTTGCTGGCGCCGCTGATCTGGGGTGCAGTTAGCGCCGGCGCCGGCCTCGTGGTCCTGGGCGCTCTGGCAGCAATCGGTATCGGCGCATTTCAGGCGCTGCCCTACCTGGGCCAGAAATGGGAGAACAAGTTGCTGGCACTGCGCAAGCTGGAGGCCCGTCAGAACCCTATCGAGCAGTTGCAGAACTACCTGATGGAGCGGCGCTCACAGGTCAACAACTTCAAGGAAGCCGTCAAGCTCATCGGAGCCCAAATCAAGAGCCTGGCGGACATGATCGATGACCGCGTCAAGAAGAAGCCTGGCTATGACGCAACTCGCCAGATGCAGTCTGTTCAGGCCATGCGTGAGGCTCACGAAAAGCTGGTCACGAAGTACAAGAACGCCGAGGCCGCGCTCGGTGAACTCCAGGAGCGCATCGAAGACAAGAAGTTCGAGTGGTCATTCAGTCAGGCTGGTCAAGCCGCGATGCGCAGCTTGAACTCGACGAGCGGCCAGGACCTGCTGAACGAGATGCTCGCCGACGAGGCTTTCTCCAGCGTCCGTGACAACTTCAACTCGGTCTTCGCTGACCTCGAGCTCGAGGCGGTTCGCTTGTCCAGCGAGAAGCAACTGACCTTCGGCAGTGAAACGCTGGACCTGTCGGCCATCAGCATCCCTCAACTCGACCGTGTGAAGGCCTGAACCATGTTCTGGAAAGTCATCAAGTGGGCCGGCACGGCCGCCCTGATCGTCATCGTCGCCCTCGCTGCCGTCTTCGGCGGCGACAGCAAGCCATCCAACCCTGATTCGTCGACGACGGATTCGACCGAACTGCAGCAGCCGGCCAAGAAGTTCAACTTCTGACCCTTTTTCGACTGACGAAATTTCCTCACTGACAAAGGATTGAATCTATGAAGACCAAGCTGAAACTGATTGTTGCCGCCGCCGCTGTGCTGCTGTCCTTCAATGCCGCCTTCGCCGCCAAGTTGGACGATGCGCCGTCGGCATCCTGCGATGGCCTGAAGGTCGCCACCGGTCCAAAGGGCAAGGGCTACTCGAAGCTGTTCGGTGACATCGCCAAGGCCTGTGGCGCTGAAGTGAACCTGTGCGAGGTGACCACGAGCGGCGGCCTGGACAACCTGAATGCCATGTCGACCAAGGATGCTGACGCCGGCATCGCTCAGCTCGACACCTGGACGACCATGAAGAGTGGCGACGAGAACATCGCCGGCCTGCAGGGCGTGATCGGCATGAACTACAACTACCTGCACGTCGTCACCTCTGCCGGCGGCTTCATGATCGCCGGCGCAAAGAAGTGGGGCGGCATCAGCAAGGAAGACGACAAGCAAGTCACGATCCAGCGCTTCAGCGAACTCCGCGGCCGCAAGGTGGCGCTGGTCGGCTCGGCCCAGCTGCTGGGTCGCCAACTGGACCGCAACCTGGGCTACGGCATGCAGCTGATCGACGTCGAAACGGACCAGAAGGCTTTCGAGCTGGTTCGCACCGGTGCCGTCGCCGCGGCTCTGTCGGTGAGCGGCTGGCCCCACGGAACGCTGAAGACCCTGAAGCAGGACTCGGGCCTGTCGCTGGTGCCGTTCGATGCTCCCGCCGCCGGTGGCCAGGTCGTTCGCACGATCAACTACAAGGGTCTGGGCGTCTTCAACAACAACGCGCTGGCCATGCCCAACATCCTGTTCTCTCGCCCCTTCAAGGGCGAGAAGGCTGCTGAAGTCGGCAAGGTCAAGGCCTGCGTGACCGCCAAGCTGCAAGAGCTCCAGGAAGGCTCGTTCGAGCCGGGCTGGAACGAGATCAAGGACCCGGGTAACACCTACGACGTCCCGAAGTTCACGGCTCCTAGTGGTAAGGCTGTCGCCAAGTCCGCAAAGAAGTAAGCCGACAACTGCTTAGGGTGCGATGTGACCACTCCGCCGGCGAATCCACTTCGCTGGCGGTTTGTTCCCAAGTTCAAGCCCTGTTGTGCCCGATCCGACTCTGACAAACATTTCCATGCAGACCCACCTTGACCCCGATCTGATCGCCGACCGCGCAGGTGACCGCAACCACGGCCTTGGACCGGTTTTGCGCGATTTGCGCCGCAGCGCCGGCATGACTCACGCTGCAGTCGCGGCCCCCATGGGCTTGGGTCGCACCAGTCTGTGCAACATCGAGCGCGGCAACCAGGCCATCACGATAGAGAAGCTCGCGGCCTTCGCTGACCACCTCGACATCGAAGTGACGATCTCGTTCAAGCCCAAGAAGGGCGGCCGCAAGAAGGGCGTTGGCAGCGCTGCAGTTGTCCTGAGCGCTCGGGATTGTGGTGTGAAGTCGGGGGTTCGTTCGTGACGCCGAGTCCTGCATTGCCCTGCGCCGCTGCCTCTGCCAATGACGCAAAGAAAAAGCTGGCGCTTCTGAAGGGCGCCAAGCTGATTCGTCGCGGCAAGCCGGTCGAGGCCGTCATGCACTACCGGGCCAAGATCATCTGCAGTCCGAAGGAAGCAATGCTTGCCTTGGGACTCCAAAAGTAAGTCGACTACATGCTCACCATTGCCGTTTCCAGCCGCTCCCTGTTCGACCTCGAGGAGGCCAACCAGGTGTTCGAACGCGAGCATCAGCGCGGCTTTGATGAGTACATGCAGCGCACCGAGAACGACCTGCTTAATCCTGGCGCAGCCTTCGGCATGGTGCGCAAGCTGCTCGCTCTGAACAGTGGCACGGGCCACAAGGGGCGAGACCGGGTCCAAGTGGTGCTGCTCTCTCGCAACTCGACGAGTGCCGGCATGCGGGTGATGAACTCTGTCCATGCCTACGGCCTCGACATCGAGCAGGCCCTCTTCACTTGCGGCTCCGACCGCTTCAAGTACGCCCAGGCGATGAACGCCGATCTCTTTCTCTGCGCAACACCTGGTGACGCCAGGAAGGCGCTGGAGAACGGTGTGGCAGCGGCGTCCATCGTGCCTGGTGCTCATCAGCAATCCGAAGCCGATACGCAGGTGCGCATTGCGCTTGACGGTGACTCCGTATTCTTCTGCTCTGAAGCCGACGAAATCTACCGCCAGCAGGGCCTGGGCGCGTTCCGCGACACCGAGCTCCTGAAGGCTCAGATCCCTCTTGGCGCGGGCCCATTCAAGCATCTGCTGACCAAGCTCTGCGAGTTGCAGAAAACACTGCCTCCAGAGAAGGCGGAAAACCTGAACATTGCCCTGTTCACTGCGCGCGGCTTGCCAAGCCATGGGCGACCTATCAGCACGCTACGTGCCTGGGACCTCTCGATCAGTGAGTCCTTCTTCCTGGCCGGGCGTCCCAAGGGGCCCTTCCTGGCCGCTTATGGGGCCGACATGTTCTTCGATGACACAGGCCAGAACATCGAGTCCGCTTCCGAGCATGGGGTTCCCGCGGGTCGTGTTCATGCCGGTGGTGAAGGCATCGTTGCCGAACCCGTCTAATGCCGAATGGAGCAGTTCGCCGTCAATCAGCGAGTCCAGGTGGTCAACACTGCCCGCCTGACCCGCACCTCTGGCCAGCCCGCCTCAGAATGGCTGCTGCGCCGAGTCGGCGCTGTTCGCGCGCCGGCGCTCGGCACTCCCGGGGCATGGATCCGCATTGATGAGTCACTTCCGCCACTGCTCCGCGGCAAGTTCCCGGCGAATCACCCTAACGGCCGGAATGTCCTCCTCTTCCCGTGGGAGTGTGAACTCGCCCAGGATCGCGGCTACGCGCCTTTCCATCGCCTAGAGTTTGCCCAAGCTCTGACCGAAGCTTGCGGCCTCATGGATGCCGCCCTCCTCGCCGGCGAAGGACATGGTGCTGATCGCACCTGGTGGCGCGACGTGACAGAAGAGCGGCGCGAGCAAAGCTCGGCCGGCCTGGGCGAGCATGTCTACCGCGTCGGTGTCGGGAGCCGGAAGGTCTCTCTCCTGGTCTACTCGAGCGTCAGCACCGCTACGGAGTGGAGTCGCCCTGCAAGTGATGACGCTATTCGGTTCGTCTACGAGGTCCGCAAGGCGACCCCGCCGCTGTACCTGGACGGTGGCGCGCGCGTGAACCGGACTGGCCTCACGCCCCTTGACCGAGTCCGAGACCGGGTTTTCGACCTTTTGGCTCCTGGCACTGTGTCTCAGCTGGCGCGACTCACGTGGTCGCTCGACCATTCGGCGCGGCGCTGAGTAAGGCATTCGATGGACCACCGCTATCTACTCATCGACTTTGACGGTGTCTTCCATCCGGAGGATCAGCACTTCGCGGTTGAGGACATCAAGGTTCCGCCCGCAATCCTGAGAGCGGCTGGCATGTTTGTGCACGTCGATCTCTTGGCGAAGCTGCTCACTCCGCATCCGGATGTCCGCCTGGTGGTTCACAGCAGCTGGCGCAAGACGCACGGCGACACTGAGCTGCGAGAGCTGCTTGGCCCACTGGGAGGCAGGTTCATTGGGGCGACTGATCGGGCCCTGGACCGGCAGTTGTCCATCTTCGACTTCGTCGTTCGCCGTCGAATCGACTCACACCGGTATCGAGTGCTCGACGATCAGGTCGAGATGCTGCAGGAGCTGGGTGACGTGGTGATCCCTTGCGATCCGATTTCCGGCATAGCTGCTCCCTCTACGCTTTTGCAGCTCAAGACATGGCTTGATGATTGACATCCTCTCCACCCAAAGGCTTCGCGCTATAGATGGAGATTCCCGGGGAGGCTCAGTCCCGAGATGGTTCCTGCCAACGGAGGCTCGACAAGCCCTCCTTGAGCCGCTGAGCGCGGCCTTGTGCGCGGCCTGGGCCGCGCCTTCACAGGCGTGAGTTCCCCGCAGTGTCCTGGGGTACTTGTCGGGCATCCGCCCGGCTGGATTGAGTTGGCCGAGCTCAGTTGTTGCTGAGCCTTGGCCAAGATGTTCCTTGCTGCATTGCGGTCGGCGTTCTCCGCGTGGCCGCAGGCCACGCATTCGAACAGCGCCTGCGTCTTACGGTTCTCTGGCGCTGTGTGGCCGCAGGAGCTACAGGCCTGGCTCGTGTACGCCGGGGGCACAGCCACCAGCATCACGACCGACCAGGCCGCCTTGTACTCGAGCATTGTGCGGGCCATGGACCAGCCGTTGCGCAGGATGGTCCGGTTCAAACCGGACTTGGCGCGCACATTCTTGCCAGGCGCGTCGAGCGTGCCGGCCGAAGAGGCCGTCATTGACTTGACCGACAGGTCTTCGATGGCGACGAGCGCGTGGCCACGCACCAGGGCGGTGGTGTGCTGATGCAGGAAGTCCCGGCGCATCGCCGCGATGCGACCGTGGCAGGCGTTGAGTCTGGCCACCGCCTTCTTGCGGTTGGCCGAGCCTTTCTTCTTGCGCGACACCTGCTGCTGCAGGCGCTTCATGCGCCGCTCGTACCGGCCGATTCGAGATGGCAGCTCGATGGGCGCCAGCGAGGCGTTGCTCGGCATGATGGTTGTGGCCGCACCGAAGTCCAGGCCAACCGCGGCGGTCGCCGTCGGCGAGCCGACATCGACCTCGCGTTCAGTCTGAAGCGACGCGACCCAGCGGCCGCGCTCCTGGCGCAGCGTCACGTTCTTGAGGTCTCCCAGGGCTTGGCGGCTGTGCCGCAGGCGCACGGAGCCGAGCTTGGGCAGGCTCACCGTGCCGGTCGCCGCGTCGTACCGGCAGTCCTGCGGCAGGCGCAGCGTGTCGCCTTCGCCCTTCTTCTTGAAGCGCGGCGCGCCGAATTTTGAGGTGAACTTGGCATCCCAGGCCTTGCACAGGTCCTTCAGGGCCTGCTGAAGCGCTTGCGCCGGCGGCTCGCCGAGCCAGGGGTGGAGCTTCTTGAGCTCAGGCAACCGCGCGCACAGAACGACATAGCCAGGGCGCTTGCGGCCAGCGGCGACCTCAGCGCGTTGATGCGCCAGCGCCTCGTTGAAGACGAAGCGACGACATCCGACCCAGCGCCGAAGCACGGCTTCACGCTGCGCCTTCAGGCGCAGTGCATATTGGAAGCCTTGGCGAATCAGCATGAATTCGTGTAACGGATATCTAGAACGCTTGGTTGACACCGCTCGCAGACGCGAGCAGCGTACGCCGCTTCACCTCCACCCAAGCGGGTCGGCTCCGCCTTGGTGCAGCTATCGCTGCTGGCCCGCTATGGATGGAGCACTACGGCGCAATTCGGTAGCGCGATGCGCTCAGCAGGCTGGCAGAGGTGGGGCGGAAGAAATTTGTCCCTTGCTGCACCAGATTCCGTGTGATATCCATTTTCGAAACCACCATCAGTATTGAGGCCCCAATGTCCGTTATCACACTGAAGCACATCACCGACTTCGCCAACCTGGATGAAGCCGACGTGCCCGGGCTCGTTGCCCACTTTCCGGGGGTGATTGATTTCATTCGAGGCCAGGTCTCCGCCCTGACTCCTGGGCAAGCGGGGGCCGATGTCGTTGAGTCAATCATCATCCAGACCGGCACTCCGCATGGCCTGGTCATGCAGATTCCCAGCAGTTCGAGTCCTGCCATGGTCAGTCCGAGTCATGTGCCCGATCACAGCCCAACTCGGGCTGTAGTCAAGGAATGCAATGCAATCAATGAACCTCGGGCCCGGCGGCCGGTATTGGGTCGCTCTGAAGTTGACGGTGATCTTCGGCATCCTGCTCTGTAGCTACTGGCAGGCAGTCCGGCCGGTCGTGTCGCAGGCGATGGTCATTCTTCAAGGCGGCCACTCCCTGCCTGAGCGAGTGGGAGCCGTAGTCGCCATGAGTTTTCTTGCCGGCATGGCTTGCTTCATGGTCTACAAATCGTGGCAGTGGCTTGGCCGTTTTGAGGTCCGGGTATTTGCCGCGCGCAAGCAAGACGATCAAGTGAGCGTGCAGAGCGCGCCGATGGATTTTGATGCTGCCGCGACCCAGCTACTTGGAGAGGTGTGCTTCCAGCGTGTTTCGGGCGGCCCGCTGCATCGAACTTCTGTGTGCCAGGAGATCGCTATGAAGCTGCTTGCCGGCGAGATCGTGGAACATGGCGAGGCACTTCAGGTTGTGCGCCAGGTCGCGCGGCGAATTTGGCACGATCAGCAAGTTGCCGAAGCCCGTTGGGATCTCGACCAGGCCCGGGGCTAACAAGGAAGCCACTTCTTGTGATCGTACCCCCGCCCCGGATCCCTCCCCTTCGCTACATCCCGCTGCCCGCCGCCCATGCTCGATGCCCCGGTGTCTACTGGCATGCCTCGTCGGCTTTTCTGGATGAGTTGGCGGCCTACCTGAAGGGTAAGCGAGTCCTGGAGGTCTTTGCCGGCAACGGATACCTGGCCGCGCGCTTGATTGAGTTCGGCGTGTCGATTCGACCGACTTCGAAGCTGACTGGCCATGATGCCCATGAGCGCGGCCTCTACACCCAGGTAGAAGAGCTCGACGCGGAGTCGGCAGTCAAGCTCTACGGTCGCGAGTCCGACGTTCTCTTGATGTCCTGGCCCACAGTGACGCCCGCAGCCTTCAGGGCTGCGCAGCTCTGGGGGCGCGGACGCCCGATCTGCTACATCGGCGAGATGACCGACTATGCGGCCGGCCGCCTGGGTGGGTGCGCGACGGACGAATTCTTTGCCGCCATCGACGTCGTGTACAGCTTCAAGAGCTACCGTGGGCGTGACGGCGATTTCGCCGTGATCTGCCAGCTTCGGTAGCGAGTGTCAAAGGCCGAGGCCGACGCGAAGTAGAGCCCGTGGCGATACGAATGCCCCAGGGATCCGCGCCGGCTTGCCATCTCGAACTGTCAGGCCTCGGCTTCGGCCATCTCTCGCAAGCGATCCCGGTTCAAGCCTTCCATGGCCATCCGCTGCTGGCACAGCGACGCGGTCTCGGCTGACCGCTCTCGGACATCAGCCGGCAGCGTAACGTCATCACGTCGAGCTTCGGCTTCGGTGAGCATCTGCAGGAGCATCGAGGGCGTCAGCATACTTGTGTCTCCTTGAGCATCGACTTCGAAAGGCTCCAACCACTCTTTGGGTCCGCGAGCAGTCGATTGGCTCCAGCGCATGCTTCTGGTGTACAGAGAGTCAGGCTGATCGTGCCCGGGGTTGGCTGGCGAACGGTCGTTTCGATCTTGTCGCCGACCTTGGCAAAGCGTTCGATGTCCATGGTTCGAGTCCCTTCAGTTTGCGATTACTTTGCAACTAGCGATGGGCCGAGAGCAGCTGCTCCCCGGCCGCGCTTGCGGCGGAAGACCTTCGCCGGCTTTCCACCAGAAGATCGGAGCTCGCCTGTTGTCTCCAGGACATCAAGCTCGTCCATGCGGCGTTCAAAAGTTCGGGGTTCCAGCCGTCCGCCCAGCACCTGCTCATAGATCGCGCGCAGCTCCGTCATCGTGAACTCGTCCGGCGCCAGGTACAGCGGAAGTGCTGAGTAGCTGGTCTTGGATCGAACACGCTCAAGTGCCGCATTGAGGATCCTGAGGTGATCGAAGGGGAGCTCCTTCAGGGAGTCGACCGGAGTCCACCTGAAGTTTTCGCTTGCGCTCGGCGCGACTTGTTGCGGCACCAAGGCGTAGTACGCAATGGACGCCGACCAGCCGCGCGAGTCCCTCAGTGCGCCCGTGAAGGTGTAGAGCTGCTCGAGGTATGGGCTAGTGAGCTTGGCCTTGGCCTGCAGCACACGGCGCGCCGTGTCCTCTGCATCCTGGTCTTCCTCCGGTCGGACAAACCCGCCTGGGATGGTCCAGGCCCCATAGAACGGCTCATCCTTGTTCCCTCGCTGCGCCACGCCGACGTGCAGGGCACCGTCGACAAGCGTCAGCAAGACGACATCGACCATCAGAAGCGGTGACTTGCGAGTAGAGCTCATGCCTCATTATAGCACTTGTGCCGAAAGTACGCCAGACCTGACAAGCCGGTTCTCTATTGGTAACTTTTCCATTTTCAGTTCAGCTCACAATTCTTTCGGCACATTCGCCGTAAGATGTGCTATAGTTGATCCCATCAACAAGCAGGAGAGAGCAATGTCTACCGCAAGCCGAGCCGCCCACCTTCTGGTCATCGATGGCCAGAACGACTTCTGCGACATCCCGAATGGCCTGCTGCCCTTGGTCCATGGAGAGGATGGCTCCGTTTTGCATCGCGAGCAGCCTGCTTTGGCTGTTCCAGGCGCCCATGCGGACATGATCCGTCTGGCTGCCTTCATTGATGCGGCGGGCTCCTTGCTCTCGCGCATCACGGCCACCCTCGACTCTCATCCCGTTGTCGCCATCGAGCGGACGACCTTTTGGCTGGACGCCCAGGGAAATGAAGTTCCTCCGTTCACGGTCGTCACTTGCGCCAGCGTTACCCAGGGCCGCTACCGTCCGCGTCATGGAGACATGATCGAGCCGGTCAGCGGTGAGCCTCTGTCGGAATTCGTCGTCGAGTTGCTCGACAAGTTGGAGCGCGTCGGCAAGACCCTGATGGTCTGGCCGGTTCACTGCGTCACCGGCACCTGGGGGCACAACATTCATTCGGCGCTTGCTGATCGCCTGTGCAAGTGGGAGATCCTCACCGGTCAAGTCGTCGACAAGGTGTTCAAAGGCGAATACCCGCTGACTGAACACTACGGCGTCTTCGAGGCTGAGACGCCCGTCCTGGAGATTGCTTCAACTCTCTTCAACAGTAACCTGGCACGCAAGCTTGATGTGAGGGCAAATCCGCTCTTCATCGGCGGCGAGGCATCCAGCCACTGCGTTCCTGCGAGCTACTTTCAGTACCTGCGTCATCGCGAAGGTGATGGCAGCGGCATCTATCTCCTCTCGGACTGCATGAGTCCCGTCCCTGGCTTCGAGCGTGACGCTGCCGATTTCTTCGAGCGCGCAAAGAGCGCTGGAAGCCAGATCGTCACTACCAACGAAGCCCTCGCAGTCCTCCGCGCAATCTGAATCAAGCACACCATGAACACGACCTTCACTCCCGTCATCCACAGCCTGCTGGAAACCGACCTCTACAAGTTCACGATGCTGCAGGCCATGCTGCACCAGCTGCCAGGCAACTCGGCCGAATACCGCTTCGTCTGCCGCAACAAGACGGCCTTCCCCTTGGCCGAGATGGTCGATGAAGTCAACGCCCAGTTGGATCACTTGTGCACCCTCCGATTCCAGCCCGATGAGCTGGAGTACCTGGCAGGCCTTCGTTTCATCAAGCCTGATTTCGTGCAGTTCCTTCGCCTGTTCCAGTTCCACAGGTCGTTCATCGAAGCCAAGGCGGACGGCGACAACCTGAGCATCGTGGCCAAGGGCCCGCAGGTTCACGTCATGGGCTTCGAGATCTTCGTACTGGCCATCGTCAACGAGCTCTACTTCCGCCGCCTGGGTAGCTTTGACCTCGGTATTGGGCGCGAGCGCCTCGACGAGAAGATCAGTCTCCTCAAGCGCGAACTCGAGAACAACACTCGCCGCCACCCTTTCGAGTTCTTCGACTTCGGCCTGCGCCGTCGTTTCAGCGGCGCTTGGCAGGATGAAGTGGTCGCGACTTTGAAGGCCCGCGTCCCCGAGTATTTCCGTGGCACCTCGAACGTCTACCTGGCCAAGAAGCACGGCGTGACTCCGATGGGCACGCAAGCCCATGAATGGTTCCAGACCTGGCAGGCGAGCCCGAACGTGCAGCTGAAGTTCTTCCAGCGCGCGGCCCTGGAAGCCTGGGTGGCTGAATACCGCGGCGACCTTGGCATCGCGCTGACTGACGTTGTTGGCATGGACGCCTTCCTCAACGATTTCGACCTCTTCCTGGCCAAGTTGTTCGATGGCCTCCGCCAAGACTCCGGCGACCCGTATGCCTGGGGTGAGAAGGCCTTGTCCCACTACGCCAAGCTGCGCATCGACGCCAACACCAAACGGTTCAACTGGTCGGACAGCCTGGACATGCCAACTGCGGTGGGGCTTTACCGCCACTTCGCTGACCGCGTGCAGGTTGGATTTGGCATCGGCACGAATCTGACCAATGACTGCGGGCACAAGGCTCTGAACATCGTCATGAAGCTGGTCCGCTGCAACGGCCAGCCCGTGGCCAAGCTCGCCGACACCCCGGGCAAGACGCTCTGCGATGACGAGACCTTCCTGGCCTACCTGCGCAGCGTGTTCAACCGCACTGCCGACTGATCGCCCTGCCCTGCATTCCAACGAGATCGACGCACGATATGAAGACCAATCTCATAGTCACCATTGGCCAAGTCAATCCCACCATCGGCGACATGGCCGGCAACATCACACTGATGCTGGAAGCGGCCCGCGCGGCGCGACAGGCCGGCGCGGATGTCGTGGTGTTCCCTGAACTGTCCCTGACCGGCTACAGCCCTGCCGACCTGCTGGATGACACGGGCTTCGCCGACCGTCTCCGTGATGCAGCTCAAACGCTTCGTCTGGCATCGCGTGAGACCCCGTCCCTTCACTGGGTGGTCGGCCTGCCGGTCGAGCGCGAGGCCGGCGTTGGCAAGCGATTCCACAACGGCCTGCAGGTTCTACTCAATGGCGAGGTTGTTCACGAGCAATACAAGCAGCTGCTGCCCACCTATGGCGTTTTCGATGAGCGCCGCCACTTCGAGCCGGGCCCGGACGCCGCCCGCGTCCTTCGTATCGGCATGGCCCAGGTAGGCTTCCTGATCTGCGAAGACGGCTGGAACGACGACGGCAAGGACTACCCGGTCAACCCCTTCCAGCGCCTGGCTGACGCTTCGGTTGACCTGGTCATCTCCATCAATGCGAGTCCCAGTCAGAAAGGCAAGCGCCAGGTTCGCCACGATGTCTTCTCGAAGGCTTGTGCGCGCCACAAGTTGCCGTTGCTCTACGTCGCCCAGGTAGGCGGCCACGATCAGCTGGTCTACGACGGCGCCTCCTTTGCGGTGGATACCGCCGGAAAGATCGTGTTCGAGGCGCCCCGCTTCGCCGCTGACGTCTCAACGCTGGAGTTCGACCTGGCGCAACGCACCTTCTCTGGCCACCAGGGCTCGGCGCTGGCGCCGGTGTCGTCTGCCGGCCTATCCGACATGGAGTTCTATCGCCAACAGATCGTGCTGGGCCTGCGCGACTATGCCCGCCGCTGCGGCTTCACCAAGGTACTGGTTGGGTCCTCTGGTGGCATCGACAGCGCGCTGACGTTGGCGCTGGCTGCCGAGGCACTGGGCCCGGACAACGTGTTGGCGATCACGATGCCCAGCATCTACTCGAGCGAGGGCAGCGTCTCTGACTCGGTGACTCTTTGCCGCAATCTTGGTGTCCAACTCCTTACCGTCCCAATCGCGGGCCCAGTGGATGCCGTCTCCAATGCGATGTTCTACAGCGACATCCGCAAGGCGCCCGTTGGTCTCGCTCAGGAGAACCTGCAGGCCCGGGTTCGCGGCACTTTGCTGATGACTTACTCGAACCAGTACGGTCACCTGGTGCTGACCACCGGCAACAAGTCCGAGCTGTCCGTCGGCTACTGCACGCTGTACGGGGATACGAATGGCGGCCTGGGTCTTATCGGCGACCTCTACAAGACCGAGGTCTTTGCTCTTTCGCGCCACATCAATGAGACTGCCGGCCGCGAGATCATCCCGGTTGCCATCATCGACAAGGCGCCGTCGGCTGAGTTGGCTCCCGACCAGAAGGACACGGACTCGCTGCCGCCCTATGAGGTTCTCGATGAGATCCTGAAGGTGCTCATCGAAGGGGACTTGCTCGAGCACCACGAATTCCAGCATGCCGTAGCCGCCGTCGAGACCTTGCAGTCCACGCCTGAGGGCCTGGACACGGTGGCGAAGGTCAAGAAGCTCATCGCGCGCAGCGAATACAAACGCCGCCAGGCTCCCCCGATCATTCGGCTCCGCGCACGGGCCTTTGGCAACGGGCGCCAGTTGCCGATCACTGCCCGCCAATACTGAGGATCAGCGATGAAGCCCTCCCGCACCACCGCCGTTGTCATCGGCCGCATGCAGCTGCTGCACTGGGCGCATTGCCACCTGATCCAGTCAGCCTTCAAGATCGCCGACCAGGTGGTCATCGCCATCGGCTCCTCCTGGCGTTCCCGGAATCCAAAGAACCCGCTCACCTTCCTCGAGCGCAAGGAAATGATCCTGCGCACACTGAGTCCGGAGCAGCAGTCCCGAGTCCGATTCGTCGGAGTCCGGGACGTCTACGACTCGCCTCGCTGGGTCTCAATGGTCCGGACTCGAGTTGAAGCGCACTGCGAGCCCGGCGAGCAGATCACCCTGGTTGGCCACTCCAAGGACGCTTCGAGCTCCTACCTAGCTCAGTTTCCAGGCTGGGGCTACATCGACGCTGGCAGCCCTCTGGCGGTCGACTCAACGGCACTGCGAGACATCTTGTTCGGCCGTGGGTTGGCGCCGGCGGCAGCCTTCGCCGAGATGGCGCCTTTCATGCATGACGGGATTCTGGACTACCTGGCCTCTTGGACTCGGGACCCGGTCTACGCCGAGCGCTGTGCTGAGCACATGGCCAATGAGGCCTACAAGAAGAAGTACCCCGGGCCAGTCTATAAGACCGGCGACGCCATCATCGAGGCCGCCGGCCACGTTCTGATGGGTGAGCGTGGTGGTGCGCTCGGCTTTGGCACCCTGGCTTTCCTTGGCGGACATACCGAGGATGGGGAGTCTGGCGTCGACACCGCGATCCGTGAGGCTTTCGAGGAGTCCACCTTGGCAAAATTCCTGACCCCGGAGCAGCTGCGCGCCTCTATCGTTGGTCAGCGCGAGTTCAACGCTCCGGGGCGCAGCCCACGTGGCCGGATCGAAACGACGGCTTGCTACTTCAAATTGGAGGGCTATACCAGGGATACGCTGCCCCAGCTCTTCGGTCGTGATGACGTCAAGCCCAAGCCGCTACTCTGGCTGTCGCACTCGGACTTCTCCGCGAACATGCATCGCATGTTCGACGACCACGACTGCATTGGTGAGGGTCTGTTTGGAGCAATGCATCCGCTGGTTGAGCTGCAGGCGACGTGATCCGTTTCGGGATTTGAGCCGGATTTGTGAATATTCGGCTCACATTTTGAGTCGCATTTGGTAGAATTCGACTCATGAACACATCGAGGTCCCCCTGGATCTGGCAGCATCCTGGCTGGCCCAAGATGACGTTCGACATGAACGTCGCTGCGCCTGCGCTTCTTGACGCCCGGCAAAAGCAAGGCGAAGTCGTAGGCAAGTCGCTTGTTATCGGATTCGACAAGGCCTGCGAGGTTTCGCGCGAGGTCATGATCCAGGAAGTCGTGGCCACGGCCGCCATTGAAGGTGAGGCATTGGATCCCGCATCTGTGCGTTCTTCGATCATGCACCAGCTTGGACTGGCAGATGGAGGTCACCGGGAACGGCATGTGGACGGCTTGGTGGAAGTCATCAACGACGCCACCAACAATTTCGCGGTTCCACTCGACGCTGATCGACTGTGCAGGTGGCAGTCGGCCCTCTTCCCGGGCGGCACTCGGGGCATCCATAGGATCGCTGTCGGTCGTTTTCGTGACCACGATGATCCCATGCAGATCGTCAGTGGGCGCCCTGGCAAAGAGGTCATCCACTACCAGGCGCCAGCGTCTAGCGACGTGCCAAATGAGATGGATGCGTTCTTGGCTTGGTTCGAAGTCACCAACCCGGCCAGGGCCGCTGAGAGTCCTGGAGCGACGCGCATCGACGGCATCGCTCGGGCTGCCATTGCCCACCTCTGGTTCGAAAGCATCCACCCTTTCGAGGATGGGAATGGTCGAATCGGGCGCGCCATTGTCGACATGGCGATAGCACAGGACCAGAAGAGGCCTGTGCGGCTCTTCAGCCTATCCAGCCAGCTGAGCGATTCTCGCCGGCACTACTATGACGCTCTCAACCATGCGCAGCGTGGCACCGGCGATGTGACGCAATGGGTTGCATGGTTCGCCAACCAGTTCTCAGCCGCGTGCAACAGGACGAGCCTGGTCATCGACCAGGCGATCAAGAAGAGCCAGTTCTGGTCCGAGAACGCACAAGTCGAGATCAATCCTCGTCAGCGCAGGGTTCTCCAACGTTTGCTCGACGATGGCGACGGCGGCTACCTGGGTGGGTTGAATGCTGACAAGTACATGAAAATGACCGGCGCATCCAAGGCCACGGCATCCCGCGACCTGGCTGACCTGGTGGCAAGCAAGCTACTTTGGGCCCACGGCCTGGGTAAGGCCGTCCGCTATTACATCGCTGTGCCAGGCTGGACTCACGGGGTCGACCGCGGTACGGCATCGACTCCGATGGACATGCCGCTCTCCCCGTCTCTTGGAGGTGGAATCCTCACGCCAACGGGGATTCCAATGCGTACATTGACTAGTGAGGACCTGGACAGCGCGAAAACATCCCCAAGAATCAAGCAGAGGCCTCGCCGACCATGAGCCGGAGCCATGGGCCCGGACATCGCAAATCGGCTCGAAATCCAAGCTCAAGGTGCATCAGGCCTGGTGCGGTCTTCTCTCAATCGCTCGGCTATTTGTCGCTTAACTTCGGCCTGCAATTCAGGTGCACGATACGTAACAGTGCACCTCGATTTGTCGGCCAACAGTTGGACATACCCTTGTGGGCTATCCCATCGCATGAGGACAGCATCTTGCGTTCGTCGGTCGACTGATGGGCCAAATCGCGAACTGATGGACGAAATCACGTCGGTGAGCATCCGACTGTCACAGCCAGAAACCCGATCCACAGTGATTCCTCGGATCGCATTCTTCTTGGTGACGTGAAGCTCGTAGATCGAATGCGCGGCCCATGACGGAACACCAGCATCGGGGATGTAGGCCGGGCCCAACTTGTCTCCACTGGAGCCAACAAACGGCTTCGAGATCCAACAGATCCTCTTGCGAGGACTGGCATCGCTGTCGGCCTCAGTGCACATCGGAAACGCAGGTCGTTCCACCCCGAGCTCAAGCCCTAGGTACCTCAGGGGCTGGGCATTGCAGGGGATTACCGAGCTCAAAAAGACCAAGACAGAAGTTGCTGCGATCCTCATGTTCTTCGCGCTCCAGCCTTTGTAGAGTCTGCATTGTCCAGTTGGATGGGCGTCGAAAGAGCAAGGAGCTCTTTGCGCACGCGCATCGGTCTGCCTTCCCTGTTCAAGAACGACCCGGAGTGACGAATCGCCATCTTTTCTAGCACCCAAACATTGCCATCCGTCCTTGGCCCTGCCAGCTTGCACCCTCATCACGGCGCCGATAGCGCGCCCTTCGAACTAGCTCCCTCGTTCTTGCATTCGGTGTCCATAAGCCTTGCCAAGGTGTCACCGATCCTCGAGATCATCAAAACAAGTGATCGAACTGATTCGTTTGCTCGACTCCCTCGTATAGCTACATTGACGGCGCGGCATGTGGCACCTAAACGTTCAGTCGCAGCCACGATTTCTCGCGCATCTTTCTCCATTGCTTCGGTCATACGCAGAATCTGCATCTGAACGTCGGCCTGCGTCAGGAGTGCGCGCAGCTGTCGCTGCCACGGCTGCATCGTCGGCAGTATTCTTAGAAGCTCCTGGATCACGGCATCCAGATCGCTAATGAGTTTGACCATCAGCAGCGCTGCTGAGTCGTCGAAGGATTGCTGCTGCGATTCAGCACCTGGGGTTGTCCGCGCCTGTTCGTTCTCCATGCCCGGCCTAGTCAATCAACTTCGCAAACAAACTGCAGGCTGCGGATCGTCGTGGACAACTGCACCTGCAAGCCTAAAGCAACGCTCATGCGCACCAAAACCTCTAGCCCCGGGGGAGTGCCACGAATCATCTCGAGCACGGTTGGCTCTGACGTTGCTGCGAGCTTTGCCAAGTCTCCAGGGCGGACCTGTTTTTGCACCATGTGCTTCACCAAGTCCATTGCGAGTTGTTCTCGCATACCTCGAATCACCCGCTCGGCTCCGACTTTTACGTCAACCTCCGTTGTCACTGTCTGTCCGGCGATTCGACGTTGTAATGCCAGCCATTCCGTGAATGCGGCAATGGTCTTGGCGCCGACGCTAGGCGTCCAATGAAGTGCCCGGATGAGCGCAGCATCGGAACTTTCGATGACTTGCCTTGCGGAGGTATAGCCGTGCTCGACCAGTGCATCCCTGACCGCTGTCGGCAAGCTATGCATCTGATCGTCCGCTTGCAAAGCATTTGCAACAGCGTACGGCTGCGGGAAAGCTGCAGGGCTGTTTTTGACCATAGTATTTTGCGGGCGCGAATGCGCCGATGATAACTAGTGCGTTGCCGATGCGGCTATTTCGCAAGCCTCAACTTTGGCGCTCTGCGGCTGTCTTGCGCGGCACGCCTCGGCTTTCAGTTTGGGAGGCAATCAAGTGCAAGCTGGCACAAGGTGCGGGGGCTTCGGGGGCAATGTTGTTTCTGGCCTTGGCCATACGCAATATTGGAACCCTATGACCGCAGACGCAAACATTACCTGGATCCCGATGCCCGACATGTTCGAGATTCGTTGTCCGCTGCCTGGCAACCTGGCCGGCGACTACGACATCGCCGATTCTGGACAGGATGAAGCAGAGATGCGTGAGAGCCTGTTCGAACTGCGCGCCCGCTATCCCGAGAAGCCCTACACCTTTCATCGCATCCGCGGCGAGGAAACCCAGATCCATATCTGACTCAGCTCCGCCTGGCCGAGCCCTTGGACTTGGCCGACCCATGTGATATCTCAATTGGGCAACCCGCTCAACGGAGATCGTCATGATTCAATCGCAGCCCCATTCCCCCAAGGGCTATGTTGCCGGCCAGGCCGGATACCTGTACCCGGCGCTCGGCGACGCGCCTCCGCCGGCTGGAGCGAAGGTCCTCCTCCTCAATGCCGGCTGCGTTTGCATCACCGGCGTCTGGACGAATGACGGGCGCTTCCTGGCCTGGAGCCCATTGCCTCGCGAAGAGGACTACCACTATCCCTCGCGCGGGGCGCCCCAGCCCGGCAGTGGCGACCTGTTGCTTCTCACCGTCGGCGGCATCTGTGTTTTTGGGCCCTGGACGAACGACGGCCGTTACCTGGGCTGGGCTGAGAAGCCGACTCGTGACCGCGCGAAGGAGCGCGCGCTAGACCAGGTGGATTCGCTGCGCGTGATGCGCCTGGCCGCCTAATCTCATGAGCGACGACGACTCCCCGCTCGACATCTCGCCGTTCACCGATCCCCAGTGGTGGGCCATGTGCTCGATCAACATGGATCTGCCGCACCCGCTGGACAAGGCTGACCTGAGCAGGCCATTCGTGTACCAGCGCGGCTATGGCGTCTTCTATGTCCCCGGCGGCCGGCACCAGGCCGTGATGTCGCTTCTGCTTGCCTTCCAGCATGGGCTGAACTCGGGGGTCGATGTGGCCAACAAGTTGTCGCTGGAGTATTCCAGCGGCACCGCCGACCATTGGCTCGAACACACGCCTGGAGCGGCCTTCAAGAGTTCAGTGGGAAAGCATGTCCAGGTCGCCGGACCCGACAGTTTGACGGCCATCGAGCGCCGCATCCTGGGCTCCGTGCAGTACGTGTTTCGTTGACTGGTTTGGTAGGTTGCGACTTCACCAGTCGGTTGCAACTTCATCGGCGCCGGGCTGGCAGGCCTGCCTTAGCTCGCGACTGTGTTGACCAGCTGCGCAACTCCGTCCTCGCCAACTTTGGCCAGCCAGATGACGACACCCTTCTTTAGGTCGCCCACCACCCTCTTCCCGAATTCGCGTCCTTTTGAGGTATTGCCATAGGCCGCAGCCGCCGGCGACGACAGGATGGCCTTGTCGGCCTCCACAACCAGGGTCAGCACGGCGAGACCCTTTGACGTGTAGTGCGAGCTCCCCTTGCGGCTGACGAGGTCCGCGCGCCTGGCCGCTTCTCGCGCCCTGGCGATGGCCTCGTCCTGTGATCTCACGATCCCAGCCTCCGGCGAGTCCAGGTGGGCCTGGACCTTGCGTGCGAGTGCCGAGGTCATTGGATGGGCTGGGAGCCGGTTCAGATAGTCCATGGCTTCTCGCAGCAGCTGCTCAGTCGCCAGGTGGACCTCCTCCGCCAACTCGGGGAATTGGTGTTGTGGTCCCGTACTCATCCAGCGCTCCTTTGCGTCATGCCATCCAGGCCCGGGGCTTGAGCCCCGGACTCAAAGTTAACACTATGCCTGCTCTGAGCAGCTCAGGGATGCAGGAAAAGGCTATTGCGCGAGCTCCACCGACTCGATTTCGTCCTCGTCCAGGCCCTCGTCTTCGAGATGCTCTTCTTGGATCTGATCCTTGCCAGGCTTGGACTTGCTTTTCTTCGCGGCCGCCTTCACGGCTGCGATGGCCATGAGCTCTGCGTATCGCTCCATCACCTCGGCGCCGGTCGTGAACTTCACATCCAGGCCCAGGACCGCGGCAATGTCGATTCGAACCTTAGCGATCAGCTCTGCCTCTTCCGGAGTCGGCATTGTTGTCGGCCAACCCTTCACGTAGTGCAGGTGTTTCGGGAGGCTGGCTTCGATCTCGACTCGGCGCTTGGCGCCTTCCTTGGCGCGCTCGATGCGAGTGCGAAGTTCTTCGGTCAGCAGATGAGGCGCGACCTCGGCCAGCCAACGATTCCCCTGAAAACCGAAGCCCGAGATGGCTTCGAGCTCGACCATCTGAACGTAGACATCGTGGTTCTGCTCGGCGCCGGCGGAGGCCACGAGATCGGCATAGGCCGACATTATGCAAAACGCGCACGAAACCCTCGACGCCCCGTACACCGTATAGGCCTCGTGCAGCTGCAGGCCGGCATCAGCGATCTCCTGCAGGACGTCTTTGAGGCTCCACTCGATGACCGCGTTCCAGGCCATGCCAATGGCGCCCTTGCGAGTCAACTTCTTGTCGACGCCGGAGATTGGCATCTTGGCGCGGTTCGCGCTCTCTTCGCGGCGGATGCCTGTGACGTTGATGATTTCCTGGTCAGGGAAGCGCTTGCGCAGCGCGCTTGATATCACTGCGTGCTTAAGTTCGGATGTACAGAATCTCATCGACGGCGTGCTCCAAGGGAGGATCACCTTGACGCATTCGAGGTTCACATATCGACGCACGTTTGCGGCCCATCGACCTTGCCAACGGGCCAGCATGTCGCCGGCCTGACGTCGCACCGTCAGCAGCTCCCAGCCAAGGTGCTTGGCCAGGCGCTCGCATTCCGGCAGACTTTCCTGCCACTCAACGCGACCCAGGTCCGAGTGCACCAGGAGTCGCGGGCCGGTATGGCCGATCTCATCGAGATAGCGCGCCACCGAGGTGGCTACCGCGACCGAATCCTTGCCACCGCTCACGCCGATGGCCACGACCGCATTGCGCTCCAGCATCTTGGTGATCTCGGGAGTGACGGCGACCTTGCGATTGGTCATTGAAGACAGGTCAGGGGCTGGGAGCCGGAGGAAAAGTCTGCTGATGTCGACGGTGCTGGTCATTGGCATTCCTGGTTGCACCGTTCAGATATTTCATGTGCCGCAGACTTTCAAGGGCGCTGCTGGCAGTCTCTTGGCAACTCTTCTTTCATGTGATATCTCGTCAGCATGAACGCCCTGCTTCGCCTTCCTGCCGCCATCTTGCATTTGGCCTTCTCCGTGCTCTTCTTCAGGCCGGCCTTCGCACTTCTGCCCAATCGAGTTCGTTGGTCAAGTGCTGGCTTCATTGCCATGGCTGCGCTCTATTTCGCGGCCTCCCTGGCACGGCATGGCTACTTCTCGAGCTTTCCGCTCGAGGGCTTGATCGTCGGGCGCCTGATGTTCTTGGGGTTCTTGCTCTTGTTCTTCGGTGGCCAGCGCTTGGCTGAGCTGACCCGGTTGCGCGGCAAGCCTCGTCCTTCAGGCCGGGGAAAGAAAGCGCCGAGCCTGGCGTCCAGCCAGGCGAGTTGGCACGTTTCTAATTCATGTGATATCTCAATTTCGTGAGCATCAAGGCCTATCGATTCCAACTGCGCACTCGACCAGCGGTCGAGGCGCAGTTGCGACGGTACGCCGGCATCGGTCGGCAGGTCTGGAACAGGGCCTTGGCTGAGCAGCGTCCGCGGCATGCTGTGGCCACACAGAGAACGCGGACATACATGCCGCGAAGAACATCCTCGATAGGGGCATCGCCCTCTTCGAGGCCGAACGTACGGCCGCGGGGCACGCGGTCTGGTCGAAGGAAACTTCGACCGCAGCCTGTGGAGGAGAGGTCAGTCAAGCAGCGGCCCAGCGTCAAGCTCGGTCGAGGCGCGCAGCTCCGATGAAGCAGGAACCCACCGAAGCAAAGGCTTTGGTATGAGCTTGTCTCATCCCAAGGTCGGCGCAGTAGGAATCCTCGGCCTTCAGGCTGGGGAGGTTGTCAAATCGACTCCGATCTCGTTCGGTTCTATTCGCTAACGTGGGAGATGATTGCTGCTGCTGTTGCGATCATTCGTCTGCAGATCTGGCGTAAGTCGCAGCCAGCTGCTGACGCCATCCAGGAGACATCGAAGTGAGCATCAAAGATCACACTTCATCGGCTGATGCCGTGGCACCATCTGTTGCGCTCGAGGCAATTACCGTCCCCGGCGACTTCCCTGGCGTCAAGGTGCGCTGTGAGAGTCCTCATTGGAGTCGCAAACTGCAGCTCCTGCTCAAGGCGGAGCTTGGTTGTACCTGGGGTGCTGATGTCCAGGTGCCGTGGAATGACCGCCGCCCCTTTCTGATGGTCCGCCTTGGCCTCCGCGGCTGGTTCTTCAGTTGGGGAACAGAGGGTGACTTCGAGCGCTGCTCGCTTCCTGAGTACACGGCCCGCGGGCTCGTGATGGCTCACCGTGCGCTCTCCAAGAAGAAGGTAACCTCATGATTCGCTTCGTTGATCTCCGTGGCCAAAAGACCGGATCCCGGTTCGCTTTCTTCGATACCGTCTCTGCTTCGTTCCTGAAGCTTGGCGAAGCCCAATGCTGGGATGACCTGGCGGACCTGATGGTGTCGACCAAGCACGGCTGCGCCACCTGCGGGATTCCCATCGAGCAGCTGGTCGCGCTGCTCCCTGAGTGGGCCAAGTCGCCTGGCCAGGATGTGGACTCCTTTACCGTCTTGATCTCCTCTTTGGGCCTGGACCAGGCCCCGTCTGATTCCGTTAGGGCTCGAGTCCTGAGTGCCCTACGCACTTATGGCGAGCGGACCGACCAACCCGACATCTCCAAGGCTGCGGAAGCCTTGATGCCGGCCGCGCACCCCTTTGAGCCGCCGGCTGAGTGGGTGGAGCAGTACCGCGGCACCTTCGAGAGCGTGGCCGACCCTGACTGCGGCGTGGACCCCGACGAGTCGCACCGCTATTCAGCCGAATACTGGCAGAGCCTGACCGACGCCGACCGCAAGCAGCGCTTGGCCAACCCATCCCTGGGCCGCGAGGACGGCCAGAAGGATGCCGACAACCTCAACGCCGCCTGAGCACATTCAATAACGACACCATGACCGACATATCGACACCCGAGCGCCGCACCTGGCGTCGAGATCGCATCGCCGAGCTACGCGCTGAGCTTGGAGCGCTGCTCGACGAAGAGGCCCAAGACGGCTCACCAAAGGTTGACTTGGCCGCCTTGCGCGAGGAGTGCCGAAAGCTCAAGGCGATTGGCGACTACATGCCGGCGATCAAACTCTACCGGGCGCGCACTGGCTTGAGCCTTATCGAGGCCCGCGAAGTCATCGACGGTCTCGGCTGAGAGAGCCGTATGCAGACGCCGACCAGAACGCCCATCCTGACGACATCCGACCAGAATTTCTGGGACTCGATTCCCCATGGATGGTTCAAGGAGACGGCGCTGCCTCCGCACTTTCGCAATCGCAGATTTCGATGCGAGCGCCTGCAGCTCCTCGGCCTGCTCAGGACCCGCGTTGTTGGCCAGTACCCGACTGTTTGGCGAGAGTGGTCGAAGCTGCCGGTCGAGGTCGCGCAATCAACTGACGTTGCCGAATGACAAAGGGCGGCATTGCCGCCCTTTCCTTAACCGAGCCTAGTGACTTAGGGCTCCCGCCTATCCCCCAGCGGGTGCACCTCGATCAAACCGAGGACTCGAAAAAATCCGACGCTCTCCCCAGCCTCGCGGCGCCGACGCGCTTCGGCGAGTGCCTTGGCTGATGCACTGTGTTGGCCCACCAGTGCCGCTGCGGCTTCGACCTCTTGGTCCGGAACTCGTTGCTTTGCATGCGGATGGAGAGAAGCTGCGGTTTCAGACATGGATCATTTTTCTCAGATTCACGACTGCAGGTCAACCCCAATTTTTTGGGCCTGGACACGTAGGCTGAATGATGCTGAGGCAACTTTTTCAGTATGCGCGCCAACGTAAATTTACGACTTCAATCGTAGACCCAGGCTAATGGCATTTGACCCGGTTGCGCGGCAAGCCTCGGCCTTCAGGCCGGGGAGGATGTCAATCTCCCAGAATCGCATGCACTCAAGAGCGCGGCCTCGTTTTTTTTGTTTTGAGATCGTCTGCCGTTGCGGCACTCCGCGCATTCTCCATGGCCGTCAGGACGTCCTGTGGTGGATTCCAGGCCGCTGCTGAGAAGCACGCATGGCCTTGCATGTCAGGGAATCGTGCATCGACTTCGGCGACCTTGCTTTGTTTGATCCTTCTCCATACATCTCCGGCGTCTCGACGCTTGCAGTTCAGATCTTTCCTAGACACTTCTAGCTTTCGCATCGCTGTCTGCAGGTGGTAGTTAACCGCGGAAACGCTCAAAGAGGTGATTTGCCCAATTGCCCATGCGCTTTTGCCCTCCATGGTCCACTTCAGGCACTCAATTTCGCGAGCGGACATCTTCGGGCGGTAAATCGGCTTACGAAGCTCCGGACCTAGAAGGCGCGTCGTGGAGTCTTGTGCATGGACAGCCAGCAGTTGCAGATCTGCAAGCATGCGGGTGAGCATTATCTCGCTTCGAGGGATCTTCTTCGGCCTATCAATGCCAAGCAAAAAATGACAATCCCCGGGCATGTGGAGTGCGACTGCAATGCCGGTGCAGTAACCGAAAGGGGCCTGCGTCTCCCATATGTCAGCAGCTCCCGCATCTACGTATAGCCGCTGGTCGTAGACGAACGGAATAGAGAGGTCCATCAGTCGCTGCATGACCGGATCAGCCTTGGTCTGATCCATGTTTTTGGCTATCTCAAGAAAGGCCTGAGGGGTGTTGCTGACGCTGCGTGCAATCGCGTTCGGTGATGAAAGATTGCCTACCATCATCACCGCTGAAATCAGACCAAAGTCCATTTCGTTGGCGAACGCAACCAATGCCTTCTCCAGCGCCGGAAGGTCGCGAGCCTGGCTGACATCGAAGTAGTCTTGCTGTCGCATGCGGATACTGGCGAGCCTTTAGGTTGGCAAGGTTGCTAGGTTGCTAAACAACCTCCACGCGTTGAGACTGCCCCATTCGAAAACTGCTTTCTGGGGTAAAGAATGGCAACACCCGACACTTTAGATGTTAACGCCTGGCACTTGGTCGATCTCCAGGCAAACACAGGTGCGGTATGGCGGCCGCACCTGCAGCACAGCCACACGCGCGTAGATGAGATGAACCTATCAGGTGCCAATCAGACCGGGTTCACCGTGTGGGCGACGATGTTTTCAGGTCACCAAATCGGCATAGGTTGGGCCTGGATAAGCATCGGCCGTCAGGTCGTTGCTATGGCCAATCCAATGCAGATATCAACCAACATTAGGCTGTTCAACGCCGATGGAATCCAACTCAGGGAAAGCAGTGTAGTAGTGCACCTGAACGATGTCATTCACGATCTGCCGTGGCAGCAGTTCGTAGTTAAGTCCACTCGGCGCAACGATTCAAAGCACTACGGATTGAACAACGCCAGATCGTGGTCAGGGGCGATAGACGCACGAACACATGGTCGATGCCTGGGTAACTATTGAAAAGCGTCTCTGGCATACCCCCCCTGTGGTGGGTTAGCGAGGTAGGCTGGCGAGGGGCGGTGATGCACCGCGTCTTGGTTATGGTTCATCTCGCGGGCGTCATGTATCAGGTGTTCACGACAAGCCCAGGGCCGCCTGCGTTCGCTGCAAACAGTTCCAATGGGGCATTGCCGGTGCGACTGGTGCGCAAGTCGATGTAGTGAACGATGGTCAGTTCTCGCTAATTAACAAGACCCACCACCTTGCGGTCACCCTTCCAGCGCTTGCCGGGGTCGGCGCTCAGGTCAAGCTTCGGGCGCTAGCTGATGCCCCAGGCTTTGCCGCATTTGGCGTCGCAGCCCAGCACCATCGTCAGACCAAACCAGAGAATTGTCATAGTCCTCATGGCTGACTACTTTGTCCCGGGGGCTTGGTCAGTGCAGCCAGGGCCTGCTCAAGCTTGGGGGCTACCTCCGTTTCCAGCCAGGCGCACCACTCTGCCGTCTGCAGGTGCATCGTGCAGCCGCCGTGCTCGACGGTGCGGCCCTTGGAGCGGTCCACAGACCGGCAGACGGACAGCGCGTCTTGCAGTGCGTCCACCAGCGCTCCGTCAGCCTCTACTGCGGGGGCTGGGGCAGCGGCCAAAGCGACCCGCGCCAGGTGGCGCCAGTGTTCGCGCTCCTCGTTGGGCTCGTTGCCATTTAGCGTGTGCTGGCAGGTCGTAGCCGAGCCCCATCCGTCCCATGCTCATGCCTGCATCGCATTTACAAGCAGCGCCCCGGCCACACTGGTGCACATATGGCCCTCCAGGCTTGGCTCCTAGAGGAAGGCGAAAGCCAGATTCCAGCCCGTCCTTGCGTGCTTCGCGCAGTTCATGTTCCGTCGCACGCATGATGACTCTTTCCGTGGATGATTCAGCGCACTTCCGCGCTCGCCGCGACACTCATCTTGCGAACCTTGTCGAAGACTGGTCTCATCGCCAATGCTTTGCGTAACGAATCTTGCGCTGCCGGCTGACCCTCGAAGTGCGGGAACTTGTGGCCCGGAGGCGGCAGGCTCTGCAGCATCCAGTGCGTACAGTCCTCCTGGTTGCACGGAATGCACTCGTCAGCCTCACCCTTCCAGCCTTCGCGCGGCGTCGTTGATCCTGGCTTCCAATCCTCGTCGATTGCAAAGTGGCCAATGGTCTCGCCTGCGTTTCGCCACCACAACCGGATCGTGCCGCTGCCGGGGGCAGTAGAAATCGGCTGCCAGGTCGTGGACAACTCGTGCAGGTAGGAGGCAGTCTTGTCGTCAACGAGGTCGGAAGACTTGGTGGTCTGTGCGGTCCTGTTCATACTCTTTCCGCTGGTCAGTTGTTCGCAATGGCCTGTGCGTTCAGCGCGCCCTCGATGCGCTTGGCCCAGGTCTCGGCTTGTGCATTGATCGTCAGACGCGCGACCGTGGCGCCAGCCTCATCCTGGATTGACCAGACGTTCGCATAGCCAGGTTCTTGCACAGCCTTGACTCGCCCTTGAGGTAGTTCGTTCACCGTCGACGAAGAATTGATGAACAGAGAATCGCTCGTTCAAGGCTTCTTTCCGATGGTCTGGCCGGTCAGCGGAATGGGCGCTGCGCATACTGGACGGCCGGTAGGTAGCCGTTGTCGGCAGCAACTTGCCTCAATCGCTGCGACTCCTGCTTGTCCGTCTTCGCCTTAATGCCTGCCTGTACCCACGCTGCCTCGCCAGAGCCAGCACGGATGAGTGCATCCAGTCGGCCCGCATCAGTGGCCGGGAAATTAACTGCCATCCAGATCATTGCATCGGGCTTGCCGGAGTCGGCGAGCTTACGCATCGTCGGCTCGTACTTCTGAGCCTCTTCCTGCATGGAAACTTCCTTAGCCCAGCGCATCACCGGGCCTCGTTCGTCGACCACCAGCGCGTAGTAGGCGATGCCGGCGACGGCAAGCAGCGCAAGACCTCGTGCAAGCGACTTGCGCTTGGCAGGATTCACAGCGATGGTCGCGCTGCCGTGCGGCCAAGCCGCGCTCAGGTTTGCTTCAGTCATCATTCCCCCTAGGGTGGTTGTTGAATCACATACGCCTGAGCCCCGCGAGACACAGGCGGCTGCGATCCATTGCAGCCTCTTGATCTATATCCCTCTTTCCGTGGTTATCTGGCCGACATCCTGGAGCGAGCCGGTTCCGAAGATCCAGGCGCGCTGCTGGCGCGCAAAAGGCCGCGAACGCGCTCAAGCTCCCTGTCCGCGTGCACGGTACCGCCGGAGTTCAGGTCAAGGTAGAACTGGAGCAGATCGGACCGGTTAGCGAACTCGTGGACCGCCACCTGCACGGTGAACCGGCCAGGGTCGAATGGCGATCCCTTGAGTTCAGCCACTCCAACGCTCGATCCGAACAGGCGCATCTCACCGGCCAGGAAGCGCCGGAGCGCCGTCATTCGCTGCAGTCCATCGATGCACTGCAGATGATGAGCCGGCAGGTCACCACGGATGCCGCGTCCAGACCAGTCTGCTGCGTTGAATCGAATCAAGCGTGGTGCGTTTCCGCGCAGCAGGTTCTCCACGTAGTGGATCCGCTGCTCATCGGTCCAGACATGGCCGCGTTGGAAGTCCGGCTCCAACTCAAGTCGACCACCCATAGAGGCCAAGTCACGCTCCTGGCCAGCGAGGAATGCCTCAAGACCATCTAGCCTGACATCCACCGTATAGACGGCCTTGGGCTGCGGCCGCACAAGACCATAGAGCGCCTTGTCCTTAGAGCTGAGCCTGGCCCAATAGGAGTCCGAAAGATCACCCGGCTTTGCGACAACCTCGTTCATGCCTCTTTCCTTCAGTGCGCCGCAGCGCGGGTGTTCCAGCCTTGGACATGACTCGGCACATCCAGGCAGATGACGGGCAGCTTGCCGCCCATGCAGTCTTCCGTCACGCATTTTGCCTTCGGGTTCAACGCGATGTCACCATTGCCGCGAATGCTTGCGGCCGGCTTGGCGCCGCAGAATGGGCAGCGCAGCAGCGAGTCAGCGACGGCGATGGCTTCGATCTTGGACAGCATGAGACTCGTTTCCTTGGATCAGACTGCGGCGCGCATCGCTGCGCGATACTGGCGGATCTGCGGCACGTAGCCGTAGGCGCGGAACTCGTGCCGGCCGATCTTGGCCAGCAGGCCGCGCAAGTCGGCAACGGCTGCGGTATAGGTGCCTTTGGTGAACATGGCTCGTGTCTCTGTTGCGATTCGATGGCTCTATTATATATCCCCACCGGGGATATTGCAAGTAGGCGGGCGAGATTTCTTTACCAGCTTCGCGTGCTTCGCCTTCAGCTTCTCGTGAGCAAGGATCTCGCGCACCAGATTCCAGATCGTCTCGTCCATGTTGCGGAAGTCATTGGAGCCCGCGGGCAGCAACCACTTATCCAGTGTGCGCCGGGCCGCGCCAAGGCGCGCGCAGAAGGCATCGCGCGTCATGCCCAGTTCCGCCATGGCCGCTCGCAGGAATTCCTGCTGTGTCGTCGTGCTCGTCATGATGCTTCAGCCTTGAACCTCACGCTGCCGGACTGGTGGCACGCAAACTCGTGATTGCTCATGTCATAGGCCGTGCTCGCGCTGTGCTTGAAGGCCTCGGCGGGGAACTCTCCGACCGCATCAACGCGCCAGGGACATCTGCCGCACGGCTTGCGACGGTACCCACCTTGGCCGCCTTCGACCGTCACCACTTGGTGGTCGGCGCCGGCAGCGCGCACGCGCGTGATAGTTGGAGCGCTCATCGTCAGGCTCCTTCCTCGGGTCAGGTTGTGATGTGCCAGGCCTGTGCACGGAAGCGCAAGCCACCCAGGTCGATGGGCTCCAGCCCTTCAAGGCGGATGCCGCCTGCCTCGATCCAGGCCACGCGCGCACCCGTCAGCTCGGCCAAAACCGTCCGGCCGTCCTCACCAAAGGCCATGGCCTTGCCGTCCTTGGACTGGAACGAGACGGACCCTTCGACTGCCACGGGCATAGCGATCTGCTGGCCGTCGTCCGTCATCAACTTGGCGAACTTCATCGCAACTGTTTCCGTGGTTTAGTTGGTGGCCGGAGCAAGGAAGGCCCGACCGTCAGGCGTGATGCGAGCCGTTAGGCGTGGTCGAAGATGCGTAGGTCGACATGCTCGCTCAAAGTCGGCCCGTCGTCAGACAGCATCGATGTGCCGTACCACACGCCGGCCACACATGGCTCGGCGAGCAGGGCTGCCAGCGAGCGGCGGTATTGCTCAGGATTGCCTCCATACGCCTCAAGCCCCTTGGCCCAGTACCGCCCACCAAGCGATACCCGCCAGAGGCGGCCCTGGAGAGACGGCTCACCGAGCAGAGGACTGCTGCGGGCCTGTTCGCGATACTCGAGCTGCCGCGACTCGGATACCCAGCAGTGCAGGTCTGCGTCGTCGACCTCCTGCATTTCATCGACACCCGCGTGGGCTCGGATGAGCTCGACGTCTGTTGGTGTCATTGGGACGGTGAAGAGCACCACGGCCTCTGCTTCGAGCGACATCGCTTGCTACCTCTTTCCTCGTTTGGTACGTTCGGGCTACTGGGATAGCACCTGCGTTCAAGCCCTGCCATTGCGACGCGATGCTGCCAGGGACGCAATCGCGAGAGCGCCACCGGCAACCAAGCCGCCGACGCCGGCGATCATCAATGCACGCTCGGACGCTGGCGGGAGCGTCCAGAGTCCCCACAAGCAGACCAACGCAAGGCCAAGAGAAAGTGCAGCGCCGCGCTGCAGCAGTTGGATGCGGGGCATCGTGGCTCCTTCCTCGGATTCAGTGGTCAGGGTCGCTGAGCTGGTCTTCGGCCCAACGGATTGCATTGTCCAGACCGGTGGTGCACGCCGTCGCGGACGGTGCGCACACGAGCCCCTGGTGATTTTGGGCGTGCACGAACTTGCCATCGGCATTGCCGTCCGTCACGAACGCTGAGTCGCTGTCGATCTTGAGCAGCGTGTCGTTGATCGTCACTGGCCTACCGGCCTGAAGCGCCGTCTTCAGCTCGGTGCGTTGGCTATCCGTCAGATCGCCGGTCAGCGAGAGCGCGGTCCGGCGCCATTCTCTGTAGGTCCGTTGCATGCTTCTTCCGATGGTTCAGTGCGAAGGGAATGTGCTGCCTTAGCCAAAGGCCTGTTCCGATCCGCCGCGCGCCACGTAAACCTTCCGCAGATGATCCAGCACGGCCGACATGCCGCGTGCAGACATCTCCTGCAGCAATTCAGGGTCAATGTGATCCACCGTCACCTCGGTAACGCTGGCGCCAACGCCCCATGTCACCTGGCAGACAGCCGCGGCGACGTTGGGATCGGTATAGGCGCCCAGTACTCGAACCGTCGAGTCCGAATCGTCCTGGGTGTTGCCTGTGCTGGAACTGACAATGTGCAGTGTGGTCATGGTTGCCGCTCTCTTTCCTTGATTAGGCGGGGTCCGCCATCTGGCACTCAGGGACATGGAAGACCCGTTCGCGTGTGGCCTGCTTTTGTTCGTCCAGCACGACGACAACGGGCCACTCAGCGCATTGCTGGTCGTGGTGCGAGTCGAGAGCTGCGTGAGGGCACCGGTCGCCTCGCTCCGCGCCCTGTGCGTCGATGCGGACGAGGTACGGCGCGGTGCCGTCCTCATCATCCAGCTGCACAACGTCGCCGACGCTCCTTCGCTTGCTCATGGGCTTTTTCCGATAGTTACTGAGTCAGTGCCGCAGGGCGATACGCCCGCCAGAATGCGAGCGCTTCCGCGCTTAACGACGCATCGGGCTTGAGGGTGCGTCCCGACACTTTCTCGATGGTCCGATATAGGGCAGTCGCAATTCCTCGACGGCGGTACTCAGGCAGCACCCAAGATTCGAGAATCACCAAGTCACGCTTGGAATCAACGTAGGCGCTCGCGCTGCCCACGATGAGCGTTCCGACCCTTGCGACCGCCTTGCGATCACTAGCGGCTTCGACGGTGAATTGCAGCGCGTCCATACTTGCTCTTTCCGATGGTCAGTCGTCGGCTTCGATGGACTCAGGAGGAAACCAATCCTTCTTCAATTCGGTCCCGTGAAACCACGAGCATTCCAGCAGAGCCACTCCGACCGAGGTGACCGTCATGGCTGGACCTCCTGTCAACAGCTTTGCTTTGTCGCCCAGCTTCCAAAAATCCTGCGACACATCCGGCTTCATGTCTTGTTGGTTCATCGTGTTACTCCGTTGGGTCAGCACCTGCAGGCGCTCTATTCTGTGTATCTGGTAGCTCTCTACGTGAGCCACCTCTTTCCGGTGTCAATGGTGACTGTTGTTCGGACTTTGGCACTCGGGGTCCACCGTCCTGCCAGTGATTGACTGCTTCGCGTTCGCAGCAGTACGTTGCCGCTCGTCCCATTCGAGGACAAACACGGTCCCGGCCGCCACACAAGGTACGACGACTGCCCCAATCAACGCTCCGATCATCCACAGGCCGTCCGAGGGGTCTTGTGAATATCGCGACGAGAAAAACAGACCAGCAATCGCGCCGATGAGTCCAACACCCGTGTATGTAAAAACCTTGCTCATTCCTCTATCTCTTTCCTTGGTATCAGGTCTTGCTGTTCTGGTGCTCGTGAACCGCAGCAGCTCCATCGGTCTGTTGTTGACTGACCTGACCTAGGGCAATACGCAGCATCAGGCCCATCGGCACGCCAATACCGGCAATCAGCAGCAAGCATATTGCGATGCCCTGGCTGCCTATAGCGGCAAACATGGCGGCAATGAGGGCTAGTCCACCCAAAATCGCTACCGCGTTCTCTGCGTCATTTCGGCTAGTCATAGACTGTTTCCGACGGTTCAAATGATGCGGCCGTCGACAGCTCGACGAACCCACACGCCACCGCTTGGGGCTTGCTCATACTCGTGGAGCATTCCATCCAAGCCATCCGCCCTGGAGGCCAGCGAGCGATAGTTCTTCTCCGTCCACACCATAACGGGTGGCTCGTACCCGGGGAAACCGCCCATGCTTTCAAACTCTTCAGCGGCGGCCTCGACGGAGGACACCAAGCTCCGATCTCGCGCAATCGAGTCAATTTCTCGCATGACCATCGGGGCGCCGCTGGCCTTGATGTAGTGATAGCACAGGAAGGCCTGGAGTGCGTTGGCTTCTATCCTTGGGCCGGGCCGGCTTCCAACATGGGCGACTGCCTCGACGCACTCTCCTGTTTGTTCGCAGAAGAGGTAGTAATGGCTCGACATAGCCTTTTGATCTGTTTCCGTGATGTCAGGCCGCGACCATGTCGCGACATTGAAACTCTTGCGCGAGATCTTCGAAGGCCTCGTTGACGTCGAGTTGCGGTCCAGGTTGATACCGGTCCCGCGCTTGCTCCAAGGCAAGAACTACGACGGGTTCATATCCGAACTGGTCCGCGGTGACGTCAACGACGAACACGCCCGCGCTCGGAACATCTACCTCGACCCAGTAGTGCCCTCTCCAGATGCCCTTCGAGTCGCGCGCCCCCTCTGGGCCACCGCGCACAATCGCGGAATAGCCTCCAAACTTCTTGCACAGCAAGACAACGACAAGAGCGGCGTACAAGCAAGAGCCCGCGCTCTTGGCGACGCCATCGGCGCCTGCTTGCAATCCGGGCTCGATGGACCGGCGGGCCAACTGGGCCAGGTCATGAAGGTCAGGCTGCGTGCTCATGCTGCTTTCATTGGTCAGGCGACTGGCAGAGCCGCGATGGCCGCACGCGCAGCGCGGCCGTTGAGGTCCAGTGCAAACTCGCCCCGCACGCCATTGGAGCCCTTGACGTAGAGCACAGCTCCGGTGTCCGGGTTCAGCACCACGATGTAGGTCTTCCGGCCGACGTGGACGCGTACCTTCCTGGCTGGGGAAATCGTCGCGGTAGTCATTGCGTCACTTTCCGAGTCGTTGTTGAGTTAGCTTACCAATTCGACAACCTTGGCCAAAGCTGTTTCCGATGGTTAACGGGAGGTCTGTCGAGCTTCGGTTGCGGCAGCAAGTGCTGCATTGGATGCCTGCCACTGCTCCAGAGTTCGACCTGTGAAAAGTTCGATCACGAAACGCTTTCGCCGGTCCGCGCTCGTCAATTCAGCTTGAGGTGCCAGCCCGAGGCTCTTGCTGCGATTCGCTGTGTTCATGTCGCTCTATCCGCGGTTACTTCTTTGACTTGAGGACCGCGACGAGAACCCCGCCTACGGTAACGATCACGCCGATAGCGACGACGGCATTGCGAAACAGACGGTTGAGCTGATCTGCATCAAAGGCAGCTTGCTGCTTGGGTATTTCATACACGACGATCATCCTGGGCTCGGTTGCAATCGCCAGAGCCACAAGGATGATGCCGAGCGCAGCGAACGCCAGAGCCGCTTTCCGCTTGGTGATGAAGCCTTGGATGGTCATAACTCTTTCCTATTCAGGCGACAGCGCCTGTGTAGCGATACAACTTGAAATTGCGTCGTATGTGGTCGATGTTTGCGCGGCAGGTTTTGCAAGTGATCTGCTCTCCCGGCTTTGCTTCGATAACGGGTTCGGCCGCGTCTCCGGTCTGAAAGGCATCAAGCGAGAGTCCGCATAGCGTGAAGTCAATCATTCCCGGCGCGTGCACGCCCTTGAATTGGTCAAGTTCGGTGTCCACGCTCTTTCCTATCGTCAGATTAGTGCAATGGAATAGGGGCGAACGGACGACGCCGAGGCGCCTCCATCGCGTTCGGCCTGCGCCTTCTGGGCCGCGCTGATGACTCGTGTCGGATCGTCCTCGTGAGCCCAGGCGCGAACCTCTGCCAACCGCAGCGCGTCACCATGGATCGTGCGGTATTCCGGCCAGCGGTCGCCGATGGCGTCCTCGCTCACAAGCTCAGGGTGCACGTCGTCATAGCCCTCGCAGCGCTTGAGCGCGACCAGCACCTCGTCGTCCGCAAGCTCAATGGTGTAGGTCGTCATGTCTCAATCCTTGGGGCAGTCGGTACTTGCCTCAATGAACGAATGCCCGTGCCAGATACCGGCCTCACCCGCCTTAAACGGCGCGCAGGTTGCATCGGGGTCATCCTCCAGAAGCGTCGCGAACACGTTTACATGATCGACGCGGTCCAGCCTGGCACGCACACGTCGTTCGCGCCCAGCTCCTTCGTTGCGCCCGCGGCTTCCGCGCACCAGGATCACTTCGCGCCCGACAAATTGCGCCAGTGCAGGCGGATCAGTAGGCACCAGGTCGAAGCCGCTGCGGCGGGCCTTGCCGTCACTATAAATTCGGCGTGTTGCGATGGAAACCTCCGGTCCTGCTGGACCCTTTGCGCGTACGCTCTGCAGGCCACTGTCTGTGACCAGCTCGAGCGACGTGATGGTCAGCACGCGATGGCTGGACCGAGGATCGTTATCTTTCAGTCGATCGCCAATCTTGATGCTCATGACGCGCTCATGTTTCCTTGGTCAATAGCCGAGTTGGCGAAGGCGAGGCAGTTCGGCCCAACCGCCCTGGGGCAACCGTTGAACGACACCTGCAGCTTCGAGACGCGCCATTGCCGCGTCCGAGGGCCGTCTGATACTGTCGTCATAACAGCCGTCTGCGAATCGACGAGCTGCAGCCAGGTCGGCCTCCGTCAACGGCAATTCGGTGGGGTTCGTCCTGTACATCGTGCCTCTTCCTTGACTACAGCCCAAGTTCGGCCGTGATGGTCTTGCCGCTGGCCGTCGCCGACCAACAACCAAGATCGTCCTTGCTGACCAGGCCGGCGCGATAGAGCGCCATCATGGTGTCGGTGTTGCAGATCCGCTTGCCATTCACCATCACGGCGCTGCCAGCGCCGGGCTCAGTTCTCCAGCCCTTGCCAATCCATTTCATCACACGCTTCTGCGCCTCAGTGAGCTTTGCCATCGTCCTCTTTCCGTGTTTGGTCAGTTGACCCTGATCGCGAACACCTGCACTGGCTCCGTGCCGAAGTGAGGGTGCGTGATCGTCTTAATGGTGAAGCCGGCCCAGGGCCGGTCCAGCGTGCGCGAGCTGTCGCCGCGCTTCGGGTAGCCCTTCTTGAGCACGATCCCCGCGAACTGGCGGCCCTCCAGCCGGCGGCGCCAGTAGGGCGTAGCCAGGCGGAACTCCTCGCGCTTCTCGCCGGCGGCGATGGCATCGAAATACTCAGCCTTGAGGTTCAGGTGCAGCGCAGGCATGTCACTTTCCATCACTTGGCAGCGAGCCGTGCGATAGCCATGGTTTCCTTGCCTTAGTGGTTGCAGACAATTGCAAGGTCCTTGTCAGCCCGCCCGAAGGTAACGTCGTGGCGAGACTCCCATTGAGTCTCAAAGACCTCGGTGACCTTCGTGCCATGCTGATCGTTGTACTGAACGATCCCAACATTGAACGCATCGATGTCCAGTTGGTCTTCAAGCGGGGGTATTCCGCCTCGACCAGCGGCGTAGTTGAAACCCGCCACCGCTATGGCATCGATGTCAAATCCGTAGAGACTGCTCATGCTCTTTCCTTGGAATCAGGCCGGCGTGATGCCGTCCTTGGTGACGTAATGCGCCATCGTCGCGGGCTTCTCATGCGCCTCGGCTTCAGCGCGTGCCAGCGCATGGCCTTCGTTCCGACCGGAATACCAGGCATCCGCTTCAGCGGTGCCCAGGGAATAAGGGCAATCTGGCTGGAGCGAACCATTGATGCGAGCGCGCAGGCAGGCCATTACGCCCTGCTTGTAGGCTTCGCTGCGCGGAGGCCGGCTGGACGGAAAGGCCTCGTCATAGAGCTGCTGTGCGGTCTTCTTCGGCATGGTCCCTGTTTCCGAGTTTAGGACTGGGGTGGCAGAGCCACTGGCTTTCCCTCAGCGTCCACAACGCCGTAGGCCAGCGAGCCAAATCCCTTGCGCATGTCCGGGTCACGGCGCATCTCATCCAGCGTCATGGTCACCGGCTCGAAATCATCGATGGTCAACACCCGGTGCCGCGCTTCGGCACGCGAGGTCTCCCGCAAGCGCCGGACGGTGAACGAGTCATCACGGACTGGAGCCCGAGTACGGTCCCGCAGATCCACCCACAATCCAGCGCCGTCAAGAAAGATGCCTTCGATGCCGTTTCGCGCCATCGCAGCTGCACCCTCAACCGTGCCGAAGTAGCCGTATCGAACCTCAACCTCGAAGTCTTCGGCCTGCCAGGTGGTGACAGATTGATAGGTCATGTTGCTCTCTCCGTTCCTACTCAGCGTGCAAGAAAATTTCGCGCTCATCATCCGCATCGAGGCTGTCGCTGTAACGGGGACCACCATCCACTTCAGCCAGCACAGCGATTCCGGCCACCGACGCCTTCAGGTGCTCGATGGAACGGCCCTTGTGGCTCGCATAGGGGCTAGGCAGATCCACCGATTCAACAAGCGCCTCTCGAAGCAATCGGTTGGCGACGCCTGGGTTCAATTCCTGGCGCGGCTTGGGAGCCTGCGCAAGGCCGCGCAGCTGGGCCAGCGCGAAGGCTGTGAGCGGGCGCGTCTTGGTGCCATTGAGGGGCTGCATAGTGCTCTTTCCTAGACTTCCTGTGAGGGGATGGGTTTCGGAGCGGACTCGCGCGTGGGGTGTGCCTTCAGGTAGGCCCTGCCGATGTCGGCGAGTGCGTCCTGATAGGCGCGGAGGTCGGCGCCGTGCGCCAGGCGCCTAGCCTTCGAGGCTTTGGCCTCCAGCGCCGCCAGGGCGTGCTCCTCGCGCGTGTAGAGCGTCTTGTCAGCCATTGCTGCTCCCCTGTACCGGCACATCGGAAACCGGGTTGGCTGGCAGCGGATGCCAGTGCGTGTGGCGGACTCCAGATGGCGACCCGCCCACAATCCAGCAGCGCTCAACGTGGCTCCAGCACCCTTTCGACGCCACATCGGCGACCTCGATGGCCGGGTGCAGCAGCACGCGGGTCCCGTTGAGTGGAGCCGTCTCGATTGGCTGCCACCCATCCACTACGGGGGCTTGAGCCGGGGCCGCGTAGAGTGCCATTGGCCGCTCAAACGACTTGCCGGCTTGTAGCGGCGTGGTGATGGTTGCGTTCCGTTGGCGACCTTGGAGCCACGCGATAGCCCGCTCGTCAACCCAGGCCACCGGCTCAGGTGCAGGCGCGGGGGCTTGGGTTGCGTAGAGAGGAATGATTGAATCGCCGTCGCAGCAGGCGAACAACTCGGCTTCGTCCAGTGACTCGTAAATGCCGCGTGTGTACTTGCCGTGGCCGGCCTTCACAAGCCAAGCCACTGGCTCTGCCGTCCCCTTGGGCTGGGGCTTGAATCCGGCCAGCGCCTCTCGCACGTTCGACTCTGCGAGCTTGGCGTAGGCTTTGGCGCTCTCGTGGGTTGGGTTCGCGGCGCAATCCACGAGAGCGGCTGCGTAGCTCTCGACCAGTGCCCACACATCCCCCTCTGCTAATGATTGAGTCTCATCTGGCATGTGTCGTTTCCCTGTTGCGTTTGATGGCTCTATTATATATCCCCACCGGGGATATTGCAAGTAGGCGGGCGAGATTTCTTTACCAGCTTCGCGTGCTTCGCCTTCAGCTTCTCGTGAGCAAGGATCTCGCGCACCAGATTCCAGATCGTCTCGTCCATGTTGCGGAAGTCATTGGAGCCCGCGGGCAGCAACCACTTATCCAGTGTGCGCCGGGCCGCGCCAAGGCGTGCGCAGAAGGCATCGCGCGTCATGCCCAGTTCCGCCATGGCCGCTCGCAGGAATTCCTGCTGTGTTGTCGTGCTCGTCATGATGCTTCAGCCTTGAACCTCACGCTGCCGGACTGGTGGCACGCAAACTCCAGGCCACGCGCGCACCCGTCAGCTCGGCCAAAACCGTCCGGCCATCGGTGCCGAAGGCCATGGCCTTGCCGTCCTTGGATTGGTACGACACGGACCCTTCAAGCGCCTCCGGCGAGGCGATCTGCTGGACGTCCTCGGTCATCAGCTTGGCAAACTTCATCGGGGCCTCTTTCCGGTTCAATGGCGAGGTACGCCGTTAGGGTGCCGGCGGCGGATGTCAGCCGACCAATAGGTGAGGGCCTCGGCTATGTCTGAATCGCGGCCCGGCCAGGCGGCCGCAAGCCGCTCTTTGAGACGCTTCAGGCTGCGACACTGGTGCTCACGCGCCGTGTTCACGGCTGCGCGCAGCATCTCGTACCCGCCTTCGCTCAGTGCTTGATCCATACCTGAATTCCTCGATCAAGCCTCGTTGAGGCGCTCTGCGTCGTCCATCCCGTCGTTCTCGCCCTTATAGGGGTTTTCAACGCGAATGGCTCGCCCGGCATCATTCAGCTCGACCCACCAGTAGACCGCACAGTTGGGCCACGCGTCAGAGT
>NZ_JBBHJW010000016.1:0-33539 GCF_037482845.1 Paucibacter soli
TCGAGTTGAAGATGCGCCAGAGATTGACGCACCCGCGGACGCCAAATTGACGAGCTGGGCTCTGCTAGGCGGCGAACTCTGAAAGAAGCTCTGCGATGACGGCTTTCCACATTTCCGGCATCTCGAAGCGATTCATCTCTAAAGCTCGCGACCGCGGCACTTGAGAGAGGGACGTCGGAATGTGTTCAGATGGCTTCCACAATTGTGCAGCGTGGGCCGGATGCGATATTTCATAGAAAACTGGCTCATGCGCTAGATTTCGTAGCACTCGCACCTCAACCCGCTCACAGTCGGGTATCCGGAATTTGCAGCAGTATGCATACACTGCTTCAGTGGCGCTCGAACAGCAAATCACGACGGGAGCCTTGCCTGGCCAGCTGTCTGCCGCGGATTCCAACGCCGCCCAGGATGCCTGCGATAGATTTAGAGAAGCAGATTCAATCGCGCCTAGTTCAAGCTCGGCAGAAAGGCATGCGCGGACGTTGCGCTCATCCACGCTTTTTGTGCGAGAGAATGCAAGCCTGTTGAGAATAGGCCAAAGCCACTTCAGTCCAACTTCGTTCATTGCCTTTGCTCGGCTGAAGAAGTGGATCCTCAACTGCGAGGTGAACGCCATAGCTCCCCCCTTTTTCTTGTGCCTCTACTTTGAGGCAATAGACAAGAGCGCATCGCCTTGAGTTCGAGACACCGCCGTGCCGTGCAGATTGACGGTGACGCTGTTGTCCCAAGAAACGGCTGAAGTTATGAGGCGGATCGGCTCCTTGCCACCGCGCATAACCATGAAACCTTCTGCCTCGGGCGAAGTGGTCTTCTTGAACCGGTAGATTGCGGCCCCGTCCTTCGCGTAGGACGAAAATCGGGTCCATTGGTCGGCATAGCTTCCATTCGAAAGACGCCCGGCCGGGCTGGCCACTTGCCGAACTTCCACAAACGTAGCTGGTGTGATGATGACTTCACTCGCTTGAACCCCCAAGCTCTTGGAAATCATTCGTACTGGCTCGTCAGGAAGCACACCGGCTGACTGCGCAATTGCGCAGGAGGACGCGAGAACTGCAAGGATGGAAAACAAGATCTTCATAGCCATTCCGTTTGATTGATGAAACGCAAAGACAATATCACATACACGTCTATGAATGTTGATCTGCTGTTGCTCTGATGTTCTCAGCCTACAAAATCGATCTGGGAGCTGATAGAGAGGTCAGGAATCGAGACAGGCGCCGGTGGATGCCTTCTGCTTCATCCTTTGCGTAGAAGTAGGGGTAGAGGGACTTCGCTCGGGATGTCCGCTCGTCCAGACGGGAGTGCTCGACACCTTTGCCGCCTTTTTTTTGGATTTGGGCCTGAACGAAATCAGATGATGCAATCAGCAGTACCGTTGGTGAGTTCTCGCCATGAGCCGCAGTTGATTCTTTGACCCTCGAGAATCCCATGCCCTGAACGTAGTGCATTTCATCTTCTTGTTTTACATGGATCAGGGCGTGCGTGGCCTGCTGGATCCTGTGGGCAAAGAGATGGCAAACATGCAGCATTGATGCGCCGACATACAACGGGGCAACCGTACCTGGCACATCGACCGTCAAGCCTGTGATTTCGCACAATCGGAAGCCCTGGCGACGCAAATCACAGACTTCCGTATGGAAGGTCGAATCACAATGCAGGCCAACTTCGCTGTCGAGCGTCAGCGTCGCGCTTGCGTTGATCTCTGAGTCGTCTTCGGCCGCATTCAACGAGAGAGACCGACCGGCAATCCGAGCCACCAAATTAGGTGCCAATAGGCTTCTGGTTGCGAATCGAGGCATCGATTCATGACCGCCGCCAATCTGATGGATTGAGTCAGATACGCGCAGCGTAAGTTCTTCTGCGCAGGCGAAATTGGATTTCGTAGCCATCTGTCTCAAGGTCGAAAGAATCGGTGAGAGACGGGGTGGTTCAATCCGACTCGGATGCATATCGTCCTCGCAAGTGGAGCTGCGGAGACGATATCATGTGTGCAATATGTCGCAATCACACTTTTGGGGGTGTCTGAGCGCGCTTGCTATACAAACCCACGGTCGGATCACGCTGCTATGCAGTGCTTAGGGGCAACTGGTCTTTTGGTTAGCCGGTCTAGAGAAGAGCGTATTTGCCCGGGAACGTGATGCACCCACTGGCCAAACAAGTGGAGATAGGACCACTTTGTAGACGTGCACATAGGGTGTCTTCAAGATCGCATCAGCCTTAGCCTGCAGGCGAGCTTGCATCTCTGCTTGAGACTCACCTTCGCGGCGCTCCGGCCACCAGCGCACCAGGTGTTCGGCCCGTTCCTTTCGGGCTGCGAAGTAGGAAGTCTTGAGGCTGCCTGGAACAGTGCCCATCAGCTGCGCGAAAGCGCGGTCCAAGCTCAGCTTGGCAGTGTGGGCAGTCAGGCGCGGCTTACCGTCACCCTTCTTTCGCTGGTGTCTGAAGTCACTCTTCCTGGGGGAGTTGACCTGGATCTTGCGCTCCGCCCACTTGGGGTCTGAGCTAATGCCAGGCAGGTGGTGCTTGACGGTCTCGTTGTGGGCAAGAAATTCAGTTGCTTCCTTCTCAACCAAACGCCATCTGAATGGTTCACGCAGCACCTCGGTGCCACGAACACGATGGCGATAGGCCACAGGGAATGTCGACGAGATGTCAGCGCGCTGGGCCTCGTTGCCATAGGCGTAGAGCACCTTGTCCGCTTGGCCGATCATGTAGGTCACCTTGATCCTGCGGCCGTCATTGCTGTGGAAGCCGACCGGGATCGCCAAGTAGGTGGTAACCAGGTTGCGGCCCTTGTCCTTGAGCATCTGTGAATGAGAACTCGACTTGACCTGGTGGAAGAGTTCATCAGGGATGCCGCTTCCCATGCCGCCCTGGAGCGTGCCCAGCCACTCCACGGAGCCAGCAAGCAGCCCAGGGATGCTGCCGTACTTCTTCAAGCTAATCGGCTCCTCGGCTGCATGCAGCCAGGCTTCCAGTCCCTCCCAGCGACGGAGCTCGACTTCTGAGGCCGGCAGAACTTTGGTCAGCCAGGTCAAAGTGGCCGAGGCTTCTTTGAGCTTGGTCTTGCCAACGTCTAGGGTGATGCGACGGACCCAACCCCAAGTGAGGATGTTCGGGTACGAGGCTTGGTCTTCCGCGGTCGCCTCAACGTACAAGACGAGCTTCGACTTGCCACTGCGAGTCAGGAGCAGAGGCTTCTGGCCGGTGCTATCCAGGTAGCTGGCGAGCATTGCATCCTGAGCGGCCGGGAGGTGGCCCTCTGGGGTCATGAGATTTAGGACTTCATGGAGATTCGACTTGTCGTCAAGTGCCGGCAGCGAGGTTCCGCGGCGGGCGGCTCGCCAGTTTCGGATCGCTGCGCCAAGAGCTGGCCCAGCCATCTGCATGGACATTCCGCCATGCGTGGTTGCGGTCTCCAGCAGGTAGGCGCGCGAGGCGGCCTCCAGAGCCTCCTCGATCTCGAAGTAGGCCTCCAAGCGACGGAACAGGCGCAGATAGGCAACACCCATGGCGCGATTCACGCGGCTATGCCGGTAGCGACGAACCTCTGCCAGAGAAACCCCATCAATGCAGAGCCACCAGGCGCTGTCATGGCCAGAGTTGTCCTCTTTGGTCAGGAAGCACTTCACGCTCTGGAGTTTGCGATCCGCGTACTTGTCACTGGCCTCCAGGGACACGAGGAAGCGCGTCCCTTCTTTCTGGACGCCAATCGGTTGCTCGAACTGCTTCTTTGTGGGGCTCAGGAAATGTCGGCGCTCAAGCTCCGGCGCACACTTTCGCATTTCAGTTGAGTCCAACAGGAAGGCGCGGGAGCCAGACTGGACCATCGCGTTCTTCATCGCCATCCAGCCGCGGAGCGGCATCAAGTCCTCGCCAAGCAGGCTGCCGGACTCTTCGTCTGCGATGAAGCGGAAGTGCCGCTCCTGAAAGCCAGCGGTCATGAACTGCATCTGTTCTTCGGCGGGATAGAACCGGCCGAGCAGGCCCAAGCGGTGGTCCAGGCCGCAGAGCAGGATCAAGAAACGCTTGTAGTGCAGCGCGATGTCATCAAAGCGCTTGCTCGCCTTGCCGAACTCGACATCGCGAATGGAGATGCGCGAACCATCCCAGCCGTTGAAGGGGCGCTCAAGCTCATTGCGCGTGGGGAAGAGGCGAGGCGAGGCCTCGTGGGAGGGCGAGCTGGAGTAGCAGATGCTGACGTTCTGTCCGTTGCGGATCAGCAGGAATACAAGCTTGTTCTCGATGTTGGCCATCATCGACTCGTACGGATCAGAGTAGTAGCGTGAGTGGCGCGTCGTGGCCATAGAGACGACGCAACGCTGGGTCGGCAGCACCTGTTCGAGCAGGGAGTCGTTGTTGACCAGGGCGTCGAAGAACTGCTGCTTATCGCGGTAGTCGAAGTCGGCCATGACATCTGCCCAGACAGCGAGCTCCTCGTCGGCGTAGCGCTTGCCCTGGATCAGGGTCAGCGGCTCAGACTCAGGTGCTTCAACACCGGTACGGATGTCGTAAACCTCCACACCGCGGCCGGTGTAAAGATCCAGGGACTCAATGCCCGAGCGGATACGCTCAGCCATCTTGATAGCACCGGAACTGCGAGCAAGCGCAACGGCCGCGCGCTCCTTGATGTAGGGCGCCAGGCGAGCCAGGGTGTTGGTGATCGCGCGGGTCTTGTCTTCAAGCCAGCGCGATTGAGCCTCCGCCACGATGGCCTGGCGGGTAGCCATTTCCTTGAGCTGCTGGACGCCCTGATCGTTGATGCCGGCATCGATGAGACTGCCCACATCGGAGGCCATGGCGATCTTCGGTGCCACAAGGGGGTTCCCCTTGGTCTCGGAGCGGCGGGCCGCACGGCGATGGGTCTTGGCCAGATCGCGAGACGCTTCGCGAGCCTTCTCCGCCTGAATCTTGGATTCAGCGGCGCGGGCGCGCTCGTCACGAGCAATGGCAGCATCGACGGCCGGCATGACCGCGGCGATCATCAGCTGCGGGTCGGCCTGGGTAGCCATGAGTTCTGCCTGCAGCGCCGCAACCTGTCCCATGATCTCTTGCTGTTCACGGGTGCGAATTGCATCAGCGTCATGGCAAGGCACAAAGGCATCAAGGAAGTCGGCAATCATGAGCTCGAACTCCCCCTCGCCATCTCGAGGATGACGATTGATGGTGACCGAATGAGGCTTTCCCTCGAACTCGGTTACATCGATCAGTAGCAGGGTATCGCCGGCCTTTGCTGGTCCGCAGTCGCTGTGGGCCGTCCAGTAGAAGCCCGGCTCGAGAACCTGAGTCGAGTCGATGACATCGAAGTCAGGATCAATCCCTCGATTTACGAGGGTCAGCTCCGTGCCGGGAGCCTTTTGTGCACGATTGGAGTTCATACGATTGAGATATCACATGGTCCAGCGTGCCGCAAGGCAGACATCTTCCGATACCTAGTACCGGATGTGCGAGTCTTTTATCGATCTCCAAATAGAAACGGGGCCGAAGCCCCGTTTCTGAATTGGGGTATCCGGATTTGGCTGTGTTTGAAGGCTCACAGCCGCCCGGATTCCAGTAGCTCAATCAGTGTGTTTATGTCGGCCCCGTAGTTCTTCGGTGGCCCCGGCGGTTCGTGTGGGTGCTCAGCCTTCGGCGTGCCCTTCCTTGGCGTCAGAACCGCCTTTCCGAAGTGCCCAGGCGGCAGGCCATAGCCCACCGCATCATCCGGTACGCCGTAGCCCATGACCTCTTCAGCCATGGCCGGTTCAGGCTCGCGCCGCCGCTCGAACTTCGGGCGACTGAGCTTGCGCTTGTGTGCGCCCTCGGTGAACAGAATCTTGGCCCGGAGTGCCTCGAACGAGTAGCCGCGCCCCAGCCGGTTCATGACGCGAATCAGCGAGTTCAGCGACTCGGTGTAGGCGTTGGTGACGGGGTGCTCGAAGTAGTTGAGGATGAAGGGCTGCCAGTTCGTGAAGGCGCGGATCAGGTCGGAGTAAGCGTCCCGCACCTCGGGCACCACGGCCTTGTTCCAGGCCTCATAGGCCACGATGGCGGCCTGCGGGTTGCCTGACCCCTCATAGATGCCGTAGAAGCCTTCCTTGAGCCTGTACGCGGCCCCCAGTTCGGGATAGCTCTTCGTCCAGCCATCGAGCAGCAGCCGTTCCCGGTCGTTCAGGTCGCGTTCGCGTTTCAAGAGCACGAAGCGGTCGTGCATCAACCCTCGGCGCTGCTTGGGCGTCAGTTGCTCACGCAGGCTCTTCCTAACCTTCTCCACGGCGTCGTTGGCCATCCGCACGACGTGGAATTTGTCGATGACGATGCGGGCGTCTGGCAAGACCGCCTGCACCGCATCGCGGTACGGCGTCCACATGTCCATCGCCACGTACTGAACCTCGGACTTCCCTTGCAGGTTGTAGAGGTAGTTCACCACCGTCTTTTTGTCCCTGTTCGGGAGCATGTTCACGATGGTGTTGTTGCGGATATTGCTGATGACGCAGCGCGGCCGGATCAGGTGGATCTCGTCGATGCCCATCCACTTGGGCGTTTCAAAACGGAACTCGGCTTCCAGCTCGCCGATGTAGTCGCGGAAGATGTTCCGGATCGTCTTCTCGTCCAAGCCAGTGTCGTCGGCGATGCTGGCGAACGTCCGCTTCAAGCTCTGCTGACCGATCCACTTCACCAGCCGGTCGGTCATCTCGCGCTTGGCGTTGACGGCGGGAAGCGCCTCCATGAAGGTCTTGCCGCAGGACTGGCAACGCCAGCGGCGGGTGTCCACGTAGATGGCAAGACGCTTGCCGTGTGTCGGCAGGTCGCGGATGACCTGCTCATTGCGACCGTGGCCGATCAGGCGATCAGAGCCGCAGGCTGTGCAGACGCCTGGAGGGTTCGAGACCTCGGCATAGACGTGATAGTCGTGGTCGGCTTCCTCGACCCGCTGCACCTTGAAGTCGGGGAGGTTCAGAATGTTCGCTGGCATGGGCTACGAATTGGCTTCCATCGCCTCATAATCGAACTCCCAGTCCTGAATGATTTCTTCAATGGAGTCGCCGCCGATTGAAGTGTGGTCGCCACACTTCAAGAGGAAGCGGAATCTCGAATTACCGGTTGGGTCTTCGGTAATCAAAGGCAAGCCGCCGCAATGCGAGCAGGGCTTGAACCCTTCCGGAAGCACTACCGGCTGCGCCACCTTAGCCCGTTCGGCCATCAGATATTCGGCGCCAATCTTGTTCAAGAATTCCCATGTCGAGGGGAAGCGGACAGGGAAAGAAGCCAAGGCATTCAGACAAGCCCATGCCTCGTCCGATTCGCCATTTAGGTATTGCTCCTTGTCGATCCCAATGGTGCTGAACTGTTCTCCGCTGGGTAGGAAGACCGTCATTCCGTCGTTGTCGAAGACGGCGTTTTCCTGCTTGGCCTGGAAGAGTACGAGAATCAGGTCACCGATGCGGGCGGCATTGCGCCCGCTCGGATTGAAGCCGTTGATGGGTGAATTAGGAACCTCGCGGTCGCCCCACCAGTATTCACTGTCGTCGCGGACGCGCACCAACGGCATGGCCATGCCAGGTTTGAACGGCTCTCCCTCCGGCCTGACCGTTTCCCACCAGTCGCACAGGAGCTTCATGGCCGGGTGCTGTTCCATGCCTCCAGGCACTCCGGCAATCGTTTTGGCAAACTTGCTTTTCTTGCCGAACGCTACTTTCTCTGCATGATCGATTGCCCGCAGCAATAGTTCCGCAGGCATCTCAACGGGGCCGTTGGTGCGGTGAGCCTCAATGTCGTGGGTGAGAATGGCCGTTTGCCGTACTTCATGAAGTTGCTCTTCCTGGAAGGCGTCGATGCTCCACGCCTGTTCCAGCGGGACGCCGGTAATGTCCACCTGCTCTTCGAGGAAGTAGCCCGCCAGTTCGCCTTGAAGTTCCCCATCCGTGTAGATCAGATCGGAGTCCTTGACGATCTGACGCCGGGTGCGATCGATCTGGTCTTCCTTCTCGAACCCCAACACAGTGACGGGCGTGATACGCATAGCCGGGCCTTCGCGCTCCGGCCAGCAGGAGCCATCCATGGAATAAGTGATCCCTTTGCCGGGGTGAAGTTTGATATGGATGAGATGGCGAACCTGCCAGTCATCCTTGGGATAGACGCGCCACATGGCGGCACTTTCGATGTGCCACTGAAATTCAATGTCGAACTCGGTCACATCCGCAGGGATCGGCACAATCCAGCCATTGCGGATCAACTTCGAGCCACCAACGAAATACCGCCGATTCGGATACGGCTGCCTAATCTCGATTCCGCCTTCGGGCATCACTTCAATCGGAAGGGTGGTGGTCACCGTCAGGGTGATTTCCTCGCACATCAGCCCATCAGTGAAGCGCTCGTTCGGGCGACCAAGTAGGTCGGCGGGAACCCATAGCTTGGGAAGGATATGCAGGATAGGTCGATCCGCGTCACCTTGCCCAAGCGGATCACCATTGGCATCAACCATACGGGTTTGGCCGTTGGGTAGTTTTTCTAATGCGAACTTCATGGCTCCATCCCTTCATGGTCTGAGTTGCGGGAAAGCACCGCGCTCACCTCGGTGATTTGCGCGTGCAGGTCAGGCAGGTTGCCCTGAATCGTCTTCCAGACGATTCCCAAATCCACCTTGAAATAGCCATGTGCAAGCGCATTGCGCATGTCATTGGCCAGTGCCAAGGGAAGCTCCGGGTGCGCGGCTGCGAACTCCGGGTGGACGCGCTCGATGTTGCGGCTGGCTTCGCCGATCACCTCCAGGTTGCGAATCACGGCGTCCTGGACGAGCTTGCTGTTCAGGAATCCCACTTCGTCCATGTCATCGACGTAGTGCTGAATGCGCTCGATGGCTTCAAGGATGTGCCCCAGGTAATCGGGCAGTCGCTGAGGATCGCGGCTCATACGGGACTGGCTTCCGCGAGCACGGTAGCGCGGAACTTGTCCGGCAGTCCGTTGGGAGTCAGAACGTCCACCGGCACGCCGAGCAGCTTGCGCAGTTCCACGCGGATCGCGCTGATGTCGAACAGCGTCGTTTCCGGCGTCGGGTCGATGAGGATGTCGAGGTCGCTGCTGTCGGTGTCCTGGCCGCGCAGCACGGAGCCGAAGACCCGCGCATTCCGGGCACGGTGCGACTCGACCACCTGCCGGATCGCGACGCGGTTCGAGGCCAAGGCTTCAGAGGGTTTCATGTCTTCTTCTCCCACAGCAAAATCCGGTTTCATGATAAAGCAACGCCGCGCGGCTAGCAACAACAAAATCCGGTTTTACACCAAGATGACATGAGCCGGTTCAGTCGCCGGAAACACACTCAAATCCGGATACCCCTGAATTGTAGATGCCGATTACTGGTTCGTCGTGAACGACCAGGTCTTGGTCAGAGTCGCGCCACCCGTCTTCAGCGTGGCCGTGAACGTGGCGGTGTATGTCTGACCCTTCGCAAGCGGCGACAGAGGCACCAGGACGGCAAAGCCCTCTGCCAGGTTACTGTCGGCGTTCAGTTCAACACCAGAACCCTTCAGAGCCGAGTTGGCGACAATGGCAGCCGGTACCACGTTGCCGCCGGCGTCCTTCAGGTTGAAGACCGAAATGGTTGCATTCAGGGTGCCTGCGTCCTGGAAGTTCACGTAGTCTGCGTTGCGCACATTCACCAGGACTGGCGTGCCGGCGGTGGCATTCGGGAACAGGGTCAACGGCAGACGAGGGGTTTCTGAAGCGACATAGAACGTTTCCATCACGCCAGTCTGTCCGGCGTAAGGATATGCAACCAGTTTAGCCGCAGCGGGAACCTGACCGAACTTGTCGCCGGTCGGTGTGGCCAGATCTGCCACACACATCGGGATGCCAGCGCCATCAACGCCAAAGCCAAAGCCGATGGCAGTGTTACGAGACAGCAGCGCAGCACCGTGATAGGCCGTGTTCAGCAGGCCAAGAACGCAGTCCGAACCCAACTTCGAGGAACCAGTGCCGCCAACGACTTCGGTGCTGTTCACAGCCGAATAGCCAGCCTTGGCGATGCGGTCACCCGGGGTCACCGCGTAGAAGTCGAACTTGCTCGAATCTTCGTTGTGGTAGCTCGTCACAGCGGACAGATTCGTGGTCAGGTACTTGGCGTGCGCTGCCGCTGCCACGTCGATCTGGGCGTCCTGGGCCAGCAGGCCAGCGCCGGCGGCTTGGCGCACTGTGTTCAATGCCTTGTAAGCACTGTCACCCAGCGAGCCGCCCACGTAGGTCGAAGCGGCAACCGAAGTCTTCAAGTTGCCGGCGTCGCTGATGACCGGAGTCGGCGTCGTCGGGGTCGTCGGAGTCGTGGAGCTGCCGCCGCCACCCCCGCCGCAAGCGGCCAGGGCCGCAACCAAGGTCAGGGCGCCGACAGCGCGATAGGTCTTGAGAGTCTTGTTCATCGAGGAGTCCAGTGAACGGCGGAGCCGTTGAGAGTGATTGCCTATGTGCAGAACATATGACATACGCGCGAAAACGCCAATGACACTGACAGTTAGGGCGGTCATCAGAGATGCTCAGTGTCGCGCTAGATTTCACGCAATTGAGACCGGGAGCGAGTGGGTAAGGGAAGACAAAAGTTCCAACGCGACCCGTGAGATTTGGTTGACGACGACCAAGTGGGCGGTCGCCATCCGTGAAGAGTTACGCACTCTTCAAACCGTCGGGCTCAGGAATTCCGAAGCTCTACCGGAGTTGGCCGAAGAGGATCGGCCGGCGTTGGCCCAGAGCTGCGATGTTGGATTTCGGACCAGCAACCGGTGCCACCGTATCTTGTCGACGACAACCATCTTGTCGATCCGTGGCCTCGACGGAGTACTCCAACTTCTTCCCGCTGTTCGACCACCTTCTTGCCAGCCAGCCGCCCGAAGGGTTGTCCCAGCCTCGCTTGCGAGCGTGTAGTTGACATTCACCCCACGGCTAAAGCCGGGGGATTCCTTCTGCAAGAGGGCCATGTCCGACCCCAGTCGGGCTAAGCCCGGTCTTATTCGACACCCGAGCTGCCACGCGCTGAATCGCTTCAGCGCGCAGGCCCGGGGCGGGTTGCTCTTTCTCACGGCGCGCAGCCAAACCGGCCAGCAAGATGTTGCGTGCCGCATTGACGTCTCTGTCATGCGTCGCGCCACATCCGCATGTCCAACTGCGCACTGAGAGCCCAGTCTGGCCTGTAGGGCCGGATCGGGCGCCGCAGGCGCTGCAGGTCACCGTGGAGAACGATTCGTTGACTTCCTGGAACCACACGCCTGCGTCATCGCACTTGTACTGCAGCATGGTTCTGAACTTCGACCACCCGGCATCGAGCACGGACTTGTCCATGCTCGTCTTGGCCAGGGCGGCCGCATTCACGTTGCCAACGAAGATGGACCGGTTCTGTCGAACCAGGTCCGTGGAAAGCTTGTGCAGGAAGTCCTTCCTGCGATTGCCGATCTTGGCGTGGATCGCCTTCGCGCGATCCTTCTTGCCGGCGCGCTGCGCGACGGCAAGCGCCGGCTCCAGGTCACGGTAGAACCGCTGGGCCTGGATCTTCTGACCATTGGAGTCGGTCATCAACTCCTTCAGGCCAAGATCCACACCAATCTCAGATTCCACATGCGGCCGCGGGCCGCAAAGCTCAGGAATCTCGATTGCAACATTCAAGAACCAGCGGCCGCGCGAGTCCTCGCTGAACGTGCCGCCGCGAAGCTTCGCGCCAGCGGCCAGGTATCCCGCCAGGCCGTGGCTGTCCCACAGCCCAAAGCTCTGTCCATTGAACCGGATCTGGCCGGCACGATAGTCGACCGCGCGGGCCTTGAAGGGCACCCAGCCCAGCGAGCGCCTGGCCCCGCCGGACTTGCGCCAGGCCAAGCGCACCTTCTTGTGCTGACGACGGCGCGTCGCATACTCCTCAGCGACTTGCTGGAAGACCGGCGAGCCGATGCTCAGGCCCGCTTTGCTGGCCCCATTCAGGTAGGCCTGCAGGTCGAAGCCAGTCATGAAGCGTCGCTCGCGCTCGAACACCTTCTGGCTCAACTCGTTGCAGTAATTCCAGACCAGGTTCACCTCACGCGCAGCGGCATTGAGCCAGGGCGCGCAGCAATCCTTCAAACGAAACCGGAGAACCCGCACCCGCACTGGCGTCTTGGGCGCGCGCGCGGCAGCCAGCGGAGCAGAGGCTACTTCGCCGCGGGTTCTAGAATCAGGTTCGATGAACACGAATAGTGGATATCACATGTGAAGCACGACTACAAGGGACCGACTCGCCTGCCCTGGCGGCAGGCTCGGCGCTCTGCCTCCCCATGGCTAAAGCCAGGGGCGTCCCGCGCAGGAATCTCGTGAAACGTCCAGGTTCCAGTCGAGAAGCAGCTGTCCGTCGCTCTCAATGACCCGACGCAGACCGCCCGAGCAACCAGGCATGCCGCGCATGACGTCGTTGATCCCGAGCTGTCCAAGCCATTGAGCGGCCCGCTTGGGATCTTCTGCAAGGTAGTCGGCAGCAGCTTCGTGCATGCCCTCGCAGCAGGTCTCGAGCATGAATTCGCGCGGACCCCACACCTCATGAAGCTCCACCTGCTCTGCGCCGCCGCAGTACAGGCAAACCTCACCTGCCGGCGCAGCGTCGAGCCCAGGCCGGAGGGTGCCACCGAGAGCAACGAGCGAGCTCATTTGGCCATGGGCTCCAGGACACCCAGCTCCACCAGCTGCCGATCTATTTCCTCATAGGCGGCGCCGGTCTGCTCATCGAGGCCCAGGCCACCATCAAGCGCAGCACTTTCAACGGCTCCATCGTCAATATCCGGGAACAGCAAGTCCGCAAAGGCGGTGAATGCCAAGCCGCGGGTGTTGACCACTCGTTTCCATTGCGCGCTGAGCACATTGGCCACGTCTTCTTCAGAGATTCCAAATGCCTGCATATCGAGTCCAGTCGTAGACAAGCCTCCGATTGATCGGAAGCCAATGAGTCGGAAGGGGTTTAGCGAGGACGCCGCGGCAGCGGGTTCCGCATTGGCGGCGCCTCAAGCAGCGGCTGCTGGCCGAGCTCGCCAGACTTGAGGCGGGCGTAGAGATTGAGCACGAAGCCGGTTGTGCTCAGGCAGCGATTCAAATCCTCAAGGGGGAACCTGCCGGTGATGCAGACCAGACCGGCCGCGGACTCCTCGAAGCCGGCGGCACGGTACTTGCCCTGGGTGGTCGACACCCACTTCTGGACTGACTCAGGGTCGCCATGCTTGACCAGAACGCCATCGGTCTCAGTGAAGGCAAGGCTCACTTCATCCAGTACACGACGCACCGGGCGGTCACCATCATGGAGGACGTACTGGCCGCAGTTCAGGCGGTAGTTGAAGTTCATGCCTTACCCCTGGGTGCACGGGGAATTTCGACGAGATCAAGTGCGTAGACCCACCACAAGGCGACGCATAAACACTCCTGGCAGGAGCCGTCCTTGGCCCTCCAAATCCCGAAGCCTCGGGACTTGAGTCGACGATAGCGGATTGCCCAGCCGATAGCCGGGATGCCAATTGCGGGGTCTCTGAAGGTGCGGAGGTATCGCATGAAATCGAGATAGCACCTGGTCACAAATCGTGCAAGGGCGCCAGCTCAGCGCTGCATCAGACCTTCGCTCGACGCCGAGGAGCAACTCTTTCGGGCTCGGACTTGCCAGTGCGATCCGCAATCAGATCGGCCATGGCACTTGCCGTAAGACGAGACTCGAGGGCCAACTGGAGACTGGGTCCGCGGGAGGCAATCGCCTGCTTGATTGCATCGGGAATTTCGGCCTCAGACCCATAGACGTCGACCAGGCTATCCAGGGCATTTGGATTGAGGTTGGAGGGATCCAGGAACCCTTCATCCTCAAGGCCGCGAGCTAGAAGCGTCCAGAGCAACATGGTGTCTGTGACACCATGGGCAAGTGCGGGCTTCAGCTGGTGGACGGAAACGCGGGGCAGGGCGGCGATAGCCAGGCTCGAGCGCAGAACAGCATCGAGCGGAGTCGCTTCGTAGTTTGCGTTCTGGGGAAGGGGCGCATCAAGGGTTTCTGCGCCGCGGATTGTCGGCGCTTGATCGGCGTACGCCTTCAAGAGCGCGTCCAGGCCCACCCGAGCTGGCGCACCCCGCGGCAGATCAACCGCGGCGGCCGTCAAGAAGACCACAGGATGAAGCCCACCGCAAAGGCGGACAAAGGGCTTGGACAGGCTGGCAAGAAGAGCTTGCGAGATCGGGCTGGCAGACGGCAGGGTGGCTTCGCTCAGCTTCCCCAGCAACTGCAGGTGCCTTTCGGCGTACTGATCGGACCCGAGGTCGCAAAACAGGGGTTGACCATCCTCTTGAACCGAAGGCCCAAAGAGCACCCCATCCACCCATGATGCGACCCCGAGCTGTTTGGACGCCTCCAGTTCGCCATCCAGTGCCTGTTCTATTTCGTCAGCGGTGACGTAATCAGAAAACGTCTCATCGAAGGCCTCGAGCCCAGAGCTGAATGCCGCGTGATTCAAGAGACTCCATCGTGGCCAGCCGTGGTCGGCCAGATGGGATGGGACTTCGGAGAACCGCATTCCAGCTCGATTCTCAAAGAGTTGCGACGCGGTCTCTTCAAACTTCTGATTCGACCAGGTGCTCAACTCGCGCATTCCGAGCGGATCAAGAATCAGCTCGCGCTCGCGCCCAGCGAACCCAGGCACGTTTTCGACTTTGAGGTTGGAGATCGTACGGCCCTGGGAGAACGTGAGGTACCACCAGTCGCAGTTCGCAGCATCCGTGGCCTCGGTGCCAATGACTACATCAGGGAAGCGAATGGACATCTTCCCCAGGAGAGTCCAAGGGGGCTGCCATTCTGTCTCGCACTTTAGCGTCAACTCAAATGCGGCCGGGAGATGGTCTCGAGCAACAGCGCGCATGCCGAGTGACTCAACCAAGACCGCGTCACGCTGGTTGGTGGACTCCTCGTGCGATCCCAGGGGCTTCAAGCTGAACCTGGAGTTCAGGAGCTCTTGTTCGTGGCCAATGTGGACACGGACCGCATAGGCGGGGTGCTCGCCCGGGGGATCGATCACGCCCTCGATGCCAACGCGATGATCCTGGCAGAGGAACATTGCCACCTCAGCAACGCTCTCCCTGCTACCCAGGATGCGGATGGTGTTTACGACGTACTCAGACATAGCTGCGCTCGACTCGCCCGTTGGGCATGATGAAAAGAAGAGGTGGAGCCGCTGAGGCAGGTGTCTATGGTGTACAATATATCACATAGCAGGTACTTTCCGTTCACTTAGCGGCTGAGTCACCCCGCAGCATGTTGAGCAGCAAACTGATCCCGCTCACCGGCGCTCAGAAGAACTCCCTGATGGATGTGGCAGACGCCCCCATCAAGGCCCCAAGCTTCGCCCTGACCGGTGAGGCCAATCCGAACCTGAGAGTCTTCATTGCCAGGAACATGGCTTGGAATCCTTGAGAGGCTGAGTGCGGGCTTGGACGCAGGCCCGCCGTTCATCAATGGCGCGGCACGCCATTCGGATGACGCTGACGGATGTTTGCGGACCAGTAGGCCATGGCCTCATCGATCTCACTGTCTCGGCCGGGCCAAGCAGCGAGGAGTGCCCTCTTGAGCCCCTTGACCGACCTGCACTCATGCTGGCGCGCCGTATTCACAGCGGCCCGAAGCATTTCGTACCCGCCGTCACTCAAGGACTGAGAGGCAATGGCTTCACCTTGCTTTTCGCTCATAGTCGAACTTTCATCGAAGGGTCAGGGCCGCGCAGGAGGGCGATCAGCCGCAGCAGGCTCAGAGAGCTGGCTAGGGGGGAAGGGGAGGGATGAGAACCCATCCTGAAGAGCTTTGACACGAGCAGCATAGATGCCTACCCCGATTTGCTCGCCCGATTGCCCCAGGCCAGCCAGTCGCTCAGCCTCAGCCCGGGTGTCAACTTGGCGCGCGATATCAAGCGCAGCAAGCAGGCGCGGTCGCTGAGGGTAGGGTCGATCCGAAAGACCCAGCCGGCCGCGTGCGTCGCACTCGCACGCCTCGAGCGCCTGTGCAAACCGCTCGGGCCGGCGGATTGCGTCGCACCGATCCAGAAGGCGAAAGATTGCCGAGGCGTTCAGGCCCAAGCTCGCATGGATGTTCCCGTGTTCTTTGGCCACGAGGACGGCCAGCTCACGGTGCTCGCTTGGCACCTTGAATCGGCGACTCATCGGGATCGCAAGCTCGGCAGATCGCTTCTCGTGCTGGAGATGCCGAGGAAGGATTTCAGCCGGTGTGAGGCCTTTGCCGAGGTCGTGACACAGGCAGGCATAGCGGACAGCAAGGTCCGAGCCCAGAGTTCCAGCCATGTCCAAGACCATCATGACGTGCACGCCGGTGTCGATCTCCGGGTGATGCACTTCAGTCTGGGGTACACCCCACAGGCGATCAACCTCAGGCAGAAGCACCTTCAAGGCGCCGCATTGGCGTAGGACTTCAAACATGCGAGATGGGCGGGCCTCCATTAGGCCGCGGGCGAGCTCTTGCCAGACCCGCTCCGGGACCAGCGCATCAATTTCGCCGGCCTGGACCATTTTGAGCATCAGCTCCGAAGTCTCCGGCGCTACCACGAAGTCGGGGTGTCGAGCCGCGAGCCTGGCTAGGCGCAAGATCCGTACAGGATCTTCAACGAACGCCTCGGAAACGTGACGAAGGGTGCCGGCCTGCAGGTCTGCGGCGCCACCGAACGGGTCGATGACGACCCCGTCGTTACCCATGGCCATGGCGTTGATCGTGAGGTCGCGTCGACCAAGATCCTCTTCCAGGGTCACATCGGCGTTTGAGTGGACGACGAAGCCGCGGTAGCCGGGCGCCGTCTTGCGCTCGGTCCTCGCCAGCGCATATTCATCCCGAGTCACCGGGTGGAGGAACACGGGGAAATCGGCCCCAACTTGGTCAAAGCCGGCGGCGAGCATCTCGGCCGCCGTCGCTCCAACGACGACCCAGTCGCGGTCGCTGACCGGGCGTCCAAGCAGTTGATCGCGGACGGCGCCGCCAACAAGGAAAGTCTTCATGGCTCGGAGATATCACACGACCAAATGACTGCCAAGGGACAATATTTGTCATCGAGACGGCCAAGTAGCTCAGCCGATGACAAGGGTCAGCTGTGAAGCAGGCCTGGAATGACTTCAGGGGAGATTGCAATGAAGTCACTCCAGCCGGAAGTGACTTCATTTCATGAGCCGTCTTATACGGCGAGCCGGCGTCGCTTCACAACGACCTTGACGTCATTGGCTGGCGCCTTGTGCGTCGAGGTCCAGCCGCTGATCGCTGCACCCATCTGCTCTTCTGTCCGTCGGGCCTCAAAGGTCTGGCAGACCTCGGGCTTCGAGAGCAGGAAGACGTTGGCCACTTCCTCAGGCATGTCCGAGAGCTTCCCGCCGGTCCCAACCCAGGCGTCGAGCAGCTTTACAGTGATCGTGCCCCGGTCGGCACTCAAGGGCCCCAACCCATCCCGGAGGGGGATGTCGAGGCAGTTCACTTCGTGGCGAACCATACGGGTGCCATCAACCGCCCGCGGGCAGGTGTTCAGGGCCAGCTGCATGCTCGCAGCCTTGAACCCGCCGGCTGCAATGCCCTTGATCGCGGCCAGCATCTGCTCATCCGTTGGCACAGAAGTGTCCTCGGCGACCCTGGCCACCAGCCTGTCCAACCCCGCCTTTGCCAGCCTGCCTACATGTTCGGTCTGGCACAGCCAGACCAGTGGATTGGAGCCATCCTGAAAGCCAGCGTCGCGCTTGGACAGGGCGTCCAAGATGGCATCTCCCACGGCCGCCCCTTGCGGAGAGTCCCCGAGGTACGCCAGCAGCTTGGCCGGACGTGTGCGGATGTCCGGCAGGTCCAGGAACGAGTAGGGCGAGCGAGTGGCAGCGTCGGCAGCATTGGCAGGCACTGGGCTCCCCAAGAGGCAGGTGTCTACCCAGGACGCAATCCCAGCGCGTCGTGAGGACTTCAAGTCCGCCTCGAGCTGCTCTGAGGGCGATCCACCCATCTCTTCGAGTGCCAGGATCAAACCCTCCACGCCCCTGTCGAATGCGGCGTGTGTCAGGAGGCTCCAGCGGGGGTAGCCGCCGGCGGCTATTCCCAAGCCTCCCTTGGAGCTCGGGGTGCTGGCAACCTCCAGGGCATGCTCAACGAACTTCTGTGTTGCGTAACGGTGCAGCTCAGGCGCCAGGTCAGCCGGCAAGGCGCCCAGGCCCTTGGAGTTGTCGACGCGGGAGGCGAGATCGCCAGGCAAAGTGGACGGAGACGAGCCGGTGTAGGCGCCAGCAGTCATCGTGCCATTGACGTAGCCTCCGGCCGACCAGATCACCTGGTCGCTCTGGAGATCGTCGAAGCCAGCGCCGATGATGGACATCCCGACGACTACACCGAAGCGCGAGGTGCTCAGCTGCTGCACGAAAGCCTGTGCACCGTCCACCAGGCGGTTGACGGAAGCTTCAAGGATGAACAGCCGAGGCTGCTCGGGAGAACGAGCTACCTCCAGCTCTTTGATGCCATCGCTTGAGAAGCCTTGGACCGCCTTGTGACGCAGGGCGTGCATGCAGCACTCGGCGACTTCCTCGAAGCCACCGATGAAGACGAGCTTGTTGTTCAGGTGCATGGTGTCGTGGAGAGGGTGCGCCAACCGGCCATCAGGCGTTAGGACGGAAGCCCGAACGGCTGCGTGCTTCCGCGGTCAGCTCGCGGTCGGCGTCGTTGGAGAGATCCGGGTAGTTCGGGACTTTCGGCGCCGGATTGGCTTCAGCAACCAATTTCAGCTGCTCGCCGGCTGCGGCCTGCTTCGAGAGGTCTTGCTGCAGCCAGGATTGCTGAAGACTCGCGTAGGCCTGCATGACCGCCTTGCTGGCCGTCTCATCAGGGACGCCGTGCTTCTTGGCCAAGTTCTTTGAGATGCCCTCAAGGACCTCGGGATCGAACTCGAAGGGCTTCTTCTTGTCCTTGGCTTCCGGCTTGGGCTGGTTCAGGAGCTCGACCTTGGCCAGGGCCGCCAGGCGCTTGCTCTTGCGGAGCTCGTCGAGCTCCTTTGTGTGCTGATTGAGCTTGGCGCCGGTCAGGATCTGGTCGGCCTTTTGAGATAGCTCGTCCGCTCGTGAGCCAAGGGTAGTGGATGGGGTCGGTGTTGCCATGGTGCGCTCCTGAGAGATTGAAGAGGTCGGCGAACTCTTCATGAGATCGAAGATGTATTGAGGCGGAAGAGTCGGAGGAGAGGATGGGTCGCGTATCCCGACAACCCGAGCAATGGGCTGCTCATCGCGACCAAGGAATTGCTTGCTGCCGACTGGACGATTTGTGTCGTTCTCATCCCGGGGCGTGAAATCAAAGGCAGCGACGTCATTGGCCGCCGCATATTGAACGTCGAAGCCAAGCTCGGACAGTCTCACGTAGAGCTTCAATGACTCAGAGGAAACCGTAGAGTCTGAGTGAAGTGACTTCCCTTTTGCCAGGGCCTCCTTCAGGACTTCACGGTACAGGCTGAGACCCAAGCCATTCCGCCGCTCATCCGGACTCAAGCTGATCGACGCGACCTGCAGGTGGTTCTCGAACTCGTTCCATGCGAATTGGCTTCTCGAGCCGTTCGCATGGATGCATTGAGCCGTGGTGACGTGCTCGAACTTCTTTGAGCCGGCGCGCGCAATGCTGCCGCGCTGGATCTCGAACACGTGCCGGCGACCATCTCTGCCTACGACGGCAATCGCATCCTGCATCACTTGCTGCGATGGCATGGCGATCAGCTCGGAATCGCTGCACGGCGAGTCGACGCAAGTCGAAGCATCGCGGTGTCCTCGTACTTCCTCTTGAGGAGGATGTTGCGAGCGAGATCGGCAAGCTCTTTGGGGGAGCCAACCACGCCGTCGCAGGCACCCTCGAACGTCAGGCGCTCACCGGTGTTCGAGATGCCGGCAAGAGTCACGAAGCCGGACTTGCGAAGGGTCTCGCACAGCTTCGCAGCCTCCTGATTCATGAACATGCCCATGGGGCCGTCGTCACGGTCGGACTCGGAACGAGCAAAGCACAGGATGTCGCCGGCCGAGAGCTTACCGGTGCCATTGGCGTGCAGCGCGCGAAGCAGCGCATCTCGCAAACTCAAGCTCGGCGTCTCGGGATCGACGTAGATCGGAATCAGGTTCTGCACCGGCAGGCCGGGCTCAGAGTTCTCGAAGCGATTCAGGAAGTCGTTGATGGCCTGAGTGCCGTACTCTGGGGCGCGACGGATGGCCTTGAGGTTGTCCGAAGGCTGCCCGCGCTGCGTGATCTTGGCTGCCGCGACGACGAAGACCCGGCCGGAGAGGCGGTAGGGCCCGTTCATGTTCGCGGCCTTGAGCGCATCGATGGCCTGCGAGTAAACGCCGCGCTCGGAGTCCGTCATGGCGTCGAGCATGGTTGTTGGGCCCATGCGCGGCTTCTGCCGCGCAGCGAGGTTCTGCGCTTGCTCGACCAGCTCCTCAAAGCGCTGACGCGCCTCGGCCTGAACCAGGCCGTCACGATGGCACATCTCGTACGACATGAAAGTCAGGCTGCGGATCAATTCAACCCTGGCCACGTTGTCAGCGTTCTCGGTGAGGCTGGCGCGCGGGACTCCGAATGCGCGACACAGGACACGCTCAGCCTGATGCTTCGATGTCTCAGTCGTATCCACGGGGTCGTCATAGCGGCCGATGACGGCATCAGCATCAAGGCGCTCACCGACGTCGCCCGCCAGGCGAGCGAGCTCTCGAGATGCCGTGAGGATCTCCATGATGGACTTCGAGACCTCGGTCATGCCCTTTTGAGTCGACATGGCCGTCTTCGCCTTCTCGATGCGCCTCACGAGCAGTGCCGACTCCTCGGGGTGCATCTTGAGCACAGCCCGGGCTGCGTCGAGCATGTTCTTGGCAGGTGTGGCTGGATGCGTTCTCCGAGCAGCAGTAGCCGCAGAGGCGGCCGCAGCAACGTCCATGTCCAGCAGCGCATCCGACATCTGGACACTCATCCAGGCCTTGGGGGTGCGGCCAAAGGAGAGCACCGACGACAGGGTCGCCGAATAGGGTGCGCCCTTCATATAGGTGATGACGGCGTGCATCCGCTCCTGGAAGGCCATGGCAATACAGCCGGCCTCGAGCAGGGATGCCATTTCGATGTCGCTGATCTGGCTCTGGGTAGACATGGGTTGCATTTGGGTCGCGTCGAGTTGAGGCGGTTACGGGCGGCTGCCGCGGCGCTTGCCAAGCAGGTCGAGTCGGGCCATTGCGGCGGCCGGGGGCGCCTGCCGCGCCGGCGCTGCACCGGCAGGCTGCGCCTGTTGGCGAGCTGGCAGAGGGGAGGAGGTCAAAGGGCCGAGGGCGAGGAGGGGTACGTGAATGCGATCCCCCTTGATCTGGTCCCAGGTGTTCTTGGTGCCGCCGTCGGCTGGCTCATCACCGCCACCGAAGGTGTACGCGAGCACCGCATTGGATTGCTTGGCGACGATGGCGTTGCGAGCGAACATGGCCTTGTAGTCGTGCGCCTCGGGCTGCTCGGTGATCGTCGCTCCCTTCGAGGCGGCCGCGGCGATCTCCGCCCGAGCGTCGACGCCAGTGGCCTTCTGGAATAGGTCGTGATACCAATTCGCTGCCGATGCGGCGGACTTGTCGGGACCCTGGAACTTGCCGTTCTTCAGTGGCGCAGGGAGGTGGAGAACCAGGTCCTTCACATCGCCATCCAGGAACAGGCGGACGGCAAGATGGTCGGCCCAGGCCGCGCCACCACTGACCACCGTGTCATCGGCCCGGACTCGCTTCTTTGCGTCGGCGACCATGCGCCCCCACAGGTCGGCCGTCATCGGGCGATCCTTGTCCCGGCCAGCGGTTCCGATGATGGCCAGAACTCGTCCAGGCCCATCGGAAACAGCGGAAGGGACCACCGACAGGGCAGGGCGCTGCACCGCCGGCGGCTGGGCAGCTGCACGCAGGGCGTTGGCGCCACGGCGCTGCCAAGGCTTCAGCTCTCCGGCAACCGCGGGTGCCGGGGCCTGGACAGCCGCCGGAAGTGCTGCTGCAGGAGCAACGGCCGACGAAGCTGCTTTCTCAGACCCCATGGCACGAACGTAGTCAATGACCTGGGCGGCGATCAGATCAGCATGGCAGGCGCGGGGTGCGCACCAGCAGCGCAGAGCGATTTTCTCGCCCCGGGCGACACGCTTCGCCACATCCATTGTGGCTTGGAACATGGGGCCGCTCTTGGCCAGATCAGCCTGGTAGTCCTTGTTGTAGGCAGCGATGACGTCAGCGCGCTCATCGTCGTCCTCGATGTTGTTGAGGAAGTGTCGATTGCCGAGCTCGGGATGGCTGCGATCCACATCGATGACAACTTCGTCATCGGCCGCAGCGGTACCGCCGCGTCGCTTGCTGACGACTCGAATTCTGCCGACGCCGTCCAGCGCGCTGTCGGTGGAGAGGTCGGACTCGGCGAAGCTCGACTGAGTTCGCAGGGGCGCTTTCGCGGCCGACTTTGCGGATTTCGAGTCAGGCTGGTATTCCTTGCGACCTTGGTCAAAGGCGTCGCCGCCATACTCACGGTTGCCGACATCGCGCAGGTACGGCTTCTTGCCGGCGCCGGCGCGCGACTTGGCATCGTCGATGAAGTTGAGTCGATGGCCCGGGATCTCGGAGATGAAGCGCGAGGGCTCGCAGGCCTTCACCTCGCCATTCAGGAGTCGCTCCTTGGCGTAAGTGGCTGTCAGAGTCTTGCGGGCGCGAGTCACGGCGACGTACATCAGCCGACGCTCCTCCTGCATTCCCTCACCGTCTTCGCGGGGAGCCTCCTCCTCGTCTTCATCGAAGACCAGGCTGTTGCCGTCGTCATCGTGCGTGGCACCCATGTCCCGCAGTGCGTCGTCGATGGACTTGCCGTTGCCAGACTCTTCGTCCTCCTTGATTGCCCGGGAATGAGGAAAGGTTGCCTCTTCCAGGCCCACCAGGTAGACGTGATCGAACTCAAGACCCTTGCTGGAGTGGACGGTCATCAGCGAGACCGTCGACTTCTTCTCCATGTCCGCTTCGGACGTGGACGTCATCAGGGCAACGTAGGCCAGATACTCCGGCAGCTGCTCAGCCGCGGACTTCAGTTCCGGGTTGTCGATCTCGAACTGCTTTGCCGCGGAGATCAGCTCGCCGATGTTGGCCATGCGCTCATCAGCCTCTTCCTGAGAGGATTTGGAGCCACCGGCTTCGTCGATGAAGTGCTTCTCGATGCCGGCGCGCTGCATGATGGTCTCGATGAGCTGCGACAGCGGCTGATCGACTGCGGACTCGGCCAGGTCGATGATGATGTTGGTGAACCCTTCCAACTGGCGCTGCTTCTTCTGCTCGGCCGCGGTCCCAATCGAGCCCACACGTTCGCTGCGCTCGCCAATCATCTCCATCATCGAGATGCGCTTGGCCTGGGCATCCTGGCGCAACTGCTCGACAGTGCGCTCACCGATGCCGCGGGGCGGGAAGTTCACGACTCGGGCAAAGGACAGGTCGCGAGTCATGTCGCAAATCAAGTCCAGGTAGGCCAAGACGTTCTTGATTTCCTGACGGTCGTAGAAGCGGTAGCCGCCGTAGACCGTCACCGGGAGGCCACGCTTATTCATCTCCTGCTCGAGCAGGCGGGACTGCATGTTCGTTCGGTACAGGACGGCAATCTCAGAGGGCAGTACCTTGTGATCCTTCACCATGCGGTGAATGGAGTCGGCTACTGCCGAGGCCTCGAACATGCCATTGCCGAATGAGACGAGGTCGATCTTCTCGCCGCGATCACGCTGCGAGGTGAATAGCGTCTTCTTGAGCTGGTTCGGGTTGCGGTCGATGATTGCGTTGGCCGCCTCGAGAATGTGTGGCAGGGAGCGGTAGTTCTGTTCGAGCTTGATGGTCCAGCCATCAGGGTGCTCTTTGGAAACAGTCATCTCCTTCACGAACCGCGTCATATTCTCTGGATTTGCTCCTCGAAATCCATAAATGCAGTTGTGGGTCACGATGCCATTCGCGACGAAGTTGTGCACCTCAGCGACATCCAGGTCATAGAAGAAGCCGGTAGCCGACAAACGCTCAACACTCTCGATGATCTGGACTTTTCCTTCTGCGTCGCAAAGAGACATGCCCGGCACAAGGTTGAATGCTGGCATCAAGTCCAGTGAGCTTTTCGTAATGACGCCATTTGCGTCAGTGCTCAAAAGACGCATCGAGCGCTTCACGTATGCGTCAGGAACGACCCGAAGAAGAGACGCAAGCGTAGTTTCAATCTTCTCGTAGTTTGATGCTCCGACTTCAACTCGATAGGACGCAGAATTCACCTTTGCCAGGCGGACTTGAAATCCGGCGTTCTCAAGCGCAACCTTCAAGGGTTCGCCCGAAAAGCCAAATGCCAGGGTGTGCAATGCCCTACCGCTCGGCCGATGCCAAGCACAGAGCGTGACCGTAATGTTTTTGCGCCTGGAGAACCTTGACTGCTGCGGAACATGCTGAGGGTGATCCAGACTCATGCCGATGTCTGCCATCAGGCGAGCAGCACCAGAAGTCGAATCTGACTTGGCAAAGATCCTATCTAGCGCACCTTGGTCTCCGACCAAAGTCGCCATCGTGTCACGCTTATTGCTGCGCGCCAGGAAGGGGAGAGTGGGGAGGCCGTATTTCAGCGACGTGAGAACCTCATGCTCTCGCGCCTCCTGTTCCGATTGGAATGAGCCAATCACCCAAGCCCGATCCGCCCCCTCTTGGGAACAACGGTACGAAAGTCCGTGGGAGAAGTTACGCGCCGTAGCGGAATGCTGACCCATGCGCGTAACACCCACCCTGAACCCAACCCCCTCTTTCTGCATGACATAGCAAACGAAGAGGGCGCCACAGTAGGCCGGCAAAAAGCCAGCAAGGTGCGTGTGATCCGCAGTGGTGAGTAGCTCATGCCCAGAGGAAGTCCGGATTCGAATTGCCCCCTCGCCAGTGCGAGCGCGTCGCCTAATAGCGCGAGTCACCTTTGATGGCTTGAAATTTCCAGCTCCGTGATTTGCAAGGACCAAGGCGCCTTCGGCAATGGATTCAACAGGCTGACTTGAGCCGTCGGCCATCAAAATGGCAGTCCCTTCAGCAACGCACTGACTATCATCCCCGACAGTCATCATGTGCGCCCGCGGTCCCTTCATCAGTTCAAGCCATCGATATTGCAGATTGTTGGTGTCCTGGAATTCATCCACAAGGATGGCTGTGAACCGATTCTGGTATTTGTCTCGGACGTCCTTGCTTTTCTCCAGGAGCTCAACGCCGCGCGTCAGCAGGTCCTGGAAGTCCAAAAGACCAGACTGCCGGCAACGACGCTGGTACTCCGCGTAGACGGCCTCCATCTGATCGACATCTGTCGACCGGGTGTTGACAGCCGTTGGTGGCTTGGGTTCCTCGAGCGCTTCCTTGCGCGCAGAGATGTACTTGGCGCACTGGCCAGGGGTGACGAATTCGTTCGCCTCCCCATCATCCTCGATGTCGTCAGCGGCGAGGCCGCCGGCGGCTGCCAGCGGGTCGGCGACGGCCAGCAGGTCGGCCTGAGCATTTGCAGCCCTCGCCTTTGCGGCCTCTTTGACGGCCGACTTGGTGAGACCGAAGTCCTTCAGGATGCCGCGGCACAATGCCTCTTGGCTGTCCACGTCCAGGATGGCGAAGGCCTTGGGCAGTCCGGCGGCCTCGTAGTTTTCGCGCAAGAGCTTGTTGCACAAGCTATGGAAGGTGCCCATCCACAGGTCTTGAACAGAGCGTTTGTCCAACAGTTTCCCGAGACGCTGACGCATCTCCTGAGCCGCCTTGTTCGTGAAGGTCACAGCGAGGATGCTCCGCGACGGCGCCACCCCATTCGAGACCAAGTTCGCAATTCGGGCAGTCAGCACGCTGGTTTTTCCGGAGCCGGCGCCAGCCAAGACGAGCATGCTTTCCTTGGGTGCATTGACGGCCTCAGCCTGTCGCTCATTCAGTCGACCGTACAGCTCTTCGCGTGCGCGCTCGCGCTCGGTTTCACGGCGTTGATACGCCTCATCAGAGTTGGGATTGTTGGAGTCAACTTGCGCGGGCGAACCTGAAATCGGAAAGCCGTATTCGTCGATCAGATCGTTTTGGCCGACGAATTCGTAATAGGTTTCAGCCGGCGGGCTATTGCCGTCAAAGGGATCATCTTGGGCAGCCATCTGTGTGCCTCGAGTGCAAAATGTGAGGAAAAGAAGATGGCCACGGGCGCTCAAGTCACCGGTAGCTGCGTATGAAGTATAACATACACGACAGCTTTTGGAGGTCAAAATCCTAGATGTTTGACGATTCCAGAGGAAAATTCACCATCCGCACCATGCTCACTAGGGTTGTTGACTGCTGCTGAATGTGATATTTCGAGGGGAGCGGCACCACGGGGCGCCGTAGATATCCGCCAGCGCAAAGGACAAAGATGCAGATCGCCGAGCAGTCGACCAAGGAAGCCCAGTACACCCAACTGAAGGCGCGCGTCATCGAATTGGCTCATGCCTACTACGTAAATGACAACCCATTGGTCAACGATGCCGTCTATGACGGCTTGTATCGAGAGCTTCAGCTTCTCGAGTCCGCGAATCCCTCGCTGATCGCCCCGGACTCGCCAACCCAGCGCGTCGGTGGCGCCGTCCTGTCAGTTCTGCCGGCCGTAAAGCACAGCGCGCCCATGCTCTCCATCGACAACTCGATGGACGGTGCCGCGGCTGCCGAGTTCGTGACCCAGTCGGCCCAGGCCTTGGGCATTGATCCCGAAGAAATCATTTGCACCCGTGAGCCGAAATACGACGGGCTGTCGTGCGCCCTGCGGTTCGCCCGCGGCATTTTCACCCTGGCCATCACGCGCGGCGACGGTGAGGAGGGCGAGGACGTCACAGCCCAGGCGCGCACCATTCAAAGCATCCCCCTGAACCTGGGCCGCGACCTGACCATCGAGATTCGAGGCGAAGTCCTCATGACCAAGCGCGACTTCGAGGCCTTGAACGCGCGCCAGCGCGAGGCCGGGGAGAAGGAATACGCCAACACCCGCAACGCCGCGGCCGGCAGCCTGCGAACCCTGGACCCCAAGGTCACGGCGGCACGTCGTCTGAGCTTCTTTGCGTACTCGATTGTTGACCCGGCATCGCATGGGCTGAACTCGCAAGAAGAGGTGTTGGCCTTGCTGCGCGAGCTCGGCTTCCAGGTCAGCGACAAGTTCAATCGCCGAGGTGCGTGCCGATCTGCCGTTCGACATCGACGGCGTGGTCTACAAGCTGTCCAGCTTCGCCGACCAAGAGGCCCTGGGCTGGAACATCCGCACGCCGCGCTGGGCCACCGCCTACAAGTTCCCGGCTGAGGAGCGTCCCACCAAACTGCTGGACATCGAGGTCCAAGTAGGCCGCACCGGCAAACTCACTCCGGTTGGTCGTCTCGAGCCTGTCGCTGTCGGTGGCGTCGTGGTTTCGAACGTCACACTGCACAACCAGCACCAGGTCAACAACATCAAGGGCGTGCGCGCCGGTGACACGGTCATCATCCGCCGCGCCGGCGATGTCATCCCAGAACTGGTGGGGCCAATGATTGAACTCCGCCCGGGCTCGGCCGTCGTGTTCCGAATGCCTGAGAATTGCCCTTGCTGCGGCTCCACGGTGAAGTTCATCGCCGGCTCCGAGGAGGGTATGGGCGAGCACTACTGCACCGGCGGGACATCCTGCCCGGACCAGCGGCTCTTCCGCCTGACCCACTTCGGCTCGCGCCTGTGCCTGGACATCGACGGCCTGGGCGAGGGAAGCGTCAAGGATCTTCTGGAGGCCGGCCTGATCGAGAAGGCCTCGGACCTCTATGGCCTCGATGCCAGCAAGGCCGCCCGCCTGGAAGGCTGGGGCACGGTTTCGGCTGGCAAGCTGATTGCGGGCATTGCCGAGTCGGTCGGTCGGCCGCTGCGGCGATTCATCCACTCCCTGGGTATCGAAAGCGTTGGCGAAGGCACTTCCAAGCGCCTGGCGCAGCACTTCGGCACCTGGGAAGCGGTCCGCGCCGCATCGGAAGCCGATCTCGTGTCCATTACCGATATCGGCCCCATCACCGCCGGGTCCATCGTTGCCGCCTTTGGTGACGAACACTTCGGCCAAGAGATCGATCTCCTGGCCAGCCTGGTGAAGCCGGCGCCGGAAGCGAAGGTCGTCGGCGGCGCGCTCGCCGGGAAGACGGTCGTGGTGACTGGGACTCTGCCCACTCTGTCGCGCGAAGATGCCAAGGCATTGGTTGAGCGCCTGGGTGGCAAGCCGTCGGACTCGGTCTCCAAGAAGACATTCGCTGTCGTTGCCGGGGAGAATGCCGGCTCCAAGCTCACAAAAGCCCAGGAGCTCGGTGTGCCGGTCTATGACGAGGCCTGGTTGCTGGCCCAGCAGTCAGAATAGGCAGCTTGACCCTTGTGACCCCAGTGGCCATGTGATATCCATTGGACAACTGAACCAAGGAGCTAATGTGGCCGCATTGAGCAGAATGACCGTTGGGCAGACGCTATTCACCGTGACCAGCCAGGGCGTGGGCAACACCACGCAAAAGCGTATGGCCGTCCACGGTGTCACGGTCATTGCCATCGACCTCGACCGCAAGGTAGTGACCGCCTCGTGGAACAGGAATCCAGCCCGCGAATACGGCGAACGCCAGTATTCGAAGTGGAAGGTCAAGCGCCCCGAGGTCAAATCCATTTTCTAGACAGCAACCATGGACCACAGCAAGAAGCCAGACCCCGGTGTGCCGCGTGAAGAGCCGGCCTTCCTGGACGAGATCGAGGCCAACGCCCCGCTGCCTCAGCACGGGACCATTGAGAGCGCGAGAACGCTTCTCGATCTGAAACCGGGCCAAACTCTCGCCGAGGCCCTCAAGCAAAAGCGCGTCGAGGGCGGCAAGTGACGATCTCCAAGGAAGAGGCCCAAGGGATCACCCGCGCCTTCGTGGCGGACTACCCGGGGGCGCTGGAGCTGGCCTACTACTTCCGTTCGACGGTGTCGGACCTGTACGGCGCCAGCGCTGGAACGTTGCCGACCAATCTCAAGGGCGGCTATTTGTCGCAAGCCACCGAGCACCAGGGCAAGATGTACCGCGGCCGCGTCGATGTCCCGTTGGACAACATGAGGGATGCCGCTGACATGCTGGCCAGTCTGCGCCATGAGGTCCTGGGTCACTACGGCATCAACACCCTCGCGGCGACCCAAAAGCGCGCGCTTCTGGATGCCGTTGTGGATGCTCGAGACGCCCCAGGCATGAAGGTGCTCTGGGAGGCCGTCAACCGCGCCTACGAGGGATGGGCACTCGACATCAGAGCCGAGGAGGTGTTTGCACTGCAGTGCGAGGTCCTGCTGCCGGCGCGGAATATGCCGGCGGACCGCGTTGCAGCTGGCGCCGAGGCATTCAACGGCGTCTGCATGGAACGTCAAAGGCTCATGGGCCTGGACGACCTTGAGGCCATGGCCTACTTCGTTGCCGACAGGCTGAGGAATCGAAACTGCCCACAGCTGACCATCCCTGGCGTCAACGACATTCGTCGCGCGGACCGCATGGACGGTTCCGGCGTGATCGGGAATCCGTCTTTGCGCTCGATCTTTGCAGATGGACAAGGACACCAGGTGGCGATGGCGCCAATGCCTGACTCGAGGGTTCGGAGGCTAACTGCATGACCACGACAGAGAATAAGGGCCGGTTCAGCAAGCCGTGCCCGGACTTGCCGAAGGGGCGCCGTTGCCAACTCTGCGGCGGCGCCTATATCTGCCTGCAGTCGAGCCGTCCCAAGGTCGCGAAAACCAAGACCTTGGACAACAAGCAACCGGGCCATGGAGCTACATCATGAGCGAACACCAGAGCTTGGCCGACCAGGCCGTCGAAACGTTGGCGGCGGTCAAAGGGATGGCATCAGGCCTGGAGCTTGAGCATCCTGAGGGCATGTCGTCCGCGAGATGAAGGCGCTCGCTGAGCGACTGATTGTCCAGGCCCTCGAGCAGGCTGCGCAGCTGGCGGAGAACGCTAAGGAAATCCGCAAGCTGCAGCGCGCGGCAGAAGCGGGGAGAGGTTGACCATGGCGACCAAACGTTGATATGGCTTCCTCTTGTCAAGCGGCAAGACCTGACCCTCTGCGTTGCAGATGACTGGTGAATAACCCGTTGCCGGACGGGGAACGCGACGGAGCCTGTGTTGCCACCCGATGTGGATGCGCGACGGTTGCTCATGCTGATATGCGAGGGTTGGGTACCTCAAGACAAATTTGCGTCGCAGGGCTGCCTTCGGTCTAGGGGCTGAGGTCGCGCGGAACCGTGAGGCGCCGGCGCTCAATAACGTTGCCGAGGATTCCCTTGATGGCCGCGGCTGCGCCGCGTTCCCGATCCGGCCGCTGGTCTTGGTGGTGCGTGCGTCACCTCCTGCTTGGGTTGATGATGATGGTGTTCAGTGCCGAGACACTCATTCATGACGGCATGTGTTCAGTCATGGCGTGGCGGTGAGTGGTGCGGCCTTGTTGACATCGATGCCCTTCCAACCGGAGAGCTGTACCTCGCGCCCGATGGCCCAGACGAAGCCGGCCAGTTCACGGGCTACGGCGACCACGGCCTTGGTCTTGATCAGGCGACGTGCCTGCAGGCGCTTGAATTTGGCGGTGAGGCGCAACTGGGCCTTCCAGGCGATGTCCGTGACGGGCTTGGGCAGGCCGTCCTGGCGTGCGGCGATGACGGGGCTCACCCGTGGCTCGGCCCGGTAGTGCCAGGCCACCTCGACCAGCATGCGCCGCGCCGCCGAGTTGCCGGCCTTGGTGATACCACCCTGGCGGCGCTTGGGGCCTGAAGAATGTTCGCTGGGCACCAGGCCAAGATAGGCCATCAACTGGCACGGCGATTCGAAGCGCAGGAAGTCCTGCAACTCGGCCACCAAGGTCATGGCGGCGATGAGCTGCACACCCCGCAAGGCCTGCAGCGCCTGCACCACCGGCATCAGGCCCCAGTCGGGCAGGGCATCGCGCAGCGCCTGCTCCAATCGGGCGATGCGGGCACTCGACTCGGTGATCGAGTGCAGATATTCCTGGAAGGCGATCTGCTGGGCGGCGTAGGCGAGTTTGACCTTGGCCAGCCAGCGCAGGTGCGCGGCCGTCCAGGAGGTCTTGCCGGTGTAGGGGACGCCATTGCGCAGCAGCAGCGCCTTCAGGCGATGGCGACCGTTGCGCTGCTCACGCACGGCATCCTCGCGGGCACGCACCAGGTCGCGCACGGCCTCGTCCACGCCGTCGGGCACGCGCACCACCGCGAGGTCGCCAGAGCGTGCCAGCTTGGCCAGCAGCATGGCATCGCGCCGGTCGGTCTTGACCCGGTCACCCGGCGCACGCGGGATCGACGATGGGGCGACCACTTCGCAGTGCACGCCCTGGGCGGTGAGGTGACGCCAGATGACAAAACCGCAGGGACCAGCCTCGTAGACAATGTGCAAGACCTGACCCCGGCTGATGAGCTTGCGCAGCGCCTTGTCCAGCGAGGCAAGGTCACCCTTGATGCTGCCCACATGCCGGAGCTCACCATCCCGCGGCGCATCCGCCACGGCGATGTCGATACTGTCCTTGTGCACGTCCAGACCGACGTACAAGATGCTAGATTTGCATTCCATGGCCCGACTCCTTGCAACAAACTCGCAACGCCCCGGCAGCCCGTCCGCCGGGTGCTTTGGTGTAGCTCTACAGGCCCAGTGCCTGCAACCTACGGCATCGCAGGAGTCGGGCCACCCGAGTTCGCGAAGCCATCTTGTCTAGAGAAGTTGGCATAACCAAGTTTCCGTGGCATTGGTCGTCCCAGCTGTGCCTGTGGTGGACCCCGTGCTGTGAGCGTCGGCCAGGCCTGCGCGATCGCGCGGATCTTTCCGAGGTGTCCGAAAGCTAGGAAGATCGGATGCCGCGCCTGACCTTCCCTCTGAAGTGCCCTGTCAGGATCAGGTCGGGCGGCCGACCCTCTCCCGTCGCCATTATCCGAGAGACCGCGGCTGATGGCAGTTCGACGATTCTGGCGATCTCGCTTGTCAGGCGGTGATTGCTGGCCAGTAACCAGACCCTCTCCACCAGCCGCCGTCGTGTCTCAAAACGCCCAGTGGGCTTGTCGTTGGCCAGCCAATCCCTTGGCACTTTGCGCTGCGCGGCTTTGAGCACCTGCACGGCCACTTCTTCCGGCCGGACACCCCAAAGCGCCGCAGTCATCTCCACCTCAGGTCGCTGGCGCAGGTCGTCGAACTCGACTTGCAGCAATTTTCGCGGAGACTCCACCGACAGGTGGGTGCGAGCCAGCCAGGCGATGGCGTCTTTGAAGGCTGCCATCCTTAGATCCCCGAGCTGCGAATCAGCCGCTCCGCGGCCCACCGGACGTGGCGGGCCATCTCGGATGCCGCCATAACCGGGGGGAGCGGAGCGCTCCACTCGACGTAGGCAGCCTCGTCGAACGCCACGAGCTGGACACGGCCCTGGCAGGCCAGCTGAGCGACCACGCTGTTGTGCAGCTTCCAGTCAGGCCCAATCCCACGCATCGTCCACTTCCAGTCGTCAGCCTTGGCATACCACACCGCAACGGGCTTGTGCCCTGGTTGCTGCTCGATGGCTGCCAGCGCGGTGGCCATCAAGTGCTCCCGTTGGGCGCAAGCACTGCGTAGGTTGGCGGCGACGTCCGCAGGGACGGCTCGCTTTCCAGCTTCCCAGTATTGCCACGCCCGCTCGCTCACAGGCGGAGTCGATAGCCAGGCTGCGGCCTCTGCCTGTGTGAGCAGCAAAGTTTGGCGAAGAGCCTGGCACTCCGCTGCGCAGAGGCCGCCTGGGGTGGCGCTGGAATCGTCGTGGCTTTCTGGGTTGGGCTTTGCCCAGCCGATGAGCTGCGCGGCGCGCAAGGCTTGTTTGCGCAGGCCACGCAAGGTGTTGTCGTTCATGTGAATCTCCGAGAGTGCGGCCCGCACGATTGCCAACCGCCCGGTGATTGTTGTTCGTGTTTAACGAACAGTCAAGACCGACGGGTCGCTGGCTCGCCTCGCTCAACGTTGGGTTCGCCGAAGTTCCGCGTGCCGCCGAACTTTCCTAGACAGCGAGATTCGGCGTGGCCTGGCGGCCCGTTCTGGCCGGGCATGACCGAAACCCTGTCGTATCGTGGTGCCTTAGGAGGATCGTTCCGACATGGCAAAGCCCCCAGTGATCGAAGACGCCCAGATGCGCCATGCCTTCAAGGTTGCGGCCGTTAGCGGCCAGACCCCGGCCCGCGACGTGGCCCTGCTGCACGTCTTGTACGGCACCGGCATGACGGCGACCGAGCTGGCCCAGCTTGAAGTAGCGGACGTGATCGACGAGCGCGGCGAGTTCCGGCGCCATTCCGAGGTGCGCGCGGCCATCAGCTTCAACGGCCGGGCCAGGCCCGTGTTCTGGGTCAACCCGCGCGTGCGCGACGCGCTGTCTGCCTACTTCGTGGAGCGGCTGAAGTCCGGCCACGGCGTCACGGCCTGGCGCTCTCAGTGGCGCGGCCTGGTGCAGCTCGGCCCTGTGTTCCTCACCAACGACGGCAGGCCCTTCACGATGACCG
>NZ_JBBHJW010000017.1:0-28886 GCF_037482845.1 Paucibacter soli
CCGAGGCGTCAGACGCTCGATTGGCCTGGAAAATTCAAGGCAAAGCCGCTTCGGCTGCCCCGCTTGTCCCGTGGCCAAGTCCGCTTCGCGGGCCAATGGATCTCGCTGTTCGAAAATACGAGCTGAGGACGCGCGCGGCCGCTGGTATCTCAATGCCACCATAGAAGTGCCACGCCACGAGGCGTTCGTCGGGCCGCCGGCGCCGCGCACGACGACGCACCCTTCAATAGACCCCAGCAGTAGAGCTCAGGCGCTCGCGGCTTTGAAATGGAATTCTGCTATTGCTGGGGGATCGCCGAAGCTCATCTCTCATAGATACGAACAGCATTCGACTGACCGTCAGTGAATTCGACTTCAGTTCGACCCCGAAGTTTTCATGCCCCTGCCTGAGCCAGTTATCAATGGACTTGGCCCATTTCAATGCAACCACTCGGAAATCGTTTGGCAGAAACATTCCGCGATCAAGTTCGAGTGGCACCCTGTGCTGAACAAGACATCGCAGCGAATCAATATGACCACCAAGATACGCTTGTTCAAAAAGTGATTTTTGAGCGCACAGGTTGTTAAAGTCTTCGTAAACATCAGACTCGCATTGCGCAATGCCCATTTCTACGGCGTACTTGATAATTGCATCCTGAGTTGTCCGCAGAAGAACAGGCCGCTTTTCCGCTATTCGATTGGGTTTGAAGGTAATCGAACCCTTGGGCACCTCGCCAAAAGCTTCAAATTCGACCCCAGCAAATCCATCGAACTCACCAACAGCGATAACCCTAGTTTCAGGAATATCAACAGCAGATACAGCTAGGCCTTGCACCTTCTCCAGGTAGTTGGAAGACATCGATTGATGAATCTTGCCGGCAGCAATGATGTTCAAAAAGTGTTGCGTTGTGTTATACAAACTCATATTTCCCCCTGCCCTATTTTGCCAAACTATTTAGAAGACAAATTATCCATGGACAACCATTCTGCATTCGGGATTCTTGTTTCAAGGAATCCTCGATAGGCGCTCGCATCCAACCCGTCATCATCTTTCTTCTTCCAGTCCTCGATGACTTGAATGTGAGCTGCCAACACTGCATCAGTTGAATCATTGTTGGCTTTGAATCTCAAAGTTGGAAGTCCAGCTTCTTTCAAAATCGATTCCAATATCCCTTGATTTTCAGTAGCCTTTTTCCCGTCGTCGATTTCAACGACGCACAAAGGAGTCATTGAATTTCGCCTGCAAATTACAAACGATGCCTTGGCTGCTTCAATAACTGAAAGTTTTGCCCTTGGTATGGATCGCGCTGAAGTCCTCAGGCGAATCAAAGAACCTACAGCGACATTGGGGAATACGAAACAATTTGGCAGGCAGCGCACGAGTTGTTCGAACAGCTTCAATTCGCTGCCGCCAAGAAATTTCCTCTCACCAAAAGATCCGGCAGTCAATCCGACACGTGCCATCTTCTTTCGAAGCAGAAACGCCAGCAGAATCAACAACGCGACTGCGATGGCGACCCCAACTGCCGATGAGATGTCCAAGTTTTCCAAATCCATCATATTGACAATCTCCTCTTTACCTCACTGGCCTGGCGTCGAGACACGGGCAACCATACTTGTGCACGGTGCAGAAATACGGCGCCATCTGCCGGGATACCAAACGAGTTCTCGGCTGATTGCTGATCGAATTCGCGAATTTCAGCTGTCTTCACTATTGCATTCCGGTGCACCCGAATAAAGCCAGGCCCCATTTGTTGCTCAAACGTAGCCAGTTCGCCAATCACAGTGATCGACTTATCGACGGTGCGTATGACAAGACGCTTAGCGTCCGCTCTTACGTACAAGACATCGCTCAATGGCAGACTGACAGCGCCAAAGCTAATACGGACTCCCGATTGAGAATCCACTGTTCCAGACCCCGCATTGCGCTCCATCCTATGCAGTTTCTGTCCCGCAACTGAACGGAGTTCAATTTCGGAGCATCCTCTATCTCCTCGAATGGATTGCAAGCCACGCATAACTGCGCCGACATATTTCTTGGAGATTGGAAATGACTGATCGCGGCCTTTCAAACGAACAGCCCAATTGAGGGCGCTGCCGTCCAGTTTTGCGGCAGCTTCGGTGTTGTGAATCTGGAAAACATCTTTAATTTCACTCAGCCGACAAGACATATATCGATTGAGGCGAATAAAGGTGCCACCACACATTTCTGATAGCGGAAGGATGCCCTTTTTCACATCCGGCAGTGGTATTTCATTTGTAGACGTCAGCGCGTAAATGGTCTGACCGACTTTTGCGAGCGCAACAACATCATTTGGGCAGACGTGAGTACCAAAAATATCGTTCGCGACCTCCGAGTGCCCCAGATTTGACGTGCGCTCGCAAATGTTTCGTACTAGTGCGCATTTTGAAGCGCCAACTGGCAACCATTCACCAGTCTTTGAAACTTGCACTGCACCGGCCGATTGGAAGCCAAGAAGCTGTCGAGCCCTAATCCCGGAGGTAAATTTAGACATTGAGTCGTTGAAAACAACGACTCCGCTTGAGACTTGAACTGACGGTCTACCGACGCGCTTTTGTAGCGCCGCCAAATTACCCTGGGCTTCAATAGTTTCGCCAGCAGTCCTCACAATCAGTCCGCGGGAACTCCTTTTTGCGTACAAGATTGATTCAGGTGCCAGTACCCGAGTTGACCTTGGAGCACTTACTTGAATATCTGCAATTGGTTTGTCCACCACACTGGAAACTAACTTTGCCGTGGGGACCGATCCCTTTATAGCTCGCCTTAAAGACAAACGATCTTGCAATCTCAATATGACCGAGTCAAGCCGCCCTTTGCGAATAGGTTTAATCAAGTAATCGACCGCGTCGACCGCGAATGCCTCAACGCAATGCTCAGTGCTTTTGGACGCGATGAAGAGTAGCGGGACCACTTTCAGTCCGGACATCTGTTGGCAGAATTCTTGTAGATTCAAGCCCGGCGTATCCGGATCAAGGAATACGACGTCAATGTGTCGACGACGCAACTCATTCCACGCCAGTAGACTATTCCATGCTGTGCTGACTACCTTTACTTTAGACAAACTCGATTTCTCGAGTAGCTCAGCAAAGGCCGCATGTTCTCCACGATTCCCATCGATGATGAGCACCTGAACTGGCGTCTTCTCCATCACGACACCTTCACATCCAACCAATCAAGCGGTTGGGTATCAGCAAATGACGGCTCTTCCATCTTCACATATCTTGAGTCATCAAGGTTCAATAGATCGAGTACTGACTTTTTCTTGTCAGCCGATATTTCTGACTCAGTGACCACATTTGCCAATATTGGTGCTGCCTTGTACGCGCGCTCGACCTGCTCCTTATTTCGAAGTTCGTCTACCCTTCGGCGCATTTGCAACTCAAGGATTGCAATCTCAGGGTTGGAGTTAATTCGGCAGATGGAGCTCAACTGCGAAAGCGCTCTGGTGAGTGTCTCGAGGCGGATGTGTCCCAGCGGGTTGTGCCCACCAGCAAGTCGGATGGTTGCTTCAACGATGCACAAATCAAGCATCGTCGCGCGCTTGTCTTCGTGCTTCTCGAGAAGTTTGCGTAGGGCGCTCACCGGTGTTGGCACGGCTCGCTTGCGAACTTCAGTGGATACAGCGACTTCCCTCAAACGCTCAAGAGCGATGTTTGGCTTGCTCGCACTCCCCTTGGGGCGCAACAGAGACGCCAAACCATTCAAGAAATTGAGCAGCGCCTCCTTGATCCCAGGGCTGCGCTGACCCCTACTGTTCGCACCTGAAACCTTAAGGCTTCGACCTGTGTCAATGACTCTCACCACCCGCTCCCTTGTCTTGGTTGTCTTGGCTTCAGCAACTGACGACGAACTCAGACGCAGTCTCTGCCGCTAGATATAGTGAATTCACCCATGTGCCAAGTGCTCGACTGCCTGGCGGAGAGCCAATCCATGGAGTGACGTCTGCCAATTTCAGCACAGTGTACTTGGTATCGTCTACGCGGCGCAACGATCTGTCTATGGCCAAACGTCATGCCTAACGTGTCTGTACCCTCTGTTCCTATGGGAAGTGCTCCCAAACATTGACATGTACTGATGGTATGTACCGTAAACATGGGACATTCGGCGCACCTGTTTCAACGTGAAAACGACTGCAACTAACAATTTATGTCGTCGACCATAGAGACTTCCGCGATTGTTTTCAGCTTCAACCTGTCTTGATGAGACTGTCTCTATGTGATATCTTGAACACTGTTGGGATGATGGGTTGATACGATCAGATCTAGCATCATGAGTTCAGAACGGTGTGCGGACTTGATCTGCAGTTCTCGGATTGCTCTGTTTCTTGTCCCTGAGCCGAAGGGAATGGCTCCGTTCAAAAGTTCGTCCATTTGCGCATTGAGCGCAGCATGCCGTGCCAATGCCCCAAGGCTACGACTCAACGCTTGTTTTGGAAAAGATAATGCCGCTTCGATTGCTTCGTCCACTTCAGCGTTCGAACATGCTATGGCTTCACATTGCCATCGGATGTGTGCTGTTTGCCATCTTCTTGGATCAGGCTCAAGTACAAGCCTCATCGGAGATATTCAAAAATTTGTATCTCGCCAAGAGTGGCTACGTTGACGCTGGAGTCCCTGCTGCCCCTGGCCTACTGCCTGCTCCGTGGATTCAGAATCAAACCATCGGTACGCTTAGCGATCTTGAATCGCACCTGATGCTGTTGAAGTCAGTCTCAATGATTGGTGCTCTTTGGTCTGTGTACATGATGGGGAGGTCGGGTCGCGCAAGGCGAGTTTGATGCTCAGCAAAGCTGCGGCCCCCCGGACGCTGGCTTGGCAACCAATTGATCTTTTCCCGCGGCAAATCGTGTCCTTCATTTCTAGAGGACATCAACCACCTGGTTTGTCGTGAGGTAACCGGGCTCAATTCGAATCTGATGGCCGCACGATCTGTGTAGCGTACAGAATATCTTGCCTAAAGAAAGTATTGCCTATGCGCCCCACAATTCCGGCAATTGTTACGGCAATGTTTATCGTCGTTTTTGTTCTTGTTGGAGCCTGTTGGCTACCCGTGGCGCTGATTCGAAGGTTGGTTTTCAGGCGAGGAGTCGAGTTGGACATCGCGACCGACCTCTTTTCCAGCTGCTTTACGGCAGCCCTCTTTGCCAGTCTTCCTCTTGCCATTGTGTTGAACATGCGTCCACGCACTCCCCTACCTAGGCGAGATGGAAACGGAAGTCCCGGAACCCAACCGGCCGAGGCTGTGGTACGGTTGCCGAATGCGAATCTTCGGCGTTCAACTCAATCCCGTCAGGATCTCTGACTTGATGCTGATCCCGTTACTTGGCGCCGGCGGCGCTTGGTTGGGCTCGTTGATTCAGCAGCACACTGGAGGATCCATTGCTCCCGTTTTCGGGTTGGCGGCATCGGCTTCGGTAATAGGACTGCTGGCCTTCTCTGGGGCTAACCCAGAGTCTGGGTGGCGTGGCACCTCTTTGTGCTTCATTGGCGGCCTTGTAGCCTTTCTGCTGGGCACGTTCTTGGCGAGTGCGCGGTAGAGCCTGTTGCCAGGACGGACCGAACTTTCCATCGAGAATTTGTCGGCCTGTCGACGTCCCATGCTGAGTTGAAGGCCGAGGCTTGCCGCGCAACCGGCATGGGCAAGAAAAAACGCCGACATGAAATCTAGCCGGCGTCCTCAACAGTTGCCATCAACGAGGAAGTTTGGATGCTATCCGTCCAGGCCCCAAAGATCTCAAGAATTCAACACAACTTCAATTTAATACATAAGGCATCCTAGAACTCCTGAATCCTGATGTTGTGAACCTTCAGCATCAACTTGCGCTTGATGACGTAGGTCTTCTCGCGCCTCGTCGGTGGTGATTTGGTGTCTTGAACTTCAACACGGCCGTTACCGTAGCGCACCACAAAGTCGGCGATGTACTTGATGGCGCGCTCCCCCTCCTGCTTCTCGACCAGCAAGAATGGGACCTGCCGCTCGATCTCGACGACTCGCTGTCCGTCATCTACTGCAGACATGGCGAGAATCAGCAGCTGATGGTGCTTCAGCTCTTTGCCGGAGTCGTATTTCTCGCCATTGAACTCCAGGCCGCGGCGGTTACCGAACTTGTTCTTGCGCTTTCCTGGCGCCGCAGGCTTTACTGTGAGCAGTTCTCGATACTGCTGAGCGCTCATTCGCTCTGTGACCACTGCCATGGATCAAGACTCCAGTTGCTGCATCAGCAGCTTCAACTCGGCCTCATCGAACTCGACGTCAGACTTCGAGATCCCAGTCGACACCAGGATGTGCGTCAGGAAGCGGCCGAGCTCATAGGCGTTGTAGCGGTCGATCCCGCTGGCCACGGCCAAGGGCCCGGAGCCAAGAGCTTGTCGCATCGCATGCAGTTTGGAGGCCTCAGGCGGGTAGCCGGTCCCGACTCCGCTGGTTGTAGGGATCATCCCCAGCTTCAGGGCCCGCGCGGCCGCCGCCGGTGGGTCGTTGTCGACCGGCTGGTATTTGAAGGCGACGGAGCCGAAGTACAGGTGGCTCGGGTTGGCGGCAAGCGCCTCCTGGACGCCGACGAGAAGGGTCTCCGAGATGCCGCTACTTCGCACGCCAGGGTTGTCGACCCATGTCGCGTCCAGGCCCAGAGCAATTGATCGCTGCAGGGCTGCAGGTGCCCGCAGGCTGAGGTAGTTGACGCCCACCAGGAGGTTCTGGTGTCGTTGCTTGATCGCCAGCGCCATTTGGTCCGTCTTGTCGTCGAGAGCGTTCATATCGATGACGAAGACACCTTCGCATCCGCAGCGCTGTGCGATGTCGGCGTTGCTGAGCGCGAGCTCAAGGCTGTCCAGGTGGATGACGGGCCAGACTTGAGGTTTGGCGAAAACTTGTTTCTCGTTCATGTGCCCGAGATATCACATTCGAGTTGACTTGCAACTTCTGCCGATTTCTCTCCGCCAGGCAGATCCCAACATCGCCAGAAATGCCTGCGTATCAGTCCTCTTCAGAGTTTTCGGCCGTACGCTTCGCGCGCTCCCTGGCCAAGTAATTGGCCTCTGACTGATCTTTCTCGCGCTGCTTGCGACCTTCCAGGGTTTCCCAATCACGGCACCTGAAGGCAGACCCTCCAAAGAGCCAGGACCAAATCGACGAGTCGTCTGCGGCCGATGTCGTCCCGTTCTTGCAGATCATGACAGCACCGGACTGGCCTTCCTTCGTTAGAACCTCGTTAGTCTGCATCAAGCGCGCCGTCGTGACGAGGATCGGGACAAGCACGACTACGGCAACACAAGACCACGCTGATAGCTTCAGCCAGTTGATCTGCTCCTCCTGTGGAGCCGGCCGTGATGATCTGGCGCTTTCTCTTGCGGCCTCCAGTAACATTTCCCTCGTTGCTTGAGCTTGTTTTTCGGCTTCGCGCGCGGCCGCTGCCTGAGTCAAGACCCGCCGGTTAAAGTCGGGTCTCTCATTCTCCTTGGATGGCGGGAGCCACCCTTCGTTGGTCAGGGATTTCTCGAGACTGGATGCCATGTCGGTAGAGTGATGAAGCTCGACACCGTACACAAGGGCGAGCGCGAAGAAGATTGTACATTGCGTACATGATATCTCATGGGAAATCTTCTTGCGTCAGAGCGCGCGAACCCTCCGGCGAGCCGGCGCTGCGCCTTCGTTTGCCGTTGAGTCACCATGGCTAGACGCCTCGATGGCCGTTTGCATGATCTGAGTCCTTGACCAGACCTCAAGTGCATGGGCCCAGCGATCAGCATTGCTTCGGCACGGCGCGGAGTTGCGATCCCCCATGCGAAGGGGCGGGAGCGAATCGGGAAGTTTGAAGCCAGCCTCGACCAGGCCCCGCATGAAGCCCATGGCCCCAGCGGTATTCGACTCCGGGAAGGTTCCATACTTGCGGTCGTCAGCCAGGTACTCAAAGAGCTTTCCAGCCGCTTGCCCCACATCCTCTGCCAGCCCGACCTTCACCAGTGCGCCGAGTCCGAGGCGCACGTTCTCGAAGACCATCGCTTCGGTTGGGCCGACTTCATTCCCTTTGCGCAGTCCCGCCCACTGCACGACAGCCTCTCTAGTCATGCACCGATACGCCTCGATCAGGATCTGGCTGTTCGACAGGACTTTGCTGGCCAGAAGCGCATCACTGAACCAAGCACTCCTGGGACTCTGCTCGAGAGCGTCGCCATTCGAAAGTGTGTGTTGCCACATCCCTTGAGCCATGCAAAGCGCCCTAAAGGTCCAGGTCTCGGCCCGCGAGTCCACATGACTGAAGTACACAGGCAACTTGCCATCCACCGGCCCACGGAGTGCTTCGAGCTCCAGCATTGAGCCAATGAAGCCCGGACATGGCTCTCCGTAGGCACGCACAGCGCTTTCCAACCCCGCCCCTTGATGAAACACCTTCTTGCTTCCATCTCGACTCGGATGAGTCACAACTCCTCTGCTGAGCGTTGAGCGCTGGAATGGAGCCCTAGACAACGCCGACTTCGCAAAGGCCTCAACACCAGCCGGATCACATCCATGTCGCACACTTGGCATCTCGCAAATGCGAGTCCGGATCATGTGGGTCAACACCGTATGCGAATCGCCTGAGAACCGACTCAGTCCTTCAGGTGAGCCGATCAAAAGCCGAGGGTGGAGGAAGACTGGGTACCGAATCAAAATGTCGGACACGATGCGTTGCGCAGAATCCGCCACGTCGGCATTCACGCGGCCATCCTTTCGACTTGCGATATAGAGCAGTTCCATCGCACAAGCCAGCCTATCAGCTGTAGAAGCTTTCGGCTCACGGCCGGTAGCTACGCGTTCGTGCCACTGGCTCATCTCCGCGGTGTAGTGCACTCCATCCGTCCATACAGGCAGCAGAACCGACGGGTCCGCAATGATGATCCCGTAGTCGCTAGGAATGTGCCAGGCGCGCAGCTCGGCCAAAATGGCACTATTCGCCGAAGACACGGAATCCTTGGCCCCCATCCGAGCCAACGCCTCATCACTGAGGGTTGCCCAGATCACCTTCTCTTCATTGATACGACGATCCATGACTTCCTCAGAGGGTTCGTGAGCAGCCTTGACGCTGCTGCGTGTGTTTTTCTTGATTCGCACTACCAAGGGAGCACTTCATGTATTGCTCTGCCATTGAGCGCTGAATGCTTCGATCCATCATTGCTTGGATCAATGCTGCGGCATACGGCTCGCCGCCGGCGCGCCTAGCTTCCTCCAGGAGGGGTGCAATTTCGCCATCCTTGCCGTCGACTCTAACGATGTGCTGATCGGCTGTTTCACAGCCCATTTGGACAAGCTGGCAGGCGATGGGAGGCAGTTTGAGCGGAGTGCTGCGACTACCGGTGGAAGCAACATATGCCCACTTGGGCGATCAATGTCGGCACCAGCCTGATGAAGTCGGGTCATCGTCGCGAAGGCCCGGTCCAGGAAGACATGGTCTTCCCTCAGGGACTCATTGAGATGGACAAAGCGACCAAGGACCGAGAGCAACCGCGCGCTCAATCCTGTTGTGGCCTCGTGCTTGGACTCATCAATCTTTAGCCCAGCATCAAGCAGCAGGTTGACGCTCCGAAGGGCGGCCCTGGCGCGTCCGCCGCCCCCTAGGCTGTCAGCGGTCATCACCGGGCGAAGTGCTCGAAGCAGATATTGGCGCTCTGAATTCGCCGGCGCAACAGGCGACGCACCATGCTTCAGTGCCAGTTCCAAGCGAACCGGATCCTCAACCCACTCATTTGATGCCAGTAGGGCGCCATTCGGCCAGGCTGTGGTGTCGTCCGGATGGACTCCGGACTCGAATGCGGCCTGCAGAGTCTTCAGGAACAAGGCATCGAGTGCCACCACCCGCTTTAGCCAGGTCCCATACCAGCTGCTGTTGTTCCGCCATGCCGCGTCAGCGTTGTGCCAGGATTCGGGCTCGGTGCGAGGCAGTGGATAGCGATCTGGAATGGGCTCCAGCAGCAGTGAAGGGTCTCGGCGAACGATGCTCGCCAGACGCGCATCGAACTCCGGTGCCTTGCCGGTGGACAAGTCAGAAGCCTCCGTGCAAAGCATGATGTCCGCATGGGCCTGGGCCCTCTCCGCGCCCGAAATTAGAAAGGGGAGCGAACTCCCCTTGATCCTCACTTCGGCATCGTTTTGCAGCGCACGCGACATGCTCAGGGCTTCCTGGTGTTGCGACGCGTGGCCTGCGCTTCATCCTTCAGATCGGTGTAGCCGTCAGCAACAGCACGACCAGCTGCGGACAGGAGGCCGCCACCAATGCTAGCAACCTTGCCACCGGCGATTACCGCCATGTCAGCATGCAGTCCAACCTGCTCACGGACGACATCAGCGACATCGCTGGCTTTGCTCTTGGCTCGCTCAACTGCTTCGCCAGCGCGGTCCAAGGCATCCCATGCCGAACTTTTGGCCTTGTCCTTGATTGCGGCAGCCTTCGCCGCAGCCTCTTCGACCTTTGCGTTGGCGCTTCCCAACCAACTGGAGACGCCACTCTTCAATCGACCGAACACCGATACAGCCATTTCGGCAACAGTGTGCCCAGCAGCCTTGGCAGCGCCAACCACGATCTCCGGCGTGCGAGACACGGTGTCCGCGAAGGCCTTCACACGCTGGGCGAACGCACGCATATTTTCAGTGAAGCCCTCCGCCTTTCGGCTTGCGCCGGCCCCGATGTGGCCAGCAAGTTCATCAGCCTTGGCCACGGCAGCGAAAGCTGCGCCGAAGAACTTGCTCTCTGGCGCTTCGGCGCCGTAGCGATCCAGGCGGTCAGCAACCATGTTCAGATGCTCGCCGGATGCCTTCGCTGCGACATCTGCTTCGGCTTCCTTGCCGATGACCAGGTTGGCGGTAGTGGAGCGGTGCGCAGCTTCGGCCGCGATGATGGACTGCACGGCGTTGTCTGCCAACCGAGCGGCTCGCTCGGAATCGTGGAGCTTTGCGACGGCCGAAACCTTCTCGGCCTCGTTCGGCGCCTCGGAGACAGCGGCAATGTGGCGCCAGTAGTCCTCAATGGCAAGGCGGCGGGTCAGCTCAGCGACCTCTCGGATCATGTCAAAGCTCAGCGCCGCCACCGGCGCCTCGCGCTGCGCGCCCGATTGATTCTTGCTGGCCGCAATCGCGGCGTCTGCGGCCTTCAATTTCAGGTAGGCAGACTCATCACCATGCATCGCGTCGCGGGCGATGTGCATGCGCTCACGAGTGCGATCCAGCGCGGCTGCAGCCCTCTGGCGCTCCACCTTGCCCAGCGCTTCTGAGAAGGCTTGCTGCGCATCCAAATGCTCATCGATGAAGGCATCCAAGTCCGCCTCGATCTTCTCGCGATTCAGTGTGCTGCTGGTGGGGGTTGCCATGGAAACTCCTGCTGGAAAAAGTAAAGGCCCGGCGACGAGCGCGGGCCTTTGCAGTGAACACGCGCATCAACTAGATCGCCCGCGGGTATGCGCGAGCCAATCCGAATGTCATTGGGTGTTCTCGAGCCAGGTTACGGGTTCCTGAATCCGCCCAATCGGTGCGGCCGGTATTGCTCGACAAGCCTCTTTCGAGGCAATGTTGATAAGTGTATAGGATATCTCGTGCGCTGTCAACTCTCTTGCAGATCTGAGCAAATGTGCTATCTCAACATCAGCGGGGCCGGTGATAGGTGTTGCGCCCCTTCATTCCTCGGCCCTTTTCGGTCGGCAAATCAAAACAGGAAGCTCATCATGTCCCTCGCCGTTTCCCAAGACGTCAACAAGATCATCCTGCTGGGCCGGGCCAACGGCCCTGCCCAGATCGCCGAGGACTCGGGCGCGCTCTATGCCGATTTCACGATTTCCACAGCAACCAAAACGGTTGGTCGTGGCGGCCAGATCGGTGAGCGAATTGATACCCATGACATCGAGGCCTCTGACGAATTGGTCGAAGTCGTCCGCGCCCTGGCTGAGGGCGACAAGGTCTATGTTGAAGGCGAGCTGTGCACAGACGAAATCGAGCGTGAGGGTCAGCCCGGCCAGTTCGACTACTTCACGCGCGTGTGCGCCCGCAACATCATCGTCATCGGCGCCGCTGCTCAAGCAATTCCGGCCGCCGTGGCTGCCCCGGTGACGGTCTCTGTTGAGTCGGCTGTGGTCACGAAGGAGGTGAAGCAGGCCCCGAGGCCGGAGCCCGAGGTCGCTCTTGAGTCGGCTACCCCTGTGCCGCCTCCTGCTGAAGCTCAACCCAACAGCTCGCGCCCTGAGCCCTCCCCTGAGCCTACCAAATCGGAAACTCCGGCAGTGAAGGAACTCAAGCCCTGGCAGCGCCGCGGCGCTGCAGCCGTCCGTGCCGCCTAACCCGACATCAGCGCGGTTTTGGAGTGCCCGATGAACCTCTCACGAATCACTCTGACTGGCGCCGATGAACGCACAGACCTGGACGGTCTCGTTGATCTCGCTGATCGCTTCACTGAAGTCGAGATCGGCCTGCTCTATACCGTGACGCCGGAGGGGCGCCCACGTTACCCGAGCCGGGATTGGCTCTCGCGAGCCGCTTCCGCACTCTCCGGTCGCTGCGCGATCCATGTATGTGGAATGGGCGCGCGTCGGGAGTTGATCGCCGGCGACCTGGCAGATTTGACCCGCCATGCGCCACGCGTCCAGGTCAACGGAGGACTCCAAGTTGAAGAGGCTGAGGCGCTGGCCAGCCTGGTTGGCACCCTCATGACGCAGCACAACATCGCAAATGGCTCGCTGCTGGGTGTCCAGGCCCGAAACCACGCCATCCTGATCGATGCGTCTGGCGGCCGCGGTACTTCCCCGGACTCCTGGGTGCTGCCGGCTACCGAAAAGCAGATCGGTTTCGCCGGCGGCATGGGTGCAGACAACCTCTTTGCTGAGTACACGCGCATCTCGTCTCTGGCCCGCCCAGGTTCTTGGAGCGACATGGAGGGGAAACTTCGCATCGACGACTGGTTTAGTCTTGAACTTGCAGCGCGTTGCGCTGAGATCCATCGACACTTTGCTCGGTCGATGGCTTTCTGACGAAGCTGTAGCACCGGCGAGAAATCTGGTGAGTCAGGCTGACTGCCGACAGGGTTGTCAGTATCGCTTCCCTTGTGATATTTCGACCTTATGAGCATGAACACCGATTTCCCCACCGACCTAGCCGGCATCGAGCGCTTGAAAGAGTGCATGGCTGAGCAGCCGACACTAGACCTGGCTCACGGCTTCATCATTCGGTGTATCAACTGGCTCGGCCCAGATCTGAAGGTTGACCTCGTCATGGCGCGCTTCGCCATCAAGACCTGTCATGAGTTCATCAGTCGGGGCGTCCCATGCCGGAATGTCGGTGGCCCTGTGCGCGCTGCGGCAGTGCATCTGCTAGGGAATAACTGGCCTGAAGCCCTTCGCGCCGAGATCGCTGATCTCATGCGCGCCTACGTCAAGGCCGGCTACTTCCTCCTAAACGACCGAGAGGATGCCTTCGGAGCTGGCCGTGCTGCCTCCTCGACTATCAATAGCGGCCGCACGCCACTAGAGGTCGCCATTCGCCGCAAGAATCTGACGGCCGCCGAGATCCTGGTCGAAGCCGGTGATCGTCTGGACCACCGCCCGGTGCCGGGTCACGCCAAGGAAGATTCTCTCATTGACCTGATCGCGCTGGCGAATCACGTCACCGACGGGCCTGAGTTCGGTCTCCGCCTCCTGGAGGTGGCCCGCGCCGGCCACGGTGAGTCTCCCGTGACTCCGGCAACACGCCGCTCGCGCACGCCATGAGTCAGGTGTTGGCCACCAGCCCACCCTAGCAGTTCCGCCCTCCCTTATGCCAGCTCGCTTACATAGCAGGCGGAGCCTGCCAACCAGGCGCCAGGTAGGCGCCACTCTCGACTAGCTGCGGGACCGTCAGGCAAACCCAATTGATCCCGCACAGCTCTCGAACGTCAACCCACTCATGGGATTGGGCTCGGTCGCGACAACGCTGCACAGCCTTGCACTCGCTCAGGCCGTACAGGCAGAAGACGTGACGTTGGCCGGAGCCTGGATCCAGGTCTGCCATGAGCTCGTCGAGATGGGTGAACCCATTCAATCGAGTGTCGGGAAGGGAGCGTCAGTTCAGTTGTTCGGCTTCTACTGGCCGTCTGACCCTCGGCGCGTGATGATGACCAGGTCACTGGCTGAGTTCTATCTTGGCCATGGACTCGCCTCGCTGGATGATCCGATCCCGGGCGACATCTCCTGTCGATTTGAGACCCTGGACGACGATGGCTTCTGCTGGGATGGCTTGGCACCTATGGCGGCCGCCATCTCCTGTGGCAACGTTGAGTCTGTCCGCTTCCTGCTCGAGAAGGGTGCCAGCAAGCAGCTGGGTCAGGTCTTTCTTGACCGACCACCCTACGAGGCCTTTGATCTTGCTCGAGACATGGGGCAAGGTGCGGTGCTGGCCGTCCTAACCGAAGCCCTCATGACGGATCGCTTGGACGAGCTTCTAACGCCGGCGGACGAGTCATTGGCCAATGCAGAAGTTCAGCCTGCTCGTCGCCGCGGCGCGCGGCTGTAGACAGTTCAAGCAGGCTGGCAAGGGGTGAGCTAGCTCCCGGATACGATAGCGTATAGGATATCTTCCGTGGTATAATTCGCGGCGCTTGATGCTGAGGCATTTCTACGCCTGCAGGTAACGTCGAGATGGCTTCGGCACAGTGAGATTTCCTGAAACGATCCGAGCCCTTGCGCTCGGAAAGACATCATCACCCGCCATGCTCTCAAAAGCCGACTTCGAAAGAGAGATTGCATCCAGCCTCGCCAATGGCCAGTCATTGAAGTCATGGGTGCACATTCTGATCTCGAGCAAAGAAGAATGGTCCTCTGAGGCTCTTGTCGGCCTTTTGAAGGGCGACTATTTCCCGAGCCCGGGCATGCGCAGGTACTGTGATCTGTCCGGGTTCGAGATCCAGGCCCTCAACAAGCCAGCACCGGCTGGCAGGAAGGCCCGGCCATGAAGCCAATTCGCCAGACGACGCTACCGATCAATGACTTGCATGCGCTGGAGCGCGCTCTGCGTGGACACGTCGACCCCGACGATCTCGTGAGTGTTGAGCCCATACGAACCCATCCCGCGACGAGCTATCGCTCGGTTCATGCACTCATGCTGTCGAAGGTCCTGACGGCTGCTGATTGGGAAAGCTTCGGATTGGCCATCGACATCTGCGAGCGGCTCATCAAGTTGGGCGCGCCAATCACTGACACCTATGGCGATGGCGCGAAATCTCAGTTCTGCACCTACGCGTGGCCAGGCGATGAAGTTCGTCGGACGCAGATTTCCAAGCTGGCTGACCAGTATGTTGCAGCAGGCCTCTTTGATCTTGAGGGTCTTCTTGACGGTAGGCTGCCCACTCGGGCGCAGTGCGAAGAAACCCTCGACTTTCACATTCACGGAATCAAACCCTTGGCCAGCGCGATCCTCCTAGGAAATCGAGTCTTCGTCGAATACCTGCTTGAGCGCAACGTGGACCTGGACCTGGGGCAGGTTTACTCCGATGAGCCGCCGGTGTCGGCTGTCTCGCTTGCGCTCGCGCACGGGATGGCTGAGATCCACGCACTGGCCGCTGCGAATTCCATGCAACGCCAGTTGGCGTCAGTGACTTCGGCTTTATCTTCAGAGATTGAGATGTGCGCGCCCGCCATCCCGCGGACGAAGCTTCCAGTCGACGATCTGGCCAAACTGCTGGTCGCACTGGACGGCCAAGTGGATCCACTGGATCTGCTGTGCACAGACCAGGTACGTCCCAAGGATGGTCACTATCGCTCGGTCCACGCCTTCGTCTTGGACTGGTTCATGACGCCACTCGACCATGTGCAGGCCAGCCTGGCCTACCAGTGCTGCGTGAAGCTGTTGGCCATGAATGCGCCGATCACCGACCAGTACGACACCGGAGCCACTTCGCAATTCTTCGGCCACACATGGCCGACGGATCCAGAGCTGCTCAGCAAGGTCACCGGCCTGATTGCTCTCTACGAGGCCGCTGGCCAACTTGATCTCGAGGCGCCCTATGACGGCGTAGTGCAAGCGCGCTCCGATTGGAAGGGCGACCTCGGCTGGAGCAACTTTGCCGGACTCAAGCCTTTGGCTGGCGCCATCATCTTCAATGACATCGGCATCGCCAGATTTCTCATCGGCCGCGGCGTCAGCCTGGATCTAGGCACCGTCTACGCCGGCGAGCCCGGTATGAACGCGGTCGACCTTGCGCTCGAGTGCGCCGGCGGCGAGATGCATGCTCTCATGATCTCGACAATGCTGAAGCGCAGTCTGTCAGTTGATCTCGGGAATCAGATCACGCATTCGGCTCCTGCGGGCCTGGATCCATCGATGAGTCGACGACGCAATCGAGTGGTCTGACCGCATGTTCTTCTCCGCAACAAACGATCTGCAAGACAACACAGCTCGCAAGACTACGAACGAATCGACCTCAGTATGAAACTCACGTCCACCGATATTTTCGCCCCCGACGGTAAGCCACTCCGTGCACGCGGTGAGCGACCAAAAGTCGGCCCTGTGATGCACAAGGACGAGTTCGAACCTCTGCTTCGTTGGACCTGCCAGCAGCCTCCGGTCTCGCAAGACTTGCACTTCGGCCACCTAGTGGCCCTGCTCATTACGAGCCGGGGCCTCTGGGGCGTCGAGAAGTTGCGCCGCCTGGTGCACGGGGAATTCGGCACCGAGGTCCGCCAGGCGATCATGAAGTCCCTAGAGGGTGGCGTCGCGTGGGCTGTGAGCGCACATGACGGCGAGGACCGCAGCTACAACCGTATTCCAGTCGCCCGCCTCTGCCTGTCCGACTCCGGCCGGATGCTGCGCCTGGCAGTCCTGCTTGAGGCCGGAAAGAACTCGGCGACCACTGCAGAGGAAAGGAGCGACTGGCTCGATGTCCTCAGTGGCTCAAAGATGCCGCCGAATTCAGAGATGCCTCGCGACATCCTGCTTCACGTCAACGACCTGACTCATGCTGGATCTGCCTTTCGAACCGGTGATCCGTCGAGTTCGACACTTCCGTCGCATGACGCCGTGGAGACTGCTATTCGCCTGGCCGTCGAGACCAATCCAAAGCGGCCTTCAATTGATCTTCTATTTAGGCTAGGAGGCCCGATGGCCGCTTTGGTTTCAGCGGAGATCGTCCGCCAATCCAACGGATCCGATGTGTTCAATGGCAGCCATGCATCCACAGCAGTGGCACAAGTGGCAAGACATCAAGGCAGCCGTTGCAAACAAGTCAGCCTGTGATGCCCAAACGGTTTCGATTTCTTCGTTGCAAAGGACTGAGTCCGACATGCTCGAGGAGTTGGTGGAGAGGAGGAGCCGTCAACGGCGAGAAGCGATATGCACTCTGACCCAGCGGCATGGCCGCTCGTTCTGGTCGCCTGTGGCGCTCAAAAGTTAGGCCACGCCGCGGCCGCACAGGACCTCTACATCGGTGACCTCTTCAAGAAGTCGAGAGCCTGGGCCGAGCGCTTTGGCACCAGGTGGCTGATCCTGTCAGCCAAACACGGCTTGGTGGCGCCTGAGCAGGTCATCGAGCCCTACGACACCACCCTGAATCTGCTCGGCCTGGACGCGTTGGCGGCCTGGGACGCCATGGTCCAGGCCCAGTTCACGCAGCTGGGCCTGGACTCCCACCTCCACGAGCCCAAAGTTGGCCCAGGCGTCGTGGTGTTGGCCGGACGGCGGTATCGCAGGTGGGTCGAGGGGAGGTCTGGTGTCGTCGTGCCCATGAAAGGGTTGGGCATCGGGCAGCAGAAGGCGTGGCTGCTTGCTGCGCTGGCGTGAGACCTTGCCTTTCCAGGTTCGTGTGATATCTCAAGGCATGAGCACACAGCGCATCGAGAACATTTCCGATCTTCGCCAGGCCCTTCCTGGCTTCACTGCTGAGCAGCTCCTGGATGAGGCTCAGCACACGTTCAGCTACTACGGCAACGCTGTCCACAACCGACAGGTCGAACGTGAGGATGACGCCATCGCACGTTTTGCCATCGTCAAAGCCGAACTAGCTCGCCGACTTGGCGCCACCCTCTGAAACCAGGACTCCAATGCGCAACCCTTATCACTTCGAAGTCGGCGCCAAGGCCTACGTGAGCGAACAAAGCTTGGATCGCCTGCGCCGGGTCGTCCGCAAGCACCCTTCGGAGTCTATGGCTAAGTTCGTCGAGCAGCTGCAACGATACCTTGGGCACATCGGCAAGGTTGTCGGAGTCAAATCTTCGACCACGGTGACCGTCGAATTCTCCGTCGGCGTTAACGGGGTGACTCAGCGTTTCACGATGGATGAGACGTGCGTCGACCCGATTCGCGACCTTCCGGCCCCGCATACCGAGCGCTCGTCCGATGGGCGGGGGCGGACGTCCTACGACCCCACCTTCGACTTCAGCAAGCCCTGGAGCGTGGTGGTCGACGGCACGGTCTTGATCCACAAGCAGACTCGCGAAGATGCTCAAGAGATGCTTCGCGAGAAGGGCTGCAAGTGGTGATCGTCACTGGCGATCCTGCGCAAAGAGGAGGGCCCGCTCGCGCGGGCCTTTGCATTTGGGCCCGTTATTCAGGTCTTGATGGTGCCGTTCACACCCACAGCCACGCCTCCAGGGCCCCTCTCATCCCCTCCTGAGCTGTGCCAGCTTGCTTGCTCTTCATCAGCTCCCAAGCCCTATGGCGTTCGATCTTGCCTTTCAGGTCTTCTGCGCGAATCCTCGTGTCGAAGGATTCGTGCGGTTTCTTCCCGTAGCCGTCGAACTTGCCCCAGAGCTTGGAGAGAATTTCCAGGTCGTCGATGACATTTTTGAGCGCGCCCTGTCGGCGACTCTGGGCTGCTTCGAACGCCTCCGACTCGCGCTTTGACTGCGCCTCAAAGCTGGAGAGCGCTGCAGCCTGGCGTTGTGACTCCGACGCAGCTGACTCGGACTCCTGCTTCAAGCGGGCAACCTCGTTTGGTCCCGCTTCGCTCATCCATTTGCGCCAAGCCTCGACAAAGGCAACCTTGCCCGTGATGCCTGTGATCTCCCGATCCAGCTCCTCGACTTGCTTCTGCAGGCGCTGCAGATTCTGCACGTCCACACCCTTCTCGCTTAGGTGCTCGTCAAGTTGCTTCTTGAGGGCCTGGACCCGGTTGCTCGACTCATGGCGAACGTCTGCAATCGCCTGGTCAATGGCCTTGAGCGCGATGTCGCGCCTTGAGACCGCCTCGACCTTCATACGCTCGTGGCTGGTCCTGATATCGCCTCTGCGTTTGCCATGAGCCAGCTCCAAGCTCTTGAGTTGTGTGCCGATTTCACCAATCTTGTCGCCGACCGAGCTCAGCTCACCGATGGCGAGCTGCTTCGCCGACTCCTTTGCACTTCCAACACGGAGCCGAGCGAGCTCGAGGGCGTCTCGCAGTCCCTTGGCCTTGCCGTCGAGGATTAGTGCTTCGGCATCAGCCAGTTCCTTGGCCTTCTCGGCCAATGTGCGCTGGACGCCCGCCGCCTTCAGCTTTCCATCGACATCGGCCAGCTCGGTCCGCGCAGTCGCCAGAACCCTTTCTGCGTCATTGACCGCGGCGCGCATGCGCTCATCGTCAGTCCAGTCGGGCGCCGCAATGGCAGCCTGGTCCAGTGCCCAGCCATAGACGACATCGGTCAGGGCCTCTGGAATGAAATGAGGATTCAGATCCGCGCGCTCGAGAAGCGCGGGGTTGATGACCCGCGCCAGGTTGAGCTTCCAATCAGTGTCTGAGTGCTGCCGCAGCGCGCTCAGCAGCGTTCCATCCTTGGGCGCCAGGCGAAGCTTCGCTGCATCCAGGGTCGCACTGAATGCCTCAACGCGGCGCTTCACTTCGCGTTGATTCGCCTCGAGGTCGTCATAGGCCTTTTGAGCCTTCCGAGCCTCGTCGGCCGCCACCTCATACTTGCGACCGGCCTTAGTGCGCTCGATCCCATGGGCAGTCAACCGGTCGACAGCCTCCCTCTCGGCCTCCAAGACGTCTAACGGCGCCTGCGGGTTGGCGACGAGCACATTCAGCTCACCACGCCTGGCGTGCAATGGCTCCAGCGATGCGGCCAGGTCTTCGCGCTGGGCCTGGACTTCGGCGTCGCACGATTCCCGCGCGGCTCGTTCCAGGTCGCTGATCTCGCTGACGCTAGTCTCGCAGGCCTGGCGGTGAGGCTCCTTGCTGTTTTCAAGCTCCTGGACTCTGGCCGCAGCATCGGACTCGACCTTGAGCCACCTACCGGTGTACTCATGCCTTGCGCTTGCAGCCGCAGCTTCGGCCACCTGCACCTGGCTGGAGATGTCGTTGCGCCGCTGCTGCAGCGCCGGGATGGCGTCAACTCGGGTTGCCCAAAGCGCAGCTTCACCCTTTTCGTAGTGCGTCTGGTTTCCCGCAGCCTCGTCATAGGCCGTTTTCGCGGACACCGACTTGGCGCTGGCGGCAACTGTGCGACCGACAATGACTTTGCGCTCTTCCTCACGGGACTGGATGACCAGCGCGCGAGCTTGGAATTCTGCGGTGACGATGCCTTGGAGCTCGCGCTTCTCGGCCTCACGCTTGTCCGTCAACGTCGCGACGTCAGCGTGCAGCTCTCGGAACTCTTCTTCGGCAGTACGGTGATTCAGGCACATGCCATTGAGCCCCAGGATTCGTGGCTCAAGTTTTCTTGCCTCAACTACGGCGTCACGATTGCGAAGCCACCTATCCATGGCTGAGCGCTGCTGCTTGATGGACACCTTGTTGCGCTCGGCACCGCGGCCCAGGTCATCCTGGATCAGGCCAACGGCCACCTGGACCAGTTCTTCGAAGCGAACCTGGTTCTTGACCATGGTCGCAATGAGCTTGTCGAGATTCGGCAGCCGGCGCGGGCCAAACGAGTATTCCAGACCGAACCGCTGGATCCGCGCGCGCTCCTTCGTGTTTGACTCGGTGCGGAGGATCACAGCCCGATATTCGGACGTAGTCAGCTTGTGGGTCCCCACAATGCCCAGAGACTTGGCCATTGCCTCGGTCTCCGCGTCAGTGAAGAAGTGGTCCCCGTCGCAGAACATCTCCTTGCGGTATCCGGTCTTGTAGATCCGGTATTCGGGAGCATCCGTGCCGTCGGCGCGCGGCCGCATGATTCGGGAGCATCCGTGCCGTCGGCGCGCGGCCGCATGACCGCCAGGCGCAAATCAGCTTCGTCACTTGACCCGCGCTGATACTCAAACAAGATCGCGCTCTGGCTCGTGGGCAGAATGAAGCGCACCCCTTCCTGGCCCTGATTCATTGCCACCAGTTGGCTGGTGGGGTGACCGAAGAAAAGCGGGATCAGCCGCAGGGTGGACGTCTTCCCCACCGCGTTGGCGCCAACAACAGCTGCGCCTCCCCGAGGGTCAATCTGCGTGATACGACCCGATGGGACGTGCTTGTTGGTGCCGGCGTTGACCAACACCATCTGCCTTAGCTGAAATGTCATTCGCCTTCCTGACTACTTTTAACCCCGCAAAGCAATGCCCATTTTGGTGCATTTGCCAAACAGCTGTGAATTCTAGGTGCTAGGTGGCTCACAGGATGAGCTACCTTATTGGGACAGGTGCGAAACATCGGGAGTCGCTGTTCCGCTTCGCGGTTGTGCCGGCTGGCAGATGGGTGAGGCGGGCCCCTTCCGACAGCGTCGGTCCTAGGAAGAATGCATGGCAGAGTTGATCTCGCAGTCAGCTACGAGTTCCTCTGGAATGTCGACCTTCTCGCCGAAGCGACTCTTTACAAAACACCGAATGACAGCGGTGGCCATGTCAGTGGAATTGGCGGTCATTACGAAGTGGCTCGACTTCAGTGAGGGCTGTTTCCCCACGAAGTCGGCGATTGCGCGCCACTGAGGCGGTGTCTGCCCCTTGCTTGGGCGATCTAGTCCAACCCAGTACCGATTCATTAGATAGGCCGCCTGGTCCAGATCGATGCGTGGTGAGTCCCAGGAGCCATGGTCCGTTCTATAGGAGACCACTTGCCCTTGGATCACTGGCGCGAATCCCTGGGCGAGGATGCTCGCCCAGATCAGCGCGCGACGAGAGAGTTGGTCGACTTGGATTTGCATGTGATTTCCCCTATGGCTAATCCACAGATATCACACCAACTATTCGTCGACAAGTTCAAACGTTGGAACCCAACCTCGGAGTGGTTTCGGCCCAGGGACCTAGCTCAGCGCTTGTATCCAGGGTAGCAGGCACCCGCCATCCAGGCCATGCCGGGTGGGCATACGCACCATCCGCCGTTCCACACCTTGCCCATCTGCTCACAAGGCTTGCAAGTGGTGGTACCAGACACGGGCTCGCGGGACAATTCGTAGCCAGCCTGACATACCCACTCTTGGCCACCCCATTTCATGTCGTTCTCAACCTTGGTCTTCGTCGGTTGAATGGCGTCGGACTCGATGCCTCGGCTCACTCCACCTTTCGGCGCCGAATAGACCTTGCCATTGAAGATCACATCACCCGCATCCGGGCGTAGCACTTCACCAGGGATCATTTCCCTGCGCACGGCTCCGTCAGAGTAGACCTTGAGAACAGTTCCGTCGCCGAGTTCGTGTTCACCCAACTTCACCCAGTTGTCAGCGGTCTCCTGGATCCGCAGTGGGTTCATTGAAGTGGCGTTCTCATGATTCCACGTAAGCGGCACCTCGGGCTGCGGAGACGCCGTCACCTTGACTTCTTCACACTTCGTCAAGTTCCAGAAGCACACCAACGGCGACCACTTCTTTTCTTGCGCTGAATTTTGAGCATGGGCACCAAAGCCCTGGGTGGCAAGCAATGCTGCCAGCGCTGCGATCTTCAAGAACTTTGTCATTCGTTCCCCTTCATTCAACCGAAATCGTTGCGTGGACGATATTGTATACGCTGTTTGCCTAATTGGCCGCATCCAGCTTATCTGTCTGGCGAGAGGCTCTCTTCCCCAATCCTTTTGCTCTGCGTCGACCCGTAGCGTTCCGAGCAGCCGAATCTGGAAGGTTGCCATTGACGAGCTAACGTGTATGCAATATCTCCATGGATAGGAACATTCACTGGGGCTCAATTCATGCAGTCGGTTTCATCTCGCAAGGTCGTCGCCATGGTGCGCACTGATGGCGCCATCGCCAAGTTTGCTCGGCGCGAATTCGAACTGATGTTGGGATGTGGGCAAAACGAGAAGCAAGACATTGCCGAGGCGCGCCGGATCATCCGGCAGATCGGCTACGAAGTGCGCAGCGTCCAGGTACTTCCCGAGGGTGGCTGCGACCACGTCGTCGGCACGCACGGGAGTCGGCTCGTTCGGGCATCTCAGTGGCAACAGGCCTGCGACAACATGGCCTTGGCCATCGCCTTCTTCAACAACACCAAGCTCGCGGTCCCTCACCCCGGGCACCTGGTGTCCCACGAGTTCTGCTCAGACTGCGGCGCGAAGGTGGAGCAGGACATTTACCGTGAACGGATCCTGTCCGCGGTGGCCCAGGGCGTTGGTGCGACCAAGGCGCCCACCTTCTGCCGCAAGGCATATGACTCCTGGATCGCTGACCCCCTCAATGTTCTTCTCCCCGCCGGCATTGCTCCCGCTGGTGCCAATACGGAAGCCTGAGTCTCATGGCCACCAACACCATCACCTTTCTTCCCTACTCGGTCCGATTCCAGGAAGCCCTCTCCTTGCTGTGCACCGAGAAGCCTGCCATCGAGCTCTGCGTGTCATGGATCGAGCGTCAAAATGAGGAGCTTCAGGGCTGGGTCGCCTCTCATCTGCGCGCCGACTGGGCCCAGGGCATCGGAACCATTGACGCGGCACGGCTGATGGCGGAATTGTGCGAAGAGGGCCGCCCAGAGATGCTGTCCGAGGCCGGCGAGCGGGTCGCGCGCTACCTTGTCAAGACGCCGATTCTGATGATCCGCCGTGGAAACAGCTGGCGGCCCAAGTCATGCCCTCCCGAACTCGATGTCAAGGACATCATGGAATTCCGCAGCCGAGGCCTCGCGGTTCTCGATCACGAGATGAAGCTACGGCTCTCCGGTGAGTATTCGCTTCCAGCATACCTGCGGACCGAACAGGAATTGATTTCCTCAAGCCCAGAGACTAGAGCCCGCATGAGTGGGCTCTAGTCAATCGACGCAACTTAAGCAAGTTGCCTGGTGTCGTACAGATATGAGTTGATGACTTCGGCTTTAAGCACCCAGCTATGCAATCGCTCTGCCCGGTCAATCGGCATCTTTGTTGGGTGGTACTGCTCGAGCAGCGCGAGCATGGCGTCCTCGAACTCATTAGCCGAGATCTGCGGACCGAACTGACGGAAGCAGGCGTTCAGCGCCTTGTGGAATCGCTCCTCATCCAGAGGATGGAGGGTGTCCCAGGTGTCGACGCGCATCCAACTTGCCAGGTGGTTCTTAAGGGATTCGATTTTGCTCATTGCGTTTTCAACGAAGTTGTTGGCCTAGTCTAGCAATTCAACGGCTTCCGCGGCCGCACGACGGTAGATCCGTCACCTGGCGCATCGGGCGCCGGATTTCGCTGAGGGATCACGCCGTTTGGCCCAGCATCTCGATGCAACTGCTGCCAACCTTTGGTGGCGCTCCCAGAACTCAGGGCGTAAACCGGATTGTCAAATCAGGGCGTATGTGATATCTTTTGCACCACTACAATCATGGATTGAAGGCCGCTGGCCAGTTCTCAGATGCCCGCATCGTCCTCTCCCGGAAACGGCCATTTAGCACAGAATCGAGTGAGCATCTTCTCGCCGAGGACGACGGAAACTCGTCCGAATGCTCAGAGCTCTGTCGCTCAGGTGCCTCGGCGCCAGCTTGAGGCCGCTCCTAAGGCAGCTGCGACGAAGCCTGCAACAAAGAAAGCCTCGAAGCCCCGGGCGGCGACTGCGGAGGAGTCTGGTGATGAACTTGGCCGCCTAAAGCGACTTGGTTTCAGCTCACTTCCTGAAGTGCTGCTGACCATTCCTAGGGCCTACTTTGATTACACGCAGCCGATTTCTCGTATCGACATGCGCCGTGACGCTGGTGAGAAGCGTTACCTGGTGCTGCGCGCTGGCCCGACATCACTGTTTGATGACGGCAGGAACAAAACAGAATACTGGCAGTCGGCTCGCCGAGTCGAGATTGAGTGCGTAGACAATGCCGGTCGCGCCATCACCTTGGCCGCATTTGGCAACGTATGGCCTTGGAAGGAAGTCGAAGAGGGCATGCTCATCCATGTCTATGGCCTCGTTGACGTGTTTCGAGGCGCGCTTCAGCTTCGAAACCCTCACCCGGTTCCCCGACACGCACGGGGTCGAGTCATTGCCCAGTATTCAGGCAAGGCCGGCCAGGTCAGTGGCGAAGCGTTGGGAATCGGCATTGGCCGTGCCATCGAGTACCTGGATGAGGCTGAAGTCCTTCTTCTTGCTCAAGCCGGCCTCCTCGACACGGAGTTCACGGAACTCACCGGGGTCAAAAGCGCTCAAACCCTTTTGCGGCTCCTTCACTTCCCGCGTGATGTCGCGCAGGGTGAGCGCGCAATGGCTCTGGCTCGCAAGCTTTCTGCTGAGACCGTCGTGCGTCGATCCGCCGACGCGCGCATTCGCCCGCCCGTGGCCAGCTCTGCGATCACGATCAACAAGAAACTCGTCGAAGAGCTGATTGCTGATCTCCCCTACCGTTTGACGACGGATCAGCGGACGGCCATCGACGAAATCGTCCGAGATCTGCGCTCAGCATACACAATGCATCGCCTGCTCTCTGGGGATGTTGGCACAGGCAAGTCGCCCACCTTCATGGTGCCAGCGGCCGCTGCATATGACGCCGGCGCTGAGGTTGCCATCCTGGTGCCCAGCCAGCTGCTCGTGAAGCAGATGGCCAACGACCTCCGCACCATGTTCCCAGGCCTGCCGGTCTGCGAGGTGGTCTCCGGCTCCAAGATCGGCGAGGGCATCTGCGTTGGCACGACGGCGCTGCTGCACGCGGCCAAGAAGGCCAAGAAGAAGTTCAACCTGGTGATCGTCGACGAACAGCATAAGTTCTCTGTGGAGCAGAAGTCCATCTTGACTACCAAGTCGACCAACGTCCTCGAGGCCTCAGCCACGGCCATCCCGCGGTCGCTGGCCTTGGTTCACTTCGGAGGCATGGACGTCTCCGTGCTGCGCGAGTGCCCGGTGAAGAAAGAAATCCGCACTTTCATCGTCACGCCAGACCAGCGCAAGAAGTCCGACCAGCTGATCGCCGACATCGTGGCCAAGCGCGGTCAGGTTGCCGTGATCTACCCCTTGGTCGACATGACTGGGGAATCGAGCGTCACCGAGGGACTGGAGAGCGTCATCGGCGCGACCAAGCAGTGGGAGCGCCGCTTCCCTGGTCGTGTCGGCGTACTGCACGGCAAGCTGAGCCCTGAAGAGAAGAACGACGTCATTGCCGGCATGAATGCCGGCAAGTTCGACATCCTGGTATCCAGCCTCGTCATCGAGGTTGGCGTCACGCTGCCCAGCTTGAAGGCCATCGTCATCAACCACCCGGAGCGCTTCGGCCTGGCCCAGCTCCACCAGCTGCGCGGCCGTGTGGCGCGCAAGGGCGGTACCGGATTCATGCTCCTCCTGGCTGACAACGACCTTGAGGAAGATGCCGTCGAGCGGTTGCAGATGCTGGTGAAGTGCAATGACGGTTTCAAGCTCGCAGAGGCCGACATGGACATACGCGGCTTCGGCGATGTGAACGATGACAGCGCCTCGCAGACTGGCTCGGCCCGGACTCTGTTCTACAACTCCAAGCTCAGCCATCAAGAGATCGCCAAAGCAGCCAAGGATCTCGGAGTCGTCGTTTGATTCGCCGGCAGCACAATGCCGGCGCCGGCGCAGAGTCCCCGTCGGCGGCCTCGCCCGTAGGCGATGGCTGCGGCGTTTAGGCGCGCGCCCGCAGCATCTCCATCCACACCGCCTCAGCGCCCCTCGGGCTGAACTCGACGCAGAGCTTGGTCAGGCCGGGAGCCTCGCCTTGCACTTTGAAAGTCGAGAAGTAGCCGCGGGTATTCAGGCCCTTCGAAACCCGCAACTCAGACGCATCGACGCGCCCATCGATCTCCATCCCGAGAACTGCTCGGATGAATACATCCTTGTCGGCGGTCTTCAGATGCTTGTTGAATCCATGGCAAACGTCTTCGACATAGCTAGCCAAGAACTCCTTCTGTGCCCTGGTGAGCGGCTTCTCCTCGCGCTCAGACTCGGGTAGGTTGGCCTCGGCGGCAGCGTGCTCCGCAGCTGCTTGTGATCCGAAGCGACGCGGCATTCCAACCCTCGTCAGCATGACCTGGTAGCCATCCAAAAACGCGCGGTTGACGCGATGAATTGCCCAGTATGTGCCGTTGCAGGTCTGGTTTTGAAATGCGACCCACCTACCAACTACTGTGGCCGAGGCGTCCGACTTGGCATCGAGCCCGTCAGGTCCGGGATCCATGCTCAACACTTGGCCAGGGCTACCTGAGCCCGCTTGCGCTGCGCCGCCGAAGCCTGCTTCCAGCCTTCAGGAGTCCCCTCCCAAATGTCTCCGGTCTCCAAGTCGACCGCGATCCACTTGCCCGGGCAAGCCGTGTCCAGGCCCAACTTCTTGGACTTCGGGAACTCAGCAGCGACGCCACCGCCAATCAGCGGCCGCGACTTGCCATTGAGTGGCGTGCCAACGTAGCCCTGACCGGATCGGCGAATCAGTCCGGCCGCCAATGATTCCTTGACCAGCGCAGCGGCGATGGCGTCCGCCTTCTCCCAGCAGTTTGGCCTGGTGATGGGGTGGATCCACGTGGCCACATCGCCGCGGCGAAACCGCTTGCCAGCGAATTGCTCGAGGACATTCTGTAGAGCATGACGATGCTTCGCAGTCAGTTTGATCGCCGCGGTCGATGCCTTTTCCATCCGTGTTCTCCGTCCGATTCCAGTGGGCTTCAATCGTCGGCTTCCAGCGACTGCTGCTGGGGAGCCGGCAGACCGATGCCGGAGAGATTGGCCAGGGTCTGCATGATGGTCTCAGGCTTCACCAGCTCGCCCAGCATTCGTTGCAACTCGCGGATTCGAGCGCGGAACTCATCCATCGCGGCTTCGTTCTGTTCCGTTGCCGGGATGCAGGCGATCACCTTGCCGCCTTCAGTTCGATAGATGCCAGGCCACGGCTTGTATCGCCACGGGCCAAAGGTCCGTCCACGGTCGAACTCTCGCATCAGGATCGAGCCATCGTGGGCCACGCCACGATAGATCGTGTTCTGGCTGAGCGAGAAGCCGGTCTCGATGTCACCGGAGTACGAAACCGTCGGTGCAATCTGCACCAGGTACCAGCGCTCCCACGTGATCTCATGCGTCTTCTCGAGCTTGCTCCACAGCGCCTTGCGCAGGGCCTCGATATCTGACCCGACCATGCGGATGTCTAGCTCCGGGCACGACAGAAGGAATTCAACGGACTTCTCCGTGCGAGGCAGCTCGCCCTCGTTCATCTGCTTAAGCAGTCGAACCTCGATTGGCACCACTTTTTCCTTCACGAGCGTAGGCCTGGAATCCTTGCTGGACTCCATGGATCCTTCGCTACCGCTGGGCTCCTCTTCCTCCCCCTTCAAGTGGGCGGAAAGGTCATCCTCGACACCGGTGTATCTCCAGTGCCAGGTGTCTATGAGCTTGCCTTCGCGGCCATTGTTTGTTCGAGCCATTGCTGTGATCTCGGTTGGTTTGCTTTGAGATAGCACCTCCGACCTGGATGCACAAGGGGCGACCGTCCCCCTCAGCGCTTCATGCGAGGCGCTGTGCGCATCCCAGCTGCCGGGAGACCTGCAGCCTTGGTTGCAACCGCCTGATGTCGCAACGACTCCAGGGCCCAATTCATCAGACGCGAAGCCTCTGCTTTGGGCACCGCACAACCAGGCACGATTTCGAAGGTCACCTGTCCGGAGATCGACTTGACCACATCGGCCGGAAGAACC
>NZ_JBBHJW010000018.1:0-7419 GCF_037482845.1 Paucibacter soli
TTTTCGGCCCGCCAGACTGCAGCGCCCGCGCCATTGGTCAGCAGCTCAGGTCGCCCCAGATGATCGCCGTGCGCATAGTAGAACTGCCCGTTCCTGGCAATGCCCAGCAGTTCGCCACCCAGCCAGAGGTAGTTGGTCGCGGTGCTGCCGGCTTCATGGATCAACTGTCCTCCTGGCCCGTACACATAGCGCGTACTGGTGCCCGCGCTGGTCTTCAGCGCACGCTGGTTGAAGCCATTGCTGAGGTAGCTGCCTGCTTGGCTGCCGTTGACGCTGACGCTGTTGAGCCGGTTGAAGCCGTCGTATCCGTAAGCGCGCGAACCGTCCCAACGCGTTTCGCTGCTCAGATTGCCTACAGCGTCATAGCCAAAGCTGCGCGACTGCCCGCCGCCAATGCTGCTCAGCCGGTTGCTGCTCGCTTCCATGTTGTAGCTCAGGACAGCACCCGCCCGATCGCTGCTGGTGCGGTTGCCCAGGGCGTCCCAGCCAAAGCCCTGTCCGTCGCCGCTGCGGTTGACGGTCTTGACGCGGTCGTTCGGATCGTAGGCCAGCGTGGCCGTCAGGGCCGGGAACTGGTTGTCGCTCAGCTGGCTGATGGTGTCATTGTTGGCCCAGCTGTAGCTCAGGCTATGAATGCCGGGGCTTGCCAGCTGAGTGATGCGGCCATCGCTATCCAAAGTGATCAGGCGCGCCAGGCCATTGCCCAGCCGCCAGGCATAGGGTCGATCCGTGGCGGGTTGGTAAAGAAAGCTGTCCGCCACGGTGAAGCTGGCTTGCCCGTTGACCGAGGCGCTGACACTGGCGAGGCGGCCATAGCTGCCATAGCCGTAGCTCACACTCAGGCCGCTTGGGTTGCTCATGCCGATGATGCGCCCCAGAGCGTCGAAGGTCCAACCGGTGGTGTAGCTCTGGCCGCTGATGGTGTTGACCTGCTGCACCAGTTGGCCGGCGGCGTTGTAGCTGTAGCTGCTGCTGCCCGAGCCGTCCGTCAGGCTGGTCATTCGGCCGATACCGTTAGGGCCGGCGTCGTAGCCAAAAGTCTCGGTCTGGCCGCTGCTGGTACGCGTCAACATGCGGCCGAGCTTGTCCCAGGTGTAGCTGATCACGAGGCCATTGGCACGGGTTTCGGTTTCCCGACGGCCCCAGGCATCGACGGTGTAGCTGGTGAGGCCGGCGTCAGGGCTGGTCTGGCTGAGTGTGTCGCCGAAACCGTTGTAGGTGTAGCTGGTGCGCAGATTACGCGGGTCATCCACATAGTCCAACTGGCCCTGCGCGCCGTAGTGATAGCGGGTGCTGCCACCATCGGGAGCCGTGACCAGTGTGATGCGATCTTGCTCGTCGTAGGTGTAGCGCGTGGTGTGACCGGCTGCATCCGCAATGGATTCCAAATTGCCGTTGACGTCGTAGCCGTAGGTGAGCAGTTGGCCGTTGTTGCCGACGCGCTTCCACGGACGGCCCAGACTGTCACGCACCGTCCGGCCGAGGAACTCGCCGGCCGCATTTGCCACGGGCGTGCTGCCGCTGAGTGAAGGCGTGCGGCGGTCGGAATGAATGCTGACGGTGTTGCTGGCGATGTCGAGGTCAAGTTTGACGAATTCGCTCAGTCCGTTACCCAGTTCGGTGACACGCGTCGCGGCGTTGAATTTGCGGCGCTCGACACGACCGTCCGGATGGGTGACGGTTTCGACCTGGCCGTTGGCGTGGTAGCTGAAGCTGGTCGTACGGTCGCCTGTGGGTAAGCGCCGGATCGCGCTCAGCAGTTCGCCTCGGACGTTGTAGGCCAGGTCAGTGGCCTGACCGTTGGCATCCACGACGCGCCCCGGCAGGCCCAGGCCGTTGTAGCCGCTGTAGCTCATTTGCTGCCCCAATGCATTGGTGGCGCTGGTGAGGTTGCCAAGCGCATCGTAGGCAAGCGTGCTGTCGACGATGTTGTTGCCACCGGGCACGACCCTGGTGATGGTCTTGCTGGCTAGCAGGTTGGAGTTGTTGGCGTGGAAGGTGTAGGCGTAAAGGGTCTGGCGCTGCTGGCCGGTAGCTAGGTCGGTGACGGTGATGCTGGCCGGCCGGTTGTCCCAGGTGTAGGTGTAGGCGATCTTGGCGTACGCCACGCCGCTTGAGGTCTTGTAGACGCTTTCGCTGAGGTTCTCGCCGGTCCAGCTGTGGCTCGTCTTCAAGGCTGCGGCCGTGCCCTGGGCAGTAGTGGATTCAGTCAGTCGACCACTGGAGTCGTACTGCAGGTCGGTGACGATGCCACGCCAATCAACCGTCTTGTCCACATAACCGAGTCCGTCATAGCTCACACTGGCCAGGGCGGCCGCGCAACTGGTGGTGCCGGCACGCGACGTCGACGTGAGTTTCTTGGTACCGCCCAGGGTGACGAACTCGTAGGTCGTGGATTGGCCGGCCTGGTCCGTCACCGTGGTGCTGGTGGCGCCGTATACAAAGGTGTCGCGCGCTTCGCCACCGGCCAGGCCACTCTCTTTGACGCGACCATCGGGATAGTAAAGGTAGGTGCTGTAGCGCACGCCGTTGATGGACTTGCCGGTGAGCCGCCCGCCGTTGACCGCGTCCTCATAGTGATAGGTCCGCGTCGGAGCGCCTACACCGGGCGCGGTGACCGTGGTGAGTACGCCCGAGGGGTTGTAGCCATAGCTCCAAACTTGTCCGGACGGGTCGGTAACGGTGCTGACGCGTGTGCCGTTCCAGCCGAAGTTGACGCTCTGGCCGACGGCGTTGGTGATCTTGGTCAACTGCGTCGGATTTGTCGTCGAGTAGGTCAGCGTGGCAGAAGCCGGGCCGGCTGCGATGTTTGTCAGCAGGCCTGTGGCCGAGTAGCGGTAGGACCGACCATTGCGAACCAGGATCCATATCTTTGAAACGGGCTGGTAAGTGACATAGGCCAAGGGCGCAGCTTTGTCTTCGGCGAAGACCACGGGCTCTTCACCGGCACTTAGGGACATGCGTTGATCGGCCGGGAACTGCAGTGCGACAAGGCGCTGGACCTGCTCCGCAGCAGCCCGGTTGAAGGCTGCGGTCCCGTTGGGGCGATAGGTCGTGCGCGCGCCATCGCTGAGTTCGATAGTGACCGCTGTGGGCACACATGACTGGTTGGGACTGCATGTCGGGCGCGTGACCGCCAGGGGCTTGAAGTCCAGGCTGGACTGCCAGCGCGGGCCGAACAAGGTGCCCGTGCCGTACTGGCTGCGGTAGGTTCGGGTGAGCGAGATGCCCGACAGACCGACGGCTTTGAAATCGGGTTCGGTGAGCCATTTCTCACCGGAGGCGATGGCCACCGGCTTGTTGGTCGTGGCACAACGGTCAGGGTCGGAATCGCCTTCTGTCTTGGGCTGTTTCACACCTGCACCCGGGGCAAAACCCGAGTTGCCCTCGCCAATCCTGGGTATATAGACCGGCGCGGCAGCATTCTGTGCTGCGATGATCTGCCCTTCGTTCCGGATGCTTTGGCCGGGCACTTCCGTTCTTTCAAGCTTTTCGACCAGCGCTTGGGAAAGAACTTCCTGCAAGCTGTCCGCTTTTTGGGGCAGCGTTGGACCAACGCCAGCATGGACAGCCAGCGCCGACATGAGCAGCAAGACGCCAGAAATACAGCGCACTCGACGCAAGTCATTTCCTAAAGATCGAATAGACATCTCCTCATTCATGAGGCGCCAAACCCCATGCATTCAACCTCGCAATGAACCAATCATGAGCGCGCAACTAACCATCCATATACGCGTCCACAAATCAACAAAACCTACCACACGCTCATGATGATTGGATCGCTCCCGCTAAGAAAACGTGGACGCTATACCGCACACCGTCGATGGGCTCGCCGCCGATCCGGCCGCCATTGACGGCGCATTCATAGTGATAGATTGAGGCTACCCACCGGTGTCTCTGCACCATGCACGGTGAGCCTGGTGCGCGTTGTCGCTCTATGGGCTGCCTTGACTCTGGGCCCACGGCAGCAAAGAGTCGTGCGCGCGGGAACAGGCCGCGCAGCGACGGTGGCACTTGAACATATTGATCCTCCCTATTGCTCAGTTCTTCTGACTTTTGTTCTGAGCGAGGCGCTTAGTTTGGAGGTTATTTATAAGAATCCAGTAGGTGCTTTCCCGCGCCGCCCTGCGTGTTGAGGAAGGACTCACCATGCGACTTTTTACGCTTCGCCCGCGCCCAGCAGCCCGTATTTGCGGATCTTGTCGCTGAGCGTGGTCTTGGGCGTACGCAGGGCCTGGGCGCTGCGCGCGATATTGCCGCCCTGGCGACGCAGCTCCTCGCGTATCAGGCTGCGCTCGAAGTCCTCCACCGTTTCGGCCAGCGAGAGCGCGCTGGCGGGCGCCGCCGCGGCCTCCCCGGGCAGCTCGGCCAGCACATCGCTGCGCACGCCCAGCACCAGGCAGTCGGCCACATTGCGCAGCTCGCGCACATTGCCGGGCCAGCCATGGGCCATCAGCAGGCGCAGCTGGGCCGCGCTGACGGCGGGCACGGCCAGGCCGTAGCGGCTGGCCGCCAGCAGCATGAAATGCTCCAGCAGCAGCGGGATGTCCTCGCGCCGCTCGCGCAGCGGCGGCAGATCGATGCTGACCACCTTGAGCCGGTAGTAGAGGTCGCTGCGGAAGCTGCCCTGCTGGGCGCGCTGCAGCAAATCGTCCTTGCTGGCCGCCACCACGCGGCAGTCCACCGGGATGCGCTGGTTGGAACCCAGGCGTTCGATCTGGCGCTCCTGCAGCACGCGCAGAAGCTTGATCTGCACGCCCATCGGCATGCTCTCGACCTCGTCAAGGAAAAGCGTGCCGCCGTTGGCATGCTCGATCTTGCCGATGCGACGTTTCTGCGCGCCGGTGAAGGCGCCGGGCTCATGGCCGAACAGTTCGCTGTCGAGCAGGCTTTCGGGCAGGCCGCCGCAGTTCAGCGCCACCAGGGGCGCCTGGCGCCGGCCCGAGAGCTCGTGCAGGGCCTGGGCCACCAACTCCTTGCCGCTGCCGGTCTCGCCGCGTATCAGTACGTCCACCGCCGACGGGGCCACGCGCGCGACCAGCTGGCGCACCGCCTCGATCTGCGGCGAGCGCCCCACCAGCTTGCCCGCCACGCCCTCGCGCAGCGCCAGCGCCTGGCGCAGGCTGAGCACTTCCAGCGTCAGGCGCCGCTTCTCCAGCGCGCGCCGCACCACCTCCACCAGATGCTCGGGCGAGAAGGGCTTGGGAATGAAGTCGTAGGCGCCGCTGCGCATCGCCTCCACCGCCAGGCTCACATCGCCATGGCCGGTGATCATGATGACGGGCAGCTCGGCATCGAGCTCGCGGCAATGGCGCAGCAGCGCCAGGCCATCGGCGCCGGGCAGGCGCATATCGGTCACCACCACGCCGGCAAAGCCGGCGGCCAGCAGGGGCCGCGCCTGCTCCACCGAGCCCAGCGCCTGCACGCGCAGGCCGGCCAGCTGCAGCGCCTGCACGCAGCCCAGCTGCATATGCAGGTCGTCTTCAATCAGCAGGACGGAGAGTTCGAGGCTCATGTGGAAGTGTCAAGCGGAAGATGGCGCCACCATCGGGATGGTTGCTGGCCTCCAGTTCGCCACCGCCCTCGCGGGCGATGTCGCGCGAGATCGCCAGCCCCAGGCCCAGGCCCACGCCCGCCGCCTTGGTGGTGAAAAAGGGTTCGAACAAGCGGCCCAGCGTGGCCTCGTCGAGGCCGGGGCCATTGTCACGCACCGCGATCCACACGCCCTCGGCGCTGCTGCCGGCCGTCAGCCAGAGGCGTCGCTCCTCGCGGCCCTGCATGGCGTCGAGGGCATTGCCGATCAGATTGACCAGCACCTGCTCAAGGCGGTTTGGGTCGAACCAGGCCCATAGCTGGCCGGGCTCCAGCTCGCGCTGCAGCGCCACCTGCTGCTGGCGCAGCCGCTGGTCGTAGAGAAACAGCGCATTGGCCAGCGCCTGGCCGACGTCGCAGCGCACCGGCTGCGCGCGGCTCTTGCGCGCAAAGCCCTTGAGCGGCTGGATGATCTGGCCCATCTGATCGGCCAGCCGGGTGAGGATCTCCAGATTGCCCTGCACCGTGGCGAGGTCCTCGCGCCGCATGAATTCCAGCGCATTGCCGGCCAGGGTGCGTATCGCCCCCAGCGGCTGGGTCAGCTCATGGGTGATGCCGGTGGCCAGCTGGCCCAGCGCCGCCATCTTGCCGGCGTGCACCAGCTCGTCCTGGGCCTGGCGCAGGGTGGCCTCGGCCTGCTGGCGTTCGGCCACCTCGCGCTGCAGGCGCCGGTTCGCCTCGGCGAGCACCTGCTGGCGCTGCAGGCGGCGGCGCTGCTGCAGGATCAGGCCCAGCAGCAGCACGCTGCCCACCCCCAGGCCGCCCAGCAACCCCATGCCGAGGGCGCGCTGGCGCACGGGCGCGAGATCGCTGAACATCAGCAGGCGCCAGTCCATGCCGCTGAGCGTGCGTCCCAGCACCAGCATGGGTCGGCCGGCGCCGGCCATGCCCTCGCCCTGGCGCAGGCCATGCGGCAACACGCCCTCCAGCACCTGGCTGTCCTCGTCGATGCGCAGGTCCACGCGCAGCGGGAAGCGCGGCAGACTCTGGCCCGCATACAGGCGCGCGAGCTGCAGGTCGATGCGCTGCTCCAGGCTGGGCTCGGCCAGGCGGGTGTAGCGCCAGGCCGGCTCGGAGGAAAGAATCACCACCTGGTTGGAATCCGCCAGCAGGGCCGGCGAGCCCAGCGTGTCCCAGGCCGCGTTGATGGGCTCCAGGCTGATCTTGATGGCGGCCACGCCGGCCACGCGCGCGCCATCGTGGATGGGGTGCGAGACGAAGTAGCCGGGGCGGCCGTCGCGCGCGTCGATGGCGAAATGCCGGCCCACGCGGCCCGACAGGGCTTCCAGGAAGAAGGGCCGGAAGGCCAGGTCCTCGCCCTGCATGCCGGCATCGCTGCTGGCCAGCACCAGGCCGCGCTCGTTGAGCACGAACACGCTCAGGCTGCCCAGGTGCGCGTTGAGGCGGCGCACATAGAGATCGGCGGCGGCCTGGCGCGCCGCCGACTGCGGCTCGCGCAGCAGGGCCAGCACCTCGGGGCTCAGCTGCACGGTGGCGGGCGTAGCCTCGTGGCGCTGGATCACGCCCTCGACCGCGGCGGCAAACAGCTCCAGCTGGTGATTCGCCTCGCGCCGCAGCGCCTCGCTGCCCTGGCGCTCGCTGGCGTCAAACGCCAGCCAGCCGGCGCCGAGCACCGCGACCAGCGCGAGCAAGGCCAGGGTCAGGCCTTGCCAGGATGGGCGGCGCGGCTTCATTCATTCATTCATTCAATGGTTGAGGATCTTGGCCAGGAAGTCCTTGGCGCGCGGCGAGCGCGCATCGGGCTGGCCGAAGAACTCGTCGCGCGTGCAGTCCTCGACGATTCTGCCAGCGTCCATGAAGATCACG
>NZ_JBBHJW010000019.1:0-5386 GCF_037482845.1 Paucibacter soli
CGAATCAGCTTTGATTTTGATTGCGTTCAATTCAGACTTCTGAAGAACAGCATAACTTGTGCTTACCAATAATCCTTGAGCGGTTCATTTCTGAACTGTCAAAGTTATAGGGTCAAGCCTCACGGGCAATTAGTACTGGTTAGCTTAACGCATTACTGCGCTTCCACACCCAGCCTATCAACGTCCTGGTCTCGAACGACCCTTCAGGGGGCTCTAGGCCCCGGCAAGACTCATCTTGAGACGAGTTTCCCGCTTAGATGCTTTCAGCGGTTATCTCTTCCGCACTTAGCTACTCGGCGATGCCACTGGCGTGACAACCGATACACCAGAGGTGCGTCCACTCCGGTCCTCTCGTACTAGGAGCAGGCTCTCTCAATCTTGCAGCGCCCACGGAAGATAGGGACCAAACTGTCTCACGACGTTTTAAACCCAGCTCACGTACCTCTTTAAATGGCGAACAGCCATACCCTTGGGACCGGCTACAGCCCCAGGATGAGATGAGCCGACATCGAGGTGCCAAACACCGCCGTCGATATGAACTCTTGGGCGGTATCAGCCTGTTATCCCCAGAGTACCTTTTATCCGTTGAGCGATGGCCCTTCCATACAGAACCACCGGATCACTTTGTCCTACTTTCGTACCTGCTCGACTTGTCAGTCTCGCAGTCAAGCACGCTTATGCCAATGCACTATCAACACGATTTCCGACCGTATTTAGCGTACCTTCGAACTCCTCCGTTACACTTTGGGAGGAGACCGCCCCAGTCAAACTGCCCACCATACACTGTCCCCAATCCCGATAAGGGACCAAGGTTAGAACCTCAAACACACCAGGGTGGTATTTCAACGTTGGCTCCATAGAAACTAGCGTCCCTACTTCAAAGCCTCCCACCTATCCTACACAGATCTGTTCAAAGTCCAATGTAAAGCTACAGTAAAGGTTCATGGGGTCTTTCCGTCTTTCCGCGGGGAGATTGCATCATCACAAACATTTCAACTTCGCTGAGTCTCTGGAGGAGACAGTGTGGCCATCGTTACGCCATTCGTGCAGGTCGGAACTTACCCGACAAGGAATTTCGCTACCTTAGGACCGTTATAGTTACGGCCGCCGTTTACTGGGACTTCAGTCAAGAGCTTGCACCCCATCATTTAATCTTCCAGCACCGGGCAGGCGTCACACCCTATACGTCGACTTTCGTCTTTGCAGAGTGCTGTGTTTTTAATAAACAGTCGCAGCCACCGATTCTCTGCGGCCTCATTGGGCTCCCCAAGTAAATGGTTCACCTACTAAAGGCACACCTTCTTCCGAAGTTACGGTGTCAATTTGCCGAGTTCCTTCTCCAGAGTTCTCTCAAGCGCCTTAGAATACTCATCTCGCGCACCAGTGTCGGTTTGCGGTACGGTCGTCTGTAGCTGAAGCTTAGTGGCTTTTCCTGGAAGCAGGGTATCACTCACTTCGGCTGCAAGCAGCCTCGTTATCACACCTCAGCTAAGCCCTCCGGATTTGCCTAGAGGGCACGCCTACATGCTTGAACCAACTATTCCAACAGTTGGCTGAGCTAACCTTCTCCGTCCCCACATCGCACTACAGATCGGTACAGGAATATTTACCTGTTTCCCATCAGCTACGCATCTCTGCCTCGCCTTAGGGGCCGACTCACCCTACGCCGATGAACGTTGCGTAGGAAACCTTGCGCTTACGGCGAGGGGGCTTTTCACCCCCTTTAACGCTACTCATGTCAGCATTCGCACTTCTGATACCTCCAGCAGGCTTCACAACCCACCTTCACAGGCTTACAGAACGCTCTCCTACCACGTGCAATAAATTGCACATCCGCAGCTTCGGTAACTGGCTTAGCCCCGTTACATCTTCCGCGCAGGACGACTCGATCAGTGAGCTATTACGCTTTCTTTAAATGATGGCTGCTTCTAAGCCAACATCCTGACTGTTTTAGCCTTCCCACTTCGTTTCCCACTTAGCCAATTTTAGGGACCTTAGCTGGCGGTCTGGGTTGTTTCCCTCTTGAGTCCGGACGTTAGCACCCGGTGCTCTGTCTCCCAAGCTGTACTCATCGGTATTCGGAGTTTGCATAGGTTTGGTAAGTCGCCATGACCCCCTAGCCTAAACAGTGCTCTACCCCCGATGGTAATACTTGAGGCACTACCTAAATAGTTTTCGGAGAGAACCAGCTATTTCCAAGTTTGTTTAGCCTTTCACCCCTATCCACAGCTCATCCGCTAGTTTTGCAACACTAGTCGGTTCGGACCTCCAGCACCTGTTACGGTACCTTCATCCTGGCCATGGATAGATCACTTGGTTTCGGGTCTACACCCAGCGACTAATTCGCCCTATTCGGACTCGATTTCTCTACGGCTTCCCTATTCGGTTAACCTCGCCACTGAATGTAAGTCGCTGACCCATTATACAAAAGGTACGCAGTCACCCTTGCGGGCTCCTACTTTTTGTATGCATGCGGTTTCAGGATCTATTTCACTCCCCTCCCGGGGTTCTTTTCGCCTTTCCCTCACGGTACTTGTTCACTATCGGTCGATTACGAGTATTTAGCCTTGGAGGATGGTCCCCCCATATTCAGACAGGATTTCACGTGTCCCGCCCTACTCTATTCGCGCCTAGTTCCACAATCTGCATTTTTCATACGGGGCTATCACCCGCTGTGGCCGGACTTTCCATTCCGTTCTGATATACAAACTGCTAAAACGCGAGGGCTACTCCGATTTCGCTCGCCACTACTTTCGGAATCTCGGTTGATGTCTTTTCCTCGAGCTACTGAGATGTTTCAGTTCACCCGGTTCGCCTCGCAACCCTATGTATTCAGGTTGCGATACCTCTTGCGAGGTGGGTTTCCCCATTCGGAAATCTCCGGATCAAAGCTAATTTGCCAGCTCCCCGAAGCTTATCGCAGGCTATCACGTCCTTCTTCGCCTGTAATCGCCAAGGCATCCACCACATGCACTTAGTCACTTGACCCTATAACTTTGACAGCGCTGACTGCACTGTCGTCAAGGACTCCATACGAGTCTTGTTTCACCCGTATGGTTTATTGAGTATTCACGCGTTACGCCGTTCTTCAACCCTAAGCAATTTCTTGCTCAGTTGAAGTCTATGTTGACGCAATCAAAATGTCATTGACGGCACGGTGCTTCGAACCCTTTACGATTCGTCGCTTTCCGTCAATGACGCTGATTCGACTCTACAAATTGTTAAAGAACAACAGCCAATAAAGGCTGGCAAACCACAGCATCCCTTAGACGCTATGGTTTGCCAACGCTTGAGTGAATTGGTGGAGGATGACGGGATCGAACCGACGACCCCCTGCTTGCAAAGCAGGTGCTCTCCCAGCTGAGCTAATCCCCCGGGATCTCTTTCAAGTTCTCACTTGAATCCGTGGTGGGTCTGGCTGGATTCGAACCAGCGACCCCCGCCTTATCAAGACGGTGCTCTAACCGACTGAGCTACAGACCCACGCGTTTTCATCGTGCCCTGCAGCTCCCGCTTACCTGTTGAGGCCAGCTCGGCAGGCTCACGCTTTCTTCACTCACTGTTGTGTTACAGCCGATAAGTGTGGGCGCTTGAATTAGAGTCATGTGGATCTCGCTGGTCACTTGCTGCATGCAGCAAATAACTGCTCGACCATTTTCTAGAAAGGAGGTGATCCAGCCGCACCTTCCGATACGGCTACCTTGTTACGACTTCACCCCAGTCACGAACCCTGCCGTGGTAATCGCCCTCCTTGCGGTTAGGCTAACTACTTCTGGCAGAACCCGCTCCCATGGTGTGACGGGCGGTGTGTACAAGACCCGGGAACGTATTCACCGCGGCAAGCTGATCCGCGATTACTAGCGATTCCGACTTCACGCAGTCGAGTTGCAGACTACGATCCGGACTACGACCGGTTTTCTGGGATTAGCTCCCCCTCGCGGGTTGGCAGCCCTCTGTACCGGCCATTGTATGACGTGTGTAGCCCTACCCATAAGGGCCATGATGACCTGACGTCATCCCCACCTTCCTCCGGTTTGTCACCGGCAGTCTCATTAGAGTGCCCTTTCGTAGCAACTAATGACAAGGGTTGCGCTCGTTGCGGGACTTAACCCAACATCTCACGACACGAGCTGACGACGGCCATGCAGCACCTGTGTTCAGGTTCTCTTTCGAGCACTCCCAAATCTCTTCAGGATTCCTGACATGTCAAGGGTAGGTAAGGTTTTTCGCGTTGCATCGAATTAAACCACATCATCCACCGCTTGTGCGGGTCCCCGTCAATTCCTTTGAGTTTCAACCTTGCGGCCGTACTCCCCAGGCGGTCAACTTCACGCGTTAGCTACGTTACTGAGAAGAAACCCTCCCAACAACCAGTTGACATCGTTTAGGGCGTGGACTACCAGGGTATCTAATCCTGTTTGCTCCCCACGCTTTCGTGCATGAGCGTCAGTACAGGTCCAGGGGATTGCCTTCGCCATCGGTGTTCCTCCGCATATCTACGCATTTCACTGCTACACGCGGAATTCCATCCCCCTCTACCGTACTCTAGCCATGCAGTCACAAAGGCAGTTCCCAGGTTGAGCCCGGGGATTTCACCTCTGTCTTGCATAACCGCCTGCGCACGCTTTACGCCCAGTAATTCCGATTAACGCTTGCACCCTACGTATTACCGCGGCTGCTGGCACGTAGTTAGCCGGTGCTTATTCTTCAGGTACCGTCATTAGGCATCTTTATTAGAAACGCCCGTTTCTTCCCTGACAAAAGCGGTTTACAACCCGAAGGCCTTCTTCCCGCACGCGGCATGGCTGGATCAGACTTGCGTCCATTGTCCAAAATTCCCCACTGCTGCCTCCCGTAGGAGTCTGGGCCGTGTCTCAGTCCCAGTGTGGCTGGTCGTCCTCTCAGACCAGCTACAGATCGTTGGCTTGGTGAGCCTTTACCCCACCAACTACCTAATCTGATATCGGCCGCTCCAATTGCGCGAGGTCTTGCGATCCCCCGCTTTCACCCTCAGGTCGTATGCGGTATTAGCCACTCTTTCGAGTAGTTATCCCCCACAACTGGGCACGTTCCGATACATTACTCACCCGTTCGCCACTCGTCAGCTTAACCTGTTACCGTTCGACTTGCATGTGTAAGGCATGCCGCCAGCGTTCAATCTGAGCCAGGATCAAACTCTACAGTTCGATCTTGATTTACTCAACGGAATCGACTTAAACCATTTGCATAGTTCAAATCTAATTTCCGTGAGCGTTTAAAGTCTAAGAGACTCGATTCAAATCACTTTGAATCAAAACTCGCCTTCAAACGCCCACGCTTATCGGCTGTGAATTCTTAAAGAACATCAAGCTGTCTTTCGACTTGCTTGGCACTGATCAGCGATCAG
>NZ_JBBHJW010000020.1:0-5085 GCF_037482845.1 Paucibacter soli
GTTTCCGTGTTGGTGGTGGGCGGCGTGCCGGGGCATCCTTGGCTTTAGCCGCGCCGGTCAATCCGACTGACCGCCGCCCATTGATCTATGTGATTCCAAACAGCTATGGAGTTAGCTTAGCAAACCAGGCCGCAAAGCCAAAGCGCCTAGACTTATTCAGTGGCCATACGCGGGGCCTGGGTTGCCGGCTGTCCGATGCTCTCGATCTGTCCCGCAGTGAGTTCCCGGCCGTTGTCGTCAATGAGGACATCCACAAGCCCGTGCTCGCGCATGCGCGCCCAGTAGCAAGTCGCGATGTCACCGGCCCAGAGGCCATCGAATTCTTCGATGAGGCCGACACCATTGGCCGTGATAGTCGAAAACCCCTGCTCACGCAGCCAAGTCAACGCTTCCTTGGTGAAACCGCGGCCAGTGAAAAGACTCGACCATTCACTGATGCACAAGCTGCGCACTCCAGCCTGGTCGTTCACATCGACTGCGCCCTCTACGCGTCCGTCTCGGTAATACAACCCCATTCCTGGCTCCGCTTCAAGCCTCGGCTGGAACAAGGGAATGTTGTCATTGGTCGAGGTGTTCATGCGAACTCTTTCCTTGGCTCAGGGCAGCTCGGGAGCTGGGACACTCAAGTCCCGCACCGCCGCCGCGTGAAACTCATCGAACAGGGCACGCCGAAGCGCCGTCCTGTTCGCATTGGATTGGATGGCCGCATAGTCGTCCACCAGGCCCAGGATGCGCTTGGATCTGGCGATCACCTCTTCGCTGAGGGCTCGGGCCTGTTCTGTCGTCTGGGGCGCGTGCATGGCTGCTTTCCTTGACTAAAGGCCCAATTGACGGAGGCGCGGCAGCTCACCCCAGCCACCCAGAGGAAGTCGCTCAACGACCCCAGCAGCTTCGAGCCGGGCCATCGCTGCGTCTGAGGGTCGCCTTACGCTTTCGTCATAGCAGCCATCAGCGAAGCGTCGAGCAGCAGCCATGTCTGATGCCGTCAGCGGCACGTTGGAGTGGTTCGCCGAGTTCATGGCTCTTTCCTTGCTTTTGAAAGGTGGGGCCGACGAGTTGGAAGCGCGCCCACAGACTTGCCTACTAAACAAATCAATGGCGCCTGGCAATGACAATCCAGCCCACAGGCTCGGCCCCGTTGATCATTTCGATGAATCGGCTCGTCGCTTCAACTCATCGCCTATGCGGCGCAACACCACCCGCCACCATTGATCGCGTCGGACCTCACGGATTGGCGTCACGCAACGTGCCCACGCCTCGCGCTGCGCCTCATAGTCGCCAGGCTCGTAATTCACCTCAACCCGCGCCCATAGCGGCAACGGATTGCGCAGATAACGTCCACCTGTCGCACACAAAATCGCATGGAACTGCCCAAGCTTTTCAGCAGGCACGTATTCGGTTACAACCATCTTGCCATCCCTATCGTGCAAGCGCTCTTTCCTTGGGTGATTCAGGTACGGGCAGCGTGCACGATTGCGCGTGCCGCCTCGGTTTCTGCCGAGGCTTCGCCCGGCCGCTGCAGGGCGACGATCCGGCCTTCCACTTCGTGGACCTCAAACGTCTCGCCTGTCTCGGCATCCGTCACCGCCGCCTTGCCGAAGACCTGCAATGCCGCCATGAGGCGATGGCGCCCCGCCGACACCTCGAAGGCCTCGCCAGTTGTGCGTCGAACGATGATCGTCATGGCTCTCGTTTCCTTGGCTTACTGATAGTGGTGGCCGGCGTTCTCGCAGAAGCCGCGCAGATGCGCTTCCAGGCGCTGCTCGCTGGTGCTCGCAGCGTCCAGGATGTTCTGCACGATCTTGCCGTTACGCTCGGTCCACATGACGAACTTGGCTTCGTCGCCAGAGTCCACCGTGAGGGCAACAGACACGCGGCCAGGCTCGACACGAGCGCTAACGCGATGGGCGATCTGGCGGGCTTGGTCTGCGTTCATGTCTGGTCAAGGTTGCGATTCGATGGCTCTATTCTAGCGTTTATATAAACGCCGTCAAGCGACTTTCTTCACCTTGGATGCTGCATCCAGCAGAGCATTGATGACGACCTCCTTCTGCGAGGCGCCGTAGCCAGTCTTCAGCAAAATCTCCAGCGCCTCGCGGCCAGGTGCATCGAGGTCCACCAGGAGGCGCTTGCCCTTGGCCTCCCGCAGGCGCTCAAGGTGCGTCGCTGCTCGCGCCGTGCGCGTGGTGTCGCCGGCCGGCTTCTTGCGGGGTTCGGTTTTCGTCGCCATGGCCTACTTGAACTTCACGCTGCCCGATCCGAGCACCTGCTTGCTGCGGGATGCGGGATTGCCGCGCACCACGATGTCGCCCGACCCTGCGATCCGGGCCACCACCTCATGGCTCACATGCGCAGAAATATCTCCCGACCCCGCAATGCTCAGGCTCCCACGTTGCGCGATCAGCTCGCGCGCATCCAAGTCGCCCGAGCCAGCGATGCTCACATCGAGCTGCTCGACCTGGCCGTCCGCCGTCACGTCGCCAGAGCCCTCTATCTCGATTTCCAGGCCTGCCTGGCGCAGATCCATCAGCGACACGTCGCCGCTGCCCTTGATCTTCAATGCCGGAAGCTCAGGCAAGGCCACGCCGACCACCACCCGACCACCGCCCACGTCGATGCGCTGGCCATTGACGAAGATGCTTCCGCTCACCGAACCGATTGAAACGCTGCCGTGGGCCGAGTTGATCTGCACGCCAACCCCTTCGCTTTCGACCACCAGCTTGTCGCCCTTGATCGTCGTCTTGACGCAGCGCAGCGCCTCCTCGGTTTCTCCAGCCACCACAAGGTGCGGCGTGCCGAACCTACGAAAGTACAGATCCACTGCTCCCTTGACCACGATCTTGCGCACAGGCTGCATCGCGCGCGCCTCGTGCTTGTAGCCGCGCCTGTCATCGGACCCGGGAAGCCCTGCCAGAAATACTTCAGTCCCGCTCAATTCTCATCCTTGTTCGGTGTTGCCCAGATCCGCGCCGGTCAGGCGGCGATCGACTCGAAGGATGCCGGCGACAGCGGCTTGATCCTGCGGATCACAGCCTTCGCGACCTTCTCCGCCTGCGCCAGGTCGTGAGCAACCTGCATCCGCATCCACACATCGGCACTGCCGCCATGCTCGGCGCCCAGCCAACGCTCCAACCGAAGCGCCATTTCGGGCGACACGGCGGCACGGCAGTTGATGACCCGCGACAGTGCCGCGCGCGACACGCCCAGCGCGTCCGCAGCATCCGTCACGGACAGGCCCAGGGCAGGCAGCACATCGTCGCGCAGCGTCTCGCCAGGGTGCGGCGGATTGAACATCTTCATGCTGATCTCCATCAGTGGTAGTCCTGGTAATTGACCAGAACCGCATCGCCATCCTCAAACCGAAATGTCAGGCGCCAGTTGCCATTGACCCAGACAGACCAATGGCCGGCCATATCGTCTTGCAACTCGTGCAGCTTCCAGCCGGGCACGTTCATATCCCGCGGGCCGGCGGCCTGGTTGAGCTGGGCCAGCTGGCGTCCGAGCTTGCTGGCATGCGCCGGCTGGATGCCCGCCTTGGACCCGGTGAGGAAGAATTTTTCGAGGCCCTTGTGGGCAAAGGACTTAATCACCTGTCAAGTGTAGCGCGAGACGTTACACGCTGCAATGCAAGCATGGCGCGTCTACGCTGCCATCCGGTGCTCGTAGTAGGGCCGCTCGCGGTCATCCAAGATGGCGTAGAGCCCGGCCAGGTCGCCACGCTCAGGGCGAAGCCATGCGTCGATGTTCGAGGCCTTGATCGGAACAATGCAGCGGTCATGCCCTGCCGCCGAAACCTCCTCCGGCGGATCATCCGTGATCGCCGCAAAGGACAGCAGTTCCTCACCATCGGCGCCTGCCCATCGCGACCACAGGCACGCGGCATGGGGGCGCCATCGCGGCGGACGCGAAGGCACCAGTATTCATTCGAGGACATGAACTGTATTTTCATACAGTTTTGCGGTGAGGCATGCAGAGCATGCTTGCCTCGGTGCTGTCAAGCGACTGCGGCGTCCATAGACGGCGCCCGCGCTTGCAGGCCGCCAGCAAGACGCAGAGGATGACGGCATCACCACTCGACTTGACCCACGAAAATGAAGCACATCGACGCCCTGGCCACTGCCGTCTGTCGAATGACCGTGACCTTCCAGTCCAACCCTCAGGGTGCCCTGATCCTGGTACTCCTGGCCGGCTGCGGCGTTGCGGGTCTATGGGCGTGGCGGCAGTGAGTTTCCGCGTTAACCGAATGCCCCCTCGCCGTCGAGCGCCTGCACCGAACAGAAAGATCAGTCGTATGCCCAGCGCTCAGATCATGCCTTCGTCATCTTTGGCTCTGAGTCAACTCTTGCCTCACAGGCTTCATCCGCGCCCGGGTACTTCTTATCGGTGCACACGACCTTGAGGTCCTTGCAGTCGCATTTGGCGTCTTTGTTGTCGGGACAGTTCCCCGTGAACTCTTTGTCACCACACTTGCAGCGAACCTCCTTTGCGTTCGCTTCGCCAGTTGTGAACACAAGCAGCGCAGTAAGCGCAGCGATTCCGAAGATTGCCTTCATTCTTCACCTCCTAAAGGCACACCCTGGGCAGGCGAGAGGGTGCAACTCGCTAGCAGTTTGATGAGTGTGCCAGGCCGTATAGCCAATGCATCGTCCAGTTTGATGATGAAGCTTGCCGGTTCGACTGGCAGGTTTCCCATGACGCGGCAACATTTCGTCCGAAGCAATCCCACCGTATGAAACCAATTCACGCCGTCACCGACGTTCTATGCCGCTTGGCCACGACCTTCCATGCCAACCCTCGGGGAGCACTGTTCCTGGTCCTGCTGGCAGCCTGCGGCCCTGCTGCAGGCTGGGCGTGGCGAAGCTGAGGTGGGTTCGTCTGACCTACTTGTCACTGCGCCCTGGGCTGGTCCTCGTCGTCGGTCTGGCACTCGGTGTCCATCAGTTTGGTCAACGCGTCACCGAACTTCGAGATCATCGACGCCATGGACCGCACCGAGCCGTCAGCACGGCTACCGCGGATGGCAAGGCTAACGCGGCGGCAGGTCGCACCCAATTGCTGGGTCGCCACCACGATCTCGCAATCAGC
>NZ_JBBHJW010000021.1:0-2975 GCF_037482845.1 Paucibacter soli
TGAAGCTGAGCCGCGAGCGGCGGCCTGCCGACGCGAGTCGGCTCGAGCGACTGGTTAGGCGGCATCGCAGCAGTATGCTGACGGCTACTTAAGTTGCAGGCCGTAGTGCTTGCGAGTTGCCTGATTTGGGAATAGGAAGTCAGAGTACGCGGACCACGATGGATCATGCTTGATATTCGTGTAGATCTTGCAACCCGGGCAGTGTTCCCGATAGAGCTCCGAAAGAGTCTGCGCGACCCCCGAAGGCTCCTTGACGTAGACATAGTGAAGCTGCTCAAAGTTGTGCGTGAATGTGCCCGCGTAGATGCAAGGGGACAGCTTCGAGATTGCCGAAACAACCCGCTCTTGCAGGACATTCAAGCGATCCAGATCGCCTACCTCAGGCAAGCCTTGCTTCTGCTCGGATGTGTAGGTCGGACCGGTTACGACAACATATGGATAGTCTGGGCGCGGAGCAATCTTGCGCAAAGCAAGATCCACGCGAATTGAGCCTGGTCCTTGGTCGTAAGAAGCCAGATAGCTCCACCATTGATCAGAGACTACGGGGTGAGCCGATGCGGCACCGGCACCAAGGGCGACCGACAAGGCATAGAAAAGTTGCTTCATGTGGGAATTCTGACGCCTAACGTTGAAACTGAGCCGCGAGCGGCGGCTTGCCGACACGAGTCGGCTCGAGCGCCTGGTTAGGCGTCCATCGCCTTGCCCTTCGACCTGGACTTTGCTTCAGCGAGACGCCCCTGGAACTGCCGGAGCAGGCTAACAAACTCAGCTCTGGATCGATCAACTATTCTTACCTCATGCTCTCGAGCAAACAGCAATTGCCCGCCGCTTCCAATGTTCGCTGGGTCCAAGTTTGCGTCACTCAGCTGCCGCAGCAGAAAGACTCCTGTTTCCGTGAATGAGCTTGGCTGCACCGCTAGCGATACGGTCTTGCTTCGCTGCATCTTCCCAATTGAGGGTACATATCGGCAATAGAAGACAACAACCTCGGTAGTTGAACTGGCTTTCGCCTCATAAAGATCAATGCACTTCCGGATGGAAGCCAAGTTCGGCCTAGAACCTCTTTGCAGTTCGTTGTGCCCCTTGACGTCAACCAGCAGGCGTATCTTCCAGTCCGCTGCGTAGAAGTCGACGGCAATGTCTTCTACGGCGCGCCCAGACTCAGGAATGTCGCATTCGATACGTCCCTCAAAGCTGGTCTTCTTCAGTTCTTCGGGAAGATGGAGCAAGACATAGTCTTCAATCAGGCGGCCGCCAATTTCTGACACCGTTCGTCCCGAAATCGCCCAGTTCGTCACTATCTCTGGCTTGGCGGAAGTGAAGCACTGAGATAGCGCTTCACGCAATATTTTCAAACACTGCTCGAGCATGTTGGACGCCTAACGAAGCTGTCCAATAACCCCAATCCCACAGCCGCGCCCACCGCTCGGTGCGCACGAATGCTTGCGAACTCGGATTGCTGGGTTCATCGGTGAAGTCGTGTTTGTGAGCCGGGTTATCGGCGTCTGACGGCGATTGTGCCGCTTACCGCCCGGGTTATTGAACCCCGGTTTGCCCGAAGCCCGCTTTCGAGAGCTTTTCAATGTTGTGCACCATGCAGTACAGGCTCCACTGCGCCCGGACCTTGGTGTGTCCCCGGTGGTTCAAGCGGTTCAGGCGCTTGTTGTGCCGCAGGTTCGCGAACACCGGCTCGACGGTGCCGATGCGCTGGCTGTACAGCTGCCGGCCTCGGGGTGAATCGATGGCCTGGCGCATGCGCTCGCTGGGATCGTAAGCTTCCCCTGAAAACAGACAGCGCATAACTGGAGAATGCGGCCTCAAGAAAGAAGACGAGGCGGCAATGAGAAAGAGCAAGTTCAGCGAGAGCCAGATCGTGGCGATCCTGAAGGAAGGCGAGACTGGAGTGCCGGTGGCGGAGGTGTGCCGCAAACACGGCATCAGCGCGGCGACCTGGTACGGCTGGAAGAGCAAGTACGCCGGGGCCACGGTGTCCGATCTGACGCGCATGCGCGAGCTCGAAGCGGAGAACGCCCGGCTCAAGCGCATGTATGCCGATCTGGCCTTGGAAGCGGCGGCGATGAAGGACGTCATCGCAAAAAAGTACTGACGCCGTCAGCCAAGCGGTTGGCGGCCGAAGACCTGATCCGAGAGCGAGGGCTGGCGGTGAGCAAAGCCTGCGGGATCGTGGGTCTGTCCAGGGCCGCGTACTACAAGCCGGCCGAGCCGGCGGTGACAAGGGATGCCGAAGTGATCGACGCGCTCAATGCCATCGTTGAAGTCAGCCCGCGCTGGGGCTTCTGGAAGTGCTTTGATCGGCTGCGCCTGAATGGGCGCCGCTGGAACCACAAGCGCGTGTGGCGCGTGTATTGCCAGCTGGGGCTGAACATCCCTAAGCGGACCAAGAAGCGCATCCCGCAGCGCGATCCTGTGCCACTGCAGGCGGGCGCACTGGTCAACCAAGGCTGGGCGCTGGACTTCATGCACGACGTGCTTTACGACGGCCGCAGATTCCGCACGCTCAACGTGATCGACGAAGCCAACCGCGAGGCGCTGTGCATCGAGGTCGGCATCTCGATGCCATCGGCGCGGTTGATTCGAGCTCTGGATCGTTTGATCGACTGGTATGGCGCGCCGGACAGCATCCGCATGGATAACGGCCCGGAGATGACAAGCCACGACTTCATCGACTGGGCTGCGGCCAAGGGCATCAAGCTCAATCACATCGAACCCGGCGAGCCCAACCAGAACGCCTACATCGAACGATTTAACCGAACCTACCGGCACGAGGTCTTGGACGCGTATGTGTTCAAGAGCATCGAGCAGGTCGAGCACATTACCGAGGACTGGCTGCGCATCTACAACGAGCAGCGTCCTCACGACGCCCTGGGTGGGCTGCCTCCCAAGCAGTTCCTGCCCAGGTTAACCACTGCCGCAGATTCCAGTAATCGACTGTCTACTTGACAGGGGAGCTTACG
>NZ_JBBHJW010000022.1:0-2886 GCF_037482845.1 Paucibacter soli
CCCGCGGGCTCCAATGACTTCCGCAACATGGACGAGACGATCTGGAATCTGGTTAGCGAGATCCTCGTTCACGAGAAGCTGAAGGCGAAGCACGCGAAGCTGGTAAAGAAATCTCGCCCGCCTACTTGAAAGATCCCCAATGGGGATATATAGTAGAGCCATCGAATCGCAACAAGGAAACGAGCCATGCCCAACAACAACGCCAAGTTCCTTGCGGTCATCGAGGCCAACTCGAAGGCCGAGATCCTGGCGAGCATTGCCAAGCACTACGGCATCACCGCTCAAGAGGCCCAAAACGAAGTGACCCGCGACGATGCCGAACACCTGCTGGACTACATGGTGGAGCCCCAGCGCTCCGCTGCCTCCGTGCTGATGCAGGCTCACGGCCTGCGCGGCTACTGACCAACGAAGGAAAGAGAACATGAAAGTGCAGGAAATTCAGGTAGGACGGACCTACCACGATGGGAAGGCAGGGCTGCGCAAGGTTGTCGCCCGCGACGGCTCTCCGCTCAAGGTGCGCTATGTCATCCTCGCTGCCAAGGTCGAGCGGGAGATGGACCAAAACTACGAGTACGTCAGCGTCATTGGTCAAGAGAGCGCGTGCGACCTCGAATCCTTTGCGCGTTGGGCGAAGAGTGGCTATGACGACGCCCAGGCGCAGGGCCTTCTGGTGAGTCTGCAGGCCGCCAAGATCAAGCTCTCACCTGGTGAGGCCGCCTTCATGGCCAGCGCGCTGAAAGAGGCTGAAGGCAAGGCACTGGCTGCGGGCTCGACGGTTTCCTACAACCACACCGAAGGCCGTGCCGTTTCCGGCTTGGAGAAGAAGGGGATGCTGCGTCGCGTATCGAGTAGTGAAGTCGAGGTGCTGGCGCACGGCGCTGCGCGCCTCGCCGCAATGGCTGTCTCCTGACCATCGGAAAGAGCCATCGTGACACACTTTGCTCGCGGCGATCTAGTGACCCTAGTGGAGGCGCCCGACGGTTGCCTAAGCCAATACAGCCCTTTGACTGTTGGCCACACCTATGAGGTGCTGGGGCTGATGGGGTCTTGCTTGGTCGTTTCGACCGACGAGCCTGGCGTGGACGCCAGTATCTGGCTGGGCCGTTTCAAGGCGGCCAACACCCTCCAAGAGCAAGTCTAGGAAAGGAGTCTCATGCTGTCCAAGATCGAAGCCATCGCCGTCGCTGACTCGCTGCTGCGCTGCCCATTCTGCGGCGCCAAGCCGGCCGCAAGCATTCGCGGCAATGGTGACATCGCGTTGAACCCGAAGGCAAAATGCGTGACGGAAGACTGCATGGGCGGCAAGCTGCCCGTCATCTGCCTGGATGTGCCGAGTCATGTCCAAGGCTGGAACACCCGCGCTGCGGCGCACTGAAGGAAAGATCCATGTTCGATGGAGACGCACGCGTGATTGGCACTGAGCAGGCGATTGACCTTCTTCGCGAGGCTGGATGGCAGGTCCGTCGAACCTATAAATTTCTTCGCGTTGAAAAGGGTGATCGGAGTTGGCAGCTCGCCTACGCATCACCCACGAGCATTTCGGTATGGCGGCAGGACGTTGAAGACCTGATCGACACGACCTTGTGTAAGGTTGCAATTGGTCGCTAATTTGAAAACAGAAATGGCCAAGACTGCATAAGCCTCCAGGAGCACCGACAACATGGACGCCGATACCGCCGCTTATCTCCGTGAGCACCTACGCCGCCCTCGACCAGCAGATCAAAGCCGCCATCAAGGCCGGCAAGCACCCGCTGTACGCAGCGCCAGTGTGCGCCGACGCGCGTCGGATCAGGAACGGCGCGCGCTGGGAGTGCTTCGACGGCCAATGCAAGGGGTGCGGGCAGGACATAGCGCCCGGCAGAGTTACCGGACGGTTGACTCGCCTGGTGGAGTCGGTCGCAACCGTCGAGGCGGTGGGCGTCTGCGATCCCTGCAAACTCGTGACGCGCTTTCACTACCGGCTCCACGACGACATGAGGATTACCGGAATGACCGATGACGGCTAGGCAATGTGGCAGGCCAGTCCGTCGATTCTTGACAGGCTGCGAGCGTTTTTCGCGCGGGCCATCGCCTAGGAAAGAGGCATGAACGCTCCTGATGAAGCAGCCCAACTGATCCGCTTCGACGAAATCAAGCAGCTGCCTCGTCCGCGTCTGTTTGTGCAGGTCGGAGGCGTACCGAGGTGGGACAAGTGTTTTCCGTCAAAGGCTGTCGCTTCAGCGTGGATCGATTCACACGGGTCTGATCTGGACTGGCGTGTCGGATTCTTATTCCGCCTGAAGGGTCTTGATCGAGACATCGAGATTGTGGATTCGGCAGGCCGTCGAGCCTGCACTTGAACAAGGGAAAGAGTCGGATGAAGTTCTGCAAGCTGATGACCGACGACGGCAGCCAGGTCGCCAATCCCGAGGCAGTCGCAGGATCGGTGTCCTTCAGCGCCAAGGACGGCAAGGCCCAGGCCTGGGGGGCAGACGGCCGGACGCTGCTGGCCGAGCTGGTTGGTGCTCGTGTGGCTTGGATCGAAGCAGGGGGAATCCGCATCGAGGGTTTGGAGCCCGTCGATCTTGAGGGCGCGCGCTTCCGAGCGCAGGCTTGGCACATCACAGCGCGTTGACCAAGAAAAGAGTCTTGGGCAAGGTAGACCCAACGGCAGTCAGGATCAAAGCGGCGCGAGCGGCGTTGGGGCTGCCAGTCAGCCCGGTTGTGAGGCCGGCGAAAGTTGGCACCAAGCCTTGGAACATCGTCCTGCGTGGCGGGTGCCGCCCGAAGGTGGGTCGTCTGCTCACCTTCCGTCGCGCAAGCCACGGCGAGAAGTGGACGACGGGCCGGGTGACGAAGATCAACACCGATGGGCATCTGTTCATCGAACTCGCATAGAACGGAAAG
>NZ_JBBHJW010000023.1:0-2879 GCF_037482845.1 Paucibacter soli
CACTTGATATTTGCTAAGCGCAATATCTCTGCCGGATCACAGAACGGACCAACGCCTTGGAAAGCCACGGCTGTTCGATCCAAATCAAAGTGCCCCTGCCCAGGCAACTTCCGCACGCTCCCCCATGAAACCGAGCTGAATAGCCAGTTCACATCCTCAATTCAGGGGACGGGGAAACCCCGTTGACCCGAAATGGCAAGGGCCGAAGATCAATCGGGCGTTCGTCTGGGAGGGCAACGAGTGGCGAGCAAGCACGGCCCAGAGCCGTCTTGTGCCGCCCCTTGGTAGTGGACTGCTCCCACGCATCGCATCGATTTGCGAATCGGCGTCATCGCCGCGGGGAGTCACCCGTCATGAACATCAGCGCCAGCGCACATCGCAGCGAGTACTACGTCCTTGTCTCGTCGCTGCCTGATCTGCAGACCTTCCTGAGTTTGAATTGAATCGATTCGAAAATACTCGCTATAGGGGATAGAGATATGGCTGACAGCGCAATCAATCAGAGCAGCAATTACGACCTGAACCGTGCGCTTGATGCAGCACAACTGGCCGACGCGGCGTACCTTGTGGATAGGGGTTTTGGTGTAGATCGCTTGGCAGATCGATTGGCTGAGCTGGGATGGACGCCATTGACGGCGAGTGCCCCTGGCTTTGCGCTTGATGCAGCGGGCGGATTTACGACGGGCAATGGATTTGAGGGCGGCGCCGACGCTGGCCTAGGGAAATCAGGGTATGCATTTGTCGCCACCCGGGAAGTTGATGGCAAGAAGGAATATGCCATCAGTTTCGCCGGAACAAATTTCAGCGACCCGGGTGATAAACAATCGGACTTTGTGATCAACGGATTCTCGAATGCCTATGTCGCGCTGAGGCCATTATTTGCAGAGCTCCTGAAGCAAGCCGTCGCCGAAAAGAATTCCGGAGTGGATGTAAGTATACTAATTACCGGTCACAGCTTGGGTGGTGCTATAGCGCAAGCTGCGCTCGCGGACTTGTCAACAAACCCAGATATTGATTTGTGGAAATTGTCGGGAACGCTGGGGCATGGTGACAGAATCTACGACCTAGGCTCACTAAACGGCATTCAATCGGACGTAGCCGCGCTCATGCCGGCAACCCAGATGATTACATTTGGTGCGCCAAGTTTATTGACTGACCCATTCAAACTTACGCAGACCGAGTTCGACTTAAACCCTCTCACTTTTCCAGCCCTTCTTGAGACATTGGCGCCGCGCATCGCCTTAATCTTCAACGTTGATGTGTCAAATATTGACACAAGTGACGGTAATTTCTTCGCCAAGCACGCAATTCAATTTGAGCATGGTCGTGTTTTTGGCACATCGGAAACCGACCCAGTGGCTACTCTGGGTGGCGTTGATCTTGGTCAAGTTGTTAAGATTGATATTTCTGACGTTGACTCTGAAACGGGGGGGGGTCTTCTTTCTAGATATGAGATATTTGGCCCGAAACCCGCTCTGTTGGGCATGCCAATGCACGGGGTTGGCAACTATACAGAAACTATTCTTCGTGCACTCAGTCAGAGCCCGCTGGTAAGCACAGAGAACGTAGCTCAGCCTGATTCGCCCGTCCTACCTGGCCCGCAGGTAGCTGAACCTGCAAATGAAGCCATCGAGGCGTCGAGCACGTTGACTGCTGCGTCTGGCTTTGGTGGCAACGATATCTTGTATGTCACGAGCGCGAATCCTGGCGGGGTGATCGGCCTGAATGGCGGTTCGGGCGTTGATGCGTATGTCATCAAGGCCAGCAACGTGACCGCAACAATATCAGGGCCGTCGGGTGAGAGGCTGGATCATCTTTATTTCTATGATCGGTTCGGCGCGGTCGCAATTGACCCTTTGACCGAGAATAACGACGATCTGGTGATCAAATTCACCGACAGCCTAAATATCACAAGCACTGTTACAGTAAAGAACTGGTTCGCTAGTGCTGGGACCGGTTATCAGCTTGCGTCGATCGAGCAGATTCAGCCCTTTGTTGGTTCAAACTGGAAGGCCGTTTCGTACGACTACTCATCTCTCGGCATCCCGCTGATCAACGAAGGCACATCTGGTGACGATCTGATTACTGGTTCTTCATTGGGTGATGTAATGCATAGTGGGGCCGGTGCCGATGCCATGAATGGTCGCGGTGGCATTGACACCCTTTATGGCGGCACCGATGGTGATATTTTGGATGGTGGAACAGGTATTGACGCGCTGTATGGTGAGAGTGGGAACGATACGCTCAAGACATTTGATACTGGCGACACGCTGGATGGCGGTGCGGACAATGACACGTACATAATCCAGGCCCCTAGTGAAATGGGCGCCCCTAATACTGTCACGATTCATGACGAGTCCGGTACTGATGCCATCCAAGTTCAAGCGATAAATGCTGACTACGAGAAGACGACATTCCGGCGCGATGCCAATAATCTGATCATAGAAATCCGCAGTTCCGGCGCCGGGAATCCGGTGCTTGAAGTCGTCACTGTCCAAGACATGGCAACGCCGTCAAGCCGTGTTGAAACCCTTGGCATCACTAATGAGGGTAGTTCAAAGCTCTACAACTTTGATCTGACAGCGGCTTGGAATGGCGCGACCGGGACGGCTGCTTACGTTGCGGCTGCCTATAAGGGTTCGGCGACCGGCGGGTATTACAACGGGGATGGCAATGATGTCTTCAATGGCACTATCGCCGATGAGGAATATCACGGCGGCGGTGGCGGCGACACGATTACAGGTGGCGGTGGCAGTGACCGACTCTATGGCGATACGGGCCAGGACACCTTCAACGTTGGTGGGCTGATCGGGACAACGATCGTCGATGGTGGAGCGGGCAGAGATACCTTATGGGTCGACGGTTCGGCCACGGGTGCT
>NZ_JBBHJW010000024.1:0-2057 GCF_037482845.1 Paucibacter soli
ATCGGGCTGGCTGGGGGGATCAATACGTATGCATATGTGGGTGGGAACCCCGTCAGTCGGATTGACCCGATGGGCCTGGCGCAGTGCGACGTGGATGACATGGTGGATTTGGCGCGTAGCAGCAATCCCGACATGAATATCCCGATGCCGACGATGGAAGCCATTCCTATCGTCAACGGCAAGACGGATGCTGGCTATGTTGGTAGATGGCCTTGGAGCAAGCCGGTCATTAACTCAAATCTTTACGGCGGCACTTTGACGCCTAGAGACCGGGTGGACCTCTACGACACGATAGTTCACGAATGGTGGCATTGGGACCGGCAGTCGCTGTTGGACCGCTCATTGCTGAAGCCCGGCGCGATGGAGTCCGAAGCCCGTACTGAAGCTACCAAGCGCACCGCCCGTGTGAAAGACAAAATTCTGAACGGTGGCGCGGGGAGTTGCTCGTGCAAAAAATAGTCCGATTGCTTTGCGACGTGGTGTGGCCAGCGGTCCTGGCAATTGCGGCGTTGCTCGGTTTCCTCTCTGTGCGCGGGTATCAGCAGCTCGTGTGCTTGCCGCCTGACATCACCCAAGGGTCGCCAGACATCCACTACCTTCTGTCGTCCAACATGACGTCAGCCTATCTGCTGTTTGGATTGGTGTGGGGTGCAATCCTGGAACAGTTCTTGACGCTGGCACGCAGGCGATTCGATGTCGTACCGGGAGCGGCGGTAAGGCTTGTAACGATAGCGGTATGGGTATGGTGCATTGGCGCAACTGCTGCGGCGGTGGTAATCGCTGGTCGGCAGTGCTAGGACGCTACGACTCTGCTGTAGGCAGATGCGTCCAAAGTGACCCGATTGGGCTCGGCGGCGGTATCAACACCTATAGCTATGTGGGCGGGAACCCGCTGAGCAAGATTGACCCCAGTGGGTTGGATGCCATCATCGTCCACAACGGCACGCTGACGTACTACAGCAGCAATGGCCAGGTGCTCGGAACCTATCAATACACGACGGGGCGGCCGGGCGTGACAGACACGTCGATCTCGGGCCAAGGCCCGATCCCCTTGGGAACCTATACAGCCGATCCGTCGCAGATAAGCGAGGGTGGATTTTTCAGAAATCTTCTCGGCGACTGGGGGAAGTTCCGGGTTCCCCTAAGGCCCGATCCTGGCACGAAGACGTTCGGCCGCGATGGCTTCTTCTTGCACGGCGGAAAGAAGCCGGGGTCTGCAGGATGCATCGACGTTGGTGGCAGCGATACCGATCTCTTCGGGAATTTGCGGAATGCGCCGGGCCTGGTTCCTGTTGTGGTCTATTGAGGAGCGAACAATGCCGCCGATCTTGTTGCTCGTCCCAGCGCTTGAGCTCTTGGGACTGCTCGGGTTCATCCATCTGGCATCGACCTCGGTTGAACCGAGTCTTCGCTATCTGCCGCTCGTAGCTGCTGCCATCACGGTTGTGTTGCTGTTTACGCGAGAGGCGGGATCAATGACCTTGCGGCAGCTTGCGGTGTCCGCAGCGCTGTTGTCGCTCCTGGTGGTTGCTGCATTCCAAGGCTTGGGGTTCGTCTTCCCTGGGCTTGCCAAGGATGTTGACCCAATCTCGTTCGCCAACGTTGTGCGACTTGCGGTGATTCTCGCCATCGCCATAGCCGCGCATGGCGGCGCATTGGCGGTATGTCATTACCTGCGTAGGCGTCGAAGGTAAGTTCGAGAGGGGCAGTACGTGCGCATGCCCGGTACGGGATCAGGTCTTACTTCTTGCCGACCCTGATCCCTTCTTGCCCTTGTCCTCGGGGTGGACGAACCCGATAGGCCGATTGGGCGAATCTGTCGTGTCACGGGCATGGTGTCAGGTCTCCCATTTTGCAGAGCTGATTCTTGAGCCCCTCGGCAGCACGACATAGCAGACCGAATCGGGCGTTGGCGGACAGGTTTCTTTACCAGCCCGCCACGGATCGACCCTGGGCATTGCCAGGAACGGGCAGTTCTACTATGCGCACGGCGATCATCTGGGGCGACCTGAGCTGCTGACCAATGGCGCGGGCGCTGCAGTCTGGCGGGCCGAAAG
>NZ_JBBHJW010000025.1:0-1980 GCF_037482845.1 Paucibacter soli
GGCAGCAAGTCAATGTTGCGCACAGCCGTTCTCCTCGCTCTATTTCCAAGTGTCTCGATAGCGCAGGCCATCAGTCCGTGCTCGTTTGTGGTGGGGCATGGCCTCTTGAGGGGCGACCCCAGCCAAGGCATGCAGGCCATCAATCCCGCTTGGTTTACTGCTTCTGGCCGGGCAGAGGTCGAGATTCGTGGCAAGACGCTGCAGGCCAAGTTCTTTGACTCCGCTTCGCCATCTGAACCAAGCCACAACTTCAAGGCTTCCTTTCCTAGTGTTCCGCGAGCTGGAAAGGCCAATACGAAGATCGGACGGGCGACACTGCGGACGATCGGTACTGACGGCGGAGATGATGAACTCTCCGGGGAAATTGCTATTTCGTTGGTACAAGACGCATCCGGAAAGTTCACCCACTATTCCCTAGTTGCCCACGATGCTCATTCATTCGTTGGTATCACGTGCTTTGCGAAGCGTGCTGCCTAACCAGTCGCTCGAGCCGACTCGCGTCGGCAAGCCGCCGCTTGCGGCTCAGCTTCAACGTTAGGCCGCAGTCGACCGGCAACAATGTCATCTTTCGCGTATTCAATGAAGAAATGATAGAAGCACAACAACCAACGAAATCCTGGGCGGCGCGTCTTATCTCCGGCGACATTGGGCTTGCTAAGACTTTTTGGATTTTTTCGTTCGCCATTCCTGTTGCGTGGAACTATCTTGCGCTGAGCGCCCTTCTGGCAATTGATTTCAAACACGCGTTCTTGGTGACCACTCTGCCGCTAATGGTTTGGGTGCCTATCTGCATACTCGCAATTTGGCGATCGGGAGTCGCTGGACCAAAGCGCACTGTGTGGGGTGTACTGGCGCTTCTTTGGATGGCTTTGGTCAGCATCAAGTTGTTGGCGCTGGTGTCTGGCGCCATTCGCATCTCACTCAGCTCTTGAAGTCTTTGAAGTGCAATGCAAAAAGGGCGGCCTAACCATTCGCTGGATCCGACAGCCCTCGGCAAGCCTCGGTCTGCGGCCCAGCTAAAACGTTAGCTCTCAATGACACCAGAAGAGATCATCGATGCATTGACAAAATACCGTGAGGAACTTGGTCAGATATTGGGCCGCTTCAGCCACACCCGAAGCGGGGTGCATATCGAGCCTCAAGACAACTATCGCTTCCGAACGGTCGTTACAGAAGTGTTGGACCTGCTCCGCGACCATGTTCCCGGCTCACGGCAACACATTCAACTTGTGGGCGGTGCGTACAACGAAGGCCTGAACAACATCTATCGCTCAGCCTCGTACGCAAGCGTCGAGGAGGTGCGAAGTACTGTTTCGGCAGTCATAACGCGTATTGAGCGCAACAAGAGTCTTTTCGTCGAGGCAACTGGCCCGGTGTCAGTTGCTGAGTCTGAGAGACGGCTCATGGACGCGCTAGACCAGCTAATCCTTAGATTTCATGCTGTAGCGGTACAGCTTCGATCCCGTCACTCAGATCGCGCCACGCTCGATGTGAATGACGAATATGACGTGCAGGACCTCATGCACGCGCTATTGAGGCTTCACTTCAATGACGTCCGGCCCGAGGAATGGGTTCCGAGCTATGCGGGGAGTGCCTCTCGCACGGACTTCTTGCTTCCGGAAATCCTGACTGTCGTCGAGTTGAAGAAGACGCGCCAAGGATTGAACGCGAGGTCCGTCGGCGAGCAGTTGATCATCGACATAGCGAAGTACAAGAAGCACCCTCAGTGCAAGCACCTCGTTTGCTTCGTCTATGACCCAGAGGGCCGAATTGTGAATCCTGTTGGTATTGAGAACGACCTCGCCTCTGGTGGCGAAGGCATAGACGTCCGAGTGTTCATTCTTCCCAAGGCTGCGGGGTGAGAGCTAACCAGTCGCTCGAGCCGACTCGCGTCGGCAAACCGCCGCTCGCGGCTCAGCTTCAACGTTGAGGCTGTAAAAACTCCCTCACCCCCGCAGCACCACCAGTAGCCAATACCCA
>NZ_JBBHJW010000026.1:0-1927 GCF_037482845.1 Paucibacter soli
GCGGCCGAGATGGGCGAGCGCCTGATCGTCGCGCATATGGACGAGTCGATCAAACGTGGCACCGTGCGCCTGGCGCATCCGCTGGAGTCGCGCAACGGCCACCAGACCGTGACGCTCTTGGAAGCCATCGAGGAACACCGCTTCGATGTGCTGATCGGCGGTGCGCGCCGCGACGAGGAGAAGGCGCGCGCCAAGGAGCGCATCTTCAGCCACCGCGACAGCTTCGGCCAATGGCAGCCCAAGGAACAGCGCCCCGAGCTGTGGAATCTGTTCAACACCCGCATCCGCCCGGGCGAGCATTTCCGTGCCTTCCCGATCAGCAACTGGACCGAGCTGGACGTGTGGCTCTACCTGGCGCGCGAGAACATCCCCCTGCCCGGCCTGTACTACGCGCATGAGCGCCAGATCATCCGCCGCAAGGGCCTGTTGGTGCCGCTCACCGAGGTGACCCCGCCGGAGCCCGGCGAGCAGGTGGAAACCGCCACCGTGCGCTTTCGTACCGTGGGCGACATGACCTGCACCTGCCCGGTGGAGAGCGCGGCCGCCTCGGCCTCCGACATCGTCGCCGAGACGCTCACCGTGACGGTGAGCGAGCGCGGTGCCACCCGCATGGACGATAGAACATCCGACGCCTCGATGGAGCGTCGCAAGAAAGAGGGCTACTTCTGATGAGCGCCGCACCGAACAACGCCACCGTCCACGAACAGGACGTGGACACGCAACATCGCGCGCTGCGCTTCCTGACCGCTGGCAGCGTCGATGACGGCAAGAGCACCCTGATCGGTCGCCTGCTGTTCGACAGCCGCGCCATCCTGGCCGACCAGCTCGATACCCTGGAAAAGCGCGCCGCCGGCGCCCCCATCGATCTGAGCCTGCTCACCGACGGCCTGGAGGCCGAGCGCGAGCAAGGCATCACCATCGACGTGGCCTACCGCTACTTCGCCACCAAGACGCGCAAATTCATCATTGCCGACGCGCCCGGCCATGAGCAGTACACCCGCAATATGGTCACCGCCGCCGCCGGCAGCGATGCTGCCGTGGTGCTGGTGGACATCACCAAGCTCCAGCTCGACGAGGCCGAGGTGACCCTGCTGCCGCAGACGCGCCGCCACAGCCTGCTGGCGCACCTGCTTCGTGTGCAAAACATCGTGTTTGCGATCAACAAGATCGATGCGCTGGACGCGCCGGCCGAGGGTTATGCCAAGGTCAGCGCAGCACTGAGGAACTTCGCCGAGGCCGCCGGCATCAGTGTGACAGCCATCGTGCCGGTCTCGGCCCTGCGCGGCGACAACGTGACCCAGCCGCTGGACGCCGACTGGTACGACGGCCCCTCGCTGCTGCAGGTGCTGGAAGGCCTGCCCACGGTGCAGGAGAAGGTGGAAGGCCAGCTCCTGATCCCGGTGCAGTACGTTGCCACCAATGGCGAGGGCACCGGCCACCAGCCACGCACGCTGTGGGGCCGCATCGCCCACGGCCAGGTCAAGGCCGGCGACGAGGTGCAGATCCTGCCCAGCGGCCAGACGGCAAAAGTGTCCGAGGTGCGCAAGGCCGGCGAGACGGTGGCGCACTGCGTGGCGGGCGAGTCCGCCGGTGTGCTGCTTGACCGCCAGCTCGACGTGAGCCGCGGCGACTGGATCGTCACCCCCGGCAGCGCGACGCCCAAGCAAAGCTTCGAGGCCACGCTGGCCTGGCTGGACACCGAACCGGCAGTGATCGGCCGCAAATACTGGGTGCGCCATGGCAACCGCTGGGTACAGGCGCGCATCAGCGCGATCGAGCATCGGCTGGACGTCAACAGCCTGGCCGAGGCCGAGGCGCATGAGCTCGCCGTCAACGAGATCGGCCATGTGCGCATCGAGCTGCAGGCCGCCTTGCCGGTGGAACCCTACACGGCCAACCGCGTCGGCGGCGCGCTGATCGTGGTGGA
>NZ_JBBHJW010000027.1:0-1851 GCF_037482845.1 Paucibacter soli
GCAGTGTGAGGTTGATGAACAGGCTGAACAGCCAGGCGTACCTGAAGAACATGGCGGCCACCCGCAGGTGGGCCGCCATGCCGCTCGTTGATGTGGTCATCCGTCGCTCGTGTCCGTTCAAGGTTCAGGCGCGCGAACTGGCCGAGCGCCGACGCGCGACACTGCCTACCGCCACGATCCCTGCCAGCATCAGCGCATAGGTCGACGGCTCCGGCACGCTGACGACGTTGACTTCTGCGCTGCCCAGGGTGGGTGCAATGGAGCGCGCAGCCTGGTTATTGACCTTGCCCACGAAGGTCCCGCCGGTCACCGCCACATGCCCCGTGCCTGCACCCAGTGCCCGGAATTGCAGCGTCGCAAAGTGGAAGCTGTAGTCCGGCCCTGCCGGCACCAAGGCCGGCGTGACCAGAAAGGTCACCCCCGTCAACTTGCCAGCCGCGTTGTCGATCGTTCCGGGCAAGGCTCTGAACGACCAGATCGGGTCGATGCTCACGCTGAGCAACTCCAAGATGCTCGCGTCAAAGCTGAACGCGACATTCTGTCCGCCTTGGAAGTTGTTGATCGGCAGGTTCGCCGGCGTGGTGTTGAAGCCCAGTCCATCGACCAGCAGCGAGAAGGTGTCGCCCACATCCACCGTCTGGCTAGCGGCACTGAGTGTGACCTGCGCTTGTGCACTGGCCAGGTGAGGGGCAGCAGCCAGGGCGGCGACGGCGATCAATGCCTTGATGTTCATGGATTCTCCTGAGCAAAAGGTTGGGTTATGAACGAACGGAGTTCATGGTCAGCAGCAGCAACTCACAGCGAGAACGCAAGCTGTGCCGGATGCTGTGAGTCCGGCACACCGATCAGGGCCACTTCCATCGGGTCGCCATACAGGCCGTCGAGGGCACTGGGGGCGTCGAATCCGTCCCAGGCCAGCGCGCCCTCGTGCGCGGTGGTCAGCGCCTGGTGATGCAGGCTGGAGCGTGTGGTGGGGGGCAGTTCGTCTGCGGCGCCGAACTGCATCGACCTCATGGCGCCGTAGTCGAAGCGGTCCGCGCTGAGGTCGATGCCGACCACGGACGTAACGGCCTGTGCCGCGGGCCCGGGCGCCACGAAGGCGCTGGGCTTGATGTACTTGGGCACCGGCAGATCCACGTAGGAGGTGCCCGTCTGGGACTTGCCGAACAGGTCGTCCAACATCGCCAGGTCGAACACGTCCACGAAACCGTCGCCGTTCATGTCCATGTCCGCGTCGCTGCCGAAGAAGGCGTCGTCCATCATCGCCAGGTCGAAGATGTCGACTTCGTGGTCCTGGTTGAAGTCGGCATCGGTCGCGTTGCCGTAGCCGTCACCATCGGTGTCGCGCTGGTCGGGGTTGGGCACGTTGATGGCGTTGTCCTGGTAGTCCGGGATGCCGTCGGCGTCGCTGTCTGCCATGTAGTGGATCTGGGTCGCGGCCGGGTCACCTGCGGGGCTGGTGAAGCTCAGGAACACGCCGTCCAATCCGCTGGAGACGGTGAGCTTGGTGGCGTAGCTGCCGTTGCCGGCGGTGTCCAGTTCCAACAGCCCTGTGGCCTTGGTGTAGCGCACGCCGGCAAAGCGCACGCCGGTGACGTCGATGAAGTCTTCGGCCGAGAGGTCCGTGATGCGGTCGCCGTTGAGGTTGGCGGCGGTATCCAGGAAGTGGTCCGCGCCGGCGCCACCGGTCAAGGTGTCGGCACCCGCCAGGCCCGAGAGGGTGTTGGCGTTGCTGTTGCCCACGATCACGTTGGCGATGCCGTTGCCTGTGCCGTTGATATTGGCGTTGCCGGTCAGGGTCAGGTTCTCAAGCGTGGTCGAGCCCAGGGTGTAAGTGATGCTGGCCTGTAC
>NZ_JBBHJW010000028.1:0-1730 GCF_037482845.1 Paucibacter soli
TGAACATGCGTCCGCGCATTCCCCTTCCTAGGCGAGCCAGCAGCGCAAGCTGCCCCAAGGCGTGAGCCGAATCGCCAGGAGGGGGTCTAACGGACGAGGCTCTCGCGCCCTGCGAGAGCCTCAAGCCCTTGTCGATTTCAATACCAGGTGATATCTCAAGGCCAATGAGCACTGGCTACCGATTCCGCGCCTACCCCGACGACCACGTCGCTCGGGTGCTTGCGCGCTGGATTGGCTGCCAGCGCTTCATCAAGAACGCCAAGGTCCGCGAGGACCGCTACTACCGCGCATTCCAGCGGCGCTTCGCCGCGTTTGCTGGGCAGCACGCGCCGGTAGACCAGGCGTACGCACACCTTGTTGGAGACGGCAACGCAGGCTTCCTCGGTGATGGTGTTCGCCACGAGGCGGATACAACCTGGCTGCGCGATGTTCCGTCCCAGGTCTTGCGCAACGGAGCTGCTCGGTTCTATCAGGCGTACCAGCGATTCTTCAAGGGACTGGCGCGCCGGCCGACCGTCACATCTCGCCACGGCGAGCAGTCGGCGTGGCTCACCTCCGAGTTGTTCGAGTTCGTGCCGGCCAAGCACGACGTCGATGGTGTCGTCACCGCCTGGCGGCTGCTCATCGGCACGAAGAAATTTCCCTGCGGCGAGTTGCCCTTCAAGGACCACATCGCTGGCCACAAGCCAGGATGGACGCCGCCGGCGTCCATCCATGTGTCGGTCAACGCCGGGCGGTGGCATGTCTCGTTCAGCAACGAGGCTGGCCATGGCGTTGTCACTCCAACCGAGCAAGAGACGCTCGATCTTCTGCGCAGCTTCACCGCGGCCGAGCTTGCGGCCAAGACCGTCGGCCTGGACCGCGGTGTGGCTGTGCCGCTGATGGCGACCGTCGCCGCAGGCGCTGCACCGCCCCGGGCCTTCGAGCTGCTCGACATCCAGAAGCGGCGCCTGGCCAAGAAGGAGCAGCAGCGCAAACGCTGGCAGCGCCGGGCCGCACGGCGCGTCAAAGGTTCTAAAAACCGTCGCAAGGCACATCAGCGCGCTGCGAGCGCTGGGCTCTATGCCGCGGATGTCCGAACGGACTTCGCGCACCAGACCAGCCGTGCGCTGGTTGATAGTCCGAACCTGCTCTTTGTCTTCGAAGCGCTGCAGGTCAAGAACATGACCCGCTCGGCCGCCGGCGCGGTGGATGCGCCAGGGAAGAAGGTGGCACAGAAGCGCGGCCTGAACCGCTCGATCCTGGCCAGCGCCTGGGGCGAGACGAAGCAGTTCACCAAGTACAAGGCACTCGCTGCAGGCAAGCTCTGCATCGAGGTGCCGCCTCACCATAGCTCGCAAGAGTGCTCGGCCTGCGGCCACACTCATGCGGACAATCGGCTCGACCAGAGCCGGTTCGTCTGCCTGCGTTGCGGGCATGCCGAGAACGCTGACACCAACGCAGCGCGCGTCATCGCGCGCCGCGGGGTCGAGGCCGTCGTCTCGGGAAGCTACACCCTGCGGGAGAAGAAGAAGGTCGGCAGCCTGCGGCGCCAACCTTCGACGAATCCCCAGGCCGTCAATGGAGAAATCCAACTAGGGCCGGAACGGTCCGAAGTCACGTCTGTGGAGACGGTGGTAAGTCGTCGAGGACCCAGGTCCTCGGTGCTCGCGTCATCGAAGCAGAAATTCCCCGGCGCGAGCCAGGAGACCCCCACTACAGCGCTACGCGCTTAGTGGCGGGAGGTTCAT
>NZ_JBBHJW010000029.1:0-1585 GCF_037482845.1 Paucibacter soli
CGTGTCAACGCCCGAGATGTCTGAGATCGCGTCACCCAGTGCGTCGACGACGTAGACGTCATCCCCGGCCCCGCCTTGCAGCGCATCATTGCCAGCACCACCGTCCAACACGTCGTTGCCGTTGCCTCCCTGCAAGGTGTCGTTGCCTCCTGCGCCAAACAGCGAGTCGTTGCCCACCGTGCCAACGATCAGGTTGGCCAGGTCGTTCCCGGTTCCAGTGAGGCCGACAGCCCCCTGCAGTGTGAGGTTTTCGACCTCGGCCGTCAGCGTGTAGTTGTTGACATTGGTGCGAACCTCGTCGGCTCCATTGCCGGCCGTCTCGACCACGGTGTCGAGCAGATCGGTAATGAGGTAGACATCGTTGCCTGCAGCACCGGCCAGCATGTTCGTGCCGGCATTGCCGACCATCGTGTTGGCCAATGCATTGCCGGTGCCATTGATGTTGGCGCTGCCCGTGAGCGCCAGGTTGTCGACATTGGCGGACAGGGTGTAGGTCACGCTGGCACGCACTTCGTCCGTGCCTTCGCCAGGGTTCTCGTTCACCACATCGCCAGCGTTGTCGACGATGTACACATCGTCACCCGTACCGCCGTTCAATGTATCGGCCCCGCCGCCGCCGTCCAGCCGGTCATTGCCGCCCAGGCCATTCAAGGTGTCCGCGTAGGCCGTGCCAATGAGCCAATCGGCATTGGCCGAGCCCGTGAACACGACGCCGGCCGTCAGCGCAGAGAAATCAACGCCATCCATCTGCGTCACCACCGCCGTGTCGCCAGACGTCTGGTCGGCGTTGTTCCCCAAATTGATCCCGGCGTAACTGGCGCCGGCTTGCAGCACCAGCAGGTCGTTGCCACCGCCGCCATTGACCGTACTGTCAAGCGGGTCGTAAATCAGTCGGTCATCGCCGGAGTCGCCGGACAGATAGTCAGCGCCGACGCCGCCATCCAGGGTGTCGCTGCCGTCGGAACCATGCAGGTAGTCGTTATCGCTTTCGCCAAAGAGTTGGTCGTCACCGCCGCTGCCATACAGGTTGTCGTTGCCACTGCCACCATACAGCCAGTTGATGGCACCTGCCACATCGGCCACGTTCTGCGAGGCATACAGGCTGTCATTGCCCGCGCCGCCATTCAAAGTGTCGTTGCCCAATCCGCCGTCGAGGGCATCGTCACCTGCGCCGCCGACCAGGCTGTCATTGCCGGCATTGCCGTACAGGGTGTCGTTGCCCGTGCCGCCATCCAGCAGGTCGTCACCCGCATCGCCCTGAATGCGGTCATTGCCGCCGAGGCCCGACAGGGTGTCGGCCCCAGCGCCGCCGATCATCACGTCATTGCCGTCGGTGCCCACCAGGGTGTCGTTGCCGCCCGAGCCAACCCCTGACGCCACCACAAAACTCCCCGCAGAGAATGCACTGGTACCCAGCGACACGCTGCCATTGAACATCAGCTTGAAGTCGCTGGCGTCCACCGCTCCATCTCGGTTGCGATCCATGTACAGGCCGGTCTGGTTCAGCGCTGCGTCATAGAAACTGAAGACCTGCAACACATCCAGCCCCAGGTCACTGCCGGGGGCCGTCTGTCCGACAGTCGCC
>NZ_JBBHJW010000030.1:0-1441 GCF_037482845.1 Paucibacter soli
GTCCAACTGGTCGCTGCTGAGCGCACGCAGGGCGGCGGTTCCGAGTGCCTTGATATCGGCGGTCTCGATGGCCGCGATCTGCGCGGTCGAGAGATTGGCCATCTGTGCCGAACTCAGCGACGCGATCTGAGCCGAACTCATTGCCACGATGGCAGCTGTATTCAGGCCGGCGAACTGATCGGGGTTGGTGTTCAGCGCGGCCACCTGGGCGGTCGTCATCGAACCGATCTGGTCGCTCGTGAGGGCTGCGATCTGGTCGGTACCCAAGGCACGCAGGGCCGCCGTGCCGATGGCGCGCAGGTCGGCGGACTCCAGCTTGGGCAGCTGCACGGAGGTCAGCGCCGCGACCTGGTCGGAGTTCAGCGCGGCGAACTGGGCGGTGCCCAGGGCGTTGAGGTCTTCGGTGGTCAGATGGGCGATCTGATCGCTCGTCATCGCGGCGACTTGCGCCGAGGTGAACTTGGCGAACTGATCGCTGGTGAAGGCGTTCAGGTCACCGGTGTTCAGGCCTTGCACCTGGGCGGTGGTGAGCGCCGTCACCTGGGCCGAGGTCAGCGCCTGCAGCTGGCCGTTTGTCAGGGCGTCGAGCTGGTCGCTGGTCAGGGCGCGCAGCGCCGATGTCGACAGTGCCTTCAGATCGGCGGTCTCGATCGCGGCGATATGTGCGGTCGAGAAGTTGACGATCTGGGCTGCCGTCAGCGAGGCGATCTGGGCCGAGCTCAGCGCGACGATGTCGGCCGTGGCGAAGCCCGCCAACTGCTCGGTGCTCATCGCGTTGATCTGGCCGGTGGTGAGCTGGCCGATCTGGTCGCTGGTGAGTGCGGCGATCTGGTCGGAGCTGAGTGCCTTGAATGCGGCCGTGGTGATGGCGCGCAGGTCGGCGGACTCCAGCTTGGGCAGCTGCACCGAGGTCAGCGCGGCCACCTGGTCGGAGTTGAGCGCCGCGAACTGGGCGGTGCCCAGGGCGTTGAGGTCTTCGGTCGTCAGATGGGCGATCTGATCGCTCGTCATCGCGGCGACTTGCGCCGAGGTGAACTTGGCGAACTGGTCGCTGGTGAAGGCGTTCAGGTCACCGGTGTTCAGACCTTGCACCTGGGCGGTGGTGAGCGCGGCCACTTGGGCGCTGGTGAGCGCCTGGATTTGGCCGTTGCTCAGCGCATCGAGCTGATCGCTGCTGAGGGCGCGCAGCGCCGCGGTGCTGAGCGACTTCAGGTCGGCGGTTTCGATCGCCGCGATCTGCGCGGTCGAGAGATTGGCCATCTGGGCCGAGCTCAGCGCGGCGATCTGGGCCGAACTCATCGCCACGATGGCGGCGGTGTTCAGGCCGGCGAACTGATCGGGGTTGGTGTTCAGCGCGGCCACCTGGGCGGTCGTCATCGAACCGATCTGGTCGCTCGTGAGGGCAGCGATCTGGTCGGTACCCAAGGCGCGCAGGGCCGCC
>NZ_JBBHJW010000031.1:0-1365 GCF_037482845.1 Paucibacter soli
CTCTTTCCTGTTCAGCCGCGGGCGGCGCTGAAACCGGGCACGGTGGACTCGGCGAGGTTAATGATGCGCTTAGCCTCAAGGGCGGACCTATAGTCCTTCTCGGGCTGCGACTCGAAGATTCGCTCCGGACGAGCGTGGTGCTCCACCCAGACCCGCCAGCCGTTGGCCGCGATCTTCTCGCCTGCCGCCAGCGCTTCGGCGCGCAACATAGGGTTATCGGCGTTCGCAGTCACACGGGAGAACATGGACGGGTTCCCGACCACGTACATCAGGTTCCACACCTTCTTGGCCATGGTGCTCTCTCCGTGATTCAGTCCGGCTGCAGTTCGGTGGATGAGACCTTGGCCTTGGCCAGGCGATCCCACCACCCTTCGTACTTCTCCTCGTGCCAACCGTCTGGCGAGTCGGCATCTGCCGATCCACCCCGCGACAGCCACCAGTCGGCGTACTTCCAACCATCGGCATACCGGGAGGTGCAACCAGCAGGCACAGGCAATGATGTGTGGTTAGTCGACATATTCGTTTCCTTGCTCAGTCAGGCGTTGTTGTTCAGCGAAGCCAGCAATGCCTTCACGTCCGACTCGAATTCGGCGCGACCGGCAACACCTGAGGCCGGGGCATCATGCGCCAGCGAATAGCGCTGATGCGGCATCTTGTGCTCGATATAGGCCTGGCCGCTCAGGCGGCTCTCGGGTGTGTAAACCACGGTGCCGTCCCCCTTCTGCGTCACGGCCAGCGGAGTGCGGTTGCCGTCGATGACGATGCGGCTGGAGGTGTCGATCTGGATCATGCTTTGCTCCTAGTGGAACGCCAGGAACCGCCTGGACTCGGGTTTGTCGATGGCCAGACTATATCAACGCCTAGACGATGATGCAAGCACTATTTGTAGAGGCGCTTTGCCTCATTGTGCTCCTCGGCAATTCGCTTGGCGGCTCGATGCACAGCCTGGGGCGTCGTTTGCACAGACCGCGCGGCTTCTGCATTCGGAACCTCGTGGACCAGCACCAGCTTGGCGCCCTGCCTGGCTGGGTCTTTGCAGCGGATCAGTCGTGCAATGAAGTCGAATTGTTGTTCTGTCATCGTCATGGCGTTGATGATACCGACATCAGATGACCCGCGCCACAATTCGACCGAGATCGACAGGATCTCCCTCGCATAACGCCTTAGCAGCCGATAGCGTAGCCAGGCCCAGCACTTCGCGGATGTGCCTCAGGTCGTAGCCCTCGCGCTTAAGGCGCACACCGAACGTGCGGCGCGCGGATAGGGCGCCAGCGGCCTCGATGCCGGCCTGATCGTGCAGCTTGCGGATCGTCTGGGTCAGGGACTCGCAGGAGCGCGACAAGTTGCCGGCGCTGGTCCTGCGCG
>NZ_JBBHJW010000032.1:0-1193 GCF_037482845.1 Paucibacter soli
GCCCCGGCTACGCAACACCTGGCCGGCCGGACAGGTCGCCGTGTTGTCGTTGTCGTTGAATCTGAAGTGCTGCGGCCGGAAGTGTTGGCCGTCCTGAAGCTGCCCGCCTGCCCCTTTGTCATGCAGGGGGTCAGGCTTTGCCTTGTGCTTGTCCTGGCCTGCAAAGCGCTCGTCGCGCTTGCGCATCTGGCCGTCGGCGATCAGCGCCGGGGTGTTGCTGTCATGCAGCTGCTGCACATTTGCATCGCTGTGGTAGCCCGCATCGGCGGTGACCAGGGTGTTCTGGTCGCTCCAAGGTTTGGCCCGCTCGATCATGGGCACCAGCATGCCCTGCTCCGAGCCCGATCCCACCACGTCGGCGGCGATGATGACCTGGTGGGCGCTGTCGACCGCCGCTTGGGCTGCATAGCCCTGGATGACGCCTTTGTTGGTCGCCATCTTGGCGCTGTCAGGGTCGGTGATGTTGGACTTCAGCTCCTGGCCCTTGCTGTTCAGGCGCCTGGCGTTCTTGGCGACGAAGGCCCGCGTGCGCGCCGCCTCCTGGCGCAAGGCCTCCACGCGCGCTTGCCGCTTGGCCTCCAGGGGTTCCAGGGAAGCCGCCTTGTCCTGCGCCCGGTGCAGCGCCAGGATCTTGTCGGCGGCCTTGTCTAGGCGATCGGCCCGGTGGCTCAGTTCCTCGTGTGTGCCGCTGCGCTCCTTGCTGGCATTGCTGGGAAGCTTGACGCCATCGATGGCGAACATCTCGCGGCCGATCAGGCCTTGGGCATCGCAGACCATCAAGACCTGGCTGAACAGCGGCTGGATTTGTTCGCTCAAGGAGGCGACGTACTTGGCGATGTGGGCATGGCTGGGCTGGCTGTCGCCACTGATGGCCATGAACTGCACATTGCGTGCGCAGGCGGCGGCGATGCTGCGGCTGGAGATCAGGCCCTGGCTGTAGGCCAGCAGCACGATCTTGAGCATCACGCGCGGGTCGTAGGCACTGGCGCCTGTGAGGTCGTTCCTGAAGCGCGCATCCAGGGCCTGCAAGTCGAGCTCATGATCGACCAGGTAGTCCAGCGCGAAGGCGAAGCTGCCGGGCACCAGCTGCTCCGACAGCACCACGGGCAGCAGCAGCATCGACTCACGAATCCGGGGCTTGTAGCGCGCCATGCAGACCTCCTGGAATGTCCGCGTATTTGACACGCTAGCCT
>NZ_JBBHJW010000033.1:0-1174 GCF_037482845.1 Paucibacter soli
GTGCTGGCGCTGATGCGGCTCTCGGGCAAGCGCTGGCTCATCATGCCGGCGGCCTTTTATGTGAACACGCTGCGCTCGATCCCGCTGGTGATGGTGATCCTGTGGTTCTTCCTCTTGATCCCGCTGCTGATCGGCCGGCCCATGGGCGCCGAGCTCTCGGCCATCATCACCTTCACGGTGTTCGAGGCGGCGTATTACTCGGAGATCATGCGCGCGGGCATCCAGAGCGTGCCCAAGGGCCAGGTCCATGCCGGTTATGCGGTGGGCATGACGTATGGCCAGACCATGCAGCTGATCGTGCTGCCGCAGGCCTTCCGCAATATGTTGCCGGTGCTGCTCACACAGACCATCATCCTGTTCCAGGACACCTCGCTGGTCTACGCCATCGGCGCCTACGACCTGCTCAAGGGCTTCGAGGTCGCGGGCAAGAACTTCAACCGCCCGGTGGAGACCTATCTGGTGGCCACCGTCGTCTACTTCGTGATCTGCTTCAGCCTGTCGATGACGGTGCGCCGCCTGCAGCAGAAGATCCAAATCATTCGCTAAGGCAGAAGATGGCCATGATCGACATCCAGAACGTCTCCAAATGGTACGGCCCCTTCCAGGTGCTGACCGATTGCTCCACCCGCATTGCCAAGGGCGAGGTGGTGGTGGTGTGCGGGCCTTCGGGCTCGGGCAAGTCCACGCTGATCAAGACCGTCAACGCGCTCGAGCCTTTCCAGAAGGGCGACATCGTGGTCGACGGCATCTCGATTGCCGACCCCAAGACCAATCTGCCCAAGCTGCGCTCGCGCGTGGGCATGGTGTTCCAGCATTTCGAGCTGTTTCCGCATCTCTCGGTGACCGAGAACCTCACCATCGCGCAGGTCAAGGTGCTGGGGCGCAGCCTCGATGACGCCAAGGCGCGCGGCCTCAAGATGCTGGAGCGCGTGGGGCTGATGGCGCACAAGGACAAATTCCCCGGCCAGCTCTCGGGCGGGCAGCAGCAGCGCGTGGCGATTGCGCGTGCGCTCTCGATGGACCCGATCGTGATGCTGTTCGACGAGCCGACCTCGGCGCTGGACCCGGAGATGGTGGGCGAGGTGCTGGACGTGATGGTGCAGCTGGCGCACGAGGGCATGACCATGATGTGCGTGACGCACGAGATGGGCTTTGCCAAGAAGGTCAGCCACCG
>NZ_JBBHJW010000034.1:0-1055 GCF_037482845.1 Paucibacter soli
CCTGATTAGGAATGAATTACCGCTGGCATTCGGGTCCGCAATTGCGACTCGCGCCATGGCGAGGTGGCTGCGCAGTCGCATAGCAATGCGTCCATGATGGTCCGCAGATCGAAGCGACGATTGAATCGGTACTGGAACTCGGCGAGATAGCGCTGCGTGTAGTGGCTCAGCTTGAATCCTTTGAAGGTGGCCGCCATCCAAGTCTTGAGGTTGCCAAGCGTCGTGTTGACCGCCAGGAATCGGGGATGCTGGGCGCCTGTTTTTCCATTGCCGGCAATGATGGGTTCGTGCGCAAACCCCACGCGCTTGACGGCGGTGAAGCTTGTCAAGCCGTCGCTTACGACGTGCGTGCCTACGGACAGCGCCTTGATGGCCCAGCGCATGATCGCGCCCATGCCCCAGTTCGGCACAACGTCCATTCTCAGGAATTGAGCCTTGCCAGAGCTGGTGGGCTGTACTGCGGCGATCACCAAAACCTTGTTTGGTGCAGATCGCCCGGTTCCACACCCGGTGCGTTCACCGCCAACAAAAACATCGTCGATCTGAACCGTCGTTTCGAGCTTGCGGTCTGTTTCCTGATCAAACATCACCTGCATCAGCTTGTGCTTCACCAGCCAAGCGCTCCGGTAGCTGATTCCCAAGTCACGCCTGAGCTGCAGTGCTGAGATGCCCGTCTTTGTCTGGGTCAACAAGTGGGCCGCGAGGAACCAAACCGTCAGTGGCAATTTGGTGGCGTCGAACACCGTACCGGCGGTCAGGCTGGTCTGCTGCCGGCACTCGCTGCACTGCCAGTAGCGACGACCATCGCGGTCATATCGACTGTGTGACGCGCCACCGCATCCGGGACAAAAAAATCCTTTGGGCCAGCGCATCCGCGTCAACGCATCTCGACATTGCTCGACGGTACCGAAACGGCGATAGAACTCAGCCAGAGAGAGTCCAGGTTGGAACTGAATCCAGTTGGTTGGCATGGGCGGCTCCACTGTTGTGATGCCGCTATCGTCCGCTTTAGGTAGCTCATAGCGTGCGCCAGCTGAGCTACGTGCCTAATCAGG
>NZ_JBBHJW010000035.1:0-986 GCF_037482845.1 Paucibacter soli
CGCACCACGGCGATCTGCTCGCGCGCACCGCCCTTGTAGGTGAACAGGGTCAGCGCGCCATTCTTGATGTCGCCCTTGTTGTCGAAGCCGATGGTGCCGGTCACGCCCTTGTAACCGTCGGTCTTGGCCAGCACCGGCAGGTACTTGGCAGGCTCGGCCGAGCCGGCCTTGACCATCGCCGCCACCATCACGTTCACGGCGTCGTACACATAGGGCGCGTAGATCTGCACGTCCACCTTGTACTTGTCCTTGAACTTGGCCTTGAAGCCGTCCATCGACTTCTTGGATTCGCCTTCCACGCCACCGGCCTCGGCGCACACCACCTGGCCGTCGCCCATGGTGCCCGCGGCCAGCTTGGGCAGCTCGCCCGAGCAGATGCCGTCGCCGCCCACGAACTTGGCTTCGATGCCCAGCTGCTTCATCTGGCGCAGCATCGGGCCGGCCACCGCGTCCATGCCGCCGAAGAACACCACATCGGGCTTCTTGGCCTTCAGGGAGGTCAGGATGGCGGTGAAGTCCGTGGCCTTGTCGTTGGTGAACTCACGGCCGACGATCTTGCCACCCGAGGCCTTCACGCCCTTTTCGAACTCGTCGGCCACGCCCTGGCCGTAGGCCGTGCGGTCATCGATCACCGCGATCGACTGGCCCTTGAGTTCCTTGACAGCGTACTTGCCCAGCGTGCCGCCCAGGTGCACGTCGTCGGCCACCACGCGGAAGGTGGTCTTGTAGCCGTTGCGGGTGAACTTGGGGTTGGTGGCCGAGGGGCTGATCTGCGGCACGCCAGCGTCGCTATAGACCTTGGACGCGGGGATCGAGGTGCCCGAGTTCAGGTGGCCGATCACGCCGTTGACCTTGGAGTCCATCAGCTTCTGCGCCGCGGCCGTACCCTGCTTCGGGTCACCCGCGTCGTCTTCGGCCAGCAGTTCGAACTTGGCCTTCTTGCCGCCGATCATCACGCCCTTGGCGTTCAGCTCGTCGATGGCCAT
>NZ_JBBHJW010000036.1:0-976 GCF_037482845.1 Paucibacter soli
GTCGGGCTGGCTGGGGGGATCAATACGTACAGCTATGTCGGGGGAAATCCGACCCGCTACACGGATGCCACGGGGTTGTGCCCGATGTGCGTATTACCGTTCCTTGGCGGAATTACGGCGCTGGACTTGGGAGCTACAGCGGCCGTCGTCGGTGGTGGCGCAGCGCTCATCGACCGGATGTTTAGTTCCGGTCGTGCACCTGGGTTCTGGGATGCTGAGAAGGGCGCTGCTGAGTGGGGTCGACGGAATGGTGTTGGTGCCAAAGGCGGTGTAGATATATTCCATGACATCAAGAGAGGCAATCGTAGAAAGCCCGGTTCCCGCGCGAACGACAACTGCAGTGTCAATCCCGATACTGGCGAGATTCGCGATGGCCAGGGGGAGCACATTGGTGACCTGGATCTTGGTCGATAGGGGGTTGTCATGTTGATCTCCGTTCGCCTGTACGTCCAAGGTGATCAGCTCGACCCAGAGCAAATCACGAACTTGCTTCAGATCCAGCCAGCAAGGTCTCACCGGCGCGGAGATGTCCGCAAACTGTCAGACGGGCGCGTGGCTCATGAGCAAATTGGTGTCTGGGTATGGAAGGTCAGTGTTGATGGGCCAGATGCGCAACTCGAAGACTGCCTCCGCAGGTTTGCTGAGACCTTCGATCCCGTCGCAACGAAGCTCAAGGCGCTCCCACATTCGGAGTCCTGTTGGGTTGACATTCACGTAGTGGAGGAGAAGCCCGCGGAAGCAGTCGGCAGCGAAGTTGTCGTGCTTCTCACATCCGAACATGCTCGGATGTTGGGGCGGCTGGGATTGCCGATTGAAATGTCAGTCAGTACGGTCGATCAGGACCGGCACGGCGACGCGGCGGCCCAGGGGCTCGCGTCTTTATCCGGGTCCGGGGGCCACGGGGTCAAACCGGCCACGGGGTCACCGGCCACGGGGTCAGCCACGGGGTCGGCCACGGGGTCAGACTTTGAACCTG
>NZ_JBBHJW010000037.1:0-750 GCF_037482845.1 Paucibacter soli
GTCCGCGGTCTCGATCGCCGCGATCTGGGCGGTCGAGAAGTTGGCCATCTGGGCCGAGGTCAGCGAGGCGATCTGGGCCGAGCTCATCGCGACGATGGCCGCGGTGTTCAGGCCGGCGAACTGATCGGGGTTGGTGTTCAGCGCGGCCACCTGGGCGGTGGTCATGCTGCCGATCTGGTCGCTGGTCAGCGCCGCGATCTGGTCGGTGCCGAGCGCGCGCAACGCTGCCGTGCTGATCGCACGCAGGTCGGCAGACTCCAGCTTGGGCAGTTGCACCGAGGTGAAGGCCGCGACCTGCTCGGTGGTCATCGCGGCGAACTGGGCGGTGCCCAGGGCGTTGAGGTCCTCCGTCGTGAGGTGCGAGATCTGGTCGCTGCTGAGTGCCACCACCTGGGCGGTGGTGAACTTGGCGAACTGATCCGAGGTCAGCGCATTCAGGTCACCGGTGTTGAGGCCGCGCACCTGGTCGGTGCCCAGGGCCACCACCTGGGCGCTGGTGAGCGCCTGCAACTGGCCGTTGGTGAGCGCATCCAGCTGGTCGCTCGTCAGGGCACGCAGGGCCGAGGTCGACAGCGACTTCAGGTCGGCGGTCTCGATCGCGGCGATCTGGGCGGTCGAGAAGTTGACGATCTGGGCTGCCGTCAGCGAGCCCACCTGGGCCGAGCTCAGGGCCACCACGTCGGCGGTCGAGAGGCCCGGCAGCTGGTCGGTCGTCAGCGCGTTGACCTGGCCGGTGGTGAGCTGGCCGAT
>NZ_JBBHJW010000038.1:0-642 GCF_037482845.1 Paucibacter soli
TCGGCATCACCATTGAGCGTGTCGTTACCGGCGCCGCCTGTCAGGTAGTCGTTGCCGGCGCCGCCGTTGAGCACATTCACCGTGCCCGGCGCGTCCGCCACCGTGCCGCTGCCGGCCGCATCGCTGGGGCCTTCGGCATACAGCGTATCGGCGTCGTCGCCACCGTACAGCGTGTCCGCGCCGCTGCCTCCGTACAGGCTGTCCGTACCGGTGTCGCCATACAGCGTGTCGTTGCCCGCACCACCGTAGAGATAGTCCCGGTCGGCCCCGCCGCTGAGGATGTCGTTGCCGCCATCACCGTTGAGTGTGTCCTGGCCGGCCAGACCATTGAGCGTGTCGTTGCCGCCCAGGCCATAGGCAATATCGTCATCGGCCGTCAGTGCCGGGCTGGTGTCGGTGTCGTCAGCGGCGGTGCCCACCTTGACGGTGAAGCTGCCGCTGCTGAAGCTGGCCGCGTTCGACGGCACATGGCCGTTGAACTCGAGCAGGAAGTCGTTCGCGTCGACCACGCCGCTGCGGTTGCGGTCCATGAAGAGCAGCGTCTTGTCGTCGCCTGCGTCGTAGACGGTCCACAACTCCAGGAAGCGACTCTCCACCGAGCCGTCCGCGCTGGCCAGCGACAGGCTCTGCCCAATGGATGCG
>NZ_JBBHJW010000039.1:0-561 GCF_037482845.1 Paucibacter soli
TAACGAAGCTGTCCAATAACCCCAATCCCACAGCCACGCCCACCGTTCGGCGCGCATGATTGCCTGCAAATTCGGATTGCGTGGTTCATCGGTGAAGTCTGGTTTGTGAGCCAGGTTTTCGGCGTCTGACGGCGATTGTGCCGCTTACCGTCCGGGTTATTGAACCCCGGTTTGCCCGAAGCCCGCTTTCGAGAGCTTTTCGATGTTGTGCACCATGCAGTACAGGCTCCACTGCGCACGGACCTTGGTGTGTCCCCGGTGGTTCAAGCGGTTCAGGTGCTTGTTGTGCCGCAGGTTCGCGAACACCGGCTCGACGGTGCCGATGCGCTGGCTGTACAGCTGCCGGCCTCGGGGTGAATCGATGGCCTGGCGCATGCGCTCGCTGGGATGGCCGGGGTCTGGCACCTTGGGCAGGAAGCGGCTGAGCTGGCGCCCCCGCGGGGCCTGTTGTGCCCCGCCGCGGCTCTTCAAGCATTGCGGGCGCAGTGCGCAGCGGCCGCAATCGGCGGCGTTGGCGATGTAGATCTGGTAGGGCTGGCCGCTGGCTGAGCGGTGGATGCC
>NZ_JBBHJW010000040.1:0-555 GCF_037482845.1 Paucibacter soli
GCTGGCCGTTGGTGAGTGCGTCCAACTGATCGCTGCTGAGGGCACGCAGGGCCGAGGTCGACAGCGACTTGATGTCGGCGGTTTCGATCGCCGCGATCTGCGCCGTCGAGAGGTTGGCCATCTGGGCCGCGGTCAGCGAGGCGACCTGGGCCGAGCTCAGGGCCACCACGTCGGCGGTACTCAGGCCACCGAACTGGTCGGGGTTGATGTTCAGCGCCGCCACCTGGGCGGTGGTCAACTGGCCGATCTGGTCGCTGGTGAGGTCGGCGACCTGGTCGGAGCTCAGCGCGCGCAGGGCGGCCGTGCTGATGGCGCGCAGGTCGGCCGATTCCAGCTTGGGCAACTGCACCGAGGTCAGCGCCGCCACCTGCTCGGTGCTCAGCGCGGCGAACTGGGCGGTGCCCAGGGCGTTGAGGTCTTCGGTGGTCAGATGGGCGATCTGGTCGCTCGTCATCGCCGCCACCTGGGCGGTGGTGAACTTGGCGAATTGATCCGAGACCAGCGCGTTCAGGTCGCCGGTGTTGAGGCCGCGCACCTGTTCGGTGGTGAGCGCGG
>NZ_JBBHJW010000041.1:0-499 GCF_037482845.1 Paucibacter soli
GGTGTCTGACCCTTCGTTGGCCAGTTCGGTCACCACATCGGCCGCGGAGTCCAGCACATAGGTGTCGTTGCCCGTGCCGCCGATCAGGGTGTCTACCCCAGCACCGCCGTCCAGCACATCGTCTCCTGCGCCACCCATGAGCACATTGGCTGCTGCGTTGCCGAGCAGGACGTTGTTGAGCGCATTGCCCGTGCCGTTGATGGCGGCAGCGCCCATCAGCGTCAGGTTCTCGACGTGGGCGCCCAGCGTGTAGGTGAGGCTGGCCTGGACCGTATCGGTGCCATCGCCGGCCAGTTCGGTCACCACATCGCCTGCGGCATCGACCACGTAGGTGTCGTTGCCGCTGCCGCCGACCAGGGTGTCGGCGCCGGCACCGCCGTTGAGGAGGTCGTTGCCGTCACCTGCATCGATTTGATCATTCCCTTCACCACTGAATACGCTGTCGTCTCCAGCGCCAGTACGGAACTCATCGTTCGTCCCGGTGACGTTCTGCACGATC
>NZ_JBBHJW010000042.1:0-471 GCF_037482845.1 Paucibacter soli
GTGAATCCCGGCGCGGCCGCCCCGCGCCAGACCACGGGCACGTTGCCCGACGCTCCGCCCAGGCCATTGGTGATGCCCGTGACCAGCACATCCCCTTCGGCTGCGTTGAAGTCCGTGATGCGGTCCGTCGCCGAAACCGGCGAATAGCTGGTAGTTGTGAAGTTGCTGGCGTTGTAGCTGGAATACCCAATCTTGAAGCTGTCGGCACCCGCCCCCCCCGTCGCGACATTGCGGTCGGCATAGCTGGCGCTATTGGCGCCACTGAATAGGTCCAGCGTGTCGTTGCCATCGCCACCGACCAGTGTGTCGGTGTACGTCCCGCGAGGGGCGCCGTAGCTGGTGCTGCTGGTCAGCGTGTCGGCACCCGCGCCACCATTCAGCGCATCGCTGCCATCTTGGCCGTTGAGCGTGTCGTTGCCGTCTCCGCCGTTGAGCGCGTCGGCGCCATCGCCGCCGTACAGCGTGTCGTTG
>NZ_JBBHJW010000043.1:0-452 GCF_037482845.1 Paucibacter soli
AGCTCGGCGATGCTGACCGCAAACGCCACCGAGGAGTTCTTGATGATGTTCATGCTCTCGCTGGTGAGCGGCGGGATGACGATGCGAAACGCCATCGGCAGCAGCACATAGCGGTAGGTCTGCGGCAGCGTGAAGCCCATCGCCAGGCCGGCATAGCGCTGGCCCTTGGGCAGGCTCTGGATGCCGGCCTTGACCTGCTCGGCAATGCGCGCCGAGGTGAAGAAGCCCAGGGCGAACACCACCAGCACAAAGCTGGGCACGCTCTTGAGCGTGGGGAAGAGCGCCGGCAGCACGTGGTACCAGAGGAACACCTGCACCAAGAGCGGGATGTTGCGGAACAGCTCGGTCCAGGCATTGCCCAGCAGCACCAGGCCACGGTGCGGCGTGGTGCGCAGAATGCCCATCAGTGAGCCCAGCAGCAGCGCCACGATCAGCGCCAGCAGGGCCACGCT
>NZ_JBBHJW010000044.1:0-407 GCF_037482845.1 Paucibacter soli
CCACCTGGGCCGAGGTCAGCGCCTGCAACTGGCCATTGGTGAGCGCATCCAGCTGGTCGCTGGTGAGGGCGCGCAGGGCCGAGGTGCTGAGCGACTTCAGGTCGGCGGTTTCGATCGCAGCGATATGCGCGGTGGACAGGTTGACGATTTGGGCGGCTGTCAACGAGGCGACCTGGGCCGAGCTCAGCGCGACGATGTCGGCGGTGGCGAGACCCGGCAACTGGTCGGTGCTCAGGGCGTTGATCTGACCCGAGGTTAGTTGGCCGATCTGGTCGCTCGTAAGGTCGGCAATCTGGTCGGAGCTCAGGCCCTTGAAGGCGGCCGTCGTGATGGCGCGCAGGTCGGCCGATTCCAGCTTGGGCAGCTGCACCGAGGTCAGCGCCGCCACCTGGTCGGAGTTCAGCGCG
>NZ_JBBHJW010000045.1:0-393 GCF_037482845.1 Paucibacter soli
GCGGGGTCGACACCTTCTACGCCGACTGGTCGGGCTGGAGCGAGGGTGTCACCTGGAGCAACGACAAGAACGTGGGCAACTCGGTGCTGAGCGACAACGCTGTGAGCACCATGGGCGCCACGCACCAGGTCAAGGTGTCGGGCATGGAGCGGCTGCTCATTCTCACCGGCAGCGGCAACGACACCCTCGTGCAGAACGTCACCGGCACGAACGACGAATTCCGCTTGGGTGCTGGCGGCGACAGCCTGACGCTCAATGGCTCGGCGGCAGCATCGGCGGGCAATGACGCCGTGGACATGGGCGCAGACAAGGACATCCTGGTCATCAGCGGTCAGTCGGGCAACGACACCCTGGCCCTGGGAAGCGGGGACGACACGGCCACGATCAGCGGGA
>NZ_JBBHJW010000046.1:0-359 GCF_037482845.1 Paucibacter soli
GGTGCCCAGCGCAATGCCGCCCAGCATGGCAACGAGGGTGAGCTGGATCGAGAAGATCAGGCCCTTGGCGATGAAGCTGGACGCCACCGCCCAGCTGAAGAAGGAGAAGTCCAGGTTCATCATGCCTCCCGCCGGGCCGCCCCAAGGGAGGCATGCGCCCCCTCGGGGGGCAGGAACGAAGTGACGTGGGGGCTCATCATTTGCTGCCTCCGATCATGCCGGGCACCTGCACGCGATGTTCAATCGCCAGCGCGATGCGGTTGATGGTGAAAGCGGAGATGAAGTACAGGCCCGAGACCGCCAGGTAGATCTCGATGCCGCGCGAGGTTTCCTCCTGCGCCTGCATCGCGAACATGGTC
>NZ_JBBHJW010000047.1:0-353 GCF_037482845.1 Paucibacter soli
GCCACCACCACCGGCACGACCTCGGTGCAGACCCTGCGCAAGCATGAGCGTGCCACCGGCGTGGACTTCAAGGAGGTGTTCGGCAAGGACCATGCCGACAGCTTTTTGCTGCTGGAGTCGGGCCGCGCCGATGCCTTTGTGATGGACGGCTCGCTCTTGGCCGGCAATATCGCCAAGAGCAAGAACCCGGCGGACTTCAAGATTGTCGGCGAGGTGCTGTCGGTGGAGCCGATCGCCATCATGATGCGCAAGGACGATCCGGCCTTCAAGAAGGCGGTGGACGACAGCATCAAGGCGATGATGAAGTCGGGCGAGATCGCCAAGCTTTACGACAAATGGCTGCTGCAGCCGAT
>NZ_JBBHJW010000048.1:0-323 GCF_037482845.1 Paucibacter soli
CTCGGCCTTCAAGGCGCTGAGCTCCGACCAGATCGGCAAGCTCACCAGCGACCAGATCGGCCAGCTCACCACCGGCCAGATCAACGCGCTGACGACCGACCAGCTGCCGGGCCTGAGCACGGCCGACGTGGTGGCCCTGAGCTCGGCCCAGGTGGCCTCGCTGACGGCCGCCCAGATCGTCAACTTCTCGACCGCCCAGATCGCCGCGATCGAAACCGCCGACCTGAAGTCGCTCAGCACCGCGGCCCTGCGTGCCTTGACGAGTGACCAGCTCGACGCCATGAGCAATGGCCAGCTGCAGGCCCTGACCTCGGCCCAGGTGA
>NZ_JBBHJW010000049.1:0-313 GCF_037482845.1 Paucibacter soli
CCCGCCGGCCAATGCGCGCGTCGGCCTGGCCATGAGCGACAACCTCAAGGCCGCCATCGCCAACCCGAACGACCGGCCGATGGAAGACTACGCCAAGAAGTAAGCCGGCTCCTGCTTGGGCTGGATATTGGGGCCGCCCTTGTGCGGCCCCGGCGCTTTCATAGGAGGGGGCATGGCCACATGGCTGGATCGATTTGACTGGCAGGTGTTCTGCAAGAACACCATCGATGGCGAGGTGATACCGCGCTGCTTCGGCAGCGGCGGTGACATCACCTATCTGGACTGGATGCTCTCGGCCTGGGGCTGGACGCTC
>NZ_JBBHJW010000050.1:0-279 GCF_037482845.1 Paucibacter soli
CACCATGTTCGCGATGCAGGCGCAGGAGGAAACCTCGCGCGGCATCGAGATCTACCTGGCGGTCTCGGGCCTGTACTTCATCTCGGCCTTCAGCATCAATCGCATCGCGCTCTTCATCGAGCAGCGCGTGCAGGTGCCCGGCATGATCGGAGGCAGCAAGTGAATCTCGACTTCTCCTTCTTCAGCTGGGCGGTGGCGTCCAGCTTCATCGCCAAGGGCCTGATCTTCTCGATCCAGCTCACCTTGATCGCGATGCTGGGCGGCATTGCGCTGGGCACG
>NZ_JBBHJW010000051.1:0-275 GCF_037482845.1 Paucibacter soli
TCCGCCGGCCAACGCGCGCGTCGGCCTGGCCATGAGCGACAACCTCAAGGCCGCCATCGCCAACCCGAACGACCGGCCGATGGAAGACTACGCCAAGAAGTAAGTAAATCGTTAGGCGCCGAGCAAACAAGACAAGGAGAGCGGCCGTGGCCACATGGGACTGGCAGGTGTTCTGCAAGAACACCATCGATGGCGAGCTGATACCGCGCTGCCTGGGCAGCGGCGGTGACATCACCTATCTGGACTGGATGCTCTCGGCCTGGGGCTGGACGCTT